>JAEFAB010000042.1 GCA_016292095.1 Eubacterium sp. | reverse complement strand
TCCTTGTTTTCATTCAAAACAGTAAGCATTCGCTCCACTCCATAAAGTTCATTTTCCGTATTCGTTGCTTCCGGAACACCATCCGTATATACGAAAATTCGATCTCCCGGATGAACCTCAAAGGAATGTTCCTGGAATTTCAAATCTTCCATCGCCGCTACAGCCAAAGAATGACGATATACTACCAACTCGAAGTCACCGTCACGTCTGCACAATACCGGATGTTCATGACCGGCATTTGCAGCAATTCCCCGACCTGTTTCTATATCAATAATCGCCAACCATACAGTAACAAAGAATCCTACTTCATTACCTTCGCACAACTGATTGTTTACATTTCTTAATACTTCTGCCGGAGACTCACCAAGCAATGCTCTGTTCTTAATCAAAATTTTCGAAATAACCATAAACAATGCTGCCGGAACTCCTTTTCCGGAAACATCTGCCATTACCAGTGCCACATGTTTTTCATCAATCATAAAGAAGTCGTAGAAATCTCCACCAACTTCTTTCGCCGGCTGCATAGATGCGAAAATATCAAACTCCTCAATTTCCGGGAATGGTGGAAAAATATTTGGAAGCATATGCGTCTGAATATCCGTTGCAACATTCAATTCCGCACTGATTCGTTCCTGCTCCGCTGTAATATTTTTAATTTCTTCCAAATGGTCATCGATTTCCACGACCATTTCAGAGATGTTTTTCGACAATACTCCGATTTCGTTTTTGGTTTTAACTTTCTTTAACTGGTTTCTGACTTTTTCACTATCCTTGGATTCTGCGTAGTCATTAACACTGTTGTTCACTCGTTTCAATGGTCGCAATGCAAAAATATCAATCAGAATCAAGCAAAATGACGAAAGCAATATCTGAAGCATAATAAAACCAATAACGCCCTGAATGGTTCGCGCTTTCACGTCCTGCTTCATTTCGGTAATATTGAAGGTCATTCCTGAGATAAAGTTGTACTCTCCCACCTTAAAGAGATAACGATATCGATCCATAAAACCTTCCGTGTAGACCAGATAATCTTCTTTCTTCAGTCTCTGAAAAGCTTCCGACTGATCCTGATTCAGTTCCACCTTCGTTCCAAAAGTATATGCATCTCCCGGTGTTGAGCTTCGTTTCATTTTTCCATCCGAAGCACTTACGAAAAAGAAGCACTCTTTATATTCATCATTTGTCGCCAGAAAATAGAGATAGCTCACATTGTAAGCCATCTTTAAATTATTCAGGCGACTCAACCATTTATTAAATATAATCTCTGCGTAAATCCTCTGATCCTCATCTGAAAACTGTTCCAGTTCCTCCGCTTCCACATCATAGATGCTAAGGCCTGTGTGTCTGGCTGTCAGATCCCGCACTTTTTTATCTGTCTTTTCAGAACGATCATATTCCAAATCCAATGTTTCGTCCTGTAAATGTTCTGATAAATAAGCAATCACCCACTCATAAGATTTCACTTCCCGAATGGATGAATCCACGTCCGTTGCAATTCCGGAAGAAAGATTTTTCTTTTCCTCAACCACGCTCTTATCTGCATTATCAGTCAACGTGAAATAGGACAAAAATCCCGTCAATAAAATCCCCACAAAAAAGAATATCGACACCTGGAATGCAAGACCTTTAAAGGCTCTTCCTTTTCGATTCATAGGCATTCACCTCTCTCATATTTTTTATTCCGTACACCTTTTTTATTTAGTCTTATTCTATCATTTTCAAGGTAGTCCTGCACTATCTTTTTGCCGTTTCAACGAACTTTTATCACTACACTTGTTTAATTTTTGTCCTGTCCTCATCTACCACTTTGCTGTTCTTGAAGAACTCCTGCTACTGTGGTGTTAATTCTCTTCCCTCACTGTCTACACTTAATGAATTTTTAAGTATCATTGGATTCTCCTTCTTTAATTAGTGCAAGTTCTGTTGAACGATGGTCACCTTTGTGACCGTCGTATTTGGATATGACTTGCAAAAATAAATAAATATAGTAAAATATAGAAGCTATTTTTAATAATCTATTTAAGGAAGAGGTATTTATAATGAGAAAAATTTTTATAATCTTAATGGGCGTTCTGCTTTCATGCTCACTTCTTACTGCTTGTATAACAATAAAGAAAATTGATAGGACTGAAAACGAATCTTCAAGTTCCCAAAAAACTGTTGAGACAACCAGCACACAGGATGTTTCAACATATCAAGTTGATTTTTCAGTCGATTTATTTTTGAAAGTTATGAAAGATAACGGAATCAATGTTGATGATCAAACAGATACAGCAAAAAGTGCTGGATTCAATTCGATTCTTGTTGGTTTTGAAGAGAATAAATATTCTTTTGAATGCTACGATATGACAGATACTACTCATACTCAAAACATTTTCAATCAGATTGGTGAAAGATTAAGTAATCTTAATAAAGAGAATGCTGATTCAACATTTGATATTTCACAGGAAAATTATACAATGATTTACAAAGATTCTGAAATTAGTAACTACGCTAAATATTATGGTACTTATGTTGTGTATGCAAAAGTAAATAAAGGATATGAGGAAAAAGCTGAACAAATTTTAAAACAATTAAATTTTTGAAAACCAAAATATCAACAATATTAAAATAGGATATGTGAATACGGTGTGAAATTATTTCTGTAAATTCAGATTTTCTATAATAATTGATACGGCTTAACAGCAATTTAATGCGTTTAAGCCGTTGTCTATTTAATAGCAAAAACAAGCTGGTATATCAAGAGCGCCCAGTAAAATACAGGCGTATATTTACTCTTGATATTCCAGCTTTTGTTGTTATATCGTAAGCGCTTAATTTAAGGGTGGATTTTTTTCGAAACCAATCTATCATATAATAGTTGCTAGGAAATGTTTCGCATGGAGAATTGTGGTTCATCACTATTGCCAATCTTCTTTTCTTGTGTTATATTCTCCCTAGGAGAGTCAAGAGTCTCTTTGAACGTCTGCCGATTGGCAGAAGTGAGTAATTCTTGGCTCTCCTTTGTTATGTCAATGTGATGCATCCAAAATCTATTTTTTGCCACCGTTTTTTTGACATCTATGGTTATTTTACATGGTTCTCCATTAATTGTTGTTTTCACACTAAAGTATGCATATTCAGAATTTCCTCCATGTTTATTCTTCACATTATCTTCCATCAACGTAGCATCTTGAATAATCTCTGGTAAACTTCTTAATGTTGCTAATTTCGATAGTTTTAAGTTTCTCGGTAACGTCTTAAATCTTTTTCCGCTTCCCAATGTTTCTTTAATGCCTTTTTTGCCTAAGGTTATAATCATCCCAGTTTCTTTATTCGTATAGTCCCCGAAATAGTCTTCGTTTTCTAACACTGGAAGGACTTTCTTTTGAACCGCTATATAATCATTCAACTTATCAATTCCGAATGAATCAACTTCTTTACTGTTCTTAAAGTACTCCTGCTGCTGTGGCGTTAATTCTCTGCCTTCTGAATCAGTGCGCATTGAAAATTGACTCTTGCTATTATTTTCATTTTCTGTTACAGTATCACTGTCAGTAGACAGTGGTTTGGCACCTACCTCGTGTAGGGAACCATAGTCTACTGACTTATTTATTTTGACTCTTGCTATTTTTTTCATTTTCTGTTATAGTACCATTGTCAGTAGACAGTGGTTTATGACCTACTTCGTGTAGGGAGCCATAGTCTACTGACTTATTTATTATTACGTCATACGCAAAATTCTAACTGTCCTTATCTATTCTTACATTTATAATTCCAGAATATATTGCATACTTTTCTTCAAAATTACCGTGATTATTTTCTCTAATAATCCGTTGACTTTTTTCTTGAAAAGGAGTATGTTCTCATTAGAAGTAGTCGGTTTGGTTACAATGTTTGGGGATTGGCCCCTCTCATTCAATGGCAAACTCTCTACTTTCTTTTTATCTATAAACAATTGATTGTTTATTGCATTCATCTTGAACGTATCTGTTATATTATCTTTGTCAAACAACGTCATAATTGCACTTTCTGACATTACTCTGATATTTCCTTCAGACATAAACTGAATTAATGTATCTGTTCCAGAATCAAAATTTTCATCTTCATCCACAATTTTGCTGTTCTAAAAAAACTCCTGCTGCTGTGGTGTTAGCTCCCTTCCCTCTGAATCAGAACGCATTGAAAATTTGCCATTGATATCTTCTTTTTTGTGTGATACATTTTAGTTAGAAGCCGTCCCACGGGTCGTTTCAGACGTAGAGACAGGGGATTTTTCATCTGTCGCCGTGGCTAGGCTTTTTTTAGAAAGAGTTCGCTTGGCGGCGATTTCTCCATTTTTTTGGAGTTTACCTGCTTGCGTCCTCTTTTTTTTATTTTCTTCCATTCCACTAAGGCATTCTATGTCATATAGAATGTATCTTCTTTCACCATTAGCTATATTTAAATCCGCTTCGTATATATTTCCCTTATAATCCTGTAAGTATGTTCTTCTATATTCCCAACGCCATTTCTCTTATGACGTTGGGAAGTGTATCTCCTTATTTCTTACATCCACTCGGATTGAATGCATAAAAATTTTTGTAATTCAATTCGTCCTGTATCATTCGCATTGCCTCACCAAAACGTTGAAAATGCACTACTTCACGTTCTCTTAAAAATCTGATTGGATCTGCCACTTCATTGTCCTTTACAAGCGCCAAAATATTATCGTAGGTCTTTCTTGCCTTCTGTTCTGCTGCCATATCCTCATACAAGTCTGCAATCGGGTCCCCGGATGACTGGAACATTGTCGCTGAAAACGGAACCCCACCTGCCGATTGTGGCCAAATTCCCAACGTATGATCCACATAATATTTTTCAAAGCCTGCCATATCCACATCTTCGCAAGGTAGGTCTTTTACCAGCTGAGACACAATCGTTCCCACCATTTCAACATGAGATAACTCCTCTGTCGCAATATCGTTAAGCAGTCCTGCCACTTTCTTGTTTTTCATTGCAAATTTCTGAGACATATATCGCAATGACGCTCCGATTTCGCCGTCGGGACCACCATATTGGGATATAATCACCTGAGCAATCTTCGGGTTTCTTGTTTTGATTTTCACCGGATACTGTAACATTCTGTCATAACTATACATTAGCAGTTCCCTCCTTCCCAAGGCCATGGTCGATTATTCCAATCCCAATAATCTTTGTTTGGAACATCTTCTGCGCTCAGCGAGCCAAAATTCTCCGTATATTCTTTCCACGCCTTCTCTCGGATTTTTTTCATTTCCTGATAATAATCCAATGCCTCCTGACAATTCGGATGAGTATCCAAGAATAGTTTGGTGTCGTACACTGCAAAGCTTGCCTTTTGAATGAGTTGCATTAATTTTTCCTGATTCATGATTTCACCGGCCTTCCTAAATATGGTTTGTCTAAATCCTCGAAGATTGTTCCACGCTTTAGTGCTTCATCCAAATCATAAATATTCTGCCATTTTTGCCACGGCACATAACCCATTCCAATCATCATCTGGTCTACCGGTGCATTGACGGGATTACATCCATCATAACGCCGGTTCATCATCTGACCTCCGGCCACTTGGGAACAATTCATATTTCTTCCGTTGCCCGGTCCTCTGCCGTAGTACATATTTCTTCCGTTGCCGGTCATTTGGCGTTGCTCCATTGAAGGGCGATAGCCTCTGCCGTTTTGATTGCAATTACAATCCATTGATTCCTCCTCATATTCTGTTACATTATTACAGTATGCCTCTTTGCAGGATACTGTGAACATTCTTCCCGTTTACCAGCTCTCATTTTTGTGTTACTGTTAATATAATAGTTCCCAAATACATTTGGTTTTTGTCACAATGTAGGGTATACTGTAGAAAGAAAGATTTTAGGAGGTTCATAGATATGCATAATTGTTTAGTTGCTCAGTCCGGTGGTCCTACTGTTGCCATCAACTCCAGTTTGGCCGGAGTTATTCAGGGCGCTATTAACAGCCAATATTTTGATAAAATTTACGGTTCACTGAACGGGGTTCAGGGATTATTAAACGGAAGATTAATGGATTTGACAAAGAAGGTGGAAGAAACTCCGATGTTTATCGACCTGTTGCAGAAATCCCCTTCCATGTATCTTGGTTCCTGCAGATATCAGTTGCCGGATTACTCCGAAGATGATGCTCCATATGCATACATCTTTAATAAATTTGAAGAATATGAAATTGATGCCTTTTTCTACATTGGCGGTAATGATTCCATGGATACCGTGGACAAGTTGAATGCTTACGCACAGCAGATTGGAAACCCAATCAAGATTGTCGGTATTCCAAAGACAATCGACAACGACCTTTGTGTAACAGACCACACACCGGGTTATGGTTCCGCTGCAAAATACGTTGCGTCTACCTTATTGGAAATTGGACACGATACATCCATCTATCCAATCAACAGTGTTACAATCGTAGAAATCATGGGACGTGATGCCGGATGGCTTGCTGGTTCTTCAGTTTTAGCCAGAAACTCTTATAACCACGCACCACACTTGATTTATTTACCGGAAGTTGCTTTCAATGAAGCTGAATTCATCGAAGATGTAAAAGCTGCAATTGAAAAGTACAACAACGTTGTTATTGCTGTTTCTGAAGGTATCAAGGATGCCGATGGGAAATACATTAGTGCCACTACTGCTGTGGAAGATACATTTGGACACAGTCAGTTGAGCGGTACCGGAAAATGTTTGGAATATATCATCAAGGAAAATCTTCAGGTGAAGGTTCGTTCCGTAGAAATCAATATCTTACAGAGAAGTGCAGCACATATGTCTTCTGTTACAGATATCGGTGAAGCTTTCCGTCTTGGTATGCACGCAGTGAAAGTTGCTACTGACGGCAAGTCTGGCGTTATGGTAACTGCAGTCCGTAAATCCAACGATCCGTATGCTGTTGACATGGGTGATACTGACGTTAAGAATGTTGCCGGTCTTGTGAAGCACGTTCCTAGAGAATGGATTAACGAACGTGGAAATGATGTTACACAGGAATTCATCGATTATGCTTATCCTTTGATTTTAGGTGAGCCGGTTGTGAAGTACCAGAGAGGTATCCCGGATTATCTGGATGTTTCTCATCTTTATCCGGAAAATAAATAATACAAAACTCCAGCGAAATATCGCTGGAGTTTTTTCGTCCGGGCTGTCAGAACCACATAGAATGCGAAATGCGATATATATGGTTTTCTTTAGGGTGGATTTCATGAATTTGAACCATATAGAATGAAATAATGCGATTTATATGGTTCAGTCCAGCACATATTCGAGAAATCGATACCATACAGAATGAATTAATGCGATGTATGTGGTTCACTTCACGGATTATAAAAAGTTCTCACAACAAAAAAGACAATTCCAATCTTTGGAATTGTCTTAAAAGCTGGCCCACAAGGATTCGAACCTTGAAATGCTGGAGTCAGAGTCCAGTGCCTTACCATTTGGCGATGGGCCATTGTTGTCTAGCAACAGATGATATTTTATCATAGTATTTTTCAAATTGCAAGTACTTTTTCAGACTTTATTTTTTCAATTTTCTTTTTATTCTTCTCCACCAGAAACTTCTGCGGATTTGGCGAATGTAATGCAGGTATTTCTCGTCTGTTGACGGGATTTCCCTACCGTCTCTGATAAAAGAATCCATTACTCCCACAATCCAATCAAAAGGAACTTTTTCCTTCAGAAAGCGATTATCCCCACAGGTAATATAGTACCCTTTTTTCACTCCTATAATCCGATGAAGTACATATTCCCCGGTAGGTCTCTGATAGAGGGGCAAATCATTCTTTTTCAGCATCCCCTTCGCCGGACAGATTTTGACTACATCTTTTCCCTGTCGCAGCATCGGCATCATACTGTCGCCCTTCACGCTTGCCATATAAAACCCATGGGTTTCTAAACATTGTTGAATGGTCATTTTTTCCATTGCTTATAATCCTTTATTCTACAATCCCCGGCTTTTTCAGTGTTGCTATAAAATCCTGCACGTCGGCTGTGGCACGTTCTGCGTCAATTCCGTATTTTTCCACCAATGCAGCTGCCAACTCTTGCTCTGTCACTTCATTTTGAAGTTTTTCCCACAGGAACTTCCCTGTGTCATTCAATTTTACCATTCCGTTGAAATCGTTGCTTGCTGCACCCACAGGAATAACGATAGTCTGTTCCCCTAATTCACCTAATACAAATCCTTCTTTTACTTTCATCTCATTCTCCTTTACTTTGTCATTGCCTCGTAAGCCACGTTCACTGCTTCTTCTGAAATATTGCATTCCAAAATATACATCGGAACCTGCTCAATCAACTTGTCCACAAATTTCATTGTTTTCATCAGTCCATCCACATTTCTCGGGCGGTAAATCTGATTCATAATCAGTGGTACAATTTCTTCTTTCTCGGCTTTTCTGATTTTATTTTCCTTTGCCTGCTTCAAGAAACACAGGCCCTTTAATTTTGCATTGATATTTTCTGATATATGATGCTTTCCGTCCCACGGGGTTCCGTAAGCATAAATCCCGTCTTCCTTCTCTCGCAAGAGCGGCTTGTCATCATTGATCATTCGCACGCGGTCACCAAATTTCTCACGCCACAAACGTGTATGGGTCGACTTTCCAGTACCGCTGGTTGCTGTAAACATATAGGCTTCCCCGTCCATTTCTAACACGCTTCCGTGGCAAAGAAATACACGGTAATCTACTGCTTTCTCACAAAAAAGACGATAAATTGCAATGTACTCTAAATAGGATTTTGAGAATTCCACATCATCTTCGGCATGTGCCTGTTCAAACGCCAAATCTTCATCGGACGCCACAACTGTAAATAACGGTTCTTCATCCGGTGCCAAATAATCTGAACATACCTCTTTAAAATACATTCCTCTATGTTTTATTTCTACGGGAATCTCCCCAAATTTATAAATATCTTTCACTGTTACTCCCGCTCATTTCCTTTAATATAATTTGCAAACTGCTGAGCTGTTCTTCCGGAAATTCCTCCGTGGCTCAATTCCCATTTGTTTGCTTCTGCACGAATTTCTTCGTCTGACATCTGCACACCCATTCTTCTGCACAATCCAATAGCAATTTCGAAGTATTCCTTCTGGGATGGTTTGGAATAATTGATTGTAACACCAAATCGATGTACCAAAGAAAGCTTTTCTTCAATGGTGTCGGAACGATGCATTCCATTGTCCACAGTCACATCACTACGGTCATTCCAAGTTTCCTTAATCAAATGTCTTCGATTGGATGTTGCATAAATCAGAATATTGTCCGGCTTTGTCTCTACTCCACCTTCAATCACTGCTTTCAGGAATTTATACTCAATTTCAAATTCCTCGAAAGACAAGTCATCCATATAGATAATAAATTTATAGTTTCTGTTCTTAATCATTGCAATGACATTGGACAGGTCCTTGAACTGATGTTTATAGATTTCAATCATACGAAGCCCTTGATCGTAATATTCATTAACAATGGCTTTAATGCTGGTAGACTTTCCTGTTCCACTGTCGCCAAAAAGCAAGCAGTTATTGCACTTTCTCCCCTGAACAAACGCCTCTGTGTTATCCACTAATTTCTTTTTTTGGATTTCATAACCAATCAGGTCATCCAGCACTACTTTATCCATGTTGTTAATTGGTTTAAAGGTAATGCCATTGCTACCTTCTTCGATACGGAATGCCTTATTGAGCCCAAACATTCCCACTCCATAGGCTTTATAGAAATCCGTAACTGCTCCAAAGAATTCCTTTTCGTCCTTTGCCTGCTCCAGTTTTTCACTCAGTGTTCGAACCTTCTCACTGACATTTTTGTTATACAATAATTCTTTCTTTTCAATGGCATTATAATGCCCTAATTTTTCAAAGCAATCAATACCCAATTCTTTTTCCATCGGAGCAAAATCATAATTAAATAAATTCTGAAACTGTTTAAAATCATTTTCTGCAAAATAATTTACCGTTCCATCATTTGCTCCTACTTTTTCGCAGGTTAAACTGAAGGGATTTTCATTAGTAATCAAAAGGTAGGTCAGATAATTGTGCCACAGATTCTTATCAAACCCAAAATCTGTCGCCACCACAAGAATTCGTTTTACCTGATGGTAGATTCGTGTGATAATTTCATCCTTCTGATAGTCTGTTTCCTTAAAATCCTTGATAATATTGGACAATTCCATCAGAATGGAATCCTCCGGCATATCTCCGTAAATTAATAATTTTGAAACAATGTTATACATATCAATCCCTCTTTTTCTTCTAAACACTACTTATCATTATAGCGGAATTTCCACAATAATCAATAAAGAGGTGTGCCTTCGCACACCTCTTCGTTTTACGTTCCTGATTTAGCACCATTCAGCATATACTTTAAACTGATTTTGTTTGCTTTTATAATCATATTCTTTTATCGCAATCCAACCTGTTGTTCCATTATCTGCTTTCACGTATGCATAAACATTATAGCACGCATTGTCTCGATTATCATCTGTGATTTTATCTTTTATCACATCATAACGTACCTTTAAAATGCGCAGTTTGCTATCCTTCTTTAACACTGCTTTCACACCACTTGTCTGACTTGGGTTCTGATAAACAGTTACATCTTCATTCAATTCATACTGATATGTTTTTGAAGATTCGATGAATTCCACTTCATTCTTTGTTGTTCTTACCAGTTTTCCTTTTTTGTACACAAACTGAACTTTTGTAATGTAACATCCAATACCAACCTCACTTGGTGTATCATAGGTAATTGTCACTTTCCCTTTTCCATCAGTAGAAATGTTCTTATTATAGCTTGGATATATTCTAAAGAATTTCATTTCCTTGTCGTAGTTATACAATTTTAAAATTCGATTGAGTTTTCCTTTTTTGTAGGTGTAGATGCCTGCCTTCTTATCTATTACCGAACTATTTCCAATTCCAAAAAATACAAGTTCTTTTCCTGCTTTTTTCTTGTTAATATCAATTACATTACAAAATACCTCATACCCTACTTTTTGAGAAACCTTTTTCCCATTGATATATAATATAAATTTATCAAAATTTGAATTTTTCATTTTCTTCGACTTGATCTGGATTTTTTCTTTTCCTTTTTTGCCGTCAATATTAATCGAGTACTTTTTGTTTGCTTTTAATGTCTTTGCCTCTACGGAATTTGTTGCTCCGATAAATCCAACTGCAGCTACGATTGCTACAACTCCTAATGTTTTGATCATTGTCTTGTTTAATTTTTTCATTTTCTTTAACCCTTTCTTTTGCGCTCTTTTTGTTGCCTTTTTTAATGTCTTACTCTGCAAAGCTAGGTCATTGTAACTCCATTTTTTTCCATTTGCAATACTATTTTTATGTAATTATTTTCATACTTTCTTAACAATTTGCCGCAATATATTACAGAAAAAAATGCACATTTCTTAACAATTTTGTCCTTTTTACATATTTCCGCTATGTTACCCGTATCATTTCCATATATTTGTATATTTTTTATTACCTTTAACAAATTTAACGTAATCTTTTTTAATATATTTAAAATTGAACAGTATTATATTTTAAATAATATTGTTACAAAACTTCATAAAAAAAAATCGTTGTAAAGCAATTTTTTTTATTTTTTCTTTTACCTTCTTCAAAAAATGAGTCACATTCAGCTCGAATTCGCTTCGCTTCTTCTCGCTGATGCGGCATTCGCCGCATTACTCCCTCCATAAATGAGTCACATTCAGCTCGAATTCGCTTCGCTTCTTCTCGCTGATGCGGCATTCGCCGCATTAAATAAAAAGACACACTCGGTGTTGTGAATGCAAGCATTCCCACACCGAATATGCCTTTTTATTTATGTGACTCATTGCTTACGCACAAAAAGGACCCGGTATAAACCGGGCCCTAAATAAAGCTTTACTTCTTCTTATAAACCTGTGCTAGCATGGAATGTTCTATGAATTACATCATCCTGCTGTTCCTTTGTTAACTTGATAAAGTTTACAGCGTATCCGGAAACACGGATTGTAAGCTGTGGATATTTTTCAGGATGTGCCTGAGCATCAAGTAATGTTTCTTTATTTAATACATTTACGTTTAAGTGATGTCCACCCTTTGATGCATAACCATCTAATAAAGATACTAAATTATCTACCTGCTGTGTACTTGCTGACATATTTTCTTCCTCCTTTAAGATTTTGAATTTAATTCTGCACGGGACTCTTTGAACCCTTCCATTACGATTTCTCTGGCCGCTAATGCCATTTCCTTCGTAGCAGGTTCAATACCCTTTAACGGATAATCGATTCCCAACTGTTCGTATTTTACGATTCCCATATCATGATATGGGAGAATATCAAGTGCATTCACATGTCTTAATGTTCCAATAAATTTTCCGAGTCGATAAAGAGAGTCTCTATCCATCGTTACATGCGGAACAACAACATGGCGAATCCACATTTCCTTTCCCTTGGAATCAAGGTACTGGGCAAATTTTAAAATATTGTCGTTAGGTCTCTTACATAGTTCCTGATGTTTTTCAGGATCAATATGCTTGATATCTAACATAATCAAATCGGTCACTTCTAACAGACGGTCAACCTTTTTTAAATAATCCGGGTTATCCGGCTGGAAAGTGGTTCCGGATGTATCCAGGCAGGTATGAATTCCTCGCTTGTGAGCTGCTTCAAACAGTTCTGTCAGGAAATCAATCTGAACCATTGCCTCTCCTCCGGTAGCAGTAATTCCGCCATCCTTGTAGAAAGACTTTTTGCTCTCATACGTATCCATGATTTGGTCCACTGTCATTTCTTCGCCACCTTCCATACTCCAAGTATCCGGATTGTGACAATATGCGCATCTCATCGGGCATCCTTTGAAGAATACCACCAGTCTCACGCCGGGACCATCAACTGTTCCAAAACTCTCAATTGAATGAATTATACCTTTTGCCAATGTGAATCATCCTTATCTTAATTATTTATCGATTTCTACTCCAAGGTCACTTAAATCACCAACGATTACGTCATCCTTTCCAAGTGCTCCAGGAATGATTGTGAATGTATTTGAAATACCATCCTGTGAGTTAAGGAATGGAAGCTTAGCTACTGATGAAAGTGATGAAACAGCACCGTTCTTATCTCTTCCGTGAAGTGGGTTAGCACCTGGTGCGAATGGCTGTCCAGCCTTTCTTCCGTCAGGTGTGTTACCTGTGTTCTTTCCGTATGTTACGTTAGAAGTAATTGTAAGAATTGACTGTGTTGGAATACCATTTCTGTATGTATACTGCTGTCTTAAGTATCCCATGAACTTGTTAACGATTTCTACAGCGATATCATCAACTCTGTCATCATCGTTACCATATTTAGGGAAGTCACCAGTTGTTTCGAAGTCAACTACTACGCCGTCTTCGTCTCTGATACACTTAACTTCTGCATACTTGATAGCTGAAAGTGAGTCTGCAACTACTGAAAGTCCAGCAATACCTGTTGCGAACCATCTTGTAACCTTAGCATCATGTAATGCCATCTGAATTCTTTCATAAGAATATTTGTCATGCATGTAGTGGATGCAGTTTAATGCGCTTACATAAACTCTAGCTAACCACTTCATCATGTCATCATATTTTTCCATTACTTCATTGTAATCAAGAACGTCTGCTGTGATTGGTCTGTACTTAGGTCCTACCTGAACCTTAGTCTTTTCATCCACACCACCGTTGATAGCGTAAAGTAAACATTTAGCAAGGTTTGCTCTAGCTCCGAAGAACTGCATTTCCTTACCGATTCTCATTGAAGATACACAACATGCGATACCGTAGTCATCACCATGTGTAACTCTCATTAAGTCGTCATTTTCGTACTGCATTGAAGAATATTCAATAGATAACTTAGCACAGAACTTCTTGAATGCTTCAGGAAGTCTTGTAGACCAAAGAACTGTAAGGTTTGGCTCTGGAGCTGCACCTAAGTTCTCTAATGTATGAAGGTATCTGAATGACATCTTTGTTACCATGTGACGTCCGTCAATACCAACACCACCGATTGATTCTGTAACCCATACTGGATCACCGGCGAAAATCTGGTTATATTCAGGTGTTCTTGCGAACTTAACGCATCTTAACTTCATGATGAAGTGATCAACGAATTCCTGAATCTGTTCTTCTGTAAATGTTCCGTTTGCTAAATCTCTTTCAGCGAAACAGTCAATAAATGTAGAAGTACGTCCAAGAGACATAGCAGCACCATTCTGTTCCTTAACTGCTGCAAGGTATCCTAAGTACATCCACTGGATAGCTTCCTGTACGTTCTGTGCAGGTCTTGAAATATCGAATCCGTAGATTTCACCTAATTTCTTTAATTCCTGAAGAGCTCTAATCTGTTCAGAGTATTCTTCTCTATCACGAATAACATCAGGTGTCATTGTCATAAGGTCTGTTCCAGACTTCTGTGCCTTCTTATCTTCGATTAATGCATCAATACCATAAAGGGCAACTCTTCTGTAGTCACCGATGATACGTCCACGTCCGTAAGCATCTGGAAGACCAGTTACGATATGGTTTGAACGACATGTTCTGATTTCAGGTGTGTAAGCATCGAATACACCAGCGTTATGAGTCTTTCTGTAGTTTGTGTAGAAATCAACTACTTCTGGATCTACTTCATAACCATTGTCTGAACAAGCCTTCATAGCCATACGGATACCACCGTTAACCTGAAGTCCTCTCTTGAAAGGTGCATCTGTCTGGAAACCAACGATTGTTTCCTTATCCTTATCTAAATATCCGGCACCGTGTGATGTGATTGTCTGAACAACCTTTGTGTCCATATCTAAAACACCACCAGCTTCTCTTTCCTTCTTCTGAAGGTCAAGTAACTGATTCCATAAATCTGTTGTTGCCTGTGTAGGGCCTGCTAAGAAACTGCCATCACCATCATATGGTGTGTAGTTCTTCTGGATAAAATCTCTGACGTTTACTTCTTTCTGCCAAGCACCGCCGACAAATCCTGTCCACTCTTCTCTCATTTCTTTTTTCCTCCTAAAAATATAAATAAAGTAAAGCTTATAGTAAACGGACCTCTTCAAAATCGAAGTCGTCCATTACCTGATTAGTAATTAACAAAACGTAAGGACATCCTCAACAGTTTTTCTCTTTGGAGCCATTGGTTCGTCTGCCGGATAACCTACAGCAACCAATGCCATCAAAAGCTGTCCTTCAGGAACCTGAAGAATTTCCTGCGCTTTGTCTATATCATAAAGACCCATGATAACTGTTCCCAGTCCTTTTTCATGTGCTGCCAAACATAATGTCTGTGTGGCAATTCCATTGTCAAAAGCCTGCCAATTATCTTTTCTGATAGTAGAATAACTGCCATCTCTTTCGAAACCGGAACGCTTGTCCACGATTAATGTTGCAATTAAAGCAGAAGCTCCGTCAATGATTGACTGATTATGTTCTGCACAACATTCTTTGGAAATGCGATTCTTGATTTCAGGGTCTGTTACGGCAATGTAACGGGTAGTCTGTGAATTTTTCCAAGAAGGGGCGTAAATTGCTGTTGCAACAATTTCCTCAATTAACTCTTTGGAAACCGGCTTATCTGTATACTTTCTTACACTTCTTCTTGTCTTAATACATGTAATTGCATCCATAAATGAACCTCCTTATTTTTTTGTCTTAGTGGAAACATTTATGTAGCGCCTAAAAAAGAGCGCACTACTACACATACGTAGCCATTTTCACTAACTGTGATAAATATAACACTTTATGATTTGTTTTGCAACGGATAGAACAAACAAATTTTGATTAAATGTTGTTGTTTTTATAAATTGCATAAATTCTTGAAAAATGAGCCTCGAAACTTTAAAAATTTCACAAAAACTTTTCAGCTACTCCTTCAAGGTATCTTTAGTTTATACCCTGTTCTTTGTTTTATCTGTTGCATTTGCAACAAGTTTTATTTTTTGTTATACTTTTTATATCTTTTATTCGGGAGGGGTTTTATGAAAATTACAGAAAACAATTTATTCTATAATATTGAAGAATCCGAACGGGAAACCATGATGACCTGTTTTAATACATTCACCAAGACGTATCGTTCCGGGGAAATCATTTTGTTCTACGATGAGGATGATAAAGGAATCGGCATTGTGGAAAGCGGGGAAGCCTGCGTCATTCACTGCAACAGTTCCGGCACCAGAACGATTTTGGAGCATTTGACAGAAGGAGATATTTTCGGCCAGTTATTCTACTACTATGCCGGCAAGGAAAATATCACTGTGGAAGCCGTGACCAACTGTAATGTCCGCTACATTGATTTTGAACATATTGTTAAGCGGTGTTCCAAGGCATGTGCCCACCACAGCCAATTAGTAAACAATATTCTTTTGATGGTATCCGATAAAACCCAGAGTATCTGTGAGCATTTGGAAGTATTAAGTCAGCGCACCATTCGTGACCGTCTGATGACTTACTTTGAAATTCTCGCCGCACAAAACGACCGAAAAACGTTTACTCTTCCTTTTACTATGAGTGCCCTGGCGGATTATTTATCCGTGGATCGCAGTGCCATGAGCCGAGAACTCAGTAAGATGAAAGAGGAAGGTCTGATTCAAATCGATAAGCGAAAAGTAACTATCACAAATTCGGAATACTGATTGCACAACAAAAGGGGTATTGCATCACATGATGCAACACCCCTTATTCTTTATTTTATTCTGACCATTCTAAACGATGTAAATGTCCTTCCATCTGCATTCCCGCAAAATTGTTCTGACGTAATCCTTCATATAACACAATTGCTACGGAATTTGCCAGGTTCAGCGAACGAATATCCGGATTCATCGGAATACGAATGCATTGTTCCCGATTTTCCACCAGAATTTCTTCTGGAATTCCGGCACTTTCTTTTCCGAACATTACATAATCATTTTCGCCAAACTGTACATCGCTGTAACGATTCGGTGCTTTCGTTGTGGCATACCAGATTTTTGCATCCGGATTCTTTTCCACAAAATCCTGATAACTGTCATAAATCGTCACGTCCAGTTTATCCCAATAATCCATTCCTGCTCTCTTCAGGTTCTTCTCATTAATTCGAAACCCCATCGGTTCGATTAAATGAAGTTTTGTCCCTGTTGCACAACAGGTTCTTCCGATATTTCCGGTATTCTGTGGGATTTCCGGCTCAAGCAATACAATATTCATTCTATTTCTCCTCGTTTTGAAGTCTTGTCACAAAATTTCTGACTCTTTCCAATGCGATCTTCAAATTATCCAAAGAGTACGCATAAGATATTCGCAGGAAGCCTTCTCCACAATCTCCAAATGCAGTTCCCGGCACTACCGCTACTTTTTCTTCCTGAAGCAGTCTGGTTGCAAACTCTTCAGAAGTTAATCCGAATTTCTTAATACTTGGGAATACATAAAATGCTCCGTATGGTTCAAAACAATCCAATCCCATATCACGGAATTCATGAATCAGAAAACGTCTTCTCTGGTTATAGGATTCACGCATTGCCTGCACATCCTTATCTCCGTGTTTTAATGCTTCCACTGCTGCATACTGACTGGTCGTCGGAGCACACATGATTGCAAACTGATGGATTTTAATCATCTGTTCCATAATTACAGCAGGTGCTGCTGCAAATCCAAGTCTCCAACCGGTCATAGCAAACGCTTTTGAAAAACCGTTAATGAGAACTGTTCTTTCCTGCATTCCCGGAAGCTGTGCAATGGATACATGATCTCCCTTATATGTAAGTTCAGCGTAAATTTCATCAGACAGAACGTAAATATCATGTTCGACACAAACTTCTGCAATTGCTTCCAAATCTTCGCGTTCCATAATTGCTCCCGTAGGATTATTCGGGAACGGAAGTACAAGAATCTTTGTTTTATCTGTCAGTTTCTCCAACACTTCTTCTTTGGTCAGACGGAACTGATTTTCTTCCTTTAACGGAATAGTAACCGGAATCGCATGTGTCAGTTCCACACAAGGAACATAAGACACGTAACATGGTTCCGGAATCAATACTTCATCACCCGGATCCAACATGGCACGAAATGCAATATCAATTGCCTCACTACCACCAACAGTTACCATTACTTCATCCTTATAATCATATTCCAAGCCCTGTTTTCTTTTCAGGTAATTACATATTTCTACTTTTAATTCTTTTAATCCTGCATTGGATGTATAGAATGTACGTCCCTTTTCCAGAGAATAAATACCTTCTTCTCGAATATGCCATGGAGTATCAAAATCCGGTTCGCCCACACCTAAAGATATTGCATCTTTCATTTCGCTTACAATATCAAAGAATTTTCGAATTCCTGATGGCTTAATGTCTTTTATTGTTTGTGATAACGGATCTCTCATTATGGTGTCACCAAAATCCTTTCTTCAGTATCAGCAAGCACAGTGCCATAGTCCTTGTATTTTTTCAAAATAAAGTGTGTTGCTGTATTTAAAATCGAATCCAATGTAGAAAGTTTGTTTGTTACAAACTGAGCGATTTCTTTCATTGTTTTTTCTTCGATCATGACTGTAAAGTCAAATCCACCGGACATCAGGTAAACTGCCTTTACTTCATCATATTTCATAATTCTGTCTGCAATGTCATCAAACCCGCTTCCTCTCTGTGGTGTTACGCGAACTTCAATTAATGCAGTTACTCTATCTTCACTGGTCTTATCCCAGTCAATCATTGTATAGTATCCGCAGATAATGTTTTCTTTTTCCATTTCCGCGATGGCATTGGCAACCTCCGCCTCTGTTTTTCCCAACAGAATCGCCGCTTCTTTTAAGTCGATTCTTGCATTCTTTTCAATTAAACGTAAAATTTCTTCTCTCATTGCCAATCTCCTTTTCTTTTCTTATTTATTACAATGGTTTTGAAGGAGCTCATATATTTGGTCTCCCCGAGGAGGTTCCAAAAAGCGATTCTCCTCACCATTCCATACTATTCTATCATTATTGCCGGTGATTTGTCCAATCACAGAAGCCATAATATTTTTCTTCTGAAGTGCTTCCACAATCTGCTGTCCTTTTTCGCAAACAATCAGCAATGCACCGGTGCCTTCCATCATATACGGATTCGCGTCCAAATACTCGGCAACCTCAATACTATGCTGCCATACCGGGATATCTTTCACGCCAACTTTTACCCCTTTGTCACAACAGGAGCCCAGTTCCCAGATTCCGGCAAACACGCCTCCGTCTGAACAATGATGCATGTATGCCACTTCATAATCTCCGGCAATCTTTGCCGCCTCTTCGACTGAAAGGTGTTCCCAAAGTTCCCGGCATTCTCTGACAAAGCTTCCCGGAAACCGTTCTTTCAATTCTGTTTCATAGACGGTGCTCAAAATCGCAGTTGCTCCACACCCGGCAGTTCCTGCCATTACGATTTCCATGCCTTCCTGAATGTTTTTTGTGCAAAGTTGTTTTTGCGTCGTTCCTAACATTGTAATATTTAAAATCGGGCTTTCTGTTTTCCCCTTATATACACGACACTGTAAAATCGGAAGGTTCAACCGGTCTGCTTCCCGGTTCAGCACAGTCATTTTTTCTCCCAGTTTTCTCTCATCATATTTTTCCGGAAGATTCCACTCCAACTGAATTCCTTTTGGGAGGCCTCCTTTTTCCGCTAATCCGTTGATTGTCTTCTGCAGACAAAAGAATTCGCACCCCGGAAACCACTCCAATATACAATTAGAAGACATTACTACTGTAACATCTTCTAATCTGATTGTGGCAGCATCCACGCCAGGTTTCATTGTTTCCGATATGCGGCTCATTTTCTTTAACACAGCCTTCTTATATGATATCTCTGGAAATTTTCCTGTATGCATGTTTGTTGTCCTTTATTCATCTCCTGCTTCATCCGCAGGTTCTTTCTTTTTCGCTTCTTTTTCCGTTTCCTTCTGTGAAGATTCTTTCTTTTCCGACTTTGTTTCAGCTTCTTCTTTTGTGGTCTTCTCTTCTTTCTTGTCTTCTCCGGTACCTTCTACAATCTTACGCGGTGACATTGCATAAGTGCTGGTATGAAGTTTTTCTCTGCTGACTTCTTCGCCGTTTTCGTAAACAATCTTATATAATTCCGCTACATAACCTACATGACCGTTTGATTCTACAGAATGATAACCTTTCGGCTGAGAAGAATCCTTTGTCACGCTGTCCGTAATCGGAACTGTCTTTGTTACAACACTTTCATAAGATACGGATCGATTCTCCGGTCTTGTATCATGACCGTAAATCTTGAATGAGATTTCACCATAATCATAAATTCCGCGAATATAGATTGGTGCATCCGTATTGTTAATGAATTTCAAGTCTTTATAATCCCCTGCCAATGCAGCATCTGCAGCAAGGTCTACATAGGAAACCGCCATGGAATGAGAATATCTTTCCGTTACCTGAATCTCAGCATTTAACAATGCATTGTATAAGGTACTGGAAACCTGACAGATTCCTCCACCATAACTGTCCACAACTTCTCCTTCGGAATACGTTCCTGCCGGACTCCATCCGTTTTCTTCTGTCCATGGTGCAAGTACGGCATTGCAGGAATACTCTTCCCCGGGATAAAGAACTGTTCCGTCAATCATTTCCACGCCGTGCTTTAAGTTTGCATTTCTGCCGGCATAAGCATCTCCCATTGTAAAGGTTGTTGTAAAACTTCCCATCGCTGTATCAGATACTTTTTCACAGTCCTTTGTTGTATATTTCGGTGTGGAAGTAGATACAGTCGCATCTACCAGCAGCTTATTGCTGCCATCCCACTGATTCATAATCTGTTCCTGAAGGCTCTTAACTGTCTCCACATAGTCCACTTCGCAGCCTTCTTCTTCCGGAATAATATCAAATCCGGAACCGTTAAATTTCAAAGAAGCATTTTTCGCTGTAAGGTTATACTCATCGCATTTCTTTTCCAGCTTGCGTTCTACCACTTCATCCTCTGCTTCCACAGTAATAATCAGTGGCATTCCCTGCTCCTTGATTTCTTTATCGTCTTTAAAACGTCGGATAACGTTCCCTTTTTTTCCGGCTCCAAGAGCATCTTCCACAACATCTTCCTTCCACTGATATCCAAGTTTCTTCAATGAAACCTTGATTTCCTTGGAACCCACTTTTAATGTTGCTTTTGTTTTCAGTTTTTCTACTGCCACCGGGGTAATGGTCTCCATTGCTTCATCGTATGTCATCCCACCGACATCGATTCCATCAATACGAATTCCTTCTTTAATTGTTTCATTCGCATCTTCAGTAGCAAAGCAAATCTGAGTCATTCCCAACAACAGTGTCATGCACAATACACAAAATACTATTTTTTTCATGACAATGTCTCCCTCAAATCTATCAATGAATTAATATATTAATGTTATAACCATAGCAACTACTAATAATAAAGCAATTCCACCTGCAATAATTCTCTGATTTTTTCGATTATAAAAAAAGTTCATTCTTTTTCTCCCCTGTTTTATACAATTTAATTTTCCCAATAGTGTTCCACTGTTCAATCTACTACTATACCACACTTGACATCTTTTACCTAGTAAAAAATTCGCCCTTTTTCGGAAAGAATTTTGTCTATTTTTTTGGACGCTTCGTTTTTTGTCAGCTGTTCAATATTATAATCAATTGTAATGTTATGATACCGAATCAGGTCCGTCAGATAACTTTTCTGTCGTGCCGTAATCGGTTGCATTTTCTTCACCTTGAAAGCCATCTCTTTCGGTTCAAATGATTTCGTGAACTCTTCACCAAATTCTTTCATTAAAATCAAATAAAGTTCCGATGTGACTTTCGCATCATTAAAGGCTCTGTGGTGATTTTCATCTGCAATTCCGTAATGGTTGCAAAGATACTCAAGTCCTCTGCTATGCAGATTTGGCAATGCTTTTCTTGCAATCTTCAACGTATCCAGTCCCTGTTTTTCAAAAGACAATTTCAAATTGACTGCATTCTGTTTCAAAAAGCCGAAGTCAAACATCAGATTATGTCCTAAAAGAACGTCATCTTTTGCGAATTCGATAAACCGCGGAAGAACTTCTTCAATCCCCGGTTTTCCTTCCAGCATTTCATCCGTAATTCCTGTTAATCCGGTAATGAACTCCGACAGTTTTTCTCCCGGATTAATTAATTCCGAAAAAGTCTCCACAACTTTCCCGTCTCTTACCTTCACTGCACCGATTTCAATAATTTTGCTCCACTTTGTGTTGACACCTGTGGTTTCGATATCCACACATACATAATCTTTCACAAACATTTCTTCTTTATTTCTCCTCATAAGACGGACAGCACTGCTTCAAAAAGCATTCCCTGCACTTCGGACTTCTTGCCGTGCAGATAGTTCTTCCCAATGTAATAATTTGTGTATTGTATAAAATCCAATGATCTTTCGGCAAAACCTTCATCAAATCATACTCCACCTTTACCGGATCATCGTTCTTTGTAAATCCCAGTTTTTTGGAAATTCTTTTTACATGAGTGTCCACCACAATACTTGGATCATCATAAATATTTCCCCGGATCACATTAGCGGTTTTTCTTCCCACACCTGCCAACGAAGTCAATTCCTCCAATGTACGCGGAACTTCTCCATGAAACTTGTGAACCAGGTCATAGCAACATTTCTTAATATTTCTTGCCTTTGCATGATAAAACCCAATGGAATGAATTGCCTCTTCCAATTCTTTTATATCTGCCTCGGCAAATTTTTCCAACGTATCATATTTCTGAAACAAATCGGCCGTTACGATATTCACTCTGGCATCAGTACACTGCGCGCTGAGGATTACCGCAATCAATAACTGCCATGATGTTTCATGGTTCAAATAACAAATATAATCCGTTCCATATTCACGATCCAATAATTCCAAAACCTGCTCTACGTTCTTTGCCATTTTTCAATCTCCTTTGATACATAGAATAGTCCAACTGTACTGAATTGTCAAAGATGGATTATTATTTTAAAAAACTCTTTTTTTATGTTTGAAAAAACGTTTTTATATGCTAGAATACCTAAAAATGTTAGTGGATAACAATGCCGCTTTCAAGTTGTTCGTTTTATATGAAAGGGGATTTTATGGATTTAAAGGATTATGGACTGGTGTGGGGCGACGAGTTCGATTACGAAGGCGCACCGGATCCGGAAAAGTGGAATTTCGAAACTGGAAATTTTCAGTGGCCGAACCGCGAATTGCAGGCATATACTGACCGACCGGGAAATGTTTATGTAAAAGACGGCAAATTAACCATTCGTTCCGTAAAAGAACAGGATGGAGAACGCGAGTATACTTCCGCAAAACTTGTCACTCGCGGAAGAGCACATTGGCAGTACGGCTATTTTGATATCCGTGCCAAATTTCCAAAGGGCTTAGGTTGTTGGCCTGCGATTTGGATGATGCCTTATCGCGAACCGCGAAAAGTTCCGGAAGGAGTTCCTGTGCGTTCCGACGGCAGACCGGACTTTTCAAAATTTACAGAGGAAGATTTCAAGAAATTTCCGCGACCTGACATCAAAGACCGTTGGCCAAACTGTGGAGAAATTGATTTGATTGAGCATATCGGTCGTCGACCAAACAGTGCTTTATTTAGTTTGCATTCCGGTCGTCACAATCATACCAGACACGATACAATCCCATATACAACTGTTGTGGACTTTGAAGAAGGCTTTTTCGATACCTTCCATAATTATTCTATGGAATGGACTCCGGATTATTTTGAATTCTTTATTGACGGAATCAGCTATTGTAAATACAGCAAGACCGACGACCCTGAAGACCAGGGATATGATGCATGGCCTTTTGACAAACCCTTCTTCCTGATTATGAACACTGCAGTAGGAGGCGGTTTAGGTGGTCCTGTAGATGATGAGGCCCTTCCGTTCTTATTTGAAATTGAATATGTTCGTGTATATCAGAAAGCGAATGATAAAAAAGGCTCCAAATAGGAGACCCAACATAGTTTTTCATTAGGGGCGTTTTTACGGCCCCTTTTTTTGTTGCGTTTTGGTTAGGAAGGCTCTTTCAAATGCAACATACTGTATGAACCAACCTTGCAATTAAAAAAATAGTCAATGTCAAGGTACACTTAAAAGAGCAATAATTTTCCACCGTACCCTGTAGAACGGAAAAGGTTGGGTATCAAGGTACAGTTTTAGAAATCTCAAAATGTAGATGTACCTTAAAAGGCAAAATAATATCAAAGATGGGGTACAGATAAACGAAAGTATGTTGGACATCCGTACCTTATTATCTTCTAAAATCAAAAAGATATGGTACACCCTAAAAATTTGGGCTTAACAAGTGTACCTTGCAAGAATGAATTATTAAAAAGTTCAGGTATTTCCCTATCGAAACAAAACCCCTCAGGAATTCCTGAGGGGTTTTTAATAAATAAAAAAGCGGGTGATGGGAATCGAACCCACATATCCAGCTTGGAAGGCTGGTGTTCTACCACTGAACTACACCCGCAAATAACAGAGCAATCAAGTTTTCTCTCTCGACTGCTCTGCTATCATATCTTAATCTGACTGTTTTGTCAAGACTTATCTTATTTAGATTTTACCTTTGTCCATAAATTTGCACTAAAGGATTTGATTTCTTTTTCCTGATTTTTGAATTCTTCGTTTTTCGGGTTTGAAGTATCCGGTGCACAACCGCTGTTTCCTTCGTATTCCTCGTCACGATAGTATTCATAAGTACTCTTTACCGCACTATCGTAACCGATATATTCAGTATTCTGCACGGAAACATCTTCTCTCAGGAAGAAGTCCATAAACTGATATGCCAAATCGGTATTGTCACAATACTTTGTTAAAACCATAGCATCTGTCCATACATTTGAGCCCTGCTCCGGCACAAAGAAATCCATATTTTCATTTTCTGAGATAATGTATGCTCCGTCACCGGAGTAAACCACTGCCATGGCCTTGTTTCCGGAAATCATATTGTCAATTACATCATCTCCTACATAAACCGGATCCATCGTTTCTCTCTGGTCAATCAGCCACTGGTAGGCTGCAGTCAGTTCTTCCTGATCATCAGTGTTCATGGAATACCCTAATGCTTTCAGTGCCACCATGAAAGAATCTCTTTCGGAATCGTACATATAAATACGGTCCTTATATTTTTTATTGGTCAGAATATCCCAACCCTGCTTCAGGTCTTTCTCATCCACAACAGTTTTGTCATAGAGGATTCCAACAGTTCCCCAGTAATACGGAACCCCGTATTTGCAATCCGGATCAAACTCTTTTCCCAGAAGTTCCGGAATAATTGCATCCTTATTCTTAATTTTATTCCAGTCAATTTCCTGAAGATATTTCTCTTCAATCAACTTCTCAATCATGTAATCTGACGGAACAATAATATCGTATTCTGCTCCACTTTCCAGTTTTGTGTACATGGATTCATTGGAATCAAATGTTTCGTAAACCACTTTACAGTTATATTCTTTTTCAAATCTTGCCAGCAGTTCCGTATCAATATATTCCCCGGAGTTGAACACCCGAAGCACCGGTTTCTGAGAAATCGCTGTAAATTTATATACCATAAACACAGCCAACAGTACCATTCCTGCTGCTGCAAGACCTGTTGCCCAATGCTTCAATCTGGATTTTCCGGCATTTTCCATTTCAACTTCTTTTCCACGATGTCTTTTGGAAATCTGCGGAATTACATTGACCAGCACAATAATGATGACCACTGCCAAAATCAATAAGGTTGACAGGGCATTAATGGTCGGGTTTGTTCTCTTTGTCATGTTATACACAACAATGGAAATATTCGATACGCCGTTTCCGGTTACGAAATAAGAAACGACAAAATCATCCAATGACATGGTAAAGGCCAATAACATTCCGGCATATATTCCCGGTTTCAACATTGGCAGAATGACCTTTGTCATTGCCTGTCCCGGCGTTGCTCCCAAATCCATTGCGGCATTGGCAAGGTTATGATCCATACTGCGCACTTTTGGATAAACACTGGTGATGACATATGGCGTACAAAAAGCAATATGCGCCAGCAACATTGTAATGTATCCACGTTCCATTCGAAGGGACGTAAATAAAATCATAAGACCGATTGCCGTAACAATATCCGGATTCATAATCGGCATATTGTTAACATTCAGAATCCATTCTTTCAATACTTTTCTACTGCGAGAAAGTCCGATTGCCGTGATGGTTCCCAGCACAGTGGAAATCAGCGTGGAAATAATCGCGATACTGATAGACACATACACCGCCGACAAAATATTCTGGTCTGTCAGCAGTTTTTCGTACCAACGCAGGGAAAATCCGGTGAATTTCGTCAAGGATTTTGATGCATTGAACGAAAAGAACATCGTAATTGCAATCGGCAAATATAAAAAGATAAAACATAAAATGATATATAGCTTTGGTCCAATGGAAAGTTTCTTTTTCATTAATTTTCACCTCCATTGTCATCATTGTCGATTTTCTTCATGACTCCCATTAACAATAAAATTGCTACGGCAAGAATTACCGAAATTGCACTACCGAAGTTCCAATCTCCAACGGAAATAAACTGGTTTTCAATCAGGTTACCGATCAGAACGTACTGATGTCCACCCAGCAATACCGGAATAACGAAACTTGAAATCGACAGCAGGAATACCAGTGTTACGCCACTGATTACCCCGGGTAGCGACAATTTTAATATCACTTTTGTAAACGTCTGAAAACGATTTGCCCCCAAATCCCCCGCAGCTTCTACCATGGAATGATCCATTTTTGCCAGCGATGTGTGAATCGGAATTACCATAAACGGCAACAAATCACAAACAAGACCAATAATTACAGAAAAGTTTGTATACATCATTGTCTGCTCACTCAGCCCCAGAACATTCAACAATCCATTAATAATTCCATTGTCTGAAAGCAAACTGATCCACGCATAGGTACGCAATAATGTATTAATCCACATCGGAATAGTTACAATCAGAATCAAAATACTCTGCGAGGTCTCATCAAACTTCGCAATGAAAAACGCCAGCGGATATGCCAGCAAAAGACAGATTGCCGTAGTTACCAAACCGATTTGAAGTGATTTCCAAAAAACACTGAGATAAATCGGATCCGTTATTTTTGTAAAATTTTCCAATGTGAAATGTATTGTTAAAAGCGAGTTTCCTTCTGTAGTAACAGAATACAGAATGACCATAATTAATGGCAGTACAATCAGCAAAAAAGACCATACTACATAAGGCTTCGCCAATCCTTTAAAGTGTCTCATTTCTATCTCCTAACTATTAATGGAATTTGCATGCATTACCTGAATGTCATATGGGTCAATGGTCAAACCAACATTTTTACCAACTTCAATGTTTTCAGTTGTATGAACCTTGTAGTTTCGATACTTTGTTTTAACCAGATACTCGTAATGAACACCCATAAAGACCTTTGTGGTAATTGGTCCCGACACTTTTCCCTGTTCCGGTGATACAACATGCATATCTTCCGGGCGGAGCACTACATCAATTTCTTCATTTTCTTTGAATCCTTTATCCACACATTCCCACTGTGCATCATCAAACTGTACCAGACAGTCTTTCAACATATTACCGGAAATAATATTGGATTCCCCGATAAAGTTTGCCACGAAACGATTCTGCGGTTCATTGTAAATATCCATCGGCGAACCAATCTGCTGAATGATTCCTTCATTAATTACAACAATCGTGTCTGACATAGACAACGCTTCTTCCTGATCGTGCGTAACAAAAATAAAAGTAATTCCTACTTCCTTCTGAATTTTCTTCAATTCTACCTGCATTTCTTTTCGGAGTTTTGCATCCAATGCACTCAATGGTTCATCCAAAAGCAATACCTTCGGTTCATTCACCAAAGCACGCGCAATCGCAACTCGCTGCTGCTGACCGCCGGATAACGAAGTGACATCTCTTTTTTCATAGCCCTGCAAGCCAACCAGTTTCAGCATTGCCTTTACCTTCTGATTAATTTCTGTCTTATCCATCTTCTTTAAGTTCAATCCAAAAGCTACATTGTCATAAACATTCAGAAACGGAAACAGTGCATATTTCTGGAATACTGTGTTAACTTCCCTCTTATACGGCGGAAGTTTTGCAATATCCTTCCCCTCAAAAAGGACCTGACCTCCATCAGGGTCTTCGAAGCCACTGATAATTCTTAAAATCGTGGTCTTTCCACATCCACTGGGACCTAGCAATGTCAAAAATTCCTTTTCATGAATATTCAAATCAATCCCTTTGAGTACTTGCTGGTCATCAAAAGTCTTTGTTACATTTTTCAATTCAATAATTGTGTCGCTCATTTTCTTTTCCTCATCTTCCATGATTTCTACTTAAAATGCAGGTGGGCTGCTAATCCAAAGAATTTGCGCCCCTCTTTCCGACTGTAACGAATGACTGTTATTTGCCGGATAGTAAAAGGTTTCTCCTTTTTTTACCTTATATTGCTTTTCTCCGATTTTCAAAACCACGCTTCCTTTCAGTACATAACCAAATACTTCCCCTTCAAAAGGCGGATTTTCATAACTGCTTCCTCCCGGCTGCAATTCCAATAAAATCGGCTCCATCTCATTCTTCTGTGCATTAGGTACAATCCATGTAATCTGATGTTTCAATTCTTCATCAGTCTTTTCAAAAAAATCTTCTTTTTTAAAGACAATCTGTCGGTCTTCATCATCACTGAAGAAATGCTTCAGGTCCGTTCCCAGACACTGCAGAATATCCACTAACGTTGCAATGGACGGAGAAGTATGATTTCTCTCCACCTGAGAAATAAATCCCTTCGTCAGCTCTGCCCGATCCGCCAATTCTTCCTGGGTCAGATTTTTCTGAATTCTCAACTCTTTAATTTTATATCCTATGTCCATAATCCCCTCGTTTGTTTTTAAATATTAAACATAAAGTTTAGTAATACTGATTAATCATATATTTTTGAATCCCATCTGTCAATCATTTTTTCTCCTAAAAAAACAGGTCATCGACATATTCAAATGCAGATGACCCATTTCTTATAATTTCTCCAAAATTTCCTTTTCTTCAACCCCCAATTTTTCTGCCGCATCTTTGGCTTCAATCACGCCCTCACGGACCAATTCCAAAAGCACTTCAAGTTTTCCTTCTTTGATGCCTTCTTCACGTCCGATTTCTTTTCCTCTTTGTTCCAGCCGTTCTGCCACATCACACATCGTATGCACCTCTCTTCCATCTCCTTTACTTAACATTCTTTCGTATCTTTGATCCTTTGTCATCACGGATAACAGTTTCAAAACCTCGTCAACATGTTTTAGTTCTGTTTTGTCAGCAGGTATATAATCCTTATTTATTCTCTTATTTCGAAAAAAATTTGCCACAAAAAAACCGAAGACAAGTTTTAATTAAACTTTATCTTCGGTATAGTTCGATTATAACAATCTCTATATTTTTGTCAACCAATCTTTGATTATGCTTTATTCTGAGCATCAACCAGATTCACACTGTTGTACATCTCACGAAGTTTCGGCTTCTCAATCTTTCCCGTTGCATTTCTTGGAACCTGTGTGAAAATAATCTTTCTAGGTCTCTTATATCGTGGGAGTTCCTTACAAAATGTATTGATTTCATCTTCCGTGCATTCTGTATCCGGCTTCAGTTCAATAATCGCTGCTGCAATTTCGCCCAGACGTTCATCCGGCAAACCAATAACAGCCACATCTTTAATCTTCGGATGCTTGCTCAGGAAGTTTTCAATCTGCACCGGATAAAGATTTTCACCACCAGTAATGATGACATCTTTCTTTCGGTCAACAAGATAGATAAAACCATCCTCATCTTTCTCAGCCATATCCCCTGTGTAAAGCCATCCATCTTTTAACGTATCAGCTGTAGCCTTTTCATCGTTAAAGTAGCAGGTCATTACACCCGGTCCTTTTACAATCAGTTCTCCAACTTCACCCTTTGGAACTTCTTTGCCATCCGGCGAAACAATTTTTGCTTCCCAACCATATCCCGGGATACCAATTGCTCCAACCTTATGAATATTTTCCACACCAAGATGCACGCAACCTGGTCCAATAGATTCAGACAAACCATAATTTGTATCATACTGATGTTTCGGGAAATATTCCTTCCAACGTTTAATCAGACTCTGTGGTACCGGCTGAGCACCAATGTGCATCAATCTCCACTGATCTAATTTATAATCAGACAATTTCAATTCTCCACGATCCAACGCCAGTAATAAATCCTGCGCCCATGGAACAAGGAGCCATACGATAGTACATCCTTCATTGGATACTGTTTCCAAAATTGTCTTTGGTGTTACACCCTTCAATAATACTGCTTTTCCACCGGTCAAAAGACTTCCAAACCAATGCATTTTCGCACCGGTATGGTAAAGCGGCGGAATACAAAGGAACACATCATCCTTACTCTGTCCGTGATGATTCTGTTCTACCTTTGCTGCATGCATCAGGCTTTCGTGATTGTGCAAAATTGCTTTCGGAAATCCTGTCGTTCCTGATGAGAAATAAATTGCCGCATCATCTTCATCGGTCAATTCAATTTCCGGTGATAAAGAGGAACAGTTTGCTGCCAGTTTATCGTAATCTTCTGCAAAAGTAGGGCAGTCCCCACCTACATAGAATAAAATTCTCTTTTCATCAATTTCATCGACAATTTCTTCAATACGTCCTACGAATTCCGGTCCGAAAATCAACACATCTGCTTCAGACAATTCCAGACAGTATTTAATTTCTTCCGAGTCAAAACGGAAATTCATCGGTACCGCCAATGCTCCCGTTTTCAAAATACCGAAGTAAATCGGTAACCATTCTAAGCAGTTCATCATTAGAATGGCAACTTTATCGCCCTTCTGAATGCCTCTGCTTAACAAAAGATTTGCTACACGGTTTGCCTTTTCATTAAAAACATGCCATGTAATTTCTCTTCTGTAGTGATGGCGAGCATCCGGTTCGATTAATTCGTAATCTCTCCATGTCACTCTTCTTTTTTCCTGAATCTCAGGATTTATTTCAACCAGACAAACATCATTTGCATATTCTCTGGCATTTCTTTCCAATAATTCTGTAATTGGCATTTGTATATTCTCCTTTTTACTAAGTTTCCGTACCTTTTCATTACTTTAAAGTCCTAAACTACATTATAGGAAAAATCGCTCCCCCCGTCAAGAATGTCCTCCACGCAGAGTCCGGTCAACAGTCTATTATTCGGAAGCATTTTTTTCAATAATACCTTCTGCTTTTCGGTCATTCTCCACACACCAAAGAATCGCTACGTATATTAATATACCTAAAAGTATTCGAATCAAAAACTGTGCATAGACGACGCTATACCTCCAATCGAGGCCCACACCCACAGTATGAACAACGTTTACCCAAGCAAGAATTTCCGGAATTGCACATAAAAAAGAAAGCACAATTACTGTCACCAACGTATTTGTAACTTTGCGTGCATACAACAGCATAACTAATATAACAAGAAAATTATAAGCGAATGATACCATTACGCTTAAACATGTTTGTATATTTATACTCATATGTTCAGTAACTAACTGAACATATGAGTATAAATTTACCATTAAAAATCCAACCATTTTACAGTACAACGCATAAATACTTTTCATCCCATATATCCCTGCAACGAGGAGAATCACCATAGCTAATGATATTGTCATTTCTGTTCCCCGGGATACTAAATCTATAGGTTTTACGGAGTCTAATCGTGGTAATAACTGTCTTAAATAGTTAATTGATTCCACCATCCTTAAAAGAATCATCGCCGCCCCTATAATATGTATAACAATTGATTTTTTATCCACTTTCATTTTCTCCTACAATTACTTATTTCTAAAACCCGAACAGTTTTCTTGCATTTTCTCCCAACACCAGTTCCAGTTCTTCTTCCGTCAATCCGGAGTTTCTCAAATCCGCCAGTGCTTCCTGCTGGTCATACCACGGACTATCCGTTCCAAACAAAATCCGTTCCACCCCATGATTGCGAATCATACGAACCAGTTGTTCATCGCTGATATGAACCGGAATGTCTTTTCTTCCGCAAACCGCCGTATCAAAATAAACCGGCAACTCCATCAGTTTTTCTTCTACTTCATCCCATTTTCTCCAGCCACCCATGTGAGCCAGTACCAATTTTTCCGGCTGAATGTGTTTCCATACATTCAACACCTTATCCGGCGTACAATGTACCGTTCCCGGAAGTCCCACATCTTCTCCGGCATGGGTAATAATCACTAAATCCTTATTGGCAGCATAGTCCATAATACGAATATACCGTTCATCATCAAAGTCCACATTCTGATAATCCGGGTGCAGTTTAATTCCTTTAAAATCCATTGCCACAATTTCATCCAGAATTTCCTTATAATTCGTACACTCCGGATGAATTGCGCCTAAACTGAACAGATGATGTTTCTCTGTATCTTTGTTTAATTCTACCGACAAACGATTAATTTTTTCCGGTTGCCTCACATTCGTTGCCACCGGGCAAACCAATGTCATATCAATGCCTGCCTCTATAGAAGCCTTTGACAAGTCACTTACCGTTCCTGTTCGTGCTGCCTTTACCACAAATCCTTGAGAATTCACAATCTCCTGTTCCATCTTTCGTAGTGCATTGTAAGCGATGTGATCCGGAAAGGTATGCGCATGGGTGTCTATAATCATTTTTCAATCCTTTCTTTGAAAAGGGAGCACCCTTAGGTACTCCCTTCTTACTTATCCGATTTCGTAACCTCTTTCAAAAGCTGCCACGTTAATATCAATTGTTTTCGGTGGAACAGTGTTTTTAATCACATCAATCCACATATCTTTTTCAAAATCCATATGCTTTGCTGCAACGCCTAAAATAATTACATTGAATACTCTGGAATTTCCCATTTCCAATGCTTCAGCCATTGCATCAACATCAATAACCTTATAATCTTTCTTAAGATTTTCAATAATGTTTTCCGGATACTGTGCTGCACCTGTAACAACCGGCATCGGATCAATTCTCTGATCATTGACAATAATAACACCATCCTTTTTCAGGAAGTGTGCATAACGAAGTGCTTCCAAACGCTCAAAAGCGATTAACACATCTGCCTGTCCCTCTTCCACGATTGGTTCCGCAACTTCTTCCCCATAACGTACATAAGTAACAACGCTACCACCACGCTGCGCCATTCCATGAACTTCAGATAACTTTACATCATATCCTGCCGCAACAGTAATTCCACCTAAAATTCTACTGGTAAGTAAGGTTCCCTGACCTCCTACACCAACAATCATAATGTTTTTTGTATCTGCCATCCTTACTCACCTCTCTTCTTTAATCCAATTGCATCAAATGGACAATTACTCATGCAAAGTCCACAACCGTTACATAATGTCTGGTCAATTGCAATGGTTCCGTCTTCTTTCTTTGTAATTGCAGGGCATCCTGCCTTTAAGCACATACCACACTTCTTACATTTTTCAGGAATTTCAAAGCATTTTCCTGCAGGAGTGTAGCTCTTTAATAACGCACAAGGTGACTGCGCAATAATTACGGAAACCTCATCCTTTGCTACTTCTTCCTTGACAATTTCTTCAAATTTCTTAATGTCAAATGGGTCAGCCACTGTTACGTTCTTAACTCCAAGTGCCTTACACAATTCATCCAACAATACAACGTTGGCTTCTTCTCCGGAAAGAGTCTTTCCTGTAGCCGGATGATCCTGATGACCGGTCATACCTGTTGTAGAGTTATCTAAAATGATTACCGTTCCTGTAGCTTTGTTGTAAACCATATTCATCAATGAGTTTACACCGGTATGTAAGAATGTTGAATCACCGATTACAGCGACCCAGTTTTTAACATATTCTTTTCCCTTTGCTTTTTCCATTCCATGCAACGTTGAAATCGAAGACCCCATACATACTGTTGTATCTACAACCCCTAATGGATTTACAGCACCAAGAGTATAACAACCGATATCTCCTGCTGCATGAATCTTTAATTTCTTTAATACTGAATAAGTCGCTCTGTGAGGACATCCCGGGCAAAGAATTGGTGGTCTTGCAGGTGCTTCTGCAGGCTGTGCTACTTCAACCTGTTCTCCAAGAACTTTTTCGCGAAGCATGTTTGCACTATATTCTCCCTGTACAGTAAAGATATTTTTACCGTCACATTCAATTCCCATTGCACGAACCTGTTCTTCAATAACCGGTTCTAATTCTTCTACAATAATTAAGCGATCAACTTTTTCAGCAAATTCCTTAATTAAGTTCTTTGGCAATGGATGAACCAACCCTAACTTTAATACAGATGCTTCCGGAAGGACTTCCTTTACATACTGATATGGGATACCACTGGTAATTACACCAATCTTTGTATCCTTATACTCTACTTTGTTAATATCCAATGTACATGCATCTTCTGCCATCTGCTTCAGTCTCTGTTCTACAAAAACATGACGCTTAATCGCATTTCCCGGCATCATTACATTTTTCGCAACATTTCTTTCATATTCCTTATCATTTGGAACCACACGATCTTCTAAGTTTACCAAGCCCTGTGAATGTGCAAGTCTTGTTGTTGTTCTTAAAATAACCGGTGTGTCATATTTTTCAGATAATTCATAAGCTTTCTTTGTAAATACTCTGGCTTCTTCACTGTCTGATGGTTCAATTACCGGAACCATTGCAGCACGACCAATCATTCTGGTATCCTGCTCGTTCTGTGAGCTGTAAATTCCAGGGTCATCTGCTACAACCAATACCATACCACCATTAACGCCAATGTATCCCATTGTAAACAATGGATCCGCTGCAACATTTAAGCCTACCATCTTCATCATTGTCATAGAGCGCACTCCGGAAAGAGATGCACCGATGGCAACTTCTGTTGCAACCTTTTCATTTGGAGCCCACTCAGAGTAAACCCCTTCGTATTTTACTAAATTTTCACTTACTTCTGTACTTGGAGTTCCCGGATAAGCTGAAGATACTTTAACACCGGCTTCCCATGCGCCACGGGCAATGGCTTCATTTCCAAGCATAATCTTTTTGTTTTCCAAAATTTCTTCCGTCCTTTCTTTTTATAGAGATTATTGATTTTTTTATTTATTGTTCACAGGAAACAAAATACCAGTATTTTCCGATTTTTCCGGCAATACAGTTCATAATATCCTGTGTAACAGACTCTCCGCCGGCGGAAACCGTTGCAGAAAGTCCGACTTTTTTAATTTCAGAAATTTTGAAGTCAACTCCCAAATCTGCAAAATCCTGATTTAAATCACTCATATTTGTAGATTCCGGATCACTGACTCCGGTGATTTTCACTTCAAAAGTCATTCCAGCTTCTTTCATTTCACCCAACTGCTGAACAACGTCTTTTAATTCTTTTTTCAGCGTCTTCATCTGCTTATATTCCAATAAGTCACTTGGAAATGTGCTAAACATTTCATCAACATCTGTATCCATCAATCCCTGACATACCGGCTGAATTGCTGCTTCCGGAGTTTTACATTTGGATTGTTTGGATGGATGTGGTTCTTTTGTTTCTTTTTCTTTTGTTGTCTTTTCTTCTGTAGTTTCTTCTATTGTGGTTTCAACGACAGTGGTTGTTTCAGCGTTCTTTACCTTGGTTGTTTCTTCTTTTTTTGTAGATGAAGCACAGCCTGCTAAGGAAACAAGCAATACCCCTGTCATTAATGCTAACGATAATTTTTTCATTCTATTCCTCCTTTAGCCCATACGCCCTAATATCATACCACTAAAATGGATTTTTGAAAACTACCAAACAATGCGGTCACCAGCTCGAACATGCTTCTGCTTTGGAATAAACAATGAGGTCACCAGCTCGAACTTCGTTCTCGCTGGTGGACATTCGTCAAATAAAAAAAGAAAAACGATGCATTATGTGCAAGTGATATGCTCCCTGTCAAGTAGACAGGATAAATATCTAAAATGAGTGTTTAGAGAATGACCATACTTCGTATGAGGTATGGTCATTTTTCTATGCACACCATTTTTCTTT
>JAEFAB010000041.1 GCA_016292095.1 Eubacterium sp. | reverse complement strand
GAGGATTATTGCCAATGGTGTTACGCAGATGGGACATATATGTACAGCAATATGGATGATTTGATTAATGTGTGCGTGAAAAATATGGTAAATGAAAACTGTACAGAAGAGCAGGCACGAGCGTATCTTAAGGAGACATTGCCAAAACTGAATTATTGGAAGAAATACCAGGAACTAAGTGACGATGGTCAGTTTGAAGCATTCAAGAAGCAACTGATTGATGAGATTAACGAGCTTCATGTGGAAGGAATGCCTAAAGTAGAAAGTCTGAATGCACTTGTCGGAAGATTTGTGAATCTGGAGTATCGGCTTCCAAATGGAACACAGGTCAAATTTCTGGATGATCAAACCACTTATTTGGGCAATCAGTTGGAATCGGAATATGGTGGCGACCGATGTTTTGGAGTGCTTGCCAATATGGATTTTATATTGGTTTGTACATATGAAGCGGAGGGAGAAAATCCCGAACTTGTCATTTATAAGAAGCGATGATGCACCGGGCAGTGATGCGAGAAGGAATTCAATGTCGCTACAAAACAAAATGATAGGGATACAATTTGACAAGCCCAAAAGAATGCGATATATTCATTTTAGATTTTAAAGAAAGAGGTGAAAGGATGAGAAAATAATTTGCTTTTGATATCATGAATTTTTTAAGTGAACGCAGAAGCGTTTTAAGATTGTCAGTATGAACGAGGTTCTTGCTGTTTTTCGTGTTACCAAAAGTGGATTATGTTCTTGTCATAACCTCTTTTTGTTGTTTGATTATATTGAGTTTATAGGTTTTGGGAGAGCATAAGATTATTTGGAAACAAATAATCTTTTTTTGTTCTAACATGCGAAGCATTTCCGGGATATGTACCAACGCACGAACACAGGCAGGAATCTGAGAGGAGGAATGTGTATGGCACAAATATTAGTAAATAACCTTACTTTCGGATATGAGGGAAGTTTTGATTTGATTTTTGACAATGTTTCGTTCAGCATCGATACGGATTGGAAATTGGGATTGCTGGGGAGAAACGGGAAAGGGAAAAGTACGTTCCTGAATTTGCTGATGGGAAAATATCAGTATCAGGGAACGATTCAGACCAACACGGTATTTGATTATTTTCCGTATGTGTTGACCGCAGAGCAAATGAAACAAAGTGCTGCGGAGTTTGTGGAAGACCTGAAGGCGGGCTGTGAACTTTGGCGAGTGATTTGTGAATTGAATTTAATGGAAGTAGATTCGGAAATATTGTATCGACCTTTTGAGACATTGAGCCATGGGGAGCGGACAAAAGTATTGTTGGCGGTGCTGTTTTCCGGGGAGAATGATTTTCTGTTGGTGGACGAGCCGACGAACCATTTGGATGTGCAATCGAGAAAGTTGATTCGAAATTATTTGGCAAAGAAGAAAGGATTTATTCTTGTTTCTCATGACCGTGAGTTATTGGATGGGTGCATTGATCATGTTCTGGTGTTGAACCGTCAGACCATTGAAGTGCAGACGGGGAACTTTTCCGGTTGGTGGGAAAATAAGGAAAAGAAAGATGCCTTTGCACAGGCAGAAAACAAGAAGCACCTGAAGGAAATCGATAAGTTGAATAAAGCAGCTGCAACGACGGCAAGTTGGGCAGCAAAAAGTGAGCGAAGCAAGATTGGGTATAATCCAATCAAGGAACCGGATCGAATGGCAAATGCACGGACTTATATCGGTTCGAAGACAAAGAAAATGCAGACCAAAGTGAAGCAGATGGAGCGTCGCATTCAAAATGAAATTGAACAGAAGGAAGATTTGCTGGTGGATTTAGAAACACCGGTGGATTTGAAAATCATGCCAATGAAACACCATAAAGAAGTGTTGGTGCGTGCCAGAGATTTTTCGGTGACTTATCCGGACAGCGAAACGCCGGTGTTTGAACCCCTAACCTTTGAAATTAAAAGAGGAGAGCGTGTGTGCCTGAGCGGAGCCAATGGTTGTGGGAAGTCGACAGTGATTAAAGCCGTTCTGAAGACATTGGACGAGTGTGCAGTACAGAAGGGAACCTTGGAAATTGCAACGGGATTGGTGATTTCTTATGTAAATCAGGATACATCAGGATTGCAGGGAACCATTAAGGAGTATTGTCGGAAAGAAGGAATTGATGAAAGTCTGCTGTGTGCAATTTTAAGACAGCTTGATTTTGACAGGGTACAGTTTGTGAAAAAGATGGAAGATTTTTCAGAAGGTCAAAAAAAGAAGGTTCTTTTGGCAACCAGCCTGTTGACCTCGGCGCATTTGTACGTTTGGGATGAGCCCTTCAATTACATTGATGTGTTCTCGCGAATGCAAATTGAAAAGTTGTTGGAAACCTATGAGTTCACCATGCTCTTCGTAGAGCATGATGCAAGATTTTGTGAGAAAATTGCCACAAAGATTGTAGAAATGTAGGAGAGACAGAATTAAGAAAAGATGGAGGTCAACAATGAGAAAAATAGCGGTGATTAGAAAATGTTCAGACGAACAAAAGAAATATATGTTAGAGAGTATAGGATTCAGATGGCCTGGGCCGGTGCAAATAAGTATACGTCTATAGAAAATTTTCCGGAGAGCATTACGGTGACCGAAGCCATGACAAAAGGACATCTTCGTGGGCTGTTCTGGATGTAACTGATCCGGAACCATTGCCCCCAATGCATTTGCTTCGAAAAATGGATAATGTGATTTTGACACCACATATTTCCGGAGTTAGTTGGGGCGATAATAATCATACGAAAAGAAGAATTCTGAAAATCTTTTGTGACAATTTAAAGAAAGATGCCCAGGGGAAAAGCAAAAATAATATGATTGACTTTCAGAAAGGATATTAAAAGAACTACACGAAAATCCGCTGTGTTGTGATACAATATTTACATCAGAGTAACAAGATCGGAGTGACAATATGAATCACGGAAATTTTTTGATTACGGTGAGCAAGTAACAAAAAATTCATAGTGGAGGAAAATGATGAAGAGAGCGGTAATTATAGTGGTTATCTTATTGATCACGATATGTGGATTCTTTTGGGTTCAAAGAGGGAAAACAACAAAGGTTTCAATTGAAAAGAGGGGAGATGCTACTCAGAATAAAATTAAGGAACCAACCACAGAACCGGCTGTTTTAGGAACAATTTGGGCGTCAGATTATTCCATGAATTGGGAACTTGATGAAGAAAAAGACTCTTTACACGAAGAGGTGAACATTAAAATTGTAAATACATCGGAAGATTCGGTCAGTCAGTTGTACTTTCGAAACATGGCGCCTGCAATTGTAAAATATGATAAAGAAAATTATTCTTCGAAGGCAAATAAACAGAAGAAAAGTTCTATAAAATCCGTTCAGTTAAACGGAAAAAATGTCGACGAAATCTGTTATGAAAAAGATAAAAGTGTGTTTTCAATTCATTTGGAAGAAGAACTGAAACCGAAGCAAACTGTGGAGGTCTTAATCCGTTGCCAGACAGACATTCCGGAACGGCAGGATCGCTTTTCTGTACAAAAGGTGGCTGGCGGGAAAATGTATGCTCTTTCGTTTTGTTACCCTTATCTGGCTCCTTATCGGAACGGAGTATGGAATAAGGACCCGTATTTTGATGATGGAGAATCCAGAGCTAATGAGGTGAGCAACTATCATGTGACGGTAAAAGCACCGGAAGACTATCTGGTTGCTGCAACAGGAAAACATCGTACAGAAGATGGAACTACAACAGTAGAAGGAAAGCAAATTAGAGATTTTGCAATGGTCCTATGCAATTCCATGAAGTTGGAAACTTATGAGGTATCCGGAATTCAGGTAAACAATTTTTATCTACCAGGAAAATATGTGAAGCGCTATAGAAAAATAACGAGACTTGTCTTGGAAGATACCATCGGCATTTTGACAGAAAAAATTGGAGTATATCCATATGAAACCATAGACATTGCTCCCTGTATTTTTGGCTTGTCTTATGGTGGAATGGAGTTCCCGGGATTATGCATGAACAATGCCACTGCGTATGTAGGCAAAGGAACGATTACCGCAAAGACCGATCCACTTTCTCTAATGGAAGTCGTATCTCATGAATTGGCGCATCAGTGGTTTTATGCAGCAGTCGGATCTGATGAATACAAGGAAGCATGGCTGGATGAGGGATTTACCTCTTATTGTGAAAAAATACTATATGGAACGCAAGAGACCAAAAGTCTTCAGTATGCAAATACTTATGCGGATCCGAAAATTGATTTGGAACAGTATCGTAAGGAATATAAAGAATTGGTTTTGGAACAGGAAAAGAGTCACAAGAAGAATTATTTAAATGTTTCTGTGAAAGAATATACAGAGGATGATTCATATGGGGAAAGAGAATATGATGGAAGTGTACTATTTCTTTGTGAATTAAAGAATGCTATGGGCGAAGATGACTTCCTGAAATTTTTAAGAAAATACTATAACGATAATCAATTCAAAGTGGTAAATTCACAGACTGTCGTCTCAACCATTGAGTCTGTTGAACAGAGTGAAAAAGTGCGTAAAATAATTGAAAAATATATAAAATAGACGAATTCTCGTAGGACTCATTTAATTTTTGCCATAGATGGGAAAATAAGAGTATAAGGAGTGCAATATGATTTATACACCGATGACGAAAAAAGCTATAAAATTATTGTTTGAGAAACAAAAAGAACAGCAGGACAAAGCAGGGCTTCCTTATGTATTTCATCCTTTTCATGTAGCAGAACAAATGGAGGAAGAAGTTACGGTAACGGTTGCTTTGCTACATGATTTGATAGAAGATACGGAGGTGACTTTTCAGAACCTGTCAGAAATGGGGTTTTCTCAGGAAGTTATTGGGGCATTGGAGGCACTAACAAAGGGAAAAAAAGAGGATTATTGTTCTTACATCAAGCGCCTTTCTGAGAATTCTATTGCACGAAAAGTGAAAATAAAAGATTTGGAACACAACATGGATTTGACTAGGTTGTCGACTGTGACAGAGAAGGATTTGAAAAGAGTAGAAAAGTATAAAAAAAGTTATCAATACCTGATAGAAATTCACAAGAATTCTGAAAAAATGATATAATGGAAGGCAGAGTTTTCACGGAAGAGAGGAAAGAAAAATGAAGAAAAAAATATTGAAAGTATTTTGTATGTTGATGCTAATGGTTGGAATAGGAATGGTGTCAGAAAATTGTATAGAGGCAAAAACATTAAAGGAAAATAAAACGTATAAGATTAATTTAGACGGAAAAAATGCCAAAGAAAAAATCCGAGTGAAAAAGAAACTGGCAAAAGACGGACATTATACGATTTTTTCGTTGTACATTAATGGGAAAAAAGTTGCAAAGCAAGAGGGTTATACCCTTTACTGTTACACACTGGATATCAACAAAAAAGAAAAAGGAAAGGATTTAGTATTTTATGCATCGACAGAAAGTATGTGCCTTTCTGACAATGCGGGGATTTTCTCCTATCGGGGAGGAAAATTGAAACGGCTGATGAAACTGCATCATTCTTTTGAAGAAATGTCTTTATACAGAATAGATAAAGTCACAACCAATGGAAAAGGAATGGTAACAGTCGTGGCGGATTCGCCTTGTCAGATAAATATTGGAAGCTTTTATGCACTGATTCGTTTTCGGTTGAAATCTGGAAAACTGGTGAAGGTTACTAACGGAAAATTTGATTTGAACAAATATTCGCAGCGATATGAGTATGTTCTCAATGAAACGGCAAAAGTTTATCAGAGTGCAAACTCTACAAGTGAAGAAGTGACAGTGCTAAAAAAGAATACAAAGTTAAATATTTTGAAAGTATCATATAAAAAAGTGAAAAAAAGTGACGGAAGCATTGGTGTATCAGATGCCTACGCTTACATTAAAGTTGCAGACGGAACAACCGGATGGATACTATTAAGAGCGATTGATTATGATAACTGGGAGGAAAGTCAGCAACAGTTCAAAATATTCCCGGCATGGGGCTAAATAAAAGGGAGAAGGTATAATGGAAAAAAGAAAAATCAATAAATTGGGAATTGAAACATCATTGTTGGGATTTGGTTGCATGAGATTTCCACAGAAGGACGGAAAAATTGAAGAAGTGGAAGCAACGAAAATGTTGGAAACAGCCTACGAGAACGGAGTAAACTATTTTGATACTGCTTATGTTTATCATGGAGGCGAAAGCGAAGTCTTCACCGGAAAAGTATTGGATAAATTTCCGAGAGATTCCTATTTTCTGGCTACAAAACTTCCGGTATGGGAAGTGCATAAGACGGAAGACGTAGAACGATTATTGGATGAACAGTTAAGCAAATTAAATAAAGATTATATAGACTTTTATTTGCTTCATGCCTTGAATGGAGAACGTTGGGATGAGATGGAAAAGCTTCAGGTGTTTGAAGCATGTGAAGAAATGAGAAAGAAAGGAAAAATTCGATTTATAGGTTTTTCTTTTCATGATGATTATGAACATTTTGAAAGAATCGCCCGTGCCAAGGATTGGGATTTCTGTCAGATACAATTGAACTACATGGATACGGATATTCAGGCCGGGATGAAGGGATACAAGCTGACGGAAGAACTGGGAATTCCTTTGACTATTATGGAACCAATCAAAGGCGGAAATCTAGCGGCACTTCCGGAGGAAATTGAGTCACTTTTTAAGGAGAACCGAGAGGATTCTGTGGCAAGCTGGGCGTTACGTTGGGTGGCATCTTTTCCAAATATCATGACGGTTCTCAGTGGAATGTCCAATATGGAACAGACGAAGGACAATATAAAGACATTCTCTCACTTTGAACCAATGACAGAGAGCGAAAACAAATTGGTGAAAAAAGTGGCGGAAACAATTCGTAGCCGTGTGGCAAACGGTTGTACCGGTTGCGGTTATTGTATGCCTTGTCCAGCAGGAGTGGATATTCCAAAGAATTTCCATATTTGGAATCAGTATCATATGTATATGAACATCGGTGGATTGGGATGGATGTGGTACAATGAAATCGGAGAAGAACAGAAAGCTCATAAATGTATTAAGTGTGGTGCCTGCGAAAAAGTGTGCCCACAAAAAATCAAAATTCGTGAAGATCTGGAAACCCTGGAAAAGGAAATTACAGAACGCTTGAAATAAAAAAATGCCGAAAGGAAATATCTTGTCGGCAACTTTTTTGAGAAAAAATGAGTCAGATTTCAGTTTAAAAAATTAGGGAGAAACAGTGCTGAGAAAAAAATGAAATTTGATGGAAAATCGAGGCAAAAACGTTGAAAAAATAGGGTTTGCAAAAGCGTAAAACTTGAAACAATTCAATAGCAGAAAAACGTTTCACAATGTAGCCTGTTTTATTGACAGTGTCTTTATTTCAATGGTATTATTTTTTTATACAAAACAAATTATTTGCAAAAGTAATTGCAGTTAGGAACGGATAGGAAAATGAGTCATCAATTGAAAAAACACCATTGAGAAATGAACATAATTTATATTTAGGACGGAACGGAACTTTCATCTTTTCAGTGGTCAGATGATTTAACTATGACCACGCTAGGGTGGAAGTTTTTTTGTGTATAAGAGAGGAGGATAAAGTAACTTTTAGGTTAACTAATTTAGAACAAATACTCAATTAGAAAGGTCGAGGAAAAAGAATTGAGTATAAAAAGGCTCATATAGAAGATGAGCAGATTATTTAAAAGATAGGAGGATAGTAATATGAAGAGAACAACAAGAAGACTTCGAAGAAAAGTATTGTCGGTATTAATGTCGGTGGCGTTGATTATGGCTATGATGCCGGCTGAGTTTGTTTTGGCGGATGACGATTACGTTTGTGAAGTTAATGGAGTACCAAAGACAAGTTTTCCAAGTAGCTTTAACACTAATAACATGACTGTTAAATTGTTACAGGATGTTAGTACTACAATGCGTAAGGCGAATACAGTATTTACAAAAAATGTTACTATTGATTTAAATGGTTATGATTTAACTGTAACAAATGTTGGTGAAGATTACCCGGCTATTTATATATGCAGAGCAGGTTCTAATTTTACGATTACCGGACCTGGTAGTATTATAGCACCAGATGCAAGTTCAGTTGTTGGAATGACACAATCAAATAGCACAGTTACTATAGGTCAAGGTGTTAAGTTGATTGGTGATACGGGTATTCAGCTTGACAGCGGTGCAAAATCGGCAACAGTTAATTTTGACGGAGAAATTGATGCTGATACATATGGTGTTTATGTTAATGGTCAGCTTACAGATGAATCTGCAGCACCAACAATGAATATTGGTGGGACTATAGAATCTGATGCTTATGGAATTTATGGTGCAGGATGTGCGGTATGGAATGTTTCCGGAGATATTACAGCTGGAACGACAGGTATTGAGATTAGAGCAGGTGAATTAAATGTTAAAGACGGTGCAAGCATTGAGTCTACAGCTACTACTTTCTCAACAGCACCAAATGGCAACGGTACATCTGTAATGGGAGCCGGTATTGCAGTATCACAGCATACGACAAAGAAGCCAATAGCTGTTAACATTGAAGGTGGAACTATTAGTGGACCTGTAGCATTATATCAGAATGATGTTCAGGGTAACGGAGCAGCAGCTACTGAACTTATCACAATGGATGTTAGCGGTGGCTCATTTGAAGGAACATTAGAGGATAATGCAGTAGACGTTACAAACGTTACTAATTTTATCAGTGGCGGATCATTTAATGAAGAAGTACCTGCTACATATTTGGCAGAAGGATGTGCAACAACAGAAAATAGTGGTACATATGAAATAGTAGTTGAAAATGTGGCTAAAATTGGTGATACATTATATCCAACTATTTTAGAGGCAGTTGATGCAGCACAGCCTGGTGATACAATCAAATTGATTAATAATACAGAAGTAGCAGAGTCTATTACTATTAGCAAGGAATTAACAATTGATTTAAATGGACGTACAATTAGTGGAAATAATATTTCAAGAGTAATTGATATTACACCTAATGGTGACTTAACAATTGAAGATTCTGATGGAGAAGGTAAGATTACAATTCCTCAGACAAATATTTCAACAAGGTCAGAAACCATCGGAAACCACGGTTCATTAACAGTAAATGGTGGAACTATTGAAAATAATGATACTTGGGCTGGTGGCGGATCATATGCAATCAGAAGTGAAAACAAAGTAAATAATAGTAATGCGACAACTCCAGGTGAT
>JAEFAB010000040.1 GCA_016292095.1 Eubacterium sp. | reverse complement strand
GGAGCGTTAGCAAATACTTATAAAGTGGTTGTTACACAAGGGGAAGTTAGACCAAATAACATTCAGAACTTCCAGGGAATTGTTGCAATCCATAACATCTTTAATGATGCAGATATTAAGAATGTTACAGTAAATGGACAGACATCAACAGGAAAAGTTGAAGGAGCCGGACTATTTATTAATGTAAATGATTTAACAGAAAAAGATAATACAGTCATTGTTTATAACAATGCAAATCAGGTGAAGGCAGTTCTTCGTGTATACAATGCAAAGGGAAGTGGTTCAACACAGCCTACAACACAGGCACCAACACAGCAGCCAACTCAGCAGCCGACACAGCAGCCAACTCAGCAGCCGACACAGCCACAGACAACAATTAATTTCACAACCGATTCATCCATTGCCGAACCATTCGGTATGGTCGTTGAAAATCCGGATGCGGGAATTATCAGTGTTGTTTGGGGAGCAGCTGAACCAAACTGCTATAACGTTTATGTGGACGGTGTTCGTAAGAAAACAAAAGTTACAGCAGCAAGATACTCAATTCCGGTTCAGGTAGCAGGAAAGCACGTGGTTTCTGTTGCGCACGTAAATCCACAGGCAAATACTGAATCAAATCGTGTTAGCATGGAAATAATCGTAAACGGAACAGCACCGGAAGAAACAACAGAAATTGCTGAAGAAAATAAGCCGGTAATTGATGAAAGTATTCAGAAACAGGACGGAAAAATTATTCTTCAGTTAAATAATAAAACAGGTGGACAGTACAGAAATGATCAGATTTATTGGATAGTTGTTGGAAGAAATCCTGTAACACATAAGACTGCATATGTTGATGCAAATGGAAACCTGATTGAAGCACATCTTTCAGATAATGATGGAATGATTGGAAGCAGAAGCTATTCACAAAAAATTGTTCATAACTTAGCTGATAACAAATCTGTTCATCTTCCGGCTGTAGAATCAGGAAGAATGTATATCAGTTATGGCGAACCTGTTTATATTACCTTTAATGGTTCAGAAGGAAATATTGAATATGCAGGTCCGGATACTAATAACCCGGGAGATGCAAACTATCATACATTATTTGAATACATCGAATTTACAACAGAAGCAGTAAACGGTGGAATTACATTCCACGGAAATACAACCCGTGTAGACTTCTTCAGTTTCCCAATGGTAACAAGATTGACAGATGAGTACGGCGGATATGACAGATGTGTGGGAGACGTTGGAACAAGAGCAGAAATCTTTAGTGCATACTATAATGAAGTTTCTGATAAATTCCGTACATTAATTACAGAAGAACGAATTATGTGTCCGGCTAAACTGACTTTCGGTGAAGGAAAGCAGTATGGAAATTATTATGATGATTATATCAATCGTTTCTGGAATTATTATTCAAGTCATGATTTGTCAATCAGTTCCGAAGCCGGCGATTTCACCGGACGTGTATCCGGAAACAGAATGATTTTTACCAATGATAAAGGTGTCTTTTACATTGATAAGCCAACGACTCAGGATGTATTGGAAGGTAGAGGCGCATTCAATCGAATTAGTCCTGAAAATTTATACAAGGCATATGAAAGTAGTAAGGAATTAGCAATTGAAGCACAGCTTTGTGCAGCCTTCACCAGAGGTATTGCAATGGAACCTGAAAAGTGGGGCAAACCATCTACATTCTATAAGAGTGGAGAAATCTATAACGAATATGCAGCGTTCTTCCACAGACATTCCGTTGGAAGCAGAGCATATGGATTCTGCTATGACGACGTAGCAGATCAGAGTACACTGGTAGAATGCGGAAATGCATCCAGATGGACTATTGATTTGAAGTGGTAAACAGAAAATTATAATAAATAATCAAAAGGGGCGAGTGCTCACCAAACAGTTTGATACTGAATGGTGGGCACTTTCTTTTTATACGAAAAATGAATAAAAAATAAAAATTCGGCAATACTGTTTCTGTAGTAAAAAAATAGGAGGTTTGTTATGACAGATTTAACAGAATTGGAATTGCAGAATATCAGACATTTGATCACCGGCTATGAAACAAGCCATGACAAAATGACTGAGTATGCCGAAAAGGCAGTAGATAAAAACTTACAGCAGTTCTTTAATAAGGCAGCTCAATCAGCGGTAGACAATAAGAATGAGCTGATGAGATTTTTAGGATAGAAAGGGGAGCATTATGCAGGAAAAATATATGGTAACAGATTCGTTAGAATCCATTAATGCGGAATTGGGAAAGTTTGGAGAAATGATTCCTCAGACAGATAATAAGCAGTTAAAACAGACATTAAAGAATTTTAGAAACAGTTGTGAAACATCACAGGAAGAATTATATGAGATTGCCAGAATGAAAAATTATTATATTCCGGCCGAAAAAGCAACAGATCAGGAAGTATCGCGAGTGAGAGCAATCTTTACTTCCGGACTTTAGAAAATAGGAAAGAAGAGGGGCGAATCAAAAAGGATTTTTATTCCAAAACTTGTGAAAGATTAAAAGAGGAAAATCTTTTTTGAAGATGCCCTCTTTTTTTGTTTTTTAGGGGATAAAAAATGAAAAAAGAAGAAAAAAATATCAATATGTTGAGCTAAAGTGCTAAAGTTTAAAAAATGAAGAAATCAAATAAAAACACTTTTATGTCAATAAAAACGTTCCAAGGCTGTGAAGAAAAATAAAAAAACAGAAAAATATACTAAAAATTGTTTTATGACCCCTTTGAAATGCAGTGGTATTATACAAAATGCACAAAAAAATAAAGAAAAACGTTTCAAAATTGTTGATATATTGCAAAAAACATTTTTTCTCTCTAATCTTATTATGTTCTTGCATTTTGTCCGAGATGCAAAACGGTTCGGATAATTCATTGTGAAATAAGTCAAAATGCATGCAAAACGTGTTTTACGTTTTTTGACTGTTTTGTAATGAACAGAGTATTAAGCAGTTAAAAATGGAGGAGAAAAAAATGAGAAAAGGTAACGTGATTACCAAAGCGAAGAAAACGTTCGCAGCGTTTTTAGCAACTGCTATGGTTGTTGGAATGCTTCCAACACAGAATCTCACAGTTAAAGCGGATGACAACTCGCCTTATGTTATTTCAAAAGGAAGAGCAGTATACGCCAGCTCAAGTGTGGGTAATAGCGATCCGGCATATGTTGCCGACGGCACATTGGGAACCCGTTGGGAAAGTGCCTGGGGGAATCAGGAGGAATGGATTTACGTTGACTTAGGAAAAGTAACACAGATTACAGGTGTGAAACTCTATTGGGAAGGGGCTTATGCAAAGAAGTATCAGATTCAGACTTCTAATGATGAAGAGAACTGGACAACAATCGATGCAAATAACAATTGCAACGGAGGAAATGAAGAACGGAATATTCAGGCGAATGCCAGATATGTAAGATTGTATATGACAGAAAAACAGTTACCGGCATATGGTTACTCTCTCTATGAATTTGAAGTGTACGGTTTAGACGGAGTAACAAAGAGACCGGTAAAATATGGAACAAATATTGCGCAGGGCAAAAACGTATCAGCATCTTCACTGAGAGATATTTGGTGGATGTATGATGAAAATGGTGTAATCAATCAGACCGGAGTGTTAGCTACAAATGCAGTAGATGGAAAGGACAATACATCTTGGACTTCCGGAGAAGCAGATAACCAGTGGTTAACAGTTGATCTTGGAAGAAATTATGAAATTGGTCGGGTTGTAATTGATTGGGCATCTGACGCAGGAAAAATATATGACATTCAGACATCTACAGACGGAAACAACTGGACTACATTATTCCGCGAAACAAAAGGTTCCGGATTCCATGTAGCAAATGTTGAACTTTATGCAAATGCACGTTATGTAAGAATGTATGGATATACAAGAGTTGAAAGTGGTAGCGGATTTAGTATATATGAAATGAAGGTTTACGAATATAAGAATGGTGACCAAAAGGTAACTCACAGTATTCCTAATCTTCCACAGTCAAGAGTTGTTTCAGATGGAAAGGGAACCTATCTGGCAAACTCTATGTACAATGAAAAAGCAAAATTACCAATTTACAAAACAGATAACGTAAATGCACCAATCGCAAGTAATGACTGGTGGCAGTCAATGTTAATCAATAAGTTTGGTAATCCTCTTTGTACATTGCCATTTAAGACAAAGTATTCCACAAAGGGACTTGGAATCCTTACTACAACAGAAGGATGGCTTCCTGATATGGGACCAACTGATGTGAATGTATCAGTGAATACCGAAACAGAAATTGATTTTTATATTTTACCTGAAAACCTTGAAACAGAAACCGCTTGTGATAAAGTAAGCGGATACAGTGATTTCTCGGTAACAGCACAGTTAGCTGATGACAATCATGTGGCAATGACAAGTACATTTGTAAAAGGTTCTCCATATATTTACACAGAATATGGAACAACCAGAGCAGTGACTATTACATCAGCAAATATTACATCAATTTTTGATGGTAACGGAAACGAAATTTTGACAAACAATCTTTCTTCAGTGACAGCAGACCACATTGGAATTGAAGTAACAGATAGTGATAATAAAAACAGAACAAATACATCAAAGAGCTATTACTGTTTATCAGTGCCGGCAAATACTGAATTTAAGAAAATCGGAAAGAATATCAGAATCACTTTCCCGGGAAATGACGGATATATGTCAGTCGGTACAATGAAAAACAAGGGCCAGATTGAAACATTCTATCGTCATGGTTATGCATTTGTTACAAACACTTCTGTAACATATAACTACAATGACGCTCAGGGTAAAATTACTTCTAATTACGCAGTAACAACAAATGTAAAAAGAGGTGGATTTACAGGAAACACATTTATGTGTATGTTACCTCATCAGTGGAAACATTCTACAGATGATAACAATGCATTTACCACATACACATCAGTACGTGGTGATATGAAAACAATTGAAGGAAAATCATTTAGCACTGTTTCAGACTTTGCAGGTCTTCTTCCAACATTTGCACTTCCTAGAACATCAGACTTCGATGGAGAAGCAATTCTTGGATACTTAAGTCAGTTGGAAGATGCTACAAAGAACTTAAATCCTGCAGGTGATGCATACTGGGAAGGAAAGAACCTTCATCCTTTGGGAATGGGTGCATTAATGGCAGATCAGTTAGGTGAAACAGAACTGAGAGATGTATTCTTAAAGAGAATTAAAAAGATTCTTGTAAACTGGTTCACATATGATGGAGCAAATGATATCAGCTATTTCATTTACAATCAGAACTGGGGAACATTATTCTACGAACAGAGTGAATTTGGTGCCAACGCAGCAATTTGCGACCACCACTTCACATACGGATATTTCATGTTTGCAGCAACTGTTCTTGCAACCTATGATGAACAGTTCTACAACGACTACAAGGGCATGATTGAATTAATGATTCGTGATTATGCAAACCCATCAGATAATGATAGTGAATACTGCAGATTCAGAGCGTATGACATGTATGAAGGACATTCATGGGCAGGTGGATACGCAGATAATGATTCAGGAAACAACCAGGAATCTGCATCAGAATCCTTATTCAGCTGGGTAAGTATGTATCTTTGGGGAGTACTTACAGAAAACGATACTTATCGTGATGCCGGTGTATTCGGATTCTCTAACGAAATGGAAGCAGTTGAACAGTACTGGTTCGATTATGACAAAGACAACTGGATTGATGCATGGCCATATGAGGTAGTAGGTCAGGTATACGGTGGAATTAACTTCTATGGAACATTCTTCGGAGGACAGCCACTTTACGTATATGGAATCCAGTGGTTACCAATTTCAGAATATTTAACATACTATGGTATGAATCAGACAAGAGCTGCAGAAATTTATGCAGGATTGGAAAATGATACAGATGTTGCAATGGCGAAAGCAATTCAGGCAGCACAGAATGAAGGAAAGACTCAGGCTGAAATTGATAAGATGGTCAATGAATATCCACATCAGGATACAGGTTGGCAGCATATCACATGGCCATTCCTTTCACAGACAGATCCAAACCGTGCAATGCAGAAATTCCTTGCAAACGATACAAAGGTTCAGAGAACTGATACAGCAAATACATACTGGTTCATCAGTGCAATGAAAGAATTAGGAGTTAAGACTACAGAAATCGTTGCAACAGGAGATTGCTCAGCAGCAGTTTACTATAACAAGAATACAAACAAATATACAGCAACTGTTTGGAATCCAACAAACGAAACAAAGGTTGTAGGATTTAATGTAAACGGTACTCAGAAGGGTACAGCAACAATCGGTGCAAAAGCACTTGTAAGTTTTGAAGTATACAAAGACAGAAACTTTAATATTCAGCAGGCAGAAACACCGGAAATCTCAGTTCCTTCAGGAACATATGATGATACACAGTACGTAACATTATCATCAACAACTCCTGGAGCAACAATCTACTACACAACAGATGGTTCAATGCCAAACACATCTTCACAGGTATATGATGGAAGCACATTTGCAGTTTCTTCTACAGCAACTGTTAAAGCAATCGCTGTAAAAGATCAGTACATTACATCAGCAATGGCATCCAGCACAATTACTGTAGACGGAAGCAATGTTTCTAAGGATATAAATATTGCATTAGGAAAGAATGTAACAGTATCTTCTGCAGAAAATGCAACTGTTGGCGGAGATAAGTTAGTAGATAATGATAAGTCCACACGTTGGTCATCAGGATTCACTGACAACGAAAATGCAACAATTGACTTAGGTCAGAATTATACAATTAACAAAGTAACTCTCGCTTGGGAAGCTTCTTATGCGAAAGAATATAAGATTCAGGTTTCCACAAACGGAAATAATTGGACAACTGTTTACGAAAACAATAACTGCAAGGGTGGCGATGAAGAAATCGTCTTCGATGCAACAACATGTAGATACGTAAGAATGCAGGGTGTTAAACGTGCATTAGCATATGGATATTCTCTCTGGGAAGTAGGTGTATATGAAGCAGCAACTGTTGCAACACCAACCTTCAGCAAGGCTTCCGGAACTTATTCAGGAACACAAAATATTTCCATCAGCAGTGCAACAAAGGGTGTTGAAATCCGTTACACAACAGATGGTTCTACACCAAACGCAAACTCTAAACTTTACGTACCAACTGTAAAGATTAGCAACACAACAACATTAAAAGCTATTGCATATCGTAAGGGTATGATTCCTTCCTCCGAAGCAACTGCAACATATACCATTAACGGAGGCAGTGGAAATCCGGATCCTGATCCGGATCCGGACCCGGGTCTTCCTACAACAGAAAACCTTGCAAAGAATAAGACAACTGTTTCTTCCGGTGATGAAAACGGAGCAATGGCTTCAGGAAATGCTGTTGACGGAAATTCTGGAACACGTTGGTCATCAAACTTTGCAGATGATGCATGGATGTATGTAGACCTTGGACAGACTTACTCAGTAAACAAAGTTGTTTTAACTTGGGAAGCTGCATATGGTAAGGATTATAAGATTCAGGTTTCTACAAACGGAAATAACTGGACAACAGTAAAAACATTAACAAACCAGAATGGTGGAACAGATACCATTGAATTCAGTGCTACAGATGCAAGATACGTAAGAATGCAGGGTGTTGAACGTGCATTACCATATGGATATTCTATTTGGGAAATGGAAGTTTACGGTGCAGGTAACGGATCCGGCAGTGGTTCCGGTTCTACAAACGGAGCAAATGTTGCAATCAATAAAACAGTAACAGCTTCCGGATCAGAAAATGATGCAATGGCAGCAACTAATGCAGTCGATGGACAGTCCGGAACACGTTGGTCATCAAACTTTACAGATGATGCTTGGATGACAGTAGATCTTGGACAGACTTATTCCATCAACAGAGTTGTAATCCTTTGGGAAGCAGCTTACGGAAAAGCATATAAGATTCAGGTTTCTACAAACGGAAGTGACTGGACAACCGTTTCTAACTTGACAAATCAGGACGGTGGAACAGATTCCGTAACATTCAACTCAGTAAATGCAAGATATGTGAGAATGCAGGGTGTTGAACGTGCATTACCATATGGATATTCTATTTGGGAATTCGGCGTTTACGGAGAATAATTTAATAGTCGTTATACAGCGAAAATCCTTTTGATTTTTGACCGCTGATGACAATCATACTTTGGGGAAGAGTCACAGAGTGGCTCTTCCTTTTTTATATGAAGCTTTCTTTCTTATACGTGGTGGAGTTTTGAGGAATCTATGGGGAATTTCACCTAATTAGCGGGAAACGCTCAGATAGGTGAAAAAAGGGAGGAGGTTGATGAAAGATTCAATAGAAAAGAGCCTTTGAAAGTGATAAAATGAACATAGCGATGAAACAGGAAGAAAGCCAGCGCATAGAGGGAGAAATTATTTGAATCGGAAAGCTATTTTTTTACTGATTATTATATATTTAGCATTTATCAGTCTGGGACTGCCGGATTCGATGCTTGGAAGTGCGTGGCCGACGATGTATATGGAAATGGGAGTTCCGGTTTCTTATGCGGGGATTCTTTCTATGATTATTTCCGTGGGAACGGTGGTATCCAGTCTGTTGAGCGACCGGATTACAAGGAGAATGGGAACCGGAATGGTGACTGCGATGAGTGTACTGATGACTGCAGTAGCATTGTTCGGGTTTTCCATCAGCCATAATTTCTTGTTGTTAATCTTATGGGCAATTCCGTATGGGTTGGGAGCCGGAGGTGTGGATGCGGCACTGAATAATTATGTGGCAACCCATTATGCCAGCAGGCACATGAGTTGGCTACATTGTATGTGGGGGGTCGGAACGATTATCGGTCCTTACGTTATGGGGTATGTATTGGCTTCCGGAAAAACATGGAATAACGGTTATCAAGTGGTAGCGATTGCTCAGTGTGGTCTGGCGTTTCTTATGATAGCAACATTGTTTTTATGGAAGGGAAATCAAACGCAGGAGCGTGTGGGAAGAACAGCACCGATTTCACTGAAACATATTTTGAAATTGCCGGGAGTTAAAGAAGTCATGGTGACGTTCTTTTGTTACTGTGCGTTGGAACAGACAGCAATGCTTTGGGCCAGCAGTTATATGGTGCTTCATAAAGGCGTTGCGGCGGAAGTGGCTGCAAGATATGCGGGAATGTTCTTTATAGGAATTACCGTAGGAAGAGCGGTGAGCGGATTCATGACACTGAAGCTAAAGGATACCGCGATGATTCGATTGGGACAAGGAGTGATTCTTTTGGGAATTGCGATGTTGCTTCTTCCGTTGGAAAAGACTGTTACGTTGATTGGACTGATTATGGTTGGTTTGGGATGTGCGCCGATTTATCCATCGGTAATTCATTCCACACCGTTTCGCTTTGGGGCGGAACGGTCACAGGCGATTATTGGCGTACAGATGGCAAGTGCCTATGTGGGAACCAGCTTGATGCCACCGTTGTTTGGAATGATTACAGAACGGATTGGAGTGGCATGGTTACCGGTATATTTATTCTTGATTCTGGTAATGATGGTACTCATGCATGAACGGTTATTAAAGAAGACAGGGAGGTAGCGGGATGTATTTGGTATCAGCGTATTTTGATAAAGAAACAAATAAGAAACTGCAAAATTATATGAAGGCAATTGCAAAGGAAACAGGAAATACATTCATGACGGAAAATAAGGTTCCGCCACATATGACGATTTCCGCCATTGAAGCAAAAAACATCGAGGTGCTGGCTCCGGAATTTGAAATGCTAAAGGGGAAAATCTGGACAGGAAAAATTAAGATTGTTTCTATGGGACAATTACTCCCATATGTGTTTTATGCCACACCGGTGTTAAACCAGTATCTGGAAGTACTGTCCGGAGAAGTGTATAATGCTTTTTCCGGTATCGAAGAAACACGAATCAGTAAATATTATCAGCCTCATTCATGGTTGCCGCATATTACATTGGGGAAAACACTGACACCTGAGCAGATGGCGGAAGCATTTCAGGTGATGCAGAAAATGTTCGTTCCGATGGAAGCAACCGTTGTGGAACTGGGTTTGGCAAAAGTAAATCCTCATGAGGATTATTCAAGAATTGTATTATAAAAGGAATAGAGATGGGCGATAAAAAAGAATTGATGCGAAGAAAAAAACAGAAATTACATAAACATCAGAAGCGGGTAGACTCAAAGAAAAAAGCAGAACTGGTACTTCGGAACACGAAAGAGGTTGCTCCGTCTGTGACACCGGAATTTGATGAACGGGAGTATACTACAGCCTTTGGATTGATGGCAGAGTTGGTTCAGTATATAGAAATGGGGGATATTCTTACGAGAATTGATCCGGAAAAGAAATATGTAGTGGAAATCCCGGGACTTTTAAAAGACCGGTTTGGTGCTGGAGAACTGTTTTTCAATGAAAGTTCCAAGACGGGAAATATTTTTCCGACCCTGATGGAAATGGCAGAAGATGGGCGAAAGAAGTTTGTGGGAAATATGCCGATGAAGGATGATTTGCAATTAGCAGGAAAGCCAATGCAGGAGGTGGCTGCAACCTATCATAATATTTATACCCAAAGAGAATTGACTTATATCGCCAATACGGTGGAGAAAACATATCGTCAGGTGGAACAGATTGAACACGGTCAGATGGATGACCGAATTGCAAAACTGCAAAGTGGCAGGGAACAGATTTTACTTGCCATGACGCTGAAGGATGAAGAAGAAAAGAAGCAGGCGATTCGGCTGGGAAGGCGAGATATGATTGAAGCCAAGAACCAGATTGGAAAGACTTTGGAGCGAAGAGTTCGGGAGTTTGAACCTCTGCCTAAGGAGCCAATGAAGCGGCTTTTAAAACAGGTGAGAGATTCTGAGTATCTTGGTGGAAAAGATGATGAGGTGGAAGAAATTCAGGACTACTATCATCTTTATTTAGAAGCAACAAAACTGATTACAGCTTCTTATGTTTACAGCGGAGAAGAAGAAGCCGCACGCCAGGTGGCATTGGAAAGTAAGCGGTTTATGAAAGGAATTGATTTTGATAATGTAAAATCCATTCGATTAATTCATCAGAAGGAAGAAACGGAGGATATGTTCTTTAATGCACCGGTGGAATATCTGGAACTTGAGGAGAAGGAAGTGTTAGAGAATACAAATGATGAAACCGTTCTAATTGAAGTGGATGGAAGTCAGTTATTGGAGGTGCTGGAAAATGAGTCGAAAACAATATAAAAGAAAAAGTTTAAATAGAGCTGCTCACAGAAAAGAAGAAAAAATAGCTAAGGCTGTTCAGGTTGGCAGCGTGGTGGTAACTACAACGGCTGCTTTAGCTGCCAGTATTTTATGGAAGAAAAGAAGAGGATAGAGGAGAATTAGTATGAGAAAAAGAGTGATTATAAGTGTAATTGGAGCAGCAATGCTTTTCACAGCATGTGGAAATGCTGAAACAGAGAATAAGGTGACAAAGGCAGTAGAAAAAGAAACGACGGTTGAAATGTCGACAGAGGAACAGGAAACAGAGGCTCCTGCCACAGAAGGAACATTAACGGACTATTTGGCTGATTACAGGGATAGTGCAACATATCATTTGTTAAATGACATTGCACTTAATGAAGACGCAGTGACAGAAGAGGATCGCGTTACTTATACGTTTGAAACCGGAAAAGATGGGAAAAGAGAATTAGGATATGTATCAGCCCATTATAAGAAGGTGTTAGGAGATACTACCTATCCGATGTCTTTTTGTAGAAGCTTTATTCAGATGGAACTTCCGGAACTTTCCGAGGCTTATAAGAATGTTGTGATTGGAGCAGGCATGGGAGAATATCTTCAGGAGATGACCTTCAAAGACTATAAAATTATGTTGATTCCTAATGAAGAATTGACGGAAATGACAGTGAAAATTGAACCGGTAAAATAATGGAACAGAAAGAAGGAGATAGAATGAAATATTATAGAATCAAAACCATTACAGAAGCGGATTATGGTTGCGAAGGAACACCGGAAAATCAAAAAACGCAAGTGGCAGTATTACTGGAAGGAAGCCATGGCAGTGAAAAATGGAAGAATCAGGATGATTCGTATTTATATGAAAATGGGATTGGTGAGAATGACATCGTTTCGGTTTCAGAAGAAGGAGTGTTAGAAAAGCGTTTTTGTTTTAGAAGTGTTTCAAAGGAAGATATTGATAAGGTGATTCATATAGAACAGGTTTGTTTTCCGCCAAATGAAGCATGCTCTGCAAAACAGATGAAAGAAAGAGTAGAAAATGCTGCAGAGTTTTTCCAACTATTGGTGGATGTGAAAAATGAAACAATTGCAGGGTTCATTAATGGTGTTTGTACAATGGAAGATAAATTCAAAGACGAGTTTTTTACTGATATTTCCACACATAATGTGGGTGGAAAAAATGTGATGATTTGTGGAGTGGATGTGTTGCCACAATACGAAGGTCGGGGATTAGCTGGATTAATGATGAATGGTTACAAGGCACGAATGAAGCGTATGGGTAAAGAAAAACTGGTTCTGACCAACTTACATCGGTTGACACATTTTTATGAGAAAATGGGATTTAAGGATTTAGGAATTGCCGATTCCAGTTGGGGCGGAGAAGAGTGGCATGAGATGGAATTCTATATAAAATAAAGCGGTGGTTATGATTTCCTACTTTCGTTATTTCGGATAGCGAGAGTAGGAATCAAACCACCGTTTTTATGCTATTCTACGATTGTGTTCAGCCATATTCCTTTATGAACCAGGTAACCACCAACAAATGCTTTACACGCTTCTAATACATTAACAATCAAAAAAACAGTGATAATCGGTAATCCTGTAAAATGACATAAAATCATAGAAACAGGAACATTAACGACCCAGATGAAACAACTATCAAATAGGAAGGTGACAATTGTTTTTCCACCACTTCGTAAGGTAAAGTACGCTGCATTGGTATATGCATTAAATGGAGTGACCAATGCAAAAACCAAAATAAATAGGGATGCCAAGTGGCGAATTTCATCAGTGGTGTTGTAAATGTATGGAAAGAAAGGTGCGAGGATTGCCAGTACAATAGAAGTTGTAATTGCAATCAACACTGATAGAACGCTGAGTTTTCTATCTGCATCCCGGGCTTCTTCCAAATTTCCGGAACCTAATAATTGTCCTACGATAATGGCGATGGTCGTACCCATTGTTACAAACACAATATTAAATACGTTGCTAACCGTATTATTAATGTTGATGGCACCAATTGCTGCAAGTCCCCGGGTGGAAAGAGCTTGTGCTTGAAATGTAAGTCCCAGAGACCATAAAAACTCATTTACCAGGATAGGGGAACCCTTCAGCAGAATATTCCGAACTAGAGAAAGTGGAACCATGAAACTACGGTAAGCCCCCTGAATAAATGGAAAAATTTTCTTGTGGGTATGGGTGTATAGGACAACGATAATGAATTCCACATAACGGGACAAGCCTGTGGCTATAGCAGCACCGCTGACCCCAAGCTCAGGGAAGCCGAACTTACCAAAAATAAGTAAGTAGTTAAAAACTAAATCAATGATTACAGATGAAACGCTGGCAATCATTGGGATAAAGGTTTCACCACCTTCTTTCAGTGTTGTACTATACGCATTGGAAATCACAATTGGAGGAATTCCAACTAATATAATAAACAGGTAACTTTTAGCAAAAGAGAATGTTGCATCAATATTACCGGACTGACTACCTTCGTGTAAAAAAGCGTGAATCAGAGAGGAATGAAATGCTACAAAGATAACAGATGCTAAGAGAATTGTGAAGAAACCAAATATGATCTTAACGCGGAAAATATTTCGCACCCCTTGATGGTTTTCCTGGCCATAGTATTGAGCACTGAAAATTCCGGCTGCAGACATTCCACCAAAGACCAACAGATAAAATACAAAGAACAGTTGGTTCACTACAGAGACACCGGTCATCTGATTGGTGCCGAGTCTTCCCACCATAACATTGTCCAATAGACCTACCAGATTTGTCATTAATGTCTGTATTACAATTGGAAGGGCAATCATTAAAACCTTCCCGTAAAATGCCTTATCTCCAAAATATTTTTTTCTAATTATCGTTGCGTTCATAGAAAAACTCCATTTTTATAGTTTGTTTTAGGTATCTATTAGAATAACATATCTATTAGTAATTTCAACAGGGAAGAAAAAATGTCGCATTGAAAGTGAAAAGAGAATTATACTGGGCGCGTTTCTTAGAAAAAAATCACATAAATTAAAGAAATAACTGTTGACAATTTATCCCAAGGGGGCTATATTAAGGTTACACAACGATTAGCACTCGAAAAAAGTGAGTGCTAATAAAATGTAAGGAGGTAGTTATGGAACTGAATGAAAGAAAAGAAAAAATTCTAAATGCAGTGATAAAGAACTACTTAGAAACCGGTGAACCGGTTGGCTCCAGAACTATTTCCAAGTTTACCGATTTGAATTTAAGTTCTGCCACCATTCGAAATGAAATGTCTGATTTGGAAGAAATGGGATACATTGTTCAGCCGCATACTTCCGCTGGTCGTATTCCTACAGACAAAGGGTATCGTTTCTATGTAGATAACATGCTGAGAGAAAAGATGTCAGAACTGGATGACAGAGAAAAACGGGTAACAGAAAAGGAAGACCTTCTTTTAGAGAAGGTGGATAAGGTGGAGACCCTGTTGCAGAATATGGCAAAAGTACTGGCAAACAATACCAACTATGCTACAATGGTTTCTGCTCCAAAATCACAGGGAAATAAAATCAAGTTTATCCAGCTTTCCGTGTTAGAAGAAAAGCAACTTCTGTGTACTGTTGTTTCTGATAAGAACCATGTGGTAAACAAAATTTTGAAAGTAGAGCAGGATATTAATCAGGAAATGATTGTCCGATTGAATGTTGCTCTGAATACTGCATTGGCAGGCTTGGCATTAGAGGAGATTAATCTGGGAGTAATCTCGGCATTGACTTCTCAGGCGGGAGAGTTAGAAGGTTTAGTCAATGATGTGTTAAAGGCAATAACCGAGGCGATTGCAACAGAGTCGCAGTTGAAGATTTATACTTCCGGAGCTACAAACATTTTCAAATATCCGGAGTTGAGTGACAAGGAAAGAGCCAGTCAGTTATTGACAACCTTGGAAGAAAAATCCCAGTTAACAGAATTGTTAAACGAAGGGGATGAAGAAACCGGTATTCAGGTATATATCGGAAGCGAAAGCCCGGTACAATCCATGAAAGACTGCAGTGTGGTAACTGCAACGTATGAATTGGAAGACGGCTTTAAAGGAACCATTGGTATTATCGGTCCGAAGCGTATGGACTATGACAAAGTGGTAGAAACATTGAGAACTGTGAAAGAACAGCTCAGTGATAACTATAAAAAGAAAGATTAGCATTGCTTAGGCAATGTGTGAAAGGTTTTAGAAATGAAGGAAAACAAGATGGAAAAAGATGTTTTGCAGGACGCGGAAGAGACAGTAGAAACAGAAGCGACTGAAGAAACAACTGAAGTAAATGAAGAATCTGCAACAGAAGAAGCTGTAGAATGTTCTGAAGAAGAACAGGGAGAGGAAGAAGCAGCTGATTCCAAAGATCCAAAAGATGTAAAGTTCGATGAACTGAATGATAAGTATCAAAGACTTTTTGCAGAATTTCAGAATTTCAGAAACAGAAGTGAAAAAGAAAAAAGTTCCATGTTTGATATGGGAGCCAGAAACGTAATTGAAAAGTTTCTTCCGGTGGTGGATAACTTTGAACGTGGTCTTGCTTCTTTATCGGAAGAAGACTTGGCTTCACCGGTAGGACAGGGAATGGATATGATTTACAAGCAGATGGCGAAAACATTGGTTGATATTGGTGTGGAAGCTATTGAGGCAGAAGGAAAGGAATTTAATCCGGAACTTCACAATGCAGTGATGCAGGTGGAAAATGAGGAACTGGAAGAAAACACCGTTGCTCAGGAATTGCAGAAAGGATACACCTATAAAGGTGCAGTGATTCGCCACAGTATGGTATCTGTTGTAACAAAATAGAAATAATCGCATTGGTAAAACCAGCGGTTTGAAATAAATTAAAAAGAATTATCATTTGATTATAGGAGGAATAAATCATGGGAAAGATTATTGGTATTGATTTAGGAACAACAAACTCTTGTGTAGCAGTTATGGAAGGTGGAGAACCTACTGTTATCACGAATGCAGACGGTGGAAGAACAACCCCATCCGTTGTTGGATTTAAGAAAGATGGAGAAAGACTTGTAGGAGATTTGGCAAAGCGTCAGGCAGTTACAAATGCTGACAGAACAATTTCTTCCATCAAGAGACATATGGGAACAGACTATAAAGTAACAATTGATGATAAGACCTATACACCACAGGCTATTTCAGCAATGATTCTTCAGAAATTAAAAGCTGACGCCGAAGCTTATCTTGGTGAAAAAGTAACAGAAGCTGTTATCACAGTTCCTGCTTACTTCAACGATGCTCAGAGACAGGCTACAAAAGACGCAGGTAAGATTGCAGGTTTGGAAGTTAAGAGAATTATCAACGAACCAACTGCAGCAGCTTTGGCTTATGGTCTTGATAATGAAGGCGAACAGAAAATTATGGTATACGATTTAGGTGGTGGTACATTCGACGTATCCGTTATCGAAATCGGTGATGGCGTTATCGAAGTATTAGCAACATCCGGTGATAACAAATTGGGTGGTGATGACTTTGATAAGAAGATCATGGACTACATGGTTGCAGATTTTAAGGCTCAGACAGGTGTTGACCTTTCTAGCGATAAGATGGCAATGGAACGAGTAAAAGCAGAAGCAGAAGATGCAAAGAAGAAACTTTCTACAGCAACACAGGTAGAAATCAGCATTCCGTTCATCACTGCTACAGCAGAAGGTCCACAGCATTTAAATATGACATTAACAAAGGCTAAATTTGATGAATTAACAAGAGATTTAGTAGAAAGAACAGCAATTCCTGTTCAGAATGCATTAAAGGATGCAGGAATCACTGCTTCAGAACTTTCAAAGGTATTATTAGTAGGTGGTTCTACAAGAATTCCTGCTGTACAGGATAAAGTAAAACAGCTTACAGGACATGAACCTTCTAAGAAGATGAACCCTGATGAATGTGTAGCCGTTGGTGCTTCTATTCAGGGTGGTAAGCTTGCAGGTGACGAAGGTGCAGGAGAAATCCTTCTTCTTGATGTAACTCCACTTTCATTATCTATTGAAACAATGGGTGGAATTGCAACAAGATTAATTGAAAGAAATACAACAATCCCTACAAAGAAAAGCCAGATTTTCTCAACAGCAGCAGATAATCAGACTGCTGTTGACATCAATGTAGTACAGGGTGAAAGACAGTTTGCAAGAGACAATAAGAGTCTTGGACAGTTCCGTTTAGATGGTATCCCACCAGCAAAGAGAGGGGTTCCACAGATTGAAGTTACTTTTGATATTGATGCAAACGGTATCGTAAACGTATCTGCTAAGGATTTAGGAACAGGTAAGGAACAGCACATTACAATTACAGCAGGATCAAACATGTCTGATGAAGATATCGATAAGGCTGTTAAGGAAGCTGCAGAATATGAAGCAGCTGACAAGAAGCGTAAGGAAGCAATTGATGCTAAGAACGAAGCTGATTCTATCGTAAACCAGACAGAACAGGCTATGAATGAAGCAGGCGATAAACTTTCTGATGCTGACAAGCAGGCGGTTCAGGCTGACATTGATGCTTTAAAAGCTACCATTGCAGGTTGTGCAGAAGGTGCTGAAATTACAGACGCACAGGTAGAAGAGTTAAAAGCTGGAAAAGAAAAATTAATGAACTCTGCACAGCAGTTATTTGCTCAGATGTATCAGCAGGCTCAGGGCGCAGCAGGCGCTCAGGGTGCAGGTCCTGATATGAGCGGATTCACAGGTGGAAATACAAATCCTGATGATGATGTAGTGGATGGAGAATTCACAGAAGTATAAAACAGATAGAACCCTGTTATGCAGGGAACAATGAATAATAAAAAAGGGACCCCGTCGGATTTTTGTCTGACGGGTGTTCCTGCAATAAAGGAAAAGAGCCCCGTACAGGGGTCAGGATGAAAAAGGATAGAAAAATGGCAGATAAAAGAGATTATTATGAAGTGTTAGGTGTTGATCGAAACGCAGATGACGCTACAATTAAAAAAGCATATAGACAGTTGGCGAAGAAGTATCACCCGGATGCAAACCCGGGAGAAGAAGCCGCTGCAAAATTTAAAGAAGCATCCGAAGCGTATGCTGTGTTAAGTGACGCAGAAAAGAGACGCCAGTACGATCAATTTGGTCATGCTGCCTTTGAAGGCGGTGCAGGCGGTGCCGGTGGCTTTGATTTCAGCAGCTTTGACTTTGGTGATATTTTCGGTGGTGGTTTTGGTGATATCTTCGGCGATATCTTCGGTGGAGGAAGAAGCAGACGAAACAATAATGGACCAATGCGTGGTTCTGATGTTCGTGTGGGTGTTACCATTACTTTTGAAGAATCTGTTACAGGATGTCAGAAAAATGTCTCTATAAACTTTAAGGATACCTGTAAGACTTGTAACGGTACCGGAGCAAAACCGGGAACATCACCGGAAACCTGTACGCAGTGTAATGGTACCGGACAGTATGTAACAAAGCGTCAGACTTTATTTGGAATGATGCAGTCTGTAGATACTTGTCCAAACTGTCACGGAGAAGGAAAGATTGTCAAAGAGAAATGTACCGATTGTTACGGTGCGGGATATAAGCAGATTCGAAAGACTATTCCGGTAGATATTCCTGCAGGAATTGATGATATGAACAGAATTCGTGTGAACGGAGAAGGGGAACCGGGAAAGAACGGTGGACCACGTGGAGATTTATTAGTGGATGTCCGTGTTATTCCAAGCAGAGAATTCAAGCGTGAAGGAATGGATATTTACAATACAACATACATTTCTTTCGCGCAGGCTGCTTTAGGTGGAGATGTCCGTGTGAATACTGTTTATGGTGATGTGAAAACGACTATCAAGCCGGGAACACAAACAGGAACCCGTGTTAGACTGAAAGGCAAGGGAATGCCACATGTGCATAACATGCAGGCATTGGGAAATCAGTACACCACATTGGTAGTTCAGGTGCCAACGCACCTAAACAGCGAGCAAAAAGAATTGCTCAGAAAATTTGATGAGATTTCAGGAAATACTTTAAAGGAATTCTCTGATGAACCACAGGAAAAACAAAAGAAAAAATTCTTCAAGAAATAAGCGAATCGGATGAGACATACTTAAGGGGGCAGAATGCAGGAAGCACAGAATAAAACAGATGTGAATGTTTTTATTGATGAATCGGGAAGCATTACCAAAACAAAAGTATCCCAAAATCAATATTTTGTAATGGCAATGTTATTTACCAAAGATTCTACGAAAATAAAGAGACAGTTTCGTAAAGGAATTGCCTCTTTGTTAAAGAAGCCTAAATTTCAGCATCTAATGGATAAAAGTAATGAAATTAAAGGTTCTGAAGTCTCCGAAAATCGAAAAAAACCGATTTATGACAGGATACTAAGAAATTGTGGTGAGGATTTTGAACTGGGAATTATTGTGATTAATAATGATCATACTACGGATGAATTTATTAGAAATCATGCCAGAACCTTTAACTATGTTCTTCAGTTATTTTTAGACAATTATTTTCGTAATAAAAGTGCTTATGCAGTGAATGTTAATGCGATGAATTTGATGATTGATGAGCAAAATATTGCAACAGATACCCGGTATACCTTAGATGATTATTTGGAACAGCAATTTACTGTGTACCATCCGTTATGTGACCATTTTAATGTAGAATATGTGGATTCCAAACAACATTCCATGATTCAATTGGTGGATTTTATTGCGAATACCTTTTACAGAAATTTGGAAAAACATGATGAAATCAGTAGGGAAACAGTGGCTATGCTAAAAGATAAACTGATTGGAGGAAATATTTTTCTGTTCCCAAATACATATGATACGAAATTATTCTTGTAAAAAGGAAAACACTTCTCGAAAGGGAAGTGTTTTTTATTGACGGTTAGCTATCCTTCGCGTTACAATAGACGTATGTATGAGATTTAATAGAAAACAAAGTGATTTATAGATTTTTTGGAGGTGAAAAAATGAAAAAGACGATTTCGGTTATGCTGTCTTACATATTAACCTTCGCATTGGTATTATCAATATTTCCGGTAAATACTTATGCCACGACAGAGGGGATTTCTACCTGGGAACAGTTGAAGGAAGCTTTGGAAAGCGGAGAGACGGAAATATACCTTGACGAAGATGAGCCGATTGTGGCAACGTCGGATATCGAAGTGACGTTGAAAAAAGGGCAGAATGTAAGAGTGTATTCAGCAGATGGAAAAGATATCATTAGTATGGATTACACCAACTATGGAATTCACGTATATGGAGAAGGTCAAATTACATTTGAAAACATTCCGTTTGTAAATTACGCGAATCCATGTATTGTAAATGAAGAAAGCGAATCCGTGGATATCTTTTTAAAGAATTGTGTATTCTTTGATGGCGACGGCGAACAGGTTAAAGGAAATTACACAGTTCAAACTGTTGAACTCCCTAAAAAAGAAATTCAAAGCGTATCAAAGAATCGCGTTTTAGCTCCCGTCCCAATGGGAATTTCTAATGTTTCTGAATATCATTATCCTGATGATTTTCTTTACTGCAATGTAACAGACCATAGAATACCAACATTTCTTTCTGTGGAACACGATTCTAGCTTTTTCTCCGGTGATGATGTTGTGTTGAATATTACAATGGATGATCGTAATATGACCGGCAGTGTCGATATGGAAATCTATTCTATAAAAGATAGTGTATTATTTGAAGAAACAATAGAAATGTTAGCGGAAGAAGCACTTGCAAACGTAATGTACAATGAAATACCAACAATTTCATTGTATGAGGGGAACCTCAGTTATGAAGAGATGGGAATCGATAGTTTGATAGAACGGTACAATGTGCCACTGACAGATGGAAAAGGAAATGTCACGGTTCCGAGAGTATCAGGAGGAAACTATTGTGCGATAGCTACTTACGCAGGGGATGAGAGCCATGCTCCGTCACAGAGTTTTTCATTTTTGGAAATTGAGAAATATCAAACAAATATCGCACTGGAGATGGAGGATTTTTATTATGGTGAGCCGGGAGTGATTAATGTTACTGTGAACTCAGAAAATGTGACCGGGAACGTCACTATAGAAGTTTATAACGATGACAATTTTTACTATGATGAAGAGCGGCATAAGGTTTATAATGGTACTATGGAAGAATCCTATGAAGGAGAGTTGGTCGATGGAGTTAGTCATGTTGAAATCGAAGGACTTTCTATTGGAGACCATTTTATTCGTGCTGTTTATCTCGGAGATGATTTACATTGGGGTAGTGATTTTGTAACAAATCTTACTGTTAATAAAGGCAATACTACAATCATTATTGATCAGCCGGATGGATGTTTGGGTACAGAAGAAGATGGTTTCAATATAATAGCAACCACTGCTGAAAATGCTACCGGAAACTTCACATTTAAAATGGGGGGCGATGTTATATGTACTCCTGGAATTAAGGATGGAAAGGCTGAGATTTCTGCTATTGGTTTCCCAGAGGGAATTTATAATGCATCAATTATATATGATGGGGATGACAATTATAATTCGGCAAGCATAGAATTTCCGGTGCAGATTATTCGGAAAATATTTAAAGGGTTAGCTGTTGATGCAAAAGAATGTCTGGAGTATGGAGAAAATCAAACAATAGGGATCAACTTAACGAATCTAAACGTTAGTTATGGTGGTTATATGTATGATGTCGATGGGAATGCCAGTGTTGCAGTGAACATTAAAAACGTGACTACAAATGATACAGTATTTCAGCAGAGTGTACGTCCAATTGATGGAAGGGCATATGTTGAAATATCGGAGTTACCTGTGGGTAATTATTTCTTAGATGTTGATTATTCAGGAAATAAATATAATCACAATGCAAGTGTTTCAAATGCTTTAACAATTGTTAAAGCAAAACCGGAACTGAATATTACGGCAGAAAACATTCCGGAAGAAGATGTTGTTTTGGTTAATATTGATGCAGCTGATAAGAGAGGCAAATTAATCAATGGTAATATTGCAATTGAAGTATTCAATTACAATGGTAGTTTTAGTGAAAATAGAACGGTGGAGGCTGTCGAAGGATTAGCGCAGATTCCATTGGAGAATTTGTCGGCAGACAATTATACGGTTCAGGCTCAGTTTATTGAAGATGCTCGGTATACAAAAAGTAATGTGGTTCAGGCCAATTTCACAGTTACAGGTGGAGAGGAATCTTCTACTGAACCAACTACGGAAGAAAATACAACAACGCCTGTTACAGAAGAACCTACCACACAGAAGAACGTTGAAACATCAACGGCTCAAGTGATTGACAATGAGAAAGATGTCAAGGGTTCAAAATATCATGTTCTTCAGTTAAAACAGAAAAAAGTTGGGAAGAAATCCATTAAAATCCGATGGAAGAAGCTGAAAGGTGCTAAGAAGTACGTAGTTTATTATAGTAAGTGTGGACGTACTAGAAAATGCAAGAAGTTGGCAGAAACGAAGAAGACTGCGTATACACTTAAAAAACTGAAAAAGGGAACTTATTATAAGTTTGTTGTTATAGCACTGAACAAGAAAGGAAAGGTTCTTTCCATTTCAAAGATGGCGCATATTGCTACATTAGGCGGAAAGAATGGAAATGCTAACAAGGTTACTGTGAACAAGAATAAAGTAACCCTGACGAAAGGCAAAAAAATCAAATTGAAAGGCAAAGCAATATCTGCATCTAAAAAGATACGTATTAAAGAACATAGGACAGTTCGATACGAAAGCGATAATAAAAAGATTGCAACTGTAACGAAGAAAGGTGTTATTCGAGGAAAAGCGAAGGGAACATGTCATATCTATGTTTACGTACAGAATGGCTTTAGCAAAAAAGTTAAGGTTACTGTAAAATAGGTTTAAGATTTATGAGGGTTTTACATTTCAAAGGTGATGTAAAACCCTTATTGATAGAGAGAGTTAGGAACGAAACAGCAAAATGTCAAAAATCAGAGTAGTTTTTAAAAACATAAGTTGGTTGGCAGTTGCGCAGATGATTAACAGCATTTGTGCGTTTTTTTGGACCATTGTTATTGCTAATTATCTCGGAGTGATAAAGTATGGGATAATCTCTTTCTCCACTTCATTCATTGGAATTGCAATTCTATTGATTGATTTGGGAATTACAACTTATGTAACAAGAGAAGTGGCGCGAAACAGAAAGCGCTTGGATGAATATATTAATCTGACACTTCCCTTAAAGCTGATTTTATCGTTTGCTGTTTTTTTTCTCGGATTGTTTTTTCTCATTGTATCAGGCTGTGGAAAAATGACCATTGTTGTGACACTCATCTATATGGTCGAGATGATATTGATGACTTTCACGCAGTTAATCAATGGAATTTTTCAAGCATACGAGGAATTGAAATATCAGTCAATCGGAGCGTTGATTAATTGTGGACTTCTCATTGGTGGGATTCTGATTACAATTCTTAGCGATTGGGGAATCTATGGAATCGCATTATCTTATGTCGTTGGGTATAGTGGATTTTTCGGATTTATGGCATGGAGGTATGTTAAACAGTTTGGGTGGCCAAGCCCTAAAATAAACTGTTCGAAAAGCCTCTTAATTATCAAGAAATCGTTGCCTTTTGGAATCACTACGTTATTTAATACAATTTATTTTGGAATTAATACGGTAATGTTATCCGGAATGAAGGGAGACTACGAGGCAGGAATCTATAAAGCAGTCTTTAATATTCTTCTGGTATTTACAACATTATTTTCCGTATATCAGCTTGTGCTATTTCCTGTAGTAAGCAATTTTTTTGTGAATCAAAAAGGACTAATTCAGAAAAGCTACGAGAAATCTGTAAAGTATTTAATGGCAGTAATCTTACCGATTTGTGCGGGAATATTTTTTTATGCAAAACAAATTCTTATGTTGATTTATAATCAATCTTATGGAGAAGCTATTTTGCCATTAAAGATTTCTATATGGACGGTTATAGTTTTGTTTCTCAATGGAGCAACTATTCTTGTACTTAACGCAATTAATATGGAACGACGGGTGACAATGATTTACCTGCTTGGAGCGGTAGTAAATGTTTTAATAAATCTATTATTGGTTCCGGGTTATTCCTATAACGGATCGGCAGTGGCGACTTTGACCAGCTGTTCATTTATTTTTTTGATTTTACTAACGCAAATATCTAAAACAGAGTTCCAACCGGGAATACATTTGTTGATGGATGTTGTGAAAATTGCTATCGCAACAATGGGAATGTTTCTTGTTCTATGTGTGTTACATACATCGCTGTGGGTGGGCATCTTTGTAGGAGTACTTGTATACGGAGCATTATTTATAGGACTACGACTTGTGGACGAAACGGATTGTACGTTGTTGAAACTTTTGATACATAAGGAAAAAGAGGAACAATGAATTATACTGATTATCAGAAGGAAACGTTGAAAAAATTACAAAAAACGGAACGGGAAATTTTTCGTTATTTTGTTCAGCTTTGTGAAAAACATCAGATTACTTATTATATGTTTGGTGGATCATTGCTTGGGACTGTCCGTCATCAGGGATTTATTCCGTGGGACGACGATATTGATGTGGCAATGTTTCGCAAAGATTTTGAGAGACTTGAAAAAATATTGGAAGAGGAAAAATCAGAACAGTACTATCTGGTTTCTACCCAAAATGAAAAAGACTATTTTTTATACTTTCCAAAGCTAATGCTGAGAGGCACAAAGTTTAAGGAATGGTGGGCTGAACAGGTTCACTTTGAAACGGGAATCTTCATTGATATTTTTATTATAGATGGCTTGCCTGAGAATTGTATTCGACAAAAACTGCATATTTTGAAAACGAGATTTTTGTCTCGTATGCTTGCCATTGCAACATTGAAGTTTCAGGGATATCCCAAAAGAATACAGATCCCGGTGAATATATTGCACACCCTGTTTGGTTGGACGCATCTTTCAAAGGAGTTTTTGAAAAGAAAAACAATCAATGCTTTGGGAAAGTATGATGCAAAGGAAAGCGGAGAATGTTTTTGCGTGGCAACAGTGCCGTCCCCACCGGTTTGGAAAATTGAAGATTTTATTCCGGGAAGGGAAGGCGTTTTTGAAGGAATGACGGTGCAGATTCCGAATCATTCGGATCAATTGCTTAAAAATTTCTATGGGGATTATATGAAACTGCCACCGGAAAATGAACGATATAATCATCGAACCAATGAAATTGATTTTGGAAATTGTGGTGAAAAGAAATGAGAGATTTATTAGTAATAATACCGGCATACAACGAGGAAAGATCAATTGCCGAAACGGTAGAAGGGCTAAAAGAACAAACGGATTTTGATTATCTGGTTATTGATGACGGCTCAACTGATCAAACCTGGCAGGTATGTTTAAAAAACGAGTACCGGGCAATACATTTTGACGAAAACAGAGGATTGGGATGTGTTTTCAGAGAAGTGATTCTATATGCTTTGGAACATGGGTATCATGCAATTGCTCAGTTCGATGCAGATGGACAGCATCGGTGTGTGGATTTGTTGAAATTGGCAAAACTCTATGAGGAAGAGCAGCCAGACGTTTATATCGGTGTGAGAAACTTAAAAGGATTAAAAAAATTTTCACCAAGAGCAATAGGCAGTAAACTGATTCGAATCAGTATATACCTAAAGACCGGGGTGAAGTTAAAGGATCCTACTTCAGGATTGAGAATCTTTGGAGAGAAGGCTATGCGCAGGTATCTTCAGGGAGAATTCAAGAGACCGGAACCGGATATGCTGACTAAATTGTTGTTGGAGGGCTATGTATTTCATGAGACTCCCATTATTGTTGAAAAAAGAAAGTACGGAGAGTCCTTTTTAAAAGGATTCAAAGGATTTCGATTTGTAATTGATATTTGTGTGACAATTTTAAAAATGCCGAAAAGAAAGCAGATAGAAAGTGAACTGAGGGATGGAAAAAATAAAAGTAAGTTTGATTCTTCCGGTCTATAACGTTGAAAAATATCTTGGCAGATGCTTGGAGTCATTGGTAAGGCAGACGTTACAAGAGGTGGAAATTATATGTGTCAATGATGGTTCCAAAGATGGAAGCCTTGCGCTGTTAAGAAAGTACGAGGAAGCATATCATTGTATTCGAGTGATTGATAAAGAAAATGAAGGAGTTTATCGGGCAAGGGGAGATGGACTCAAGCATGCCACCGGAGAGTATATTGGTTTTGTCGACCCGGATGATTATGTGGCTGAAGACTTTGTTGAAAAAATGTATCAAAAAGCCAAAACAAGTAATTCTGATATTGTCTGCTGTGGGTTTGAACGAATTGACGAGATTACAGGAAAAGTATATTCCAGAGAAATGAATCATTATGGGAAAAAAGAAATCGAATTCGACTCTAATCCGGAAGGAATATTATCTGTAAATACAGCGTTGTGGAATAAAATATATAAAGCGGAATTATTACAGGAGATTCAAGGATTTGATTATATTCAACCGAAGATTATGGACGATTTCAGTCTGTTAATGTTAGTGTACAGAAACGTAAAAAGTATTTCCTTTGTTGATGATATTTTGTATTTTTATATTGTCCGACAAAGTGGAATTATTATGTCAATTGATAAGGAAAAAATAGCTAGTGCGGAAGAAACTATGCTTCGGATTCGGGAATTATATCAGGAACAGGATAAAAAAGACCGGATGGAAATAGTGGATGTAATGGCTTTTCTGCATCTAGGAATCAACCTGATGTATTTTGTTTCGGCAACGGATTCTGATTTTAAAGAAACACTGAAAAAGAATCGAGAATTTTTGGAACAAAATTTTCCGTTGTGGAAAAACAGTAACTATTTAAAGTTATCCTATACATTAAAACATGGTTTCAATAGGAAAATAGCTGTGGTAAGACTCCTTGACAAACTCCATTTGTTCCGGCTTTTTTTAGCAATGTATCGCTTTATGATTCGGAGACTGCACATTGATATTAAGTGGTAAAGGATAGAGGTTCATATGAAAGAAAAGAAAATGTTGAACATCAAAAAATATAAAATGGATATCCTGTGGATTGTATTAATCCTGTTATTAACCTTTGGAATTCGATTTAGTCCTCTTGTATTGAAAGACTATTCCCAAAGTTATAATAAGGTATTTGCGGATGCAAATTATGTTCCCTATACCAATGACCCGGGAGACTCTTATTATTATGCAAGAAGAATACAGGATTTTGCAGAGGGGAAAAATGCTCCACAGCCATTAAGTAAGGCCGGTGCTGATTCTAAAATGATTACATTAAGCAAACAAAGAGATGAGTCGTGGACAAGAAATCTTTTCCCAATCATCGGAGCATTTTTTGCAAAAGTGTTTGGAATTTTTGGAATAACTGATTTACTTTTGATTGGTACGATATATGTGTCATTTCTCATAGGGGTTTCATCAGTGATCCTATACCTTTTTGTCAAGAATCGGACGAATCGGTTTGGTGGCGTGGTGGCAGCGGTGCTACTTTCCTGTGGAACTCCGGTACTTGCAAATACAAACTGGGGACATTGTGATACAGATGGAATTCTCATCTTATTACCACTTGCAATGATATTTTCTTTCTATAAAAGTTTGGAAGAAGAAAATCGAAAAGGGCGAGTACTTTGGAGTGCTGTCTCCTGTTTGTCCTATGCGATGATTTGCTTTTCTTGGACTTCTTATAATGTTTACTATATTTTATTTCTTGGTGTTGCATGTGCAACACTTTTCGGTACACTGATTTTTAAAGGCGTATTCCCGAAAGGAATTCGACCGGTCATTTTAATACAGTTATTGGTAAACACATTATTCAGTTTGATTATAGACGGGAAAAGATTTGTCCAGGGATTGCTTAATCTATTCATATCCACTTCCGATGGAATAGGAAATGGTGCGGAGGGGTATCCCTCTGCTTCAAAATACATTGGAGAACTGTTAAAACTGTCTTGGGTGTCCACTGAGATAGAACAGATTTTTGATACAACGGTTGGAACAAACATAAATATGTTAGGAGGAGCGGCGGTAATTCTTCTTGGACTATTTACCGCTATAGTTCTGATCATAATTTGTTTTAGAAATCGCAAGACAGAAGAAGAAAAGTTTCGCACTATGGGACTACAGGCAATGATTTTTATTCCATGGCTTATTGCAACGGTTGTCATGTTGTTTCAGGGAAGAAGATTTTTGGAATATATCTTAATGCCATTATCAGTCTTAGTGGGATTTGGTTTGGGATACCTTGTCAATTACATTCGAAAGAATGAACTAAATTTTGTTTCTTCTATAATCATTTATGGAATGTGTTTGATTGTTGTGGTGGGAACTTTTCTGTCTTCAGAATTGATTCTGGGAGTAAGTTCTTTTGTAGTCATTCTTTTATGTGCCGGAATTGGAAGAAACAAGTACAAAGGGATACTGATATTTCTTCTGGCAGGAGCATTGATTGTTACACCGGTAAATGGGGCGTATAAATTAAGCAAATCTTACCAGCCGGGAATTACTTCCATTTATTATGATACGGCCGATTGGATAAAAAAGAACACACCGAAAGATGCGTTGATTGCAAGCTGGTGGGATTATGGTTATTTTTATCAATGCTATGGAGAACGAGCAACCATTGGCCATGGTGGTGTGTTTGATGGACAGTATTTCTATTGGTTGGGCCGCGGCTTGTTAACATCAGATTATAAATTGTCTGCTGGAATTTTCCGTATGCTTGGAAATGGTGGATTGACAGCACAAAGTATTTTGACGGAAGTCATCAATAATCCGGAAAAAGAATGTGAAGCATTAGGAAAAATACTTCCGGTTTCCAAAGAAGAAGCAAAAAGGATTCTGATAGACCAGTACAATATTCCAAAAGAACGAGCTGAGGAAGTCGTAAGTAAGACACATCCTTCTGATGGAAAACCAATTTATTTGGCTATAACTCAGGATATGTTTGCGAAAATGCAAGTGATCGCATATTATGGAACCTGGGATTTCAAAGGAAATAGTGAGGGATACTATTACGTGACTTCAACAATATCCCGTCATGTGGAAGCAGGGGAAACAGCTCCGGTAAATGTGATGGGGAACGGAACAAACATTGGTAAAGTGGCCTATGCCATTGACAGTGAAGGAATAGTAACGCCTCATGTTTACAGTAGGGATGATAAGGAAATCCGTATGGACCGATATATTCTGATTGAAAACGGAAAGGTTGTAAAGGATAAAAAAGCAAAAAATGCGAAAAGCGCCATTGTTGTTTTTAAAGAAAATGATTCCTATTCATCCATTTGCTGTAACTCGGATTTCTGCGACAGTGTGATGTTCAGGTTGTTCTACACAGATGCGGCAGAACAGAAAACCTACGAGAAAGTATTTACCACAGAAATATCAAACGATATCTTTGGTGACCACAGTATGATACAACATAGAATATGCTGTCCGGGACTAAGAACTTATCTTGGTTCTGCAGGAGTATACCAAATCAAGTAAAAGAATGCCGTCAACAAAAGTTGGCGGCATTTTAAAAAAGATAACAAAAGAATCAAAGCAGAAGTTTGACACTGCCAAAATTAAGTGATATATTAAAAGTACCAAGTAATTCGTTTTGAAAGTGCATGAGGATGTAAGGCAGCTATAGCGTTGTCCGCTACGACGTGTTGGTAGAAAGGCATTCCAGATATGGGATGGCTTTTGTTTTTGCAACGAGGCACATAAAAAGAACGAGAATTTTTTGCATTTATGGAAAAAATTCTCGTTCTTTTTATGTGCCGACTGCCATACAGTGTCGGAAAATGCAGAGCATTTCCCGACACTGTATGGCAGCATCAATCGCGAAGCGATTGATGAGTTGCAAAAACAACTGAAAATAATCGCGGAGCGATTGATGAGTTGCAAAAACAAAGGGAGAGGTCGCGAAGCGATTGGGATGTTGCAAAACAAACCGTGAATATGCTATGATTGTAAATTGATATGCAATTATGAAAAGGAATAAACTATGAAGTGGAATAAATACCGATTAAAGACAACAACACAGGCAACGGATTTTGTTTGTGGCTTATTGATTGAATTAGGGATTAGTGGAATGGAAGTAGAAGATAACGTTCAACTGTCCGAGGAAGAAAAGAAAATACAGTTTATTGACTATCTTGCAGATTTGCCGGAAGACGACGGAACTGCATACATTAATTTTTATACGGAAGAAAATGAAGATGCACAAGAGTTGTTGGAGCAGTTAAGAGAAAAACTGAAGGAAGCAAACTCATTCTTGGATGTGGGAGAAGGAAGTATCGAAAAGAGTATCACGGAAGATGTGGATTGGGTAAATAACTGGAAGCAGTATTTTAAATCCTTTACGGTGGATAACTTCTTTATTAAACCGACCTGGGAAGAACCGGATGAAGCACATAAGGATATGCAGATGATTGAAATTGATCCGGGAACTGCCTTTGGGACAGGGAAACATGATACGACTCAGCTTTGTATTAAGCAATTGATTAAATATATGAAAGCCGGAGATACGGTTTTGGATTTAGGATGCGGTAGCGGAATTCTTTCTATTGTGGCAAAGAAATTAGGTGCCGGTGCAGTATCCATGACCGACATTGATCCTGCAGCGATGGTAGCTTCCAAAGAGAATTTTGAAGTGAATCATATTCCAACAGAGGATGTGGAAATGATGGACGGCAATGTGTTGGAAGATGAAGAAATGCAGAAGCATTTTGAAGAAAAGCAGTTTGACGTGGTTGTAGCAAATATTCTGGCAGACGTTATTATTCCAATTGCAGGAATTGTAGACCGCTTTTTAAAACCGGGCGGAATCTTTATTTCATCCGGAATTATATATATGAAAGAAGATGATGTTGTCCGGGCAATTGAGGACAATCAGGGACTAACCCTTTCTGCCATTGAAAAGCAGGGAGATTGGCGTGCTATTATGGCGGTAAAGAAATAGAAGGAAAAGTAATGTATAGATTTTTTGTGGAAAGCAGTCAGATTGGAGAAGAGAACATTTCCATTACCGGTGCGGATGTGAACCATATTAAGAATGTACTGCGAATGAGAGTTGGCGAAACCGTACTCATTAGTGATGGACAGGACAGGGAATATACCTGTAGTATTTCAGAACTGTCTGATGAAGAAGTGATAGCAAAAATTGAAGATGTAAATGGACCGGAACGAGAACTGTCTGTGCAGGTGACGTTGTTTCAGGCCTTGCCGAAATCGGATAAGATGGAAACCATTATTCAGAAAATGGTGGAACTGGGAGCTTATGAAATTGTTCCTGTTCGTACCAAACGATGCGTGGTGAAACTGGATGATAAGAAAGCCGGGAAAAAGACAGAGCGTTGGAATGCAATTTCCTTAAGTGCGGCAAAACAGTCCAAAAGAGGAATTGTTCCTAAAGTGACCGAACCGGTTTCTTTTAAAACGGCCTTAGAGCAGGCAAAGAACCTGGATTTGATTTTGATTCCATATGAAAACGCAGAAAATATGGAGTACACCCGTGAGATTATTCGGGAGATTAAACCGGGAATGTCTGTCGGCGTGTTCATCGGACCGGAAGGAGGCTTTGCTCCGGAGGAAGTAGAAGCAGCGACAGATGCCGGTGCAAAAGAAATTACATTAGGTAGAAGAATTCTTCGGACGGAAACAGCGGGAATGGCTTTAATGTCTGCCATTATGTTTCTTAATGAAGAATAGAAGAGGATAAAAAGATGGAAGTATATTTTGATAATTCTGCCACAACCAAGGTAAGCCCTTCCGTACAGGAACTGGTTGTGAAAGTAATGACAGAGGATTTTGGGAATCCCTCCTCCATGCATATGGTTGGAGTTCATGCAGAAAAGTACATCAAAGAAGCACAGGAAAATATTGCAAAAACATTGAAAGTGGATCCGAAGGAAATCTATTTTACTTCCGGCGGGACAGAGTCTAATAACATGGCAATTATCGGAAGTGCCCGTGCCAACAAAAGAAACGGAAACCGTGTGATTACAACGGCGGTGGAACATTCTTCGGTAGCGGCGACTATGAAGTATCTGGAAGAAGAAGGTTTTGAAGTAGTTTACCTTCCGGTGGATCGTTACGGAGTCGTAAAAATGGAAGCGCTTCAGGAGGCTATGACTGAGGATACGATTCTTGTTTCCATGATTCATGTAAACAATGAGGTGGGAGCAATCCAGCCAATTGAAGAAGTGGGAAATTATATTAAGAAGGTTCAGCCAAAAGTGATTTTCCATGTGGATGCGATTCAGTCTTATGGAAAGATGGAAATTCGCCCGAAAAACTGTAAAATTGATTTGCTGTCTGTCAGTGGTCATAAGATTCACGGACCAAAGGGCAGTGGATTTATTTATATAAAAAAGAACACAAAGATTCTTCCGATTATTTTCGGAGGCGGTCAGCAGATGGGATTTCGTTCCGGAACGGAAAATGTTCCCGGAATTGCCGGAATCGGTCAGGCTGCAAAAGACTGCTACAATCATCTGGAAGAACATATGAATCATGTCACTGCATTGAAGGATTATCTCATTGATGCCTTAGAAGCAATCGAAGGGGTAACCGTCAACAGCAGAAAAGGAGCAGAAGGTGCTCCGCACATTGTCAGTGCCGGTTTTGAAGGCGTGCGAAGCGAAGTGTTGCTTCACGCTTTGGAAGACAAAGGAATTTACATTTCCGCAGGAAGTGCATGTTCCTCCAACAAGCCGACAATCAGTGCAACATTGCAGGCAATGGGCGTGGATAAGGAATTGCTGGATTCCACGGTACGCTTCAGTTTCTGTGAGTGGAATACCAAAGAAGAGATTGACTACACGGTAGAACAGTTAAACGTGTTGCTGCCGGTTCTTAGAAAATATAGAAGAAGATAGGAGAAAAGGATGAAGAGTTCATTTTTGATTAAATATGCTGAAATCGGTGTCAAAGGAAAAAACAGATTTTTGTTTGAAGATGCATTGGTAAACAATGCTCAGAATGCACTGGACAAGGTAGATGGAAAATTTGTTGTAACAAAAGAATACGGACGTATTTATGCAACACCGGAAGAAGAATACGATTTCGATGAAGCAGTGGATGCATTACAGCATGTATTTGGTATTGTAGGGGTTTGTCCAATGGTTCAGATTGAAGACAACGGTTTTGAAGATTTGGCAGAACAGGTTGTGAAGTACGTGGAGGAAAACTACGAAGACAAGAATTTCACATTCAAAGTGATGGCAAGACGTGCCAGAAAGAACTATCCACTGGATTCCATGGAATTGAATCGTGAGCTGGGTGGAAGAATTTTAGATGCGTTTCCGGAAACCAGCGTTGATGTACATCATCCGGATGTAATTCTGAATGTGGAAATCAGAAATCATATTAATATTTATTCCAAGATTCTTCCGGGACCGGGAGGAATGCCGGTAGGAACTGCCGGAAAGGCAATGCTGTTATTATCCGGTGGAATTGACAGCCCGGTTGCAGGATGGATGACTGCAAAGAGAGGTGTTGTAGTGGATGCCGTGTATTTCCATGCACCACCATATACTTCAGAAAGAGCAAAACAGAAGGTTGTGGATTTGGCAAAACTGGTGGCGAAATATTCCGGACCGATGAAATTACATGTTGTGAACTTTACGGACATTCAGATGTATATTTATGATCAGTGTCCACATGATGAGTTGACAATTATTATGAGAAGATATATGATGCGTATCGCTGAGCATTTTGCAAAACAGGAAAATGCTCAGGCATTGATTACAGGAGAATCCATTGGACAGGTGGCAAGTCAGACCATGCAGAGTCTTGCAGCAACCAATGAAGTTTGTACGATTCCGGTGTTCAGACCGGTCATTGCTTTTGACAAGCAGGAAATTGTAGATATTTCATTAAAGATTAACACATATGAAACATCTATTTTGCCGTACGAAGACTGTTGTACAACCTTTGTTGCAAAACATCCGGTTACAAAGCCGAATATTAATGTAATTAAAGGTTCCGAAACACATCTTGCAGAAAAGATTGACGAGATGATGAAGGAAGCCATTGACTCTGTTGAAATTATTGAAATTGGGTAAATAAAAAAACCACTGCCCAGATAGCAGTGGTTTTTGTTTATAGTGATTATACTTCGTATTTCTTTAATACTTCAAGAATCGAATCGAGTTCTTTTTCACCATGGATGTTTAAGTCGATTGGCTTAGAAAGATCTAAGCTGAAGATACCCATAATAGATTTTGCATCGATTACATAACGTCCTGAAACTAAATCGAAATCACTGTCAAATTTTGTAATGTCATTAACGAATGACTTTACTTTGTCAATGGAACTTAAATTAATTGTAACTGTTTTCATTCTGTCAACACCTCTCTTTTCTTGATGGTATAATGATAGCACGGAAAAGAGGTTTCTTCAAGGTAAGAACAGTAAAATTTGGAAAAACATAAGGAGAGTTTAATGAGAAAAGCAGCACTGCATAATCTGGGATGTAAAGTTAACGCATATGAGACAGAAGCAATGACACAGTTGCTTGCAGAAGCGGGGTACGAAATCGTTCCGTTCTCTGAAAAAGCAGATGTCTATATTGTAAATACCTGCTCCGTAACAAACATTGCCGACAGAAAATCAAGACAGATGCTTCACCGGGCAAGAAAACTGAATCCAGACGCAGTCGTTGTAGCTACAGGATGTTACGCACAGACGGCAACGGAAAAAATTGCAGAGGATGCATCAATTGACCTGATTGTGGGAAATAATAAAAAGAAAGATATTGTATCCGTCTTGCAGGACTATTTTGATGAAAAGGCGGAAAAGGCCTATGTCATCGATATTAATCATACAGATGAATATGAAGAATTGGAAATTTCCACGGTAACGGAACACACCAGAGCGCATTTGAAAATTCAGGATGGATGCAACAGTTTTTGTACCTATTGTATTATTCCATATGCCAGAGGACGAATTCGAAGCAGAAAAGTTTCCAATATTATAGAAGAAGTGGTTCGTCTTTCTGAGAAAGGGTTCCGGGAAGTGGTACTAACAGGAATCAATCTCAGTTGCTATCAGGACGGAGAACAATCTCTGATTGATGTAATTGAGGCAATTGATAACATAGAAGGAATTTCCAGAATCCGTTTGGGGTCTTTGGATCCGGAAGTGGTAACGGAAGAGTTTGCCCGGAGACTGGCAAAGGTCGAAAAGATTTGTCCGCATTTCCATCTATCTATGCAAAGTGGATGTGACAAGACCCTGAAGGCAATGAACCGCCACTATACCGCTGAGGAGTTCTATGAAATCTGTGAACGACTGAGAACATATTTCCATGAGCCGGCACTGACAACGGATGTAATCGTTGGCTTCCCTCAGGAGACGCAGGAAGATTACGAAACAACCAAGGCGTTTATTCAGAAGGTGCAGTTTGCGGAATTGCATGTATTCAAATATTCCAGAAGAGATGGAACCGTTGCTGCAAAGATGACCGGTCAGGTGGATGAGCAAATCAAAAATCTCCGCAGTGAAGATCTGATTGAAGCGGGAAGAGCGTTGACGGAAGCATTTCATCAGCAAAAGAAAGGGAAAGAAGAGGAAGTTCTTTTCGAAGAAGCGGTTGAAATCGAAGGAAAAGCGTATTACGTGGGGCATACCAAGGATTATGTGAAAATTGCGGTAGAATCTCAGGAAGATTTGACCGGCAAAATCCGACAAACAAAGATTATTGATGGGTTAAACCGCGAAATAATGCTTGCAACACTTTAAGATTTATATTAAACTAAGAACACATATTGCCATGTAAGGTTAAAATAAAGGACGTGATAAGATGAGCGATTTACGTAGTACACAGTTTTTTAAGGTTCCGGAGGAACAGACAATTGGAGTTGAAGAGATTTTAGAAAAGGTTTATGCTGCTTTGGCAGAAAAAGGATATAATCCTGTAAACCAGATTGTGGGATATGTTATGTCCGGAGATCCGACATACATTACAAGTCACAATAATGCCAGAAGTCTGATTATGAAAGTGGAACGTGACGAACTGATTGAAGAAACAGTAAAATACTATATCAATAACAAGCTTAGATAAGTTCTGTTATTTTATCAGAAAAAAAGGTCTTAGGACCTTTTTTCGACGTGCATAGAGGTAAAATGAGAATTTTAGGTTTAGATTATGGCTCGAAAACAGTTGGGGTAGCAGTGACCGATGAACTTGGACTGACTGCCCAGGGGGTTGAAATCATTCGAAGAGACTCGCCGAAGAAACTTCGGAGAACGCTTGCTCGCATTCAGGAACTGGTGGAACAGTATGAGGTGGAGAAAATCGTATTGGGCTATCCGGTGATGCTTAGTGGCACAGAAGGTGAGCGTGTTGAGAAAACGAAAGAGTTCGCAGAGTTGTTGAAAAAGAGAACCGGTAAGGAAATCATTCTTCAGGATGAAAGACTGACGACTGTGGAAGCCTACGAAATAATGGACGAAGTGGGAATCAAAAAAGAAGACCGCTATAAATATGTGGATCAAATTGCCGCAACCATCATTTTGGAGGACTATATGAATCAAAGAGGAGTATAGGGTTTATTTGGGAGAAAACATGGAAGAAAAAATAATATTACAGGATGATGCAGGCAATGAAATCGAAATGTTCATTGTGGAAGAAACAAGAATTAACAACGTAAATTACATTCTCGTAACAGAGGATGATAGTGAAGAAGCTGAGGCTTATATATTTAAAGATGTATCTGATGACAAAGATGAAGATGCTATTTATGAACCTGTAGAAGACGATGAGGAAATCAGTTATATCGGGAAGATTTTTTCTGAATTGTTAGAAGACACAGATGTAATTTAGTAGCTTTATTTTTGGGCGTTAGTACATAAGTTTTATGATGTTCGGAAATAAGGTAAAAAGGAGGAGCAAGATTTTATGGATGATAATTCTAGAATAAAAATTATTCCATTAGGTGGATTGGAACAGATTGGAATGAACATGACAGCCTTCGAATACAATGACAGCATTGTAATCGTTGACTGTGGTTTATCATTCCCGGATGATGATATGTTGGGAATTGACTGCGTAATTCCTGATATTACTTTTTTAAGAGAAAATAAAGAAAAAATTAAAGGTTTTGTAATTACCCACGGTCATGAAGATCATATCGGAGCATTACCGTATGTACTTCAGGAAATCAATGTGCCGGTCTACGGAACAAAACTGACCATCGGTATCATTGAAGGAAAACTGGAAGAACATGAATTACTGGGCGTAGTAAAACGAAAAGTAATGAAGTTTGGACAGAGCATTCATTTGGGTGACTTCAGAATTGAATTTATCAGAACAAACCACAGTATTGCCGATGCAGCAGCTTTGGCAATTCACACACCGCTGGGAATCATTGTTCACACCGGTGACTTTAAGGTGGATTACACACCGGTATTCGGTGATGCAATCAACTTGACAAGATTCAGTGAATTAGGAAAAAAAGGTGTTTTAGCACTGATGTGTGACAGTACCAACGTTTTAAGACCGGGATTTACACCGTCTGAAAGTACCGTAGGTGCGACCTTTGATAATATTTTTGCTTCTCATATGAAGAACAGAATTATTATTGCGACCTTTGCTTCCAATGTGGACAGAGTTCAGCAGATTATTAATACAGCCTGCAAGTATAACCGAAAGGTTGTTGTAGAAGGTAGAAGTATGGTAAACATCATTTCCGTAGCCAGAGAAATGGAATATTTGAATATCCCGGATAACACGTTAATCTCTGTTGAAGAAATGAAGAATTATACCGATGAACAGCTGGTATTGATTACAACAGGTAGCCAGGGAGAATCCATGGCAGCCCTTTCCAGAATGGCAGCGTCCTTACATCGTAAGGTTACCATTCAGCCAAGCGATACCATTGTGTTCAGTTCAACACCGATTCCGGGAAATGAAAAAGCGGTATCCAAGGTTATTAATGAACTGTACATGAAAGGTGCAGAAGTTATTATGCACGAAACGCATGTATCAGGACATGCCTGCCAGGAAGAAATCAAATTGATCTATTCTTTGGTTAAGCCGAAATATTCCATTCCTGTTCACGGTGAATACAGACATTTGAAAGCGCAGGGAGAACTTGCCATGAGCATGGGCGTTCCAAAGGAAAATGTATTCCTGATGGAATCCGGAGATGTATTGGGAATTGGCGCTGAAGATGCGAAGATTGTCGGAAAAGTTCCGGCAGGTTCCGTTCTTGTCGATGGTTTAGGTGTCGGCGATGTCGGAAATATCGTATTAAGAGACCGTCAGAATTTGGCAGAAAACGGAATTATTATTGTCGTATTGACATTGGAAAAATATACCAATCAGGTATTAGCCGGTCCGGACATTGTTACAAGAGGTTTTGTATATGTTCGTGAAGCTGAAAATCTGATTGATGATGCCAGAGATGTAGTTGCTACTGCTCTAGATGATTGCTTTAGACAGGGCTCTGCAGACTGGGGCAAAATTAAGATGGTTGTCAAAGACAGCCTGGGCGAATATCTTTGGAAGAAGATGAGAAGAAGCCCGATGATTTTACCGATTATTATGGAGGTTGACTAAAACCCATGGAGCAGAATAAATCTTCCCGCAGTTTTGCGAAAGTATCCTTAAAAATTTTAAAGTATGTAATTCTGGCTACCATTGCGATTATCTGTGCTACAACGTCTTACCGCTTTGGAAAACAGATTTTCAGTGATGAAGGCGTGGAAAGAGCACCGGGAACCGATATGACTTATACGGTGAGTAAAGGAACCACCATTAATGAATTAGGGGATGAACTGGAAGAACTGGGAATTATTAACAGTGGAAATGTTTTTAAAGTCCAGTCCTACCTGTATGATGTTCATTCTGTAAAACCGGGAACATACAACTTTAATACTTCATACGGAGCAGAAGAAATATTCAGAATTATCAGTGAAGGTCCGAATGAGGACAAAGAAGAAGCAACGACCACGGAGGAGTCAGAGGAATGATCGTAGATGAACGAATCGCTACGTACATTCGCTCATTGGAAAAGCCTAACAGTTCGTTACTGGAGGCAATAGAAGAACAGGCACATATCGATAAGGTACCTATCATAAGAAAAGAAATGGAGAGCTTTCTTAAGGTCATACTTATGATGCAAAAGCCGAAGAAAATATTGGAGCTGGGGACCGCAATCGGTTACTCAGCCCTTTTTATGAGTGAATGCGTGGAACCGGAAGAACTGATTACAATTGAAAATTATGAGAAGCGAATTCCTATTGCAAAAGAGAATTTCAAAAAGGCAGGAAAGGAAGAGGTGATTACTCTTTTAGAGGGTGATGCTATGGAGATTATGCCAACGCTGGAAGCGGATCAGTTTGATTTTGTTTTTATGGATGCGGCAAAAGCACAGTATATCCATTTCCTTCCGGAAGTGTTACGCCTGATGAAATCCGGCGCTGTTTTGGTGACGGATAATATTTTGCAGGAAGGGGATTTGATTGAGTCCCGTTTTACGGTAAAGCGAAGAGACCGTACAATTCACAAGAGAATGCGTGAATATTTGGAAGCGGTAAAAAATCATCCGGATTTGGAAACCAGCATTGTTCCGATCGGAGATGGAATTACCATGAGTATCAAGAGATAAGTAGGTAGGAGAAATAGAATGAGAAAACCTGAATTGTTAATTCCGGCAAGCAGTCTGGAGGTTTTAAAAACGGCAGTTCGCTATGGCGCGGATGCGGTGTATATCGGTGGTGAAGTTTTTGGACTGAGAGCGAAAGCAAAGAATTTTTCGTTGGAAGAAATGAAAGAAGGGGTGCAGTATGCCCATGAACATAACGTAAAAGTATACGTTACAGCGAATATTTTGGCTCATAATGCGGATATTGAACCGGTGAAGGCATATTTCCGCGACCTGATGGAAGTAAAGCCGGATGCGCTGATTATTTCCGACCCGGCAATTTTCACCATTGCGAAGGAAATGTTGCCGGAAATGGAATTACATATCAGTACCCAGGCAAACAATACCAATTACGGAACGTACAACTTCTGGTATCAGTTGGGAGCAAAGAGAGTGGTTTCGGCAAGAGAACTTTCCATGGCTGAAATCAAAGAAATCAGAAAGAATATTCCGGATGATATGGAAATTGAAACCTTTATTCACGGTGCTATGTGTATTTCTTATTCCGGAAGATGTCTTTTGAGTAGTTTTATGGCAGGACGTGATGCCAATAAAGGAGCTTGTACCCATCCATGCCGTTGGAAGTATGCGGTTATGGAAGAATCACGACCGGGTGAATATATGCCGATTGAAGAAAATGAACGCGGTACCTACATTTTTAACTCCAAGGATTTGTGTATGATTGAACATATTCCGGAGTTGGTGGATGCAGGAATTGACAGCTTCAAGATTGAAGGTAGAATGAAAACCGCTCTTTATGTGGCAACGGTTGCAAGAACTTATCGGATGGCGATTGATGACTTCTTCGAAAGTCCTCAAAAGTATCAGGAGAATTTGCCAAAATACAGAGAGTTGATTTCCCAGTGTACTTATCGTCAGTACACCACCGGATTCTTCTTCGGAAAGCCGGATGAAACTGCTCAGATTTACGACAGCAATGTGTATGAGAGAGATTACACGTATCTGGGAATTGTGGAAGAAACACCGGAAGAAGGCGTTTATCTGTTGGAACAGAAAAATAAATTCTGTGTTGGTGATGAAATTGAAATCATGAAAAAAGATGGCAACGATGTGAAAACAAAAGTTCTTGCCATCCGGGATGAGGACGGAAATGAAATGGAAAGTTGTCCGCATCCAAAGCAGATGATTTACGTGACATTAAGTGACGTGGCGCAAAACGGTGATTTGCTCCGGGTAAAAAGTGAAAATTAAAAAAGAACTATAGACAGGCACCCTGTTGCCTGCTTTCGCATAAAATGTGATAAGCAGGTAATGGGGTGTTTTCATGAAAAGTTTTCCGAAGCCTCTTACAGCAGAGGAAGAAAAATATTATCTTCAGAAAATGAACTCAGGAGACAAAGCTGCAAGAGATATGCTGATTGAACGAAATCAAAGGTTGGTTGCACACATTGCCAAAAAATATTACAGCGAGAACAGGGACCATGAAGATTTAATTTCCATAGGAACCGTAGGATTGATTAAAGCGGTCCAAAGCTATAATCCGGAAAAGGGAAACCGTTTAGTTACCTATGCGTCAAAATGCATTGAAAACGAATTGTTGATGATGTTGCGGGGAGAAAAGAAGCGAAGCAGGGATGTGTATCTGGAAGAGCCGATCGGAACGGATAAAGAGGGTAACAGCATTAGCCTGATTGATGTGATTGTAACCGATGAAATGGATGTACCGGCCCGCCTGGAAAAAGAAGAGGATTTAATGCGGGTCACACGGTATGTGGAAAGTGAATTAAGCGGTCGGGAAAAAGAGGTTATTCTTTGCCGGTTTGGTTTGCAGGGGCGAAAGCCAATGACGCAGATGAAAGTCGGGAAAGAAATGGGGATTTCCAGAAGCTATGTCAGTAGAATTGAGAAGGGTGCCTTGGAAAAATTGAAACGTGCCTTTGAAAAACAAAAATAAACAGCCTTTGACAATACAAACAAAAAGTGATATATAAATTATGAGAATAATGAACGGAAATATTTAGAGGGAAAGGATTGGTTAGTAAAATTAATTGTATGACCATTACCGGAATGGATGTGGTTCCGGTAGTGGTCGAAACGGATATTGGAAATGGATTGCCTACCTTTGATATGGTGGGCCTTTTGGCGTCTGACATTAAAGAAGCCAGGCAGCGGGTGCGAACTGCATTGAAAAATTCTGGGTACGTAATTCCGCCTAAAAAGATTACTATCAACTTTGCACCGGGAAACCTTCATAAGAACGGAACTTATTTTGATTTGGCGGTGGCGATTTCCATTCTTCATTCGTTGGAAATTGTTGAAGGGGATTTGGACGATAAATTATTTCTTGGGGAACTGAGTTTAAACGGTGATGTGGTAAAAGTGAATGGTGCATTGCCTATTGTTCTGGAGGCTGCCAGACGAGGACAAAAGCAGTGCTTTATCCCTTGGGACAACCTGGGAGAATGCGATTTTATAAAGCAGATTCAGGTCATTGGCGTGCGTAATCTGAATGATGTGGTGCGGATTTTATTGGGAGGAACGCCGGAGCAGAGGACTGCGGAACAGGTTGAAGAAATTAAAGGGGAAGCATATGATTTTAAGTTTATACGGGGGCAGCAGATGGCAAAGAAGGCAGCTGAAATTGCAGCGGCGGGAATGCACAATTTGTTGCTGGTGGGACCGCCGGGAACCGGGAAAACCGTGCTTGCCAAGTCCATTGCCGGCATTATGCCGGATTTGAGTGAGGAAGAACAAATTGAAATATCGAGAATCCAGAGTATTGCCGGAGTGTTGGATGGAAGACTGGCTCAGGAGCGACCCTTTCGCAGCCCACATCATACCTCCACAGTATCTGCTTTGATTGGAGGAAGCAATTATCCCAAACCGGGAGAGGTGTCCCTTGCAAATCTGGGGATTTTGTATCTGGACGAGTTTCCGGAGTTTTCCAGAAATGTCATTGAAACGCTGCGACAACCCTTGGAAGAAGGAGTTGTGCGAATTGCGCGGAGCAGCGGCATTTATCAGTTTCCGGCAGCGTTCATGCTGGTGGCTTCCATGAATCCTTGTCGATGTGGTTATTACCCGGATCGGAAGCGGTGTAACTGTACGGAAAGAGATGTGAAGAAATATCTGGAAAAAATCAGCGGACCGATTTTGGATCGGATCGATTTATGCATTCATATGAATCCGGTCTCTTTTTGGGAATTGCAGTCCGAGGAAGAAGAATCCTCGGAAATGGTTCGGGAAAGAGTTAATAAAGCATTGGAAATTCAGCGAAGACGTTACCGAAAGGAAAACATCCGATATAACAGTCAGCTTGCCGGAGAAAAAATCAAAAAGTATTGTCCTTTGACGGAAAAAGAACAACAGCTTATGGAAGATATCTATGGAAGTATGGAATTGAGTGTGCGAGGATATGAAAAAATAATCAAGGTGGCAAGAACCATTGCTGATTTGGACGGAAAAGAACAAATCGGCAGTCGGGAAATTATGAAAGCGTTGGCGTTTAAAACGGCAAATTAAGGGGGAGAAGTGAAAGACAGAACCATTAAAGTGACAAGACCGGGGGATCGGGATTTCCCTCAAAAACTTTTAAGAATCGGGAAAGTGCCGGAGGCAATTTATTACCTGGGAGCTTTGCCGAAGGAAGAGTTACCTGCGGTGGCAATGGTTGGTGCCCGAGCATGTTCTGCTCATGGAAGGAGAAGTGCAGGCACGGTTGCACGGCAATTGTCGGAATCCGGCGTTCAGGTAATCAGTGGTATGGCACGGGGCGTTGATACGCAAAGTCACAGAGGTGCCTTGGAAGGTGGAACGCCAACCTTTGCGGTATTAGGCAGTGGAGTGGATGTCTGTTATCCGGAAGAAAATATAGAATTGTACGAACAAATTCTGGAGAGGGGAGGAGGAATTCTCTCGGAATATCCGCCGGGGGAACAACCGGTTTCCTGGCATTTTCCGCAAAGAAATCGAATTATCAGTGGATTGGCCGATTTGATTGTCATTGTGGAAGCAAAGCAAAAAAGCGGAAGCTTGATTACTGTGGAGTGGGCGCTGGAACAGGGAAAGGACGTGATGGCATTCCCGGGACGAATGGAAGACCCTCTGAGCGAAGGCTGCAACCGTCTCATCAAAAACGGCGCGGGAATTGTGACAGAGGCAAAAGATATTATTGAACTATTGGAATGGGAATGGAAGGAAGGAAAAAGTGCGGTGCTGAAACTGCAACCGGAACAGGCTGTTATTTTTTCTGCTTTGGGAGATGAAATGAAAACTCTGGAGGAAATTGTGGCGGTGACAAAACTGGATTACGAAAGTGTCCTGACAGGATTGTTACAGTTGCAAATTAAAGGCATGATTGAACAGCCGCTGGAGCATTATTATGTGAAAAAATAATTTTCGGGAGTTATATACTACGTATATAAAGAATATGATGGAAAAATGAATGTATAAAATTCTCTTGAAAAAGCTTTTTTCTTGGTGTATAGTGTGGTGTGTTTGAAAAGAATTTTTTCTGTTTCTACTATATACGGAAAATTTGAATACATTTTAAGGAGAGTTTCATGGCAAAATATCTTGTAATTGTGGAGTCCCCCGCAAAGGTTAAAACAATTAAAAAATTCTTAGGGGCGAACTATGAAGTGGTTGCATCAAATGGTCATGTAAGAGATCTTCCAAAAAGTACCATGGGGATTGATTTTGAAAATGACTATGAACCGAAATATATTACTATCCGTGGAAAAGGAGAAAAACTTGCAGAGCTTCGCCGCTATGTGAAGAACGCTGACAAGGTGTATCTGGCTACTGACCCGGACCGTGAAGGAGAAGCGATTTCATGGCATTTGGTATTTTCCTTAAAACTGGATCCGAAGAAAACAATGAGAATCAGTTTTAACGAAATTACAAAGCCGGCAGTGAAGGAAGCATTAAAGAATCCACGTAAAATTGATATGGGATTGGTTGATGCCCAGCAGGCACGAAGAGTTTTGGACCGAATGGTGGGATACAGTATCAGTCCGTTGCTTTGGATGAAAATCAAGAGAGGCTTAAGTGCGGGACGAGTTCAGTCCGTAGCACTGCGTATGCTTTGTGACAGAGAAGAAGAGATTGATGCATTTATTCCAAAAGAATATTGGGATATGGATGCTGTATTGAAACATAAAAATAAAGATTTTACGGTAAGCTTCTACGGAGACAAGAACGGTAAAATTGAAATTAACGGAAAGCAGCAGTTAGATGACATCATTAAAGAAATCAAAGACAGCAGCTTTATGGTTGACAGTGTGAAGAAGGGAAGCCGTAGCAGAAAAGCACCGATTCCTTTTACCACCAGTACTATGCAGCAGGAAGCTTCCAAGGCATTGAATTTCTCAACTCAGAAAACTATGCGTGTTGCGCAGCAGTTATACGAAGGTGTGGAAATTAAGGGACGTGGAAGTATCGGTTTGATTACTTACCTGAGAACAGATTCCACTCGTGTATCTGATACAGCGGAAGCACAGGTAAAAGAATATATTGAAGAAGCATACGGAAACAATTATTACACCACTTCCGTAAATACAAAGAAATCGGATAAAAAAATCCAGGATGCCCATGAAGCAATCCGTCCGACAGATGTATCTCTGACACCGGACAAAATCAAAGACCAGCTCCCAAGAGATCTGTTCCGATTGTACCAGTTAATCTGGAAACGATTTGTTGCCAGCAGAATGGGAACTGCAGTGTATGAAACAACAACCGTAAAGGTTTCAGCAGGAAAGTATTTATTTAATGCATCAACATCCAAGTTGGAATTCGACGGTTTTATGAAAGTTTATACAGAAGCCGACAATGAAAAAGTTGTTACAAACAATACCGTAACAAAATTGGAAAAAGGCGAAACGCTGGATTTCGTAAAGTTTGAAGAAAACCAGCACTTCACACAGCCACCTGCACACTTCACCGAAGCAGCATTGGTTAAGGCAATGGAAGAACAGGGAATCGGAAGACCAAGTACTTACGCCCCAACCATTACCACCATCATCGGTAGAAGATACGTGACAAAGGAAAAGAAAAATCTTTATGTAACGGAATTAGGTGAGGCTGTAAACAATGTTATGAAAACAGCATTCAGTGTAATTGTTGATACTGCATTTACTGCCAATATGGAATCTCTTTTGGATGCGGTGGAAGAAGGAAGCATTGAATGGAAAACAGTTATTCGAAACTTCTATCCGGATTTGGAAGAATCCGTTAAGGAAGCAGAACAGAAACTTGAAAAGATTCATATTGCAGACGAAGAATCCGATGAAATCTGTGAAGAATGTGGAAGACGTATGGTAATCAAGTACGGTCCTCACGGAAGATTTCTGGCTTGTCCGGGATTCCCTGAATGCCGCAATACAAAACCATATCTGGAAAAGGTCGGCGTACCTTGTCCGAAGTGTGGCGGAGAAGTGGTATATCGTATGACCAGAAAGGGAAGAAGATATTACGGATGTATGAACAGTCCTGACTGTGACTTTATGTCATGGCAGAAACCGTCTGTTGAAAAGTGTCCACAGTGTGGCGGCTATATGGTTGAAAAAGGAAGTAAGCTGGTATGTGCCGATCAGAACTGCGGATATGTATGTGAATTGCCGAAGGCAACAGAGACGAAATAAAAGTCTTGCAGAATAAATCGTTCTATGTTATGATATCTAAGTTGCACTAAGCACATCTGTGGAGTTTTGGGATGGTGCCCTTGCTCGGGGTTTCCTAAAGCAGTGAAGCAGGTGGAAGGAAACACACGCTGACAGCAATGTATCGGTGTGAAGAAAATTATAAAAAACCAGGAGGTAGAAAAATGAGCGTTATTTCAATGAAACAGTTATTAGAAGCAGGTGTTCATTTCGGACATCAGACAAGAAGATGGAACCCTAAAATGGCAGAGTACATCTACACAGAAAGAAATGGTATCTACATCATCGACTTACAGAAGTCTGTAGGTAAAGTTGATGAAGCTTACAAGGCAGTATCTGATATTGCAGCAGAAGGCGGTACTATTCTTTTCGTTGGTACAAAGAAGCAGGCTCAGGAAGCTGTTCAGACAGAAGCTGAAAGATGTGGAATGTACTACGTAAACGAAAGATGGTTAGGTGGTATGCTTACAAACTTCAAGACAATTCAGTCTAGAATTAAGAGATTAAAAGACATCGAAAAGATGGCTGAAGATGGAACATTTGATGTTCTTCCTAAGAAAGAAGTTGTAAACATTAAGAAAGAATGGGATAAGCTTGAAAAGAACCTTGGTGGTATCAAGGACATGAAGAGAATCCCTGATGCTATTTTCGTAGTAGATCCTAAGAAGGAGAAAATCTGTGTTCAGGAAGCACATGCTTTAGGAATTAAATTAATCGGTATCGCTGATACAAACTGTGATCCGGAAGAATTAGATTACGTTATCCCAGGTAACGATGATGCTATCAGAGCTGTTAAGTTAATCGTATCTAAGATGGCTGACGCAGTAATCGAAGCAAACCAGGGTGAAGAATTCGTAGCTGAAGAAGCTGTTGCTGAAACAGCAGAAGCAGTTGAAGAATAATTTGAATTAATTTAGGAAACATAGATTTTAGGAGGAAATAAATTATGCAGATTACAGCAGCAATGGTAAAAGAGTTAAGAGAATTAACAGGTGCCGGCGTTATGGCTTGTAAGAAAGCCTTAGTTGAAACAGATGGAAATCAGGAAGAAGCGATTGAAATCTTAAGAAAAAAAGGTGAAGCTACAGCTGTAAAGAAATCCGGAAGAATCGCCGCTGAAGGTATTGTATATACAGCAGTAAAAGATGGTAAGGCTGCCATCGTAGAAGTAAACTCAGAAACTGACTTCGTTGCAAAGAACGAAAAGTTCCAGACATTCGTTGGACAGGTTGCTGATCAGATTTTAACAACAAGTGCTACAGATATCGATGCATTCTTAGCTGAAAGCTGGGCATTAGATACAACAAAGACTGTTAAAGATGAATTAGTTTCTCAGATCGCAGTAATCGGAGAAAACATGAACATCAGAAGATTTGAAAAGATCGAATCTGACGGAGTTATTGCTTCTTACATCCACGCAGGTGGAAAGATTGGTGTATTAGTTGAAGCTGATGCTCCAAACACAGATGATGTAAATGCAGCAATTAAGACAATCGCAATGCAGATCGCAGCTATGAACCCACAGTATGTTTCAAGAAACGATATCTCTGCTGACGAACTTGCAAAGATTAAAGAAATTACAATTGACAGTGCTTTAAATGAACCTGAAACACTTCCTAAGCCGGTATTAATGAACTTACTTACAAAGGCTGTAGACACAAAGGCTTGGAGTGATGAAGATATCGCTATTTACGAAGAAAAGAAGAGCAACTTAAACTACTTATTCAACTTCCTTTCTAAGGAAGCAAAAGCAGCAGTAGTTGAAATTGCTTTAAATGACAAAGCTGAAATCTTAGAAAACAAAATCTTCAACGGATTAGTAGAAGGACGTATTTCTAAGCAGTTAAAGGATATCTGTCTTTTAGATCAGACTTATGTTATGGCAGCAGACGGAAAGCAGTCAGTAGCTAAGTACTTAGAAGAAGTTTCTAAGGAAGCAGGTGCTACAGTTGCACTTAAGAAGTTTGTTCGTTTCGAAACAGGTGAAGGTCTTGAAAAGAAGGAAGACGATTTCGCTGCAGAAGTAGCTGCTCAGGCTGGAATGTAATTATTATTAATAATAAAACAGAGAAAGAGTCAGCAATGACTCTTTCTTTTTTACACAAAAGGAGAAGAGGATAAAGCGATGGATGAATTTAATACAAATGAAATGAATGGTGCAGGAATGGGAACAGGAGATATCGACAGATATGTAATTCCTCAGACTGAAAAAGAAGCGATGCAGCCAACAACAAGTGATGAAGGAGACCTTGTTCTCGGAACAGTCGGTGCTATTGTCGGTGGTTTGTTAGGTGTAGGTGTGTGGATGTTAATCTTCCATCTTGGTTACATTGCTGTCATCGGTGGAATGGCAATTATGGCAGGAACCATCGGTGGCTATAAATTCCTTGGAAAAGAGATTGGAACAAAGGGATTAATTACCTGTATTGTTATTTCTGCAATTTTAGTATACGCAGCCAACTATTTGTCATGGAGCATGGAATTTTATCTTGAAATGCAGAAGACTCTTCCGGATTTCACTTTTGGAGAAGCATTTTCCAGATTAGGTGAGTTAACAAGTCTTCCGGAAGTGCACGGAGAATATATTAAAGATTTGGTATTGGGATATGTTTTTACTGTTGTGGGAGCGTTTTCAGTATTAAGAAAAAGATAAGATTTAGTAAATATTACCTCTGTATAGAATGAAAAGGATTTTAAAAAAAGCAATTGTGGTAAATGTTAACAAAAAGTTAATTTTTTTTTAAAAAAGATTGCTTGTTTTTAAAAAATAGTATATATTAGTAATAGAAGGATACGGAATGTACGGAGGAGGATATTATTATGAAAATAATGAAAGATTTTTGGATAGATGAGTCCGGCCAGGGTATGGTTGAGTACGCATTAATCATTGCATTGATTGCTGTTGCATTGATTGCTTCAGTAGTAGTATTTGGTGGAAGAGTAAGAGATTTATTCCAGTCAAGTAGTGACGAAATTGGTGGATGATAAAAAATATGAAAAAAACCTTTTACACGATTTTGTGTAAAAGGTTTTTTTGTTTTTATGGATTAATAACGTTATCCGTAAATATTTTCGGCTCCATCAGCCTGTCGTAATAAGTGTACATCTTCTGAACGCTTCGTTCCAAAAAGAAATAATGGCGTACATAGAAGAATAAAAAAATCAGTACCCCGAAGGAAAAAACAGTCAGGGGAATGCTCAATAATACATAGTTAAACATTAACGAAGTGATTCCCAAAACCGCAAAGGCAAGGGTAACCAGCAAATGAATCAGTCGTTCGTGTTGATAAAAGTCCAACTGAATCAGGAACTGTCTGACAAATTGTTCTTTTTCTTCAGAAGACAGCTCTTTTTCCAACATGGATTCCACATAACTCATATAATTTTCAATTCGTCTGCGCATAGGAAAATCTCCTTTCTGAAAAGTGTATCAATTAATAATATTTTAACAAATTAAGAAAAAAATGAAAAGAACAAAGGAATGGTTGAAAAACATTTACATCCCTTTCCCTCATAGATATAATTGTCTTATAGTGAGGAACGGATGTTGGGAGAAAAATGTATGAACGGAATGGAATTAGCAAGGGATTTTTACGAAAAAAATAAAGATGCTCTGGAAAAACGGTTTCCGAGCCTGTATCCCCATATGGCAATCGGCTTAGTGGGAGAAGGGTCGGAATGTTTTGGATATGATGACGATTTGTCCAAAGATCATGACTTTGAAGTGTCTTTTTGTATATGGCTCAGCCAACGGGATTATAATGAACACGGGGAAGAACTTCAGGATTTTTACCTGGAATTACAAAAAGAGGAAGAAGAACTCTTAAAGAACTCCAGTGCTTACGGAAAAAACAGGAGAGGGGTTTTAACGAGAGAGTCGTTTTATCGGAACAGAACCGGAGGAACACAGGGACCGGAAACACTTCAGGACTGGCTTTTTGTTCCGGAGCATTCGCTGGCAGAGGCGGTAAACGGGGAAGTGTTTTATGATGGAGATGATGAGTTTTCAGCCATCAGAATAAAGCTGCAAAGAGGATACCCGGAGGATGTCCGTAAAAAGAAAATAGCGGCCAGAGCTGCTTTGATGGCGCAGTCCGGACAGTACAATTACCGCAGATGTCTGATGCATGATGAGAACGGTGCGGCAAGACTGGCGTTGGATGAGTTTGTCAGACACGGAATTCATATGGTATACCTGTTGAACAATCGTTATTGCCCCTACTATAAGTGGATGTTTCGGGGCATGGGAACGTTGGAAATTCTGGGCGACTTAAAGGAAGGATTTCAGGCATTGTTGTGTGCTCCGGATAGCGAAGAAAATATTCGGATTAAACTGTCTTTGGTGGAACAGATTTCCGAAAAGATTGCGGAAGAACTGAAAATACAAAAACTAAGTAATGCGGAAAGTGATTATCTGGAATCACATGCGTTTTCTGTAATGGAAGGAATTCAGGACGAAAACCTGAGGGGAATGCATGTTATGGCAGGTGTTTAAAGAAAAGGACTTATATAAAGGAGGAACAGTATGGACAAAAAAGCAATGTACAAATTATCGTATGGACTGTTTGTGATTACAGCAAAAGAAGGAGACAAAGACAATGGTTGTATTACAAACACGGCAATTCAGGTAACATCAGAACCGAACTGCATTTCCGTAGCAATTAACAAAGCAAATTACACCCATGATATGGTAATGAACACAAAGAAATTTACCGTATCGGTAATCAGTGAAAAAGCGTCTTTTGATTTGTTCAAACATTTTGGATTTCAGTCCGGAAGAACAGTGGATAAGTTTGCTGATTTCACAGACTGCAAGAGAAGCGAAAACGGAACAATGGTTGTAACTGCAGGAACCAATGCCTATATTTCCGCTACAGTACTTCAGACTATTGATTTGGGAACACATACTCTTTTTGTGGCAGAAGTAACGGATGGGGAAGTTCTGACAGAGGATGCTTCGGCAACTTATGAATACTATCAGGAACATATTAAGCCAAAACCGGAAAAAACAGAAAAGCCAAAGAGCGGAAAGAAACAATGGCGCTGTAAAATTTGTGGTTATATTTATGAAGGAGATGAACTTCCGGCAGATTTCACTTGTCCGCTGTGTAAGCATCCGGCTTCGGATTTTGAACTCATTGAAGATTAAGAAAAAAAAGGAACATCGTTTGATGTTCCTTTTGTCTTTATATGGTTTCGATTTTAATGATATTGGTGTTTCCGGAAACTCCGTTTGTCAAGCCGCCGGTAATAACCAGCTTATCATCCTTTTTCAGGTTCAAAGCATCTTTTGCTAACATTTTTGCGTTGTAGAAAAGAACGTCTGTAGAGTTGAACTTTTCACACATCAAAGGAGTAACGCCCCAAGAAAGTGCAAGTTTTCTCCAGGTCTTTTCATCTGTTGTGATTCCTAAAATATCTGCAGGACTTCTGAAACGGGAAATCATTCGTGCAGTCATTCCGGAGAGGGTACAAACGGCAATGCATTTTGCATCCAAATCGATTGCCATACCACAAGTGGAGTGAGAGACTGCATCCACGGTATTTCGAATTTCAAAAGCAGCATTTCTGAAACGCTTGGAGTAGTGAATACTCTTTTCTGTCTGTTCTGTGATCATTGACATTACTTCCAAAGCTTTTACCGGATATTTTCCTGCGGCAGTTTCGCCGGAAAGCATTACGGCACTGGTTCCGTCGTAAACCGCATTGGCAACGTCGGAAATTTCGGCTCTGGTAGGACGAACGTTTGTAATCATAGACTCTAACATTTCAGTAGCGGTAATGACACGCTTTCCTAACATTCTACATTTTGTAATCAACTTTTTCTGAATAGCCGGCAACTGTTCAAATGGAATTTCCACACCCATGTCACCACGGCCAATCATAATTCCGTCGGATTCTTCACAGATTGCTTCAATGTTGTCGATACCCGGCTGGTTTTCAATTTTTGCAATCAAGTCAATGTTGTGTGCACCGTTTTCCTTCAGGAATTTCTTTACATCCAACATATCCTGTTTTTGGGAAACAAAAGAGCAGGCAATGAATTCCACGTCATTTTTGATTCCGAAAAGCAAATCGGCTTTATCCTGTTCACTGAGATATTCCTGTTTCAAAACTTTATTTGGAAAACTCATACTCTTTCGATCAGATAATACGCCACCAACAGTGACTTCGGTAACAACTTTGGAACCGTCAATCTTCAAAACAACAAATTCCATTAATCCGTTGTTCAGTAAAATACGGTCTTCCGGTTTTAAATCCTTATGTAAGTTCTTATAAGAAACGGAAACCTGTGTTTCGTCACCTTCCACATCTTCGGTATTGAAGATGAAAGTGTCGCCTTCTTTCAGTTCGACCTTTCCGTTCTTAAAAGTTTTAATACGGTATTCCGGACCCTTCGTATCAAGCATAATTGAGATGGGGATGCCTAATTCTGAACGGACCTTTTTGATTAAATCAATTTTTTCCTGTTTTTCTTCGTGAGTACCATGGGAGAAGTTGAGTCGTGCAACATTCATTCCGGCCAGACACATTTGACGTAATGTTTCTTCATTTCCGCTGGCTGGACCGATAGTACAAACAATTTTTGTTTTTCTCATATTTTCTCCATTCTGCATACAACATGCAATTAAAAAATTTTCGCCTATTACATCTTACATCAAAATAAAATTAAAGCAAGCAAAAAATGAAAAAATCAGAAAAGAGTCTGTCTTTATTTTTCCGACAAGATATGGTATTCTATTCCTAGTGTAAAATTTCAAATTGAAAGGCTCTTTATAGAGAAGGTACATGAGATGAACAGAGTTTTGTTGAAACTGAGTGGAGAGGCTCTTGCAGGAGACAAGAAGACCGGCTTTGATGAAGAAACCTGTGTCGCTGTGGCAAAACAGGTAAAGAAAATCGTAGACCAGGGTGTTCAGGTTGCTATCGTAATCGGAGGTGGAAACTTCTGGAGAGGACGCACCAGCAATAAAATAGATCGTCCAAAAGCAGACGGAATCGGAATGCTTGCTACGATTATGAATTGTATGTATGTATCTGAAATTTTCAGAACAGAAGGAATGGATACCAACATCTACACACCGTTCTTATGTGGAACATGGACAAAGCTTTTCTCAAAGGATGAAGCAGTGGCTGATTTACAGGCAGGAAAAGTAATCTTTTTTGCAGGAGGAACAGGACATCCGTATTTTTCTACAGATATGTCCATGGTGCTTCGCGCTATTGAAATTGAAGCAGATTGCATTCTTGGCGCAAAGGCTGTAGACGGTGTTTATGACAGCGATCCGGCAGTCAATCCGGATGCTAAGAAATATGATGAACTTCCTATTTCAAAGATTGTGGATGAAAGATTAGGGGTAATTGATTTGGCAGCCAGTGTACTGGCGATGGAAAACAAAATGCCAATGCTGTTATTCGGATTAAATGAGCCGAACAGTATTGAACGTGCCGCTTGCGGAGAACAGATTGGTACAAAGATTACCGTAGAATAATAAATGAATAAAAAGGAGTAAGACAATGGAAGAATTAATGATGACTTATGAAGAAAAAATGGAAAAGTCTTTAAATAACTTACATGAAGAGTTTTCAACAATCAGAGCAGGAAGAGCAAATCCTCACGTTCTTGATAAAATCAAAGTAGATTATTACGGTTCCCCAACACCGTTGCAGCAGGTAGGTAACATTTCCGTACCTGAAGCAAGAATGATTTGTATTCAGCCTTGGGATGCTTCTTTATTAAAAGAAATCGAAAAGGCAATCAATCTTTCCGATGTTGGAATCAATCCTACAAATGACGGAAAAGTAATTCGTCTTGTATTCCCTGAATTAACAGAGGAAAGAAGAAAAGAACTTGTAAAGGATATTAAGAAGAGAGGCGAAAGTGCTAAAGTAGCAATCAGAAACATCCGTAGAGATGCCAATGATGCGATTAAGAAAAAAGGAAAAGAAGATGGCGTTTCAGAAGATGAAATCAAAGAATATCAGGATGATATTCAGAAGAAGACCGATTCTTTCATTAAAAAGATTGACGACGCAGTAGCAAATAAGTCAGATGAAATTATGACAGTATAATTACTAAGGAAAAGAGGAAACAATTCGTTTCCTCTATTTTCGCTTTTTTACTATTTGTACAACCCAGGAGGAAAATATGGCAAAGAAAATCGATATGACAGGACTCAATGTTCCGAACCATATTGCAATCATATTAGATGGAAACGGAAGATGGGCGAAAAAGAGACATCTTCCAAGAAACGCCGGACACCGTGCCGGAGCGAAAACCGTGGAGCAGATTATTGAAGATGCGCACCATATGGGAGTGAAGTATCTGACAATGTATGCCTTCTCCACTGAAAACTGGAATCGTCCGGAAGAAGAAGTAAAAGCGTTGATGAAATTGCTTCGAAACTACTTGAAGGATTGTATTAACCAGGCAAATAAAAATGAAATGCGTGTCCGTGTAATCGGTGACAGAAGTCGATTGGATGCTGATATTGTGGAAAAAATTGAAGAACTGGAAGAAAAGTCCAAGGACAATCCGGGAATCAATTTTACGCTGGCATTAAATTACGGAAGCAGGGATGAAATTACCCGTGCGGTAAAGAAAATTTCCGAAGATGTCAAAGCCGGTACATTGGCACCGGAAGATATTTCCGACAAAACAATCAGTGAATATTTGGATACGGCAGGAATTCCTGATCCGGATTTGTTGATTCGAACCAGTGGAGAAATCCGTCTGTCCAACTATCTGTTGTGGCAGTTGGCTTATACGGAGTTTTACTTCACAGAAGTGTTATGGCCGGACTTTAACGCGGAAGAACTAAAGAAAGCCATTGAACACTACAATCGCAGAGACCGAAGATACGGAGGAGTTAAATAATGTTAAGTAAATTTGCAAATAAATCATTTTTCCTGAGATTGGGAAGTGGCATCTGCCTGATTGCCCTGATTTTGGGAGCCATTATTCCGGGTGGATGTATTTTACTGGCAGCCAGCTTTTTGGTATCTTTAATTGGTGTCTTTGAATTATATCGTGTACTGGGCATTGAAAAGCGAAGCCTCGGATTTACCGGATACCTGTTTACACTGTTGTATTATCTGGCAATTTATTATAACGTGGCAAATGACGTAATCCTTCCTTTATTTGCCCTGTTTTTAATCTGCTTACTGGCACAATATGTGTTTACATTCCCAAACTTTAAAACACAGGATATATCCAACGCTTTCATGGGAATGATTTATGCAGGGGTATTGTTGTCATTTATTTACTTTCTTCGTGATGAGATAAGCGGTCAATATTTCGTATGGCTCATTTTTCTGAGTTCCTGGGGCAGTGATACCTGTGCTTATGTGGCAGGGGTTGCTTTCGGAAAGCATAAAATGGCACCGGTTCTCAGTCCGAAAAAATCCATTGAAGGAGCAGTGGGTGGTGTCATCGGCGCGGCCGCATTGCGAGCAATTTACGGAGCAGTATTTTCGGATAAGATTGCATTGCCTGTAACACCAGTGATTGCTTTTGCTGTTATTTGTGCCATCGGAGCTTTGGTTTCCATGGTAGGAGATTTGGCTGCATCAGCGATTAAGAGAGACCACGAGATTAAGGATTACAGTAATCTCATTCCGGGACATGGTGGGATTATGGATAGATTTGATAGTGTAATTTATGTAGCACCGGTTATCTGGGTGCTATTAGGACTTGTTCAGGAATTCTTTTTTTAGAGAATAGTGAAATGGAGATACAATGAAAAATATAGCAATTTTAGGTTCCACGGGTTCCATTGGAACACAGACATTGGAAATTGTCCGTGGAAACAGTGACCTGAATGTGGTATCCATTGCCGCTGGGTCCAATATAATAAAGTTAGAAGAACAGATTCGGGAATTTCATCCGAAACTGGTTTGCGTTTTTGATGAAAAAGCTGCAGCACAGTTAAAAGTAGCGGTTGCAGATTGTGACGTGAAAATTGTGTCCGGCATGGAGGGATTAATTGAAGCGGCAACAGTAGCGGAAGCAGAAATTGTTGTGACTGCTTTTGTCGGAATGATTGGAATTCGTCCGACACTGGAGGCAATTAAAGCCGGAAAAGATATTGCTCTGGCAAACAAAGAAACCCTCGTGACTGCCGGACATCTGGTGATGAAGGCGGCAAAAGAGTATGGCGTTAAAATCTTGCCGGTAGACAGTGAGCATAGTGCAATTTTTCAGTCGTTAAACGGAGAAAATCCGAAAGAAATCGATAAGATTTTACTGACAGCATCCGGCGGACCGTTCCGCGGATGGACCAGAGAACAGATGAAAAATGTTCAGGTGGAAGATGCATTAAAGCATCCCAATTGGGCGATGGGACAAAAAATCACCATCGATTCCTCTACAATGGTAAATAAGGGATTGGAAGTGATTGAAGCAAAGTGGTTATTTGATACAGCACTGGAGGATATACAGGTTGTTGTTCAGCCACAGAGTTTGATTCATTCCATGGTGCAGTTTAAGGACGGTGGCATTATCGCACAGCTTGGAACACCGGACATGAAGCTTCCGATTCAGTATGCATTGTATTATCCGGAGAGAAGATTTCTTCCGGGAGAACGGGTAGACTTTGCAAAGATTGGTCAGATTACTTTTGAAGCACCGGATTTGGAAAACTTTCCGGGACTTGCTTTGGCCTATGAAGCCGGTAAGGTTGGGGGAACTATGCCGACAGTATTTAATGCCGCAAATGAAAAAGCAGTTGCACTGTTTTTAAATCGTAAAATCCAGTATCTGGAAATTATAGATATTATTAGAGAATGTATGGAAGCTCATAAGATGATTGAAAATCCATCTGTAGAGCAGATTCTGGAAACGGAACAAGCAGTTTATGAACTGATTGGACAGAAGCATTAAGAAAAAAAGAGATGAAAGTGAAATGGAGTGAAGTATGCAGACTTTTATTAGTATTGTAATTGCATTAATTATATTTAGTATTTTAGTTGTTTTCCACGAATTCGGTCATTTTATTGTGGCTAGAAAATGTGGTGTTACGGTGAATGAATTTTCTGTTGGAATGGGACCGAGACTGTTTAGCAGAGTGGCAAAAAGTGGAACAAGATATTCCATTAAGGCTCTTCCTTTTGGTGGCTCCTGTGCCATGTTGGGAGAAGACGAAGACAATGATGAAGAAGGCGCTTTTAATTCAAAGTCTTTGGGCGCCAGAATGGCAATTGTTTTTGCAGGTCCGTTATTTAATTTTATCCTAGCATTTTTGATGGCACTGATTTTTGTTGGTTTCAAAGGAACAGATCCATCTTACGTCGTACAGGTGACTGAGGGAAGTGCAGCAGAAAAAGCAGGAGTTCAGGTTGGAGACCGTATTATAAAGTATAATGGTGAAAGTGTTTCTATTGGTAGAGAAATCTATTTGGAAGAATATATTAATCCGTTGACCGAGAAGGAAGACGAAGTAAAACTCACTGTGAAGCGAAACGGTAAAACAAAGGAAATCAGTTACACTGCGGATAGTGAAACAAAGCCATTGCTTGGAATCACATATGGAAACAGCGATTCCGTTATGGAAATATTGGAAGTAACCAAAGGTGGCGCTATGGAAGCTGCCGGTGCTATGATGGGGGATCAGATTGTGGAGATAAACGGAGAAACTATTTCTTCCACGGATGATTTCCAAAAGGTACTGAATCAATATAAGGGGAAAGATTTCAAAAATACAGAGTTTGACATCAAACTGAAACGGAAAGAGAAAATCATTGAGGTCAAGGTTCGACCAAAAACTCAGACGATTTATGACTTGGGATTTTATTATAATCTTCATGCGGAAAAACAGTCTCCTTTAGGAGTTGTAAAATACAGTTATGTAGAAACCAAATATGTAATCAAAATGGTTATTAAAGGTCTGGGCAAATTAATCACCGGTCAGGTTTCAGCTAATGATATTTCAGGTCCGGTTGGAATTGTGGACACGATTGGAGATACTTATTCTCAAACTAAGGATATGGGAACATCTGTAACATTTTTCTCATTATTGAGTCTAGCAATTATGCTGAGTGCAAACTTAGGAATCATGAACCTTCTTCCGATTCCGGCATTGGATGGTGGAAGATTACTTATTTACATTGTGGAATTGATTTTCAGAAAGCCGATTCCAAGAGATAAAGAAGGTATGATTCATTTTGTTGGATTTGTTTTGTTAATGGGCTTAATGGTATTTTTAATCTTTAATGACATTCGAAAAATATTCTTCTGGTAGGAAGGAATTTCAAGAGGTGCGAAATGTATAGAGACAATACAAAAGAAATTAAAATTGGAAATAAAGTAATCGGTGGCGGAAATCCTATTATGATTCAGTCGATGACCAATACAAAGACGGAAGATGTGGAAGCTACCGTTGCACAGATTTTAGAACTGGAAGCAGCAGGCTGTGACATTATCCGCTGTGCGGTACCAACGATGGAAGCAGCAGAAGCGTTCAAAGAAATTAAGAAGAGAATTCATATTCCTTTGGTGGCGGATATTCATTTTGATTACAAACTCGCCATTGCAGCTATGGAAAACGGAGCGGATAAAATCCGTATCAATCCGGGAAACATCGGAAGTATTGACCGTGTGAAAGCGGTTGTGGATGTGGCAAAGGAAAAGAATATTCCGATTCGTGTCGGTGTAAACAGTGGATCCTTGGAAAAACATATTTTGGAAAAATATGGGAAGGTGACTGCTGAAGGAATTGTGGAAAGTGCTCTGGATAAGGTGAAAATCATTGAGGACTTGGGATATGACAATTTGGTCATCAGCATTAAATCTTCGGATGTTTTAATGTGCGTGAAAGCCCACGAATTGATTGCGGAAAAGACGAAGTACCCATTGCATGTGGGAATTACAGAATCCGGAACCATTACTTCCGGAAACATTAAATCCGCAGTAGGTTTGGGACTGATCTTACATCAGGGAATCGGTGACACCATCCGTGTTTCCTTAACAGGAAATCCGGTGGAAGAAATTAAGAGTGCCAAACTGATTTTAAAAACACTGGGATTACGACAGGGAGGAATTTCCGTTGTATCCTGTCCAACCTGTGGACGAACCCAAATCGATTTGATTGATTTGGCAAATCGGGTGGAAAACATGGTTACAAAGTATGACCATTTGAATATTAAAGTTGCAGTAATGGGCTGTGTGGTAAACGGTCCGGGAGAAGCGAGAGAAGCTGATATTGGAATTGCCGGAGGAAAAGGCGAAGGACTTTTGATTAAAGCAGGAGAAATCGTTAAGAAAGTTCCGGAAGACCAATTATTGAACGTATTGGAAGAAGAATTAAAAAACTGGGGTAAATCAATTGGAGAGTAAAAAGTTTTATGATGTATTTCCTATGCTGAATCTGTATGGGGATATTGCAGATATTTTTGAAACGGTAGAAGTAAGAAAGATTACTTCAAATGCAAGACATGATAAAATGCGTATTTATATTGAAAGTAGCAGGCTTATTGATAAGTCTGCTATTTTGACTGTCCAAAATCACATTGCGAAAACCTTGAAGACCGGAAAGCGAATTCAGATTGAACTGATTGAGAAGTATCATTTGTCTGAACAGTATACGGTAGAAAACCTTTTGGATATTTACAAGGAGAGTTTGATTTTAGAACTCAATATGCAAAGTCCTATAGTTGCGGCAATGTTTAAGAAAGCTCCAATGACTGTGGAAGGAAACAAGCTGACCATTGATCTGGCAGCCAATATTATTTCCGAGTCCCGAATGAAAATTTTAAAAGAAACTTTAGAAGAAATCTTTGCAAAGCGCTTTGATCTTCCGATTGAAGTGCAGATTAAAAAGCGTCGGGAAACAGCACGTCGTTTCTCGGAAATTAATGCAAAGAGATTACGAAATGAGGTGGATGTTCTCTTAAGTAAGAACCAGAGCGAAAAACCGGAAGAAGAAAAGAACGGGGAGGCGCAGGAAGAACAGAAACCAAAACGTCAGGCTCCGACCAGAGCCAGCCGCTCGGATAATCCGGATGTTGTCTACGGAAAAGACTTTAAGTTTGACGAAGAAACAAAATTGGCAGACGTGTTTGAAGGAACAGGAGAATGTGTGGTCAAAGGAAAGATTATGACCATGGAAGAGCGGGAAACAAGAACCGGAAAGTTCATTGTTTCCATGGATATTACCGACTTTACAGATAGTATTGCCGTTAAGATGTTCCTGGCAAACGAAAACGTTTTGGCAGACTTTAAAGGAAAAGTGCGCAAAGGCAGCTTTGTACGAATCAAAGGATGGGCACTTTATGACACCTATGATAAACAGGTGGAAATCAGCCGTGTGGACGGGATGAAACTCATTGATAAATTTTCTACGAAGAAGCGTAAGGATGCTGCGGTAGAAAAACGAGTAGAATTGCACTGCCATACAAAGATGAGTGATATGGACGGTGTGAGCAAGTGTGCCGATATTGTACGTCGTGCTTACGAATGGGGACACAAAGCTATTGCCATTACCGACCACGGTGTGGTTCAGGCATTTCCGGATGCATGGCATGAGTATTGTGATATTAAGAAAGAATGTAAAAAAGCCGGAAAAGAGATGGACTTTAAAGTAATCTACGGTGTAGAAGCTTATCTGGTAGATGACTTGAAAGATATGATTGTGAATCCGAAAGGTCAAAGCCTTAAGGATACCTATGTAGTATTCGATTTGGAAACTACCGGCTTCAGTGCCAGAGCAGATCGAATTATTGAAATCGGGGCTGTAAAAGTGGTGAACGGAGAAATCGTGGACCGGTTCAGTACCTTTGTGAATCCGGAAAGACCGATTCCGTTTAAAATCGAGAAACTCACCAGTATTAATGACAGTATGGTCATTGATGCTCCGAAAATTGAAGAAGTATTGCCGAAGTTTATGGAGTTTTGTGAAGGCGCCGTTATGGTGGCGCACAATGCGGAATTTGACATGAGCTTCATTCGAGAGAATTGTATCCGACAGGATTTGCCTTGTGATTTTACTATTGTAGATACGGTGGCAATGTCCCGTTATCTTGTAATTGGATTGAACAAATACAAACTGAACAATGTGGCAAAGGCATTGGGAATTGTTTTGGAACACCACCACAGAGCGGTAGATGATGCGGAATGTACAGCGTTGATTTTCCAAAAACTTTGTAAGATGCTGGAAAATAAAGGCATTACAAATCTGGATGAATTGAATGCGGAAGGAAAACAGTCAAGCAACTTAATAAGCAAGTTGCCGGCACATCATGCCATTATTCTCTGTAAGGATTTGGTTGGACGTGTCAATTTGTATAAACTGATTTCCATCTCTCATATTGATACCTTTGCAAACAAACGACCAAGAATTTTAAAGAGTGATTATTTGAAGCATAAAGAAGGATTGATGATTGGTAGTGCCTGTGAAGCAGGAGAACTGTATCAGGCGATTTTGAAAGGAAAGCCGGAGCAGGAAGTGGCTCGCCTGGCAGAGTTTTATGATTACTTCGAGGTACAGCCGATAGGAAACAATGCCTTTATGTTAAGGACCGGAAATCCGGAGATTGATGACCGAAAGAAATATCTTGTGGACTCCGTGGAAGAACTGCAGAATGTAAACAAGAAGATTATTGATTTGGGAAAGAAATTCAATAAAATGACCGTTGCCACCTGTGACGTTCATTTCCTGGATCCGGAAGATGAAATATATCGAAGAATTATTCAGTGTGGTCAGGGATATAAAGATGCCGATGACCAGCCACCGTTGTATCTTCGTACAACGGATGAGATGCTGAAAGAATTTGATTACTTAGACGGAGATCTGGCAGAGGAAATTGTTATTAAAAATCCTCAGAAGATTGCCGATATGATTGATGATATTTCTCCAATCCATCCGGATAAATGTCCACCGGTATTGGAGAACTCTGAAGAAAACTTAAGAAAAATCTGTTTTGATAAAGCCCATGATATGTACGGGGAAAATATTCCGAAGATTGTAGAAGAACGTTTGGAAATCGAGCTGGATTCTATTATCGGTAACGGATATGCGGTAATGTACATTATGGCCCAGCGTCTGGTGTGGAAGTCCAACGAAGACGGATATCTGGTAGGTTCCCGAGGTTCCGTTGGTTCCTCCTTTGCTGCAACCATGTCCGGTATTACGGAGTGTAATCCGTTACAGCCGCATTACTATTGTGAACACTGTAAGAGTTCCGTTTTCCAGGATGAATATTCTATGGCAAAAGACGGGGCTGACATGGAAATGATAAAGAAAATGCAGGAAGATATTCGTGAAGTCCGTGCAGAGTGTGGTGTGGGATTTGACCTTCCTGACGGAATCTGCCCATGTTGTGGAGAAAAGATGAAGAAAGACGGACTGGAAATTCCTTTTGAAACCTTCCTTGGTTTCGGTGGAACAAAGGAGCCGGATATCGACTTGAACTTCTCCGGAGAATATCAGGCAAATGCCCATGCATATACAGAAGTAATGTTCGGAAAGGGACATACTTTCAGAGCCGGAACTATTACCGGTGTGGCTGAAAAAACAGCTTTTGGATATGTAAAGAATTATTTTGAAGAACATAATATCAATAAACGAACGGCGGAAATTGAACGTATTGCCAGAGGATGTGAAGGTATTCGAAGAAGTACCGGTCAGCATCCCGGCGGAATTGTTATCGTTCCCCGTGACAAAGAAATCTATGATTTCACACCGATTCAAAAGCCGGCAAACGATATGACAACGGATATTATTACGACTCACTTTGAATATCATGCCATTGATGCAAACCTTTTGAAATTGGATATTCTGGGACACGACGATCCGACCATGATCCGAAGACTGGAAAGTCTGACAGGCGTTCATGTAGCAGAAGAAGTTCCCTTTGATGATAAAAACGTAATGTCGCTGTTCTTAAGCCCGGAAGCCTTGGGAATTACATCCGATGATATTGACGGATGTCCAACCGGTTCTTTGGGATTGCCGGAACTGGGAACGGATTTCGTTATTCAGATGTTGGTGGATACAAAGCCTACCAAGTTTGCGGATCTGGTGCGATTGGCCGGATTGTCTCACGGAACTGACGTATGGCTTGGAAATGCCCAGACGCTGATTCAGGAAGGGCAGTGCACTATTTCTTCCGCAATCTGTACTCGAGACGACATCATGGTATACCTTATGGGAAAAGGAATAGATCCGCAGGTTAGTTTCCAGATTATGGAACATGTTCGTAAGGGAAAAGGATTGCAGGAGTATACCGACAAGCAGGGAAATGAAATCAATGAAGAACAGGTAATGATTGACCATGGTGTTCCGGATTGGTACATCTGGTCCTGTAAGAAAATTAAATATATGTTCCCGAAGGCTCATGCGGCAGCCTATGTTATGATGGCTCTTCGTGTGGCATGGTTTAAAGTATATAAGCCTCTGGCTTATTATGCGGCTTATTTTGGAATTCGTTCCAAAGCCTTTGACTATGAAACCATGTGCCAGGGAAGAGATAAATTAGAGTATTTTATGGGAGAACTGAAGCGTAAGAAAGCGGACAATACCGCGTCGCCAAAAGATGAAGCCTCTTTGGGTGATATGAAGATTGTTCAGGAAATGTATGCCAGAGGTTTTGAATTCCTTCCGATTGACATTTATAAGGCAAAGGCTCATGAGTTCCAGATTATTGACGGAAAACTGATGCCGGCACTGGATACCATTGAAGGGTTAGGGGAAAAAGCTGCGGACGCTTTTGTGGAAGCAGTAGAAGCACAAGGTGGTCTTCCGTTTGTGTCAAAGAACGAGATGAGAGAGAAGACGAAGCTTACCAAGACGGTTATTGAAACTATGTCCGATTTACATTTACTGGAAGGAATGCCGGAAGACAGTCAGTTATCGATTTTTGATTTCTAAAAAATGTTGCTTTTTGGAATAGAAAGGATTATTATAGGGAAAATATCCTTTCGAGAAATGAGGTGAAAACGATGAAAAGTATTGATTTGAATACCGTTGAATTTCGGGTTTTAGAGGGGGATGAACAGAAAGATTTGGCATACAAACTACATCTGTTCCGCAGAAATATTTTTCTGAAGAGAATGGGAATTACGTTGTTTCTGATTGGGGTGTTTGTGGTGTTCCAATTGATTGCCAGAAGAACGGTACCCAATCGTTTCAAACCAACAGATACGGTGGAGAAAATGTTGCTGATATCCCTTGCGGTTTTTGTGGCGGTAAACGTTCTTTCGTATCTCTGGTTGCTTTTTGAAACCAAAGTGTTGTTTGATACCCAAAACACGCCTGTTATGAAAGTAAATGTCAGAAAAAAAGAAGTTGTGGAAGTTTTGGCAGTTCGAGGAACAACGAAACAGAGACATCTGGTTTGTGATATGGATGAAGGATTTATTTTAAATCGAATTTATGTATCCGGCCCCATTGTCTTTTCTAATGTGAAGGCAGGAGAAACAATCTATATTGCATGTAGAGAAACACTCAGCAGCGGAAAAGAGTATTACTACGTCGCATAGAAATAGAGCACTTTTGAAACCCCCGGTAGTATCTGCCGGGGGTTTTAAACAAGAAACAGGAGGAAAGAATGGCACTAACAATAGAAGAAATCAGAAAGGATTATGGAGCAGGAGACGCAATTCGGGATCAAGGTCTTGTTACACCGGATACGATTGAACGATTTGATGATATTGTTTACGGACAGGATCAGAAGAATCAGGTTTTAGATGTTTACCGTCCAAAGAAGATGAAGGGAAAGAAATTGCCGGTCATTGTCAGCGTTCACGGCGGAGCATGGGTTTACGGAAGTAAAGAAACCTATCAGTACTATTGCATGGGATTGGCAGAACGTGGATTTGCAGTCGTTAATTTCACGTACCGTCTGGCACCGGAGCATAAATTCCCGGCACATTTAGAAGATACCAATGCAGTATTCCACTGGGTTTTAAATCATGCAGAGGAGTATGGGCTTGACACGGACAATCTTTTTGCCCTCGGAGATTCGGCAGGAGCACAATTGCTGAGTCTGTATGTTTCAATGATTACACACAAGGACTATGGAAAGAATTATAATTTCCAACCGCCGGAAACAATCAAATTGAATGCAGTGGCATTAAACTGCGGACTTTATCTGCTGGAAGATGATGAAAATGATGAGTTGATGTGTATTTTGAAAAAGCAAGTTTTTCAAAAGGGCGGCACAGAAGAGGAATTTTATCAGATGAGTCCGATTCATTTTATTTCCGAAAATTATGTGCCGTGTTTTGTTATGACTGCTTTGGGAGATTTTCTGGTGGATCAGGCACCAATGCTGGTAGAAGAACTGAAAGCCCATGGAATTCCTTATGAATACCGGGTGTATGGAACGGAAGAAAATCCGTTGTGGCATGTTTTCCACTGCAACATGCGAATGGAGGAAGCAAAGTGTTGCAATGATGCCGAATGCGATTTTTTCAGAAAGCATTTTGTTAAAAAATGATAAATTTTTGATGAAATATTTTACGGAAAATGTTACAATAATGTTATCAATGAAGAACGGAAATTTTATGAAAAATAATAAGAAGGGAAACTAATCAAAAGGAGGGGATCGATTATGAAAATGTCTGATGTACTGTCCAAAGATGCGATTGCCTTAAACTGTAAGTTCAATTGTCAGGAAGAAGCCATTGATAAATTAGTGGAAATGCATTTTGCCGTAAAGAACATTAGTGATGAAAAGCAGTTTAAGACTGAAATCCTGGAGCGAGAAGCAAAGCAGTCCACAGCGGTTGGCGGTGGTTTGGCTTTACCGCACGCACAAAGTTCTGTAGTGGAAAAAACAGGATTGGCGGTAGTAACCGTGCCGGAAGGGGTGGATTATAATGCACCGGACAAACAGCCGGCAAAATTGATTTTTATGATTGCAGCTTCGGACAAACGCCCGATACATTTGGAATTGTTAGCAAGGTTTGTGACATTGCTTTTGGATGCAAAGGTTGTCAATACGTTAATGGAAGCGAAGACGGAAGAAGAATTCATTGATATTATTATAGAGGCGGATAAGAAAAAATATCCTAAGGAAGCATCCGTTTACGAACCATTGGAAGAGGAAGAACTCAAAAACATTTTGAATGAGAAAAACGGAACTGTTCACAGAGTGTTTAAGGCCTTTAAAAAGAAAATGGCAAATGTGCGGAAAAACAAAGAAGTGTGAGAAACAAAAAAAGGATTGCATCATCAGTTGCAATCCTTTTTTTATCGAAGCAGCTCGTACGGGAATTGAACCCGTGATTCCGCCTTGAGAGGGCGGCGTCTTAACCACTTGACCAACGAGCCATACTTGTATTATTATATCAGCAATATGAAATTTTGCAAGAAGATTTTGGCAGTGAGACAGCAGGAGAAAAACGATGGAGTGGATATACGGAAAAACGATAATTATTACCGGAGCGTCCTCCGGAATAGGGAGAGCACTGACGTGCAAATTAGTGAAAGAACATAATTGCCGAGTGATTGGAATCGGGCAATCAGAGGCAAAGATGAAGAGTTTGATTGATGAATTAAGTTATCAGCATGATGCTTTTCGATATAAGATTTTTGATGTAAGCGAACCGGAGGCGTGGAATGAATTTGCCAAAGAATTGTTGGATAACAATGTACAGGTGGACCTTCTCATTAACAATGCAGGAACCATGCCGGAGTTTAATCGTTCAGTGAATTATACGGAAGAAGAAATCAGTCGATGCTTTGATGTGAACTTTCATGCGGTTCGTTACGGAATTAAGGCATTGTTGCCGGTTCTTAGAAAATCAACTATGCCCGGCATTGTGAATATTTCCAGTGCTGCAGCACTGTGTTCTTTAATCGGAACAGGAATTTACGGAGCAACAAAGGCAGCGTTAAAGGCGTATACGGAAAGCTTGATTGGCGAATTGGGAAGAGAAATGTATATTGCTTATGTTTGCCCGGGATTTGTCCGGACAGATATTTTACGCAACCAGCATGCAAACACCAATCGGGGCATTATCCGGTTTATGTCCACATCGCCGGATAAAATGGCGAAGAAGATTATCCGAAAAATCATTCGTCAGAAGAACAGAATGATTTTAGGAAAAGATGCTCATTTTATGAACTTCACATCGAAGTTTTTCCCGGTGCTGGGATTGAAACTTTATGAAAGTATTCTGAAAGGGTCCAAGGACGAAATGTTTGAAAACCTGAGATAATCCGGTAAAAAGTGGCAAATAGCCGTTGACATCGGTGATAAATGGATTTATACTAGTACGGTAATATAGACTAGAAACGCAGGAGCGAACCGCAAAGGTTCGCTCTTTTCTATGAGAAAAGGAGGTTCAATGTCAAAGAGAGCAGTTTATGAAGCAAAGACAGAGGAATTGCTGATTCCCATTGTGGAAGAAAAGGGATTTGAATTTGTCGATGTGGAATATGTAAAAGAAGGAAGTAATTATTATCTTCGGGCTTATATTGATAAACCGGGAGGAATTACCATCAATGATTTGGAAGGTGTTAGCAGAATCTTAAGTGAAAAACTGGATGAAGTGGATTTCATTCCGGATGCTTACATCTTGGAGGTGAGTTCACCGGGATTAGGACGTCCCATGAAGAAAGACCGGGATTTTGAAAGAAACCTGGAAAAAGTAGTAGAAGTTCATTTGTTTAAAGCAATCAACGGCGAAAAGCAGTTTATCGGAATTTTGAAATCTTTTGATAAAGATACTTTTACCATTGATGATGGCGAAGGCAATGAAAGCGTATTTGAACGAAAATTAACCGCATTGGTTAGAGAATATATCGAATTCTAAGGAGGATAAAGGAAAATGAATAAGGAATTAATTGAAGCATTAAATGTGTTGGAGAAAGAAAAAGACATTAGTAAAGAGTCATTATTTGAAGCCATTGAGAGTAACTTGGTAGTAGCGTATAAAAACAACTTTAACAAGGCAGACAACGTTACCGTTACAATCGACCGTGAAACAGGAGACTTCCACATCTATTCTCAGAAGGAAGTTGTTGAAACGGTAGAAGACAGTGTTAAAGAAATTTCATTAGATGATGCAAGAAACATCAAAGGTACTTATGAAGTTGGTGATATTGTAAACATCGAAATTCAGTCAAAAGACTTCGGACGTATTGCAACACAGAGTGCAAAGAACGGAATCCTCCAGAAAATCAGAGAGGAAGAAAGAAAGAGCCTGTACGAACAGTACTTTGAAAAGAAGAACGATCTTGTTACAGGTATTGTACAGAGAATTAACGGAAAAAATATCAGTGTAAATCTTGGTAAGGTTGACACAGTATTAATGGAAAAGGAACAGGCACCGGGAGAATTCTTCAGACCAACAGAAAGAATTAAACTCTACATTACAGATGTAACAGATAATGGAAAAGGACCTAGAATCTCTGTTTCCAGAACTCATCCGGGTCTTGTAAAGAGATTATTTGAACAGGAAGTAACAGAAATTCAGGAAGGTGTTGTTGAAATCAAGAGCGTTGCAAGAGAAGCAGGTTCCAGAACAAAGATTGCTGTATTCTCAAACAATGAAAATGTTGATCCGGTTGGTGCCTGCGTTGGTATCAACGGAGCAAGAGTAAACGCTGTTGTTGACGAACTTCGAAATGAAAAGATTGATATTATTAACTGGAGTGAAAATCCGGCTATTTTAATTGAAAATGCATTAAGCCCATCAAAAGTTGTGGCAGTATTGGCTGATCCGGATAACAAAGAAGCTTTAGTAGTTGTTCCGAACTCACAGCTTTCTTTGGCAATCGGTAAAGAAGGTCAGAATGCAAGATTGGCAGCAAAGCTTACAGGATTCAAAATTGATATCAAGAGCGAAGCACAGGCTAAGGAAGAAGGCATCCAGTACGTATTCAACGAAGAAGATTACTATGATGGTGAATACTACGATGGCGAATACTATGATGATGAGTACTATGATGACGAATATGATGCAGAATACGATGATGAGTACGATGCAGAATATGATGCAGAATACGATGATGAAATCGAAGAAAGTGAATCCGAAGAATAATTCATAGGAGTGTGCTATGGGACAGACTAAGAAAATCCCTACAAGAACCTGTACGGGGTGTAGAGAAGAAAAAAATAAAAAAGAGTTAATTCGAATTGTTCGTGATAAAGACGGCGGAGTTTTTGTGGATTTGACAGGAAAACAAAACGGACGAGGTGCTTATATTTGTCACAGCAAAGCGTGTCTGGAAAAGGCTTTGAAAAACAGAGGGCTGGAAAGAACTCTGAAGATTTCAAAAATCAGTGATGAAGTTGTGGCACAGTTAATGGAACAGTTGGGAGAAACAAATGAATAAAGTGTTTTCTATGGTGGGATTAGCCACCCGGGCAGGAAAAACAGTAGCAGGAGAATTTTCGGTGGAAAAGGCAGTGAAGCAGCGAAAGGCAAAACTGGTTTTGGTTTCCACGGAAGCTTCTGATAATACAAAGAAACTATTTGAAAATAAATGCAATTACTATGAGGTTCCGTTTTATACCTATGGAACCAGAGCAGAATTAGGAAGTGCTACGGGGAATAAGGACCGTGTGTCCATAGCAATTTTAGATTCCGAATTTAGTAAGTCAATTATTCAATTAATAAATCGTAAGTAGACGGAGGTAACTAAATGGCAAAAATGAGAGTTCATGAATTAGCAAAAGAATTAGATATAAAGAGTGCAGAGATTGTTGCAGCATTAGGCGAAAAAGGCGTAGAAGTGAAAGCAGCCAGCTCTATTGAAGATGACAATATTGCATTCATCAAATCCAAGTTTGGAGCAGACAACGGAAAAAGTGAAGCTGCTTCAGAAGAAAAGAAGGAAGAGAAAAAAGAAGAAAAAGCAAAACCTCGTGTTTTGATTACAAGCAAGGGTGTTGTTAGAACCGGAGAACATCGTTCCCGTGGAGAAGGAGAACGCAAGAAGAGAAGACATAGTGGAGAACATCACCACCGTCGTTCCGGAGAACACCGTTCTAAAGATGAAAAGAAAGTTGTTGAAACAGAAGAAAAGAAGGTTGCAGCAGTGGAAGAACCTGTAGCAGCTGTAGAAACAACTCCTGTGGAAACAAAGGTTGAACCAAAGGTAGAAGAAAAGGTTGAAACTCCTGTTGTTCAGGCAGAAGAAAAAGTTGAAACACCGAAGGCAGAAGAACCGAAGACTGAAAAACCTGCAGAAGAAAAGAAAGAAGAACCAAAGGCTGTGAAGCCGCAGCAGGATCGCAAGCCTCAGGGCAATGATCGTGACGGAAAGAAGCCGGAACGTGGAAATCAGCCTCAGAGAAACAACGATAGAAGAAATAACGACAGAAATGATAATCGTGGCGGACAGAACCGTGACAACCGTAACAACAACCGCGATAACAGAAACAATAATTTCCGTGACAGAAACGGAAACAGAAATGACAACAGAAACGATAGAAACGGAAACAGAACTGATAACCGCGGCGGACAGAACCGTGACTTCAGAAACAGAAACGATCGTAATGACAGAGGCGGTGCTCAGACAGCAGAACCAATCCAGAACAAGGATCGTAAGACAAGAGAAAACAAGCTTCGTCAGGATAAGAAGGATAACCAGAATCGAAACAACAGAAACTTCGAGGACGGAAATGGTAAGAGAGGTAAAAACGGCAAGAAGGATTTCTCTAAGCCGGTATTAGAAAAGCCAAAGAAGAAAGAAGAAAAGAAGGAAGAAATCAAGATTATTCAGGTGCCTGACAGCATCACAATCGGCGACTTGGCTGAAAAGATGAAGATGACTGCATCTGCAATTATCAAGAAATTATTCTTAGAAGGTAAGATGGTTACCGTAAACACAGAAATCGATTTTGAAAGTGCAGAAGAAATTGCATTAGGATACGAAATTATGTGTGAAAAAGAAGAAAAGGTAGACATCATTGAAGAATTACTTCGTGAAGAAGCAGAAGACGAAGAATTAATGGTAAAACGTCCACCGGTAGTCTGCGTTATGGGTCACGTTGACCACGGTAAAACATCCCTGTTGGATGCAATCCGTGAAACAAACGTTATTTCCGGCGAAGCAGGTGGTATCACACAGCATATCGGTGCGTCTGTTGTTAAGGTTAACGGCCAGACAATTACATTCCTGGATACACCGGGACATGAGGCGTTTACATCAATGCGTATGCGTGGTGCACAGTCTACAGATATTGCAATCTTAGTTGTTGCTGCAGATGATGGTGTTATGCCACAGACTGTAGAAGCGATTAACCATGCAAAAGCTGCAAATATTGAAATTATTGTTGCAATCAACAAGATTGATAAACCGGGTGCTAACCTTGATCGTGTAAAACAGGGATTGGCTGAATACGGCCTGTTAGCTTCAGATTGGGGCGGAAATGTTGAAATGGTTCCTGTTTCAGCACACACCAAAGAAGGTATTGATGACTTATTGGAAATGGTACTGTTACAGGCAGATGTATTGGAATTGAAAGCAAATCCAAACAGACAGGCAAGAGGTATCGTTATCGAAGCAAAACTTGATAAGGGTAAAGGTCCGGTAGCAACTGTATTGGTACAGAAGGGTACTTTGAAGATTGCTGCAAACATTGCTGCAGGCGCTAACCATGGTAAGGTTCGTGCCATGAGTGATGACAGAGGAAATCAGATTAAGGAAGCCGGCCCATCTACTCCTGTAGAAATTTTAGGTTTAAGTGGCGTTCCAAACGCAGGAGAAGTATTCGTTTCCACGGAAACAGCTTCCGAAGCAAAAGACTTTGCAAATACATTCGTAGAAGACAGCAAAGCGAAGTTAATGGAAAGCAACAAGTTCAGAATTTCCTTAGATGACCTGAATTCACAGATTGAAGCAGGCGAATTGAAAGAATTGAACATTATCATCAAGGCAGACGTTCAGGGTTCTGTAGAAGCAGTAAAACAGAGTCTTGTAAAACTTTCCAATGATGAAGTAGAAGTTAAGGTAATTCACGGTGGTGTTGGTGCCATCAATGAATCTGACGTTATCCTTGCTTCCGCATCTAATGCAATCATCATCGGATTTAACGTGAAGCCGGATAATCAGGCAGAAGAAACAGCAAAGAACGAAAATGTTGACTTGAGACTCTACAGCGTAATTTATAACGCAATTGACGATATTGAAAGAGCTATGAAGGGTATGCTGGAACCAATCTATGAAGAAAAGGTTACCGGTCATGCAGAAATCAGACAGATCTTCAAAGCTTCCGGTATTGGTAATATTGCCGGTTCTTATGTCTTAGACGGAAATATCCAGAGAGGCAGTAAGGCAAGAGTTACAAGAGACGGAGAATTAATCTTTGAAGGTGATTTAGCATCATTGAAGAGATTCAAAGATGACGTGAAGGAAGTAAAAGCAGGATACGAATGTGGTCTTGTGTTCAGTTCATTTAATGACATTCGTGAAGGCGACCAGGTAGAATCTTATATCATGGTAGAAGTGCCTAGATAAACTGCAACGATATCAAAAATCCGAAGGGATTTTTGAGCTGGTTTATCTTGTGTTGTGAGATATACCCTAAGAATGTCCTTTTTTTGAAAAATAAGGTACACCTAAAGAGTCGGAAGAGAGTGCTGATACCTTAGAAAACGAGAAAACTCAGAAAATAAGGTACACCTAAGGAAATTTGGACAGGACAAGTGTACCTTGCAAATCGAGAAAATAAAAAAGGCTAGGTATAATTGCAAAAAATGCATTCAGAGTCAGCCATAAAGGACAGGTTGGTCAAAGTTTAATAGAGGTAGAAAAATGAGAAAAAATAGTATCAAAAATACTCGTATTAACGGTGAAGTGCAGCGTGAGTTGAGTACGATTATCCGTGAGTTAAAAGATCCACGCGTTGGGATGATGACAACCGTAACAGCGGTGGAAGTGGCTCCGGATTTGAAGACCTGCAAGGCATTCATCAGTGTATTGGGAAATGATGAAGCAAAGAAGGAAACACTGGAAGGATTAAACAGTGCAAAAGGCTTTATCAGAAGAGAATTGGCTCATACAGTCAATCTCAGAAATACGCCGGAAATTCGTTTCATTTTAGATGAGTCTATTGAATACGGAATGAAAATGTCTAAGTTAATTGACGAGGTAAATCATAATGAAGATTAATGAAGTGATTGGCAGTGCAAAGACTGTAGGAATTGCAGGCCATGTAAGACCGGACGGAGACTGCATGGGTTCCTGTATGGCACTGTATAATTATTTGAAAAAGAATCGACAGGATTTGGAAGTCAGAGTTTTTCTGGAATATGTAGATCCGAAATTTACATTAATTGAAAATACAGATCAGATTGAAACCGGTGAATTTGACGGAACGGAATTTGACTTGTTTATTGCTTTGGATACTGCAAGCTTAGACCGTCTGGGTGAAAACACCAAGTATTTTGAAGCGGCAAAGAGAACTTATTGCATCGACCATCACAAGAGTAACCCGGGCTATGCCGATGGAAATTTTGTGGTGGCTGAAGCAGGCTCTGCCAGTGAAGTTCTGTTTGAGTTCCTGGAACCGGAATTGCTTTCCAAGGAAATCGCAGAACCGTTGTATATGGGAATTGCTCATGATACCGGTGTATTCCGTTTTCAGAGTACAACACCGAAGACAATGCGCATTGCTGCAACTTTAATGGAGCATGGCATTGATGTAAACAATATTCTGGAAGAAACCTACTTTAAAAAGTCCTACAATCAGATGATGATTACAGCGCAGATTCAAAGTGAAGCTGTGTTGGAAATGGATGGCAAGTGTATTTATGGATACTGTACTGCAGAAATGATGGAACAGTATGGAATTACAAAAAATGATTTGGATGCAGTGATTGCTTCCATCAGAAATGTGGAAGGTGTGGAAGTGGCATTATTTGTTTATCCTTTAGGGGAAAACCACTTCAAGGCAAGTCTGCGTTCCAGAAAATATGTGGACGTTAGTGAAATTGCTGTGAAATTTGGCGGAGGCGGCCATGTTCGTGCTGCCGGATTTGATGTGAAAGCACCGTTAGAAGAAGCAATTGCCATGATTTTAAAAGAAATTGAAAAAGAAATATAACGGGAAGTATGAAAGTGGAGAGTAAAAAGATGATTCATGGAGTAATCAATGTTTATAAAGAACCTGGTTTTACTTCACATGATGTGGTAGCAAAAATGCGGGGGATTTTAAAACAAAAGAAAATCGGCCATATGGGAACCTTAGATCCTAATGCCGTAGGAGTGCTTCCGGTTTGCTTGGGAAAGGCAACAAAACTTTGTGATGTGTTGTCAGAAAAAGATAAATGCTATCATGCAACCCTCTTGCTGGGGAAAACGACAAACACCCAGGATGCAACAGGGGAAGTTTTAAAGGAAGCAAATCCGGAACAGTTAGAGAGGATAACAGAAGATCAGGTGTATGAAGCCATTAAAAGTTTTATTGGTGAATATGATCAGATACCTCCAATGTTTTCTGCTATAAAAATCAAAGGGCAGAAACTTTATGAACTGGCAAGAAGAGGCGAAGAGATTGAGCGTCCTGCCAGAAGATGCAAGATTATTGATATTACTATCACAAAAATAGAATTACCTCGGGTAGAAATGAATGTTATTTGTTCCAAGGGAACCTACATTAGAACTTTGTGCAATGACATTGGAGAAAAACTCGGGGTAGGCGGAATTATGGAAAATCTGGTTCGTACCCAGGTAGAACGATTTAAAGTGGAAGAAAGCATTACACTTTCACAAATCGAACATGCCAGAGATTGTGGGATTTTAAAAGATTATCTGGTTCCGGTAGATGTCATGCTGGAACATCATTCCAAATGTATTGTTTCGCAGCATGCAGAAAAATTAGTACGAAACGGTAATATATTTACATCCGGAGACACTATGTTGAAGATGCATCAACAAGATGGACAAACAGTCCGTGTCTATACCCACGATGGAGAATTTATTGGTTTATACATCTTTGAAGAAAAGCGACAGATATATAAACCTTACAAGATGTTCTTATAGTTCAGCCACATACAAACTCCATCGGCTTCTACGGAAACTGTTTACAGTTGCAGTAGAAACTGATGGAGTTTGCATGTGTGTGCGGAACGCACACACATGAGCATGGCGCCGCAAAGCGGCGTTATGCAAAGCGGCGTTATGCAAAGCGGCGTTGTACGAAAGGAGGAGACGGTGCAGAGTTTTTCACTGAATGAATGCCGAAAACTGAATAACACCATTGTTACCATTGGTAAGTTCGATGGAATTCATAAGGGACACGAAAAACTGTTGGAGGTATTGGCACAACATGCCAATGGACGACAGAAAGTTGTCTTGACCTTTACCTCAGCTCCGTCGGCTTTTCTAAACGATAAAGTGACTAAAACCATTGTGACAGAACAAGAAAAACGTCTTCTACTAGAAGAGCAAGGTGTAGATGTTTATATCCGAATGCCGTTGACTAAAGAATTTCTGGCAATGGACCCGGAAACATTTCTTCGGGAAGTTTTAAAGGAAAAACTGGGAGCTACAACGATTGTTTGCGGAACAGATTTCCGATTTGGTGCAAAGGCAAGCGGCGATGTAGCTTTTTTGAAAGAGCAACAGAAGAATTACGACTATAATGTTTTGGTTGTAGAGAAGGAAAAGCATAATCGTAAAGATATTAGCAGCAGCGAAATCAGAGAACGGATTTCCAAAGGGGAAATGCGTCAGGTGAATGCGCTGTTGGATCATCCTTATCGCATTATCGGGAAAGTGATCGAAGGAAAACAATTGGGAAGAACCATGGAAATTCCAACGGCGAATATTATTCCGGAAGAAACCAAATTGTTGCCACCAAGGGGCGTTTATCGAACCGTAGTCGTAGTGGGAGATGAAACATATCATGCCATTACCAACGTGGGGGTAAATCCTACTGTAGAGAGTGGAGAACAGATTAAAGTAGAAACACATATCATTGATTTTAAAGAATATATTTATCACGAAACCATAGAAGTTCAGTTTTACGATTTTATCAGACCGGAGAAACAGTTTGAAAGTCTGGAAGAATTGCAGAAGCAGATACGAATGGATATTGAATCCTGCCGGAAATTGCAATAAGGGGAAAACAAATGAGAAACGAGAACAATACAAGAAAATTGAGCATTGAAGAAATATGGGATGCGCTATTTAGCGGAGAGTCCGGAATAAAAATGTTAATTACATATATTCTCTTCGTCATTGTTGGTATATTGGCTTTGGGATTTGGATGTTACAGAATCAATGGACTGAATCATACGACAACTACATTGGAAAGTCTGTTAGAAAAAAAGAATGTTGAAGGATTTGTCAAGTGTGAGGTGAAATATTCTTCTCCTGCGATTTGTAAAGTGGAAAATAAAATAGGCGGATTCATTTCTGTATCCACAAAATATTATTATATTTTGTACACTAAAGACAAAAAACATGCAATTCTTCTTGAGGCTGATGAAGATTGGGGAAAACAATTTAATCCCGATACCGGTGAAGCAATTCAAAAAGTTGTTCTGGAAGGTGAAGTGTCAGGAACTCTTTGGGAGGCGGAACAGTGTGTGAAAAATAAAGGAATTGCGGAAACGATGGATGGAACCTTTATTTATAAAGATTGTATCGACTCTGATGCCAGAAAGAATGCACGAAGCTGTATTGCAGGTGGCGCTGCCTGGTTGTGGTCAATGTTCAGCCTTGCTATGCTTTATATTACGAGAAAGCAAAAGTTGGCAAAAACATTTGGCGTCCTGTTCGCGAGCGGTGTCATCATGACAATCTTATGTATTTTGGGGTTTGTATAGAAGGACGAAAAAGAATTACTTTACAAAGCGACAAGGCTATGTTATTATATTTTGGTATGTTAACCGGCACATAGTGTTTGGATACTCCAACCGATGCTATAGTGTCAGGGGATATTAAAATTTTTAGGAGGATGTAATTATGATTACAAAGGAAATCAAAGCTCAGTTAGCAGCAGAATATGGTAAGACACCTACAGACACTGGTTCACCAGCAGTTCAGGTAGCAATCTTAACATACAGAATTAAGGATTTAACAGAACACTTAAAGGTAAACCAGAAGGATCACCACTCAAGAAGAGGTCTTCTTAAGATGGTAGGTAAGAGACGTGGTTTACTTGACTACATCAAAGAAAACGATGTAAACGAATACAGAGAATTAATTGAAAAGCTTGGAATCAGAAAGTAATTTCGAATCAGGCAGATCAAAAAAGAGTATCCTTTGCAAAACGCAGAGGATATTCTTTTTTTTGTTGTGTCGAGAGGGGAAAAGGGTGTATCATAGAGGCAAGAGTTGTTATTGGAAAACAAAAGTTGAGACTTGAAAAGGTGACAGTATGGTGAGAAAAAAAGTTGGGTATATCACGATTGTACTTCTGATGTTTTTCCTACAATGGAATAAGGTCGGAGGAGAAGAATTGAATACATCGGACGATCTTTCCGTCGTTGGTTTTCAGATTTCCGGAAATGTCCTGTATAAAGGAGAAAATGTTGGAGTCGGTGTTAAAACCGTCTACAGCATTGATACGGAAATTCATGGAAAGACGGTAGAACGCAGCGGATTGATTTACGGTATTAAAAAAAGCGAAAACGTTCCTTCACAAATGCAAATAGAATCTGACAGTGAATTTGTTGCGGTAAAGGAAATTGCGGGGCCGAAAGCCATGGAGGCGGCACGGGAACAGACGGAACTGAAGGTTTCGGTGATCATGCCGGTCTATAGTGGATTGAAACAGGAATACTATGTCCGCCCTTACGGGGTCCTTTCCGATGGAAGCGTTGTTTACGGAACCATCAAAGGATACAGTGCGTTTGGAATTGCAGAGGAACTTTATCAGAAAAAGAAGTCCCAATCTTCCGAAATCCATCAGATGCTGTATCGGGATGTTTTGAAGAAGGCAGAAGAATCCTATGAAGAAGTGCCCTATCCCGAATCGAAACCTTATATGCCGGTAGTTGAGGACACTGCATATTATTCGGATTTTAAAACTGCTGTGGAAGATGCAATGGCGGGAACAGATTCCCGGGGAACTTCTGATATCTTTGAGGCAGAAGTGATGCTTTCCTTAGAGCAGGATGTCCCGGTAATTACGTTGTGCAAGGACCTTTCTATTGATGAAACAATTCAGATTCCTGATGATTTGAAAATAAATCTGGACCGTTACAGAATCTGTGCAAGCAACGGCCATTCGATTTCTTATGAGAAAACATTGTCTTTGGAAAATGGAACACTGGATTTTGAACAAGTGGAAACTGTTTTGGACGGAACCGGAGCAGAAGACAGTAATCTGTGTTTGAAGAAGATTCAGATTTTCCATGACAATGTGGAACAGAGAGGAAAAGCACTAACGATTAAAGCGGTGAACTTGAACTGTGATGAAACAAAAATCAAAGCACAGGGCTATCTCAATACAAGAGTTTTGTATACCACAGGAAACAAGGTGGTTGTAAAGAATTCGACAATTACCGCAGAGGGGGAAACAGACAATGGATTTGCCTTGGTAATGGAACGGGGCAATGCCGTTGTGAAAGGAAATGACTTTTCCGTCAAGGCGGCAAAATGGACCATGGGGATTTATTGCTCCGGTACCTCAACCGCACGAATGAAGAAGAATCATATCCTTTGTGACGGCAAAGAGAACAATATCACGGTTTACATAGCGGCGAATGCGCAGGTGCTGATTGAAAGCGGAAATCACCTGGGCATGCCGGTGAGCAAAGGGGGATATGATTCCTACGGAACATCCATTTTCAATACGGGAACTCTTCAGGTGGAAGGTGGAACCTTCAGTGGAGGAAACAGTGGTGTTCAGTGTAGTACAGGAAGCAAAACGTTAATTAACGGAGGAACTTTTAAATCACCGAATCACGGTGGGATATATTGTGCTTGTGGCTCCAGTGGAAGTTGTGAGATTAACGGAGGAAACTTCCTGTGCAATCGAAGTGATTTTTCAGAGGAAACTTTAAGGGGCGTTATTTCTTTCGGCGCGGGGTATTTCGGATGTGCAGACCGGTCGGACTCCTGGAACGTGGTAATTCGGAATGCATACTTTGAAAACAGGTTTGGAAATGCAGTGGTGCAGAAATCCAATGATGGATATGTTCCGGCATCCATAGAACTGTTTGATTGTACTATTAAAGCAAAAGACTGCGCGCTCTGGATTCAAAATAATGAAAATGTAGATATATACGAAGCATATATTACATTGTATGGAACATGTCAAATATCAGGACGAATTCTGGATGAAAGAGCTTTGGAAACCGGAGTTTCCAGAATCGGGTTCTTTTATTAAAAAAGGCAAGGATTATCTAAGCAGAACAGATTGTTTGGAATGCAAGGGTAAGCCTTGCTTTTTTGTTGCAGGTTTATTATAATAATTAAGATTGCGTGCATTTGTTCTTTGCCGAAGCCACTGCAGAATACAAAACAGAAAGTTTTGTGGTTTGCAGTTGTTTCGGAAGCAATATGGAGTGATCCATAAACGCACGAATCAAATAAGAAAAAGGAGAAAGTTACACGAGGTAACGAAAGAAGATTATGTTTAAGAGTTTTAGCATGGAGCTTGCCGGAAAAACACTGACAGTTGATGTTGGACGTGTTGCAAAGCAGGCAAACGGTGCAGCATTTATGCACTATGGAGATACTACAGTTTTATCTACAGCAACAGCTTCAGATAAGCCAAGAGACGGAATTGATTTCTTCCCACTTTCAGTAGAGTTTGAAGAAAAGATGTATTCCGTAGGAAAAATCCCGGGTGGATTTAATAAGAGAGAAGGAAAGGCGTCTGAAAACTCTGTATTAACAGCCAGAGTTATCGACCGTCCAATGAGACCGTTATTCCCTAAGGATTACAGAAATGACGTTACATTAAACAACCTTGTAATGTCTGTAGATCCTGAATGCAGACCGGAACTTGTTGCAATGCTTGGTGCGGCAATTTCTACATGTATTTCAGATATTCCGTTTGATGGCCCTTGTGCAATGACACAGGTAGGTTTAGTAGACGGTGAATTCGTTGTAAACCCTAGCCAGAAAATCTGGGATGAAGGAGATCTTCAGTTAACTGTTGCATCTACAAAGGAAAAAGTAATTATGATTGAAGCAGGAGCAAACATCGTTCCTGAAGATAAGATGATCGAAGCAATTTATATGGCTCATGACATCAACCAGACAATCATTGAATTTATCGATAAAATCGTAGCAGAAGTCGGAAAGGAAAAGCATGCATATGAAAGCTGTGCAATTCCTGAAGAATTATTTGCTGCAATCAAGGAAATTGTTCCTCCGGCTGAAATGGAAGAAGCAGTTTTCACAGATGACAAGCAGACAAGAGAAGCAAACATTAAGGCTGTAACTGAAAAGTTAGAAGAAGCTTTTGCTGAAAATGAAGAATGGCTTGCTGTTTTAGGAGAAGCAATTTACCAGTACCAGAAGAAGACAGTAAGAAAGATGATCTTAAAGGATCACAAGCGTCCTGACGGAAGAGCAATCGATCAGATTCGTCCGTTAGCAGCAGAAACTGATATTGTTCCTAGAGTTCACGGTTCTGCAATGTTCACAAGAGGACAGACACAGATTTGTAATATTACAACATTAGCTCCATTATCCGAAGCACAGAAGATTGATGGATTAGATGAAAATGTAAAGACAAAGAGATATATGCATCATTATAACTTCCCATCATACTCTGTTGGTGAAACAAAGCCATCCAGAGGACCGGGACGTAGAGAAATCGGACATGGTGCATTAGCAGAAAAAGCATTAATGCCTGTACTTCCAACAGAGGAAGAATTCCCATATGCAATCAGAACTGTTTCAGAAACATTTGAATCTAACGGTTCAACATCTATGGCGTCTACATGTTCTTCATGTATGTCATTGATGGCAGCAGGTGTTCCGTTGAAGGCAATGGTTGCCGGAATTTCCTGTGGTCTTGTTACCGGTGAAACAGATGATGAATATGTATTGTTAACAGATATCCAGGGTCTTGAAGACTTCTTCGGAGATATGGACTTTAAGGTAACAGGTACAACAGAAGGTATCACAGCGATCCAGATGGATATTAAGATTCATGGTTTAACACGTCCAATCGTAGAAGGTGCTATTCAGAGAACAAGAGAAGCAAGACTTTTCATCATGGATACATGTATGAAGAAAGCGATTGCAGAACCTCGTAAAGAACTCAGCGAATACGCTCCAAAGATTGAAACAATCCAGATTGATCCGGATAAGATTGGTGATGTTATCGGAAAGAGTGGTAAGGTTATCAACGCAATTATCGAAGAAACAGGTGTTACAATGGATATTTCCGATGAAGGTGTTGTATCAATCTGTGGCGTTGAAAAAGACATGATTGCAAAAGCAATGAAGTATGTTGAAACAATCGTTACTGACTTTGAAGAAGGACAGATTTACGAAGGAACAGTTGTAAGCATTAAAGAATTTGGTGCTTTCATCGAATTTGCTCCTGGTAAAGAAGGAATGGTTCATATTTCTAAGATTGCAAAGGAAAGAGTTGAACATGTTGAAGACTTCTTAACACTTGGCGACAAGGTAAAAGTAAAATGTCTTGGAAAAGATAAGATGGGAAGAATCAGCTTCTCCATCAAAGATGCTCAGTAAAAAAGTAATTTGAGGGATGCCGCGTCATGTGGCATCCTTTTTTATATGCGACGAATGCACCCTGCAGAATAAAAAATGCTTGCAAGATGCATCTTGCCCTAACATACAAATCCTATTTTCTTGCTAGGAATTGAACCTTTTTTGTATAATGTCATAGGTGAAAATTCAGCCCGGACAGAAAGTGGCTGATTGATTGGAGATTAAGATGATTTATAATAATGTTTTGGAATTTGTGGGACATACTCCAATGGTTCGCTTGAATCATATGGTGGAGGAAGATTCTGCAGAAGTATTGGTAAAATTTGAAGGGCTCAATGTGGGAGGTTCCATTAAAACAAGAACTGCACTGCAGATGATTAAAGCCGCAGAAAAAGAAGGGAAAATCAATCAGGATACGATTATTGTGGAACCTACCAGCGGAAATCAGGGAATTGGCCTGGCTTTGGTAGGTGCGGTAAAAGGGTATAAGACAATTATCATTATGCCGGATTCTGTCAGTGAAGAACGTCGAAAACTGGTGCGTCATTATGGGGCAGAAGTAATTCTTATTCATGATGATGGGGATATCGGAAAGTGTATTGAAAATTGTCTGAAGACCGCATTGAAAATGGCGGAAGAAAATCCGAATGTGTTTGTGCCGCAGCAGTTTGAAAACCCGAATAATATTAAAGCACACAAGCATCACACCGGATTAGAAATCATGGAACAGGTAGAAGGTCAGATTGATGGCTTCTGTTCCGGAATTGGTACCGGAGGAACTATTACCGGAATCGGAAAGGTGCTGAAAGCACAGAATCCGGACATCTTAATCTGGGCAGTGGAACCGGAAAATGCAGCAATTCTTGCAGGGGGGAATATTGGAACCCACCTTCAGATGGGAATTGGCGATGGAATTATTCCGGAAATTCTGGACCAGCAGATTTATGATGATATTTATATTGTGACAGATGAAGAGGCAATTCAGACTGCCAGAGATTTGGCACGAAAAGAAGGGCTGATGTGTGGGATTTCCAGTGGGACAAATGTGGCAGCAGCACTTAAGATGGCGAAAAAACTCGGAAAAGGAAAGACTGTTGTAACGGTATTGCCGGATACAGCGGAACGTTATTTCTCAACACCATTGTTTGATGAATAAAATCAAGTTGTCAAGGATGGCTTCCTGAAGTAAAATAGGGAATGGAAATGATATTCATCGGTTTTAAAGGAGTAAGGAAAGATGACAGAGGAAAAGAAAATCAAAATCGGACTGTTTCTCAATAAAGTTTGTACGGTATTGGCAGTTTTATTTTTTCTTGTAACCTGTGTTGTAATGACATTGGTGAAGTTTAAAGTTTATCTGGCACTGGTCATTACCATTGCGGTGCTGTTTGGAATTTGCAGCGTCGCATCGCATTTCCTGCTGAAAGATTATAAACCGGAAAAATAGAAATGAATTAGAAAGAAGAGGACAGAAAAATGGCAAAGAACAACAAAGGAACAATTTGTGTACAGGGAGGATGGCAGCCGAAAACCGGAGAGCCAAGAGTTCTTCCAATTTATCAGAGTACAACATTTAAGTATGATACATCGGAACAGATGGGAAAATTATTTGATTTGGAAGCAAGCGGATATTTCTATACCCGCTTACAGAATCCAACCAATGATACCGTAGCACAGAAAATCTGTGATTTAGAAGGCGGAGTGGCAGCAATGCTTACCTCTTCCGGACAGGCAGCAAACTTCTATGCAGTATTTAATATTTGTGAAACAGGAGATCACTTTATTTGTTCTTCCAACGTATACGGCGGAACATTTAATCTCTTTGGAATCACAATGAAGAAAATGGGAATTGATGTAACATTCGTTGACCCTGAAATTTCTGAAGAAGATTTGGAAAAAGAATTCAAAGAAAATACAAAGTGTGTGTTTGGTGAATCCATCTCAAACCCATCCTGCGTTGTTTTTGATTTTGAAAAATTCAGCAAGGCGGCCCATAAGCATGGTGTGCCTTTGATTATTGATAATACTTTTGCAACACCAATTAATTGTCGTCCGTTTGAATTCGGTGCAGACATCGTTACCCATTCTACAACAAAATATATGGATGGACACGCAATGGCTGTAGGTGGTGCCATTGTTGATAGCGGAAACTTTGATTGGGCAGCACACGCTGATAAATTCCCTGGAATGACAGAGCCGGATGAATCTTATCATGGACTGATTTACTGTGAAAGATTTGGAAAAGCAGGATATATTACAAAGGCAACAACTCAGATTATGAGAGACCTTGGTTCTATCCAGTCACCAATGAATGCCTTTTTATTAAATGTTGGATTGGAAACATTGCATCTTCGTATGAAGAGACATTGTGAAAATGCTCAGAAGGTAGCAGAATACTTAGAAGCAAATGAAAATGTTGCATGGGTTAATTATCCGGGTCTTAAGAGCAATAAGTATTACGAAAGAGCACAGAAATATATGCCTGACGGAACTTGCGGTGTAATGTGTTTCGGAATTAAGGGCGGTCGTGAAGAATCAATCAAATTTATGGATTCTTTGGAATTTATCGCTATGGTAACACATGTTGCTGATGCACGTTCTTGTGTATTGCATCCGGCAAGCCATACACACAGACAGTTAACAGACGAACAGTTAGAAGCAGCAGGAATTCCTGCAGACCTGATCCGTTTCTCTGTTGGTATTGAAGATGTAGAAGATATTATTGCAGATTTGGAACAGGCATTTGCAAAATTAAAATAAAAGGTTTAGGTAAGCAGAAATGATTCGTTTCTGCTTATCTTTTTAGGAGTGATAATTATGAAGTTTAGACCATGTATTGATATCCATAATGGAAAAGTGAAACAGCTGGTTGGCGGAAGTTTGAAAGATGAAGGAAACCAGGCAAAGGAAAATTTTGTTTCGGAACGGAAGGCGGAAGATTTTGCAAAATTGTATCAGACGGATGGATTGACCGGTGGCCACATCATTATTTTGAATCATAAAGATTCCGAGTACTTTGAAGCAACAAAGAAACAGGCAGTCAGTGCATTGAAAGCATATCCGGGTGGAATGCAGATTGGTGGTGGCATCAATGATGGAAATGCAAAGGAATTCATTGAAGAAGGAGCTTCTCATGTAATTGTAACCTCTTTCGTTTTTAAAGACGGAAAAGTGGATTACGAAAATTTGGAAAAACTGAAGAATGCAGTGGGAAAAGAACATATTGTACTGGACCTTAGTTGCAGAAAAAAAGATGATGATTACTATATTGTTACGGACCGCTGGCAAAAATTCACAGAGGAAAAAGTATCTGTGGAAATGTTGGAAAAACTGGCGGATTATTGTGATGAATTCCTGGTTCACGGAGTGGATGTAGAAGGTATGGGAGCCGGCATGGAAGAAGAACTGGTAAAACTGTTGGCAAAGTATGACGGAAATGCCATTACCTACGCCGGTGGAATTGCTTCCATGGAACAGATTGAACGCTTTGGTGAGTTGTGTGACAGAAAACTGGATTTCACCATTGGAAGTGCATTAGATTTGTTTGGCGGAAAACTTGCATACGACATGGTGAAGACCGTTCGCTAGGTGAAATGCATAGAATAAATAAAAAAAGCGAAACTCTATGCGTTCAGGTAAGAATGAAAAGTGAAAAAACCTCCATACTATCCGGTATGGAGGTTTTTTATGGATCAAATTAAAGAATACGGGCAGGAAGAACTGACCCACAAAGGAGAGAATATTCATCTAATCAGTATTATCGGAGAAGTGGAAGGACATGAACAATTAGCCTCGGGAATGAAGGCAACCAAATATGAACATCTGCTTCCTCTGTTAGCGAAAATTGAAGATGATGAAGAAATCGAAGGAGTACTCATTATCATTAATACTGTGGGAGGAGATGTGGAATGTGGCCTGGCAATTGCAGAAATGATTGCAGGACTGAGTAAGCCGACGGTTTCTCTTGTGCTGGGAGGGAGTCATTCCATCGGAATTCCCTTGGCGGTAGCAGCAGACTATTCCTTTATTGTGGAAACGGGAACTATGGTAATTCATCCGGTGCGGATGGATGGAACGTTTATCGGGGTGGCTCAAACCTACAATTATTTTCGGAAGATTCAGGAGCGAATCAATACCTTTGTGACAAAGCATTGTGAAATATCTAAAGAGCGTTTTACGGAACTGATGAATGCAACGGAAATTATGACAAAAGATGTGGGGAGCATTCTGGTGGGAGAACAGGCGGTAAAGGAAGGAATTGTCAATGAAATCGGAAGCCTGAAAGAAGCACTGGAAAAATTGTATAAAATGATTAGAGAATAGGGATTTTTCCTGAAAAGATTGGACATTCATATTTGCTGTTTTCCTTGAATAAATCTCGAAAAAATAGTAAAATAACAAGTAACTATGGTCATCGAAAAAGATAGGAGAACAGCATGAGTTTATTTAAAGCGATTTTGTTGGGAATGATACAGGGGGCAACAGAGTTTTTGCCGATTAGCAGTTCCGGACATTTAGCAATAGCAAAGAAACTTTTTGGCATGGGAGATGTTGGAACATCGTTTGATGTTTTTTTACATATTGGAACACTGGTAGCGGTGTTCATCGTCTATTGGAAAGATATTTCAAAACTGATTCAGAACGGAATCGGAATTATAGCAGATTCTTTTCATAATCTTTTCCAGCTCATTGAGAGCAAAAGAAATAATACAGAACCAACCTATCGAAAAGTGATCAATTCTTCGTACAGAAAATTTGCAATGTTGGTAATCGTTTCTACGATTCCGACAGGAATTTTGGGAATTATGGGAGAAAAGCTCATTGATGATGCAGCGACTTCATTAATGATTCCGGGAATCTGCTTGCTGGTAACAGCAGTATTACTGTTTGTTTCCGACCAGATTGAAGACGGAGATAAAACACCAAAGAAAACAACTTATGCAAACGCTGCTTTTATGGGTGTTTGTCAGGGGATTGCAACACTGCCGGGTCTGTCCCGGTCAGGAACCACAATTACTGCAGGCTTGCTTTGCGGACTGAAAAGAGATTTTGCAGTGAAGTATTCTTTCATTATGTCCATTCCGGCAATTATCGGAGCGGCAATCATTAAAATCCCTGATATGAGAGATGATATGGCGGCAAACAATGCATTGGGATATGTGGCAGGTGCCATTATGGCGGCAATTGTGGGATACGTTTGTATCAAGACGATGTTAGTTATTGTGCGCAATAAGAAATTTAAATACTTTTCTTATTACTGTGCAGTTGTGGGATTGATTGCAATTATCGGATCATTTGTTGTGAAGTAGTATAGATATTGAGGTGAAGAAATTGGCGAATACAAAAAAGAAAAGTGGAGCCAAAAAATCGAATACAAAGAAAAGCAGTGCAAAAAAAGGAACAGGAAGAAGAAAGACGAAGGCAGAAATCGCTCGTCAGAAAAAACTTCAGGCAGAAGTGACCGTTTGGATTTTTATCGCAGCTTCCCTGTTTCTGTTTTTGAGTAACTTTGGCATTTGTGGTTATGTGGGAACCGTACTCCGAAATATCATGTTAGGATTGTTCGGTACCATGGGATATGTATTCCCAATTCTGCTGGTTACTGTAGTTGGCTTTGTGGCATTAAACGAAGTGGGCAGTAAGCTGGTGGTGAAATTATCCACATTAACCCTTTTGTTCTTTAACTTCGGCGTGGTATTTCATTTGATTTCTTACGGGAACGCTGACAATCCGTTGTCCTTCTTTTATAAGGAGGCTTCCGCCGGAACTTTTGGCGGCGGTTGGTTTGGCGCCGCTCTGGGAACCACGTTTTGTAAAGGACTGGGAATTGTCGGAGCGTACATTTTAGTAATCATTCTTTTTGTCATCTGTGTTGTTGTGCTGACAGAGAAGTCTTTGATGGAAGGTATCAAGGATAAAGGACAGAATGCTTACGAAAATGTGAAAGAAGAAGCAGCTTACCGCAGAGAAGAAAATCAGTTGCTACGGGAGAAAAAACGGGAAGAGAAACGATTGGCAAGACAACGAACCCGTGTGGTTGGCGTTGATTTTGGCGATACCACAATCAAACCGGAGCAAAAGGCAGGAGAACGAAAGAAAGATTCCTTGCAGGAAGTTCATGAAATTCATATTGAAGGGTTCGATGACGTGACGGAAGAAATTCCGGTACAGGATCCGAAAATATATACATACGATGAAAAGAAACCGGGCAAACAGATGGAAATCCAGGGCGTCAGTGAAGAACCGAAGGCTTCGGAACACGCCACAGACGGAGAGTTCCGGCCGAAAGAACGAATCATTGTCAGCGAAGAAGCAAAAGCGACAATGAACAGAAAACCTTACGGAATGGGTGGCAGTGCTTCAACAGACAGTTCCGTGGACGGTCAGGTGACACCGGAGGCTGTCACGGATGTTCAGAAGAGAGCCTCCAGCGAAGGCAAGATTATTGCACCAACAAAGAAAAAGGCGGTTTATAAAAAACCACCGTATACATTACTGAAAGATAATCCGGGTGGAAAAAGCGGAACGACCAAAGCGGAACTGATGGCAACAGCCAATAAGTTAAAACAGGTTCTGGCAAACTTTGGTGTTAACGTGGAAGTGACCAATGTCAGCAAAGGACCATCGGTTACAAGATATGAATTACAGCCGGAAATGGGAACTAAGGTCAGCCGTATTACCGGACTGACGGATGATATTAAACTCAATATGGCGGCGGCAGACATTCGAATTGAAGCACCGATTCCGGGTAAGGCAGCCGTTGGTATTGAAATTCCGAATGAAGGAAGAGATCCGGTTTATTTGAAAGAATTACTGAATTCGCCGGATTTGAAAAATCATAAATCAAAACTGGCGTTTCCGGCAGGAAAGGATATTGCAGGACGCGTTGTGGTGGCGGATATTGCCAAGATGCCACATATGTTGATTGCAGGAACCACCGGTTCGGGAAAATCGGTATTTACAAATTCTATTTTAATGAGTATCCTTTACAGAAGTACACCGGATGAAGTCCGGTTGATTGTAATTGATCCGAAAGTTGTAGAATTTCAGGTATATAATAAAATTCCACATTTACTTTATGATGTGGTAACAGATCCGAAAAAAGCGGCAGGAATTTTGAACTGGGCAGTTGCGGAAATGACCGCCCGTTATAAAAAGTTTGCCGGCATCGGAGCAAAAGACATTGGAAGTTACAATGCGAAAGTGGAAAACGGAGATTATCCGGCAGATGGAGAAGCACCGGAGAAATTGCCACAGATTCTGATTATCATAGACGAGTTGGCAGATTTGATGATGGTTGCAGCAAAAGAGGTGGAAGAAGCAATTTGCCGTTTGGCACAGCTGGCGCGAGCAGCGGGAATCCATATGGTGATTGCGACCCAGAGACCTTCGGTAGATGTAATTACCGGTCTGATTAAGGCAAACATTCCATCCAGAGTCGCATTGACGGTAGCATCCGGTACAGACTCCAGAACAATTATTGATATGTATGGAGCAGAAAAACTGCTGGGAAACGGAGATATGTTGTTTTATCCGGCAGGCTACGTAAAACCGGTGAGATTACAGGGCGCATATGTTTCTGAAGGGGAAATTGCAGAAACCGTGCGTTATATCATAGACCACAGTGGTGAAGCAGAATATGATACATCTATTGATGCAAAACTGGTGAGTGACCAAGAAGCTTCAACCGGTGGAGGGGATGAGAGAGACCCGATTTTTGCAGAGGCAGGACGCCTTTGTATTGAAAAGCAAAAGGGCTCCACAAGTATGATACAGCGACAGTTTAAGGTAGGCTTTAACAGAGCAGCCAGAGTGATGGAACAGCTCTATGATGCGGGAGTTGTGGGACAGGAAGAAGTCAATAAACCACGTAAAGTCATTATGAGCATGGAAGAATTCGAAGGCATAGTACAAGGAGGAGTTATTAATGAAGACTGATATTGAAATTGCACAGGAAGCGGTAATTAAACCGATTAAAGAAGTAGCAGCAGGATTGGGATTAACAGAGGACGATTTGGAATTATACGGAAAGTATAAAGCAAAAATCTCCAATGAATATTTCGAAACCATCAAGGACCGTCCGGACGGAAAATTGATTCTTGTTACAGCAATCAACCCAACACCGGCAGGAGAAGGTAAAACAACCGTAACCGTAGGTCTTGGAGAAGCATTTGGAAAATTGGATAAAAAAGCAGTTATCGCTTTAAGAGAACCGTCTCTCGGACCATGTTTCGGAATCAAAGGTGGTGCTGCAGGTGGCGGATACGCACAGGTTGTACCAATGGAAGATTTGAACCTTCACTTTACAGGAGATTTTCATGCCATTACAGCAGCAAACAATCTTTGCGCAGCAATGCTTGACAATTCCATCCAGCAGGGCAATGAATTAAACATCGACCCAAATCAGGTTGTTTGGAAACGATGTGTGGACATTAATGACCGCGTCCTTAGAAATATCATTGTTGGTTTGGGAAGAAAAGTTGACGGTGTGGTAAGAGAAGATCATTTTGTAATTACCGTTGCATCTGAAATTATGGCAATCCTTTGTCTTGCAACAGATTATGCGGACTTAAAGGACAGACTTGGAAAAATTATTTTGGCATATACTTATGACGGACAGCCGGTTACTGCAAAAGATATTAAGGCAGTAGGTTCTATGGCGGCTTTATTAAAAGATGCCATGAAGCCAAACCTGATTCAGACATTAGAACATACACCGGCATTGGTTCACGGTGGACCGTTTGCAAATATCGCGCACGGATGTAACTCTGTAAAAGCAACAAAAACAGCATTAAAGATGGCTGATTATGTTATTACAGAAGCCGGATTCGGTGCGGATCTGGGAGCAGAAAAATTCCTGGATATCAAGTGTAGAAAAGCAGGTTTAAAACCGGATTGTGTTGTTTTGGTAGCAACCGTTCGTGCATTAAAATATAACGGTGGCGTAGCAAAGGAAAATCTTTCCGAAGAAAATCTGGAAGCTTTGGCAAAGGGAATTGTAAACCTTGAAAAGCATATTGAAAATCTTCAGAAGTTTGGTGTTCCTGTTGTTGTAACACTGAACCAGTTCATCACAGATACGGATGCAGAATATGAATTCATCAAAAACTTCTGTGAAGAAAGAAACTGTGAATTTGCTTTGGCAGAAGTTTGGGCAAAAGGTGGAGAAGGCGGAATCGCATTGGCAGAAAAAGTTATCGAAACCATTGAAACAAAGCCATCCAACTTTGCACCGCTTTATAGTGATGAGTTATCCATTAAGGAAAAAATCGAAACAGTAGCAAAAGAAATTTACGGAGCAGACGGTGTAACTTATTCACCGGAAGCTGAAACAGCAATCAAGAAAATTGAGGATATGGGCTATGGTGAATACCCGGTATGTATGGCGAAAACACAGTATTCATTGTCTGACGACATGAAGAAATTAGGACGTCCAACCGGATTTACCATCAATATCCGCGAAGTATATATTTCGGCAGGTGCAGGATTCGTTGTAGCAATTACAGGAAGCATTATGACTATGCCAGGTCTTTCAAAGAGCCCGGCTGCTTTCGGAATTGACTTGACAGATGACGGCAAGATTACCGGATTATTCTAAAGAAGGAGAGAAAAAAGATGGCAAAGATTATTGACGGAAAAGCAATCTCATTGCAGATTAAGGACGAATTGAAAAAGCAGGTTAGCGCTTACAAAGAGCAGGGAATTGAAATAACAATGGCAGTGGTAAAGGTTGGAAACGACCCGGCATCTGCAGTGTATGTAAGAAACAAAGAAAGAGCCTGCGAATACATTGGTGTAACCTCAAGAACTTTGGCGTTACCGGAAGAAACAACAGAAGAAGAATTATTGAACACCGTGAAAGAATTGAACGAAGACAGCAGTGTAAACGGAATTCTTGTTCAGCTTCCATTACCAAAACATATTGATGAAAGCAAAATCCTTTTGGCAATTGATCCGAAGAAGGATGTGGATGGATTCCATCCGGTAAATGTTGGAAAGATGGTAATCGGAGAAGATACATTCCTTCCATGTACACCGGCAGGAATTATTGAAATGATTAAGCGTTCCGGGATCGACATTGAAGGAAAAGAATGTGTTGTAATCGGAAGAAGTAATATTGTAGGAAAGCCAATGGCAATGTTAATGCTTCGTGAAAATGCGACAGTAACCATTGCACATTCCAGAACAGCAGACTTAAAGGAAGTAACCAAGAGAGCAGATATCCTGGTGGCTGCAATCGGAAAAGCAAAGTTTGTTACAGCAGATTATGTAAAAGAAGGAGCCGTTGTTATTGACGTAGGAATGGACCGTGATGAAGACGGAAAACTTTGTGGAGACGTTGACTTCGATGAAGTATCCGGAGTGGCTTCTGCTATCACACCGGTACCGGGTGGTGTTGGACCAATGACTGTAACAATGTTAATGGTAAACTGCTTACGCAGCGTGGAATTAAATAAACAGTAATACGAATGATAAAATTAATGGGAAATTCGGAAGAATTTCCCATTAAAGATTTTTTGTTCATAATCAATTGATGCAGAGAATTCTGAAAGGAGGGACAGATTTGAAATTTGCAAATGTAATCATTGATATTTCTCATGAAAAATTGGATCGTCCCTTTGGCTACATGATTCCGGAACATCTGGAAAAACAAATTACCGTTGGAAGCTCTGTGAAAATTCCTTTTGGAAAAGGAAACCGTATGATTCGGGGTTACGTGATTGAAATTACGGACCGGCCTTCTTTTGCCATTGAAAAAATGAAAACTATTGATTCTTTGGAAGAGGATGCTACGGCAATAGAAAGTCAGCTTATCAGCCTTGCCTGGTGGATCAAGGAAAATTACGGATCCACAATGAATCAGGCACTGAAGACGGTTCTTCCTGTTAAACGAAAAATCAAGGAACGAACAGTTACCACCGTTGTTTTGAATTGCACAGTGGATGCGGCAAAGGAAAAGTTGGCTGAATATGAAAAAAAGAATGCCAAGGCGAGGGTTCGTCTGTTAAAGGAATTGATTGTGAATAATCGACTTCCGAAATCTCTGGTGGTGGAGAAACTGAACATTTCTGACAGCACGTTAAAGACTATGGAAAAGCTGGGAGATATTGTTCTGGAAAAAGATACCCAATACAGAAACCCGGTTGATATTCACGCAGGAACGGATTACAACATTGTATTAAACGACCAGCAGAAAAAAGTCGCAGAGGCGATTAAAGCAACCATGGATTTTCAAAAGAAAAGTACTTTGAACATTCATTTGATTCATGGAATTACCGGAAGCGGAAAAACGGAAGTTTATATGGATTTGATTGATGAAACCGTCAAAAAAGGAAAATCGGCCATTGTGCTGATTCCGGAAATTGCATTGACTTATCAGACGGTAATGCGTTTTACAAAGCGATTTGGAAATCAGGTTTCAATTATCAATTCCAGATTATCTCAGGGAGAACGATACGATCAGTTTGAACGGGCAAAGAAAGGTGAAATCAACATTATGATTGGTCCCCGCTCCGCACTGTTTACACCGTTTCAAAATTTAGGGCTGATTGTGATTGATGAGGAACATGAGGGCGCATATAAAAGCGAGTCTGTTCCAAAATATAATGCAGTGGAAGTGGCACAAAAGAGGATTGCCGATACGGGAGCAACCCTGGTGCTGGGTTCCGCAACACCGTCCGCAGAGTCCTATTACAGGGCTGAAAAAGGTTTGTATCAATTACATGTTTTAGATAAGCGTGAAAAAGGCAAACCGGCAGAGGTGACGGTGGTGGATTTGCGGGAAGAACTGCAAAACGGAAATAAGTCTGTGTTCAGTGAAAGACTTCACGGACTAATCGCTGACCGCCTGGAGAAAAAAGAACAGACCATGCTCTTTATTAATCGACGGGGATATGCAGGATTTGTTTCCTGCAGGGATTGCGGAAAAGCAATTCGTTGTCCGCACTGTGATGTAACACTGAAATTGCACAGAAACCGAAAACTGGTTTGCCATTATTGCGGGCATACAGAAGAATTGCCGGGACTTTGTCCGGCCTGCGGTTCCAAGTATTTGGGAAGCTTTGGCATTGGAACCCAGCAGATTGAAACATTGTTGAAAAAAGAATTTCCGCAGGCAACCATCCTGCGAATGGATGCAGATACAACCAATGGGAAAGGTGGTCATGAAGAAATTCTGTCAGCTTTTGCCAATGGAAAAGCAGATATTCTGGTGGGAACCCAGATGATTGTCAAAGGACATGATTTCCCCAATGTAACGTTAGTGGGTGTTATTGCGGCGGATTTATCGCTGTACGAATCCGATTTCCGCGCACAGGAAAGAACGTTCCAACTTTTGTGTCAGGCAGTGGGAAGAGCCGGAAGAGGAATGCGACCGGGAGAGGCAGTCATTCAGACCTATGCACCGGATAATTACAGTATCCGAGCAGCGGCAGAACAGAATTACAAAGCTTTTTATGAAGAGGAAATGGCATTCAGAAGTCTGATGAATTACCCACCGATGGAGAACATGGTTTGTATTCTGTTGATGAGTGAAAATCAGAAAGAATTGAATGTGGCAACAGAGGAACTGTTGCAGGTTATCCGAAAAATCAAGGAAGAGCAGTTGGAGAAACTGATGATTATCGGACCGGCACAGCCGCCGGTAGCAAAGATTAAAGATATTTATCGCAATGTAATCTATTTGAAAGACCGGAGAAGGCAAAATCTGGTAGGAATCAAGGACTATTTGGAAACTGTTACAAATGGTTCACAAAATTTCAAAAATGTTCGTATACAATACGATTTTAATATTTAAAAGATTTACAAAAGAGTTGAAGGGAAGGTTAAAAATGGCTATTAGAAATATTCGCGAATTAGGAGATGCTTCATTACGGAAAATCTGTAAACCGGTAAAGGAAATCAATCAGAGAACACTGGATTTGATTGACGATATGTTTGATACTATGTATGAAGCAAACGGTGTTGGACTGGCAGCACCACAGGTGGGGATTTTGAAAAGAATCTTTGTAATTGACTGTGGTGATGAAGAAGGAAATTTGGTTCCAATGGTATTCATCAATCCTGAAATCCTTGATAAGGATGGTATGCAGGTAGACTTTGAAGGATGCCTCAGTGTTCCGGGAAAATCCGGAAAGGTACCAAGAGCCATGACGGTAAAGGTTCGTGCTTTTGATGAAAACATGGAAGAATTTGAAATGGAAGCAGAAGGCTTGCTTGCCAGATGTATCCAGCATGAATATGATCACTTGGACGGAATTGTTTATGTAGATAAAGTCGAAGGCGAAATCTATGACAATTCTGAGTTATATGGAGAGGAAGAAAATTGAGAGTAGTATTTATGGGAACGCCGGATTTTTCGGTTCCGGCATTGGAAAAAATTGCACAGGTTCATGATGTGGTTGGCGTTGTAACCCAGCAGGACCGTCCGAAAGGAAGAGGAAATAAAGTACAGTTTCCGCCGGTAAAGGAAAAGGCTGTAGCGTTGAATATTCCGGTATATCAGCCGGAAAAAGTGAAAGCACCGGAATTTGTACAACAGCTTCGGGAAATGAAGCCGGATGTAATTGTGGTTATTGCTTTTGGGCAGATTGTATCCAAAGAAATTCTGGATATGCCACAGTATGGCTGCATTAACGTGCACGCTTCTCTGTTGCCGAAGTATCGTGGAGCAGCACCGATTCAGTGGGCTGTTATTGACGGAGAAAAGGAAAGCGGTGTTACAACCATGTATATGGCGGAAGGGATTGATACCGGTGATATGATTGACAAGGCTGTGATTCCTTTGGCAGAAGATGAAACCGGTGGTAGTCTTTTCGACAAACTGGCAGATGTTGGTGCTGAGTTGATTGTGGAAACTTTGGATAAACTGGAAAAGGGAACTGCAGTCAGAACTCCTCAGAACGAAGCAGAAGCCACTCATGTGGGAAAAATCACCAAGGACTTTGGGAAAATTGATTTTGCCAAATCGGCAGTAGAAATAGAACGCCTGATTCGAGGCCTGAATCCATGGCCGAGTGCCTTTACAACCATGGACGGAAAAACTTTAAAAATCTGGCGGGGAGAGGTTTTAGACTGCGAAACAACACAGCAGCCGGGAACTGTTTTGTCGGCAGATAAAAAAGGAATTCAGGTTGCTACGGGAAAAGGTGTTTTAAATATTCTGGAACTCCAGTTGGAAGGCAAGAAACGAATGGAGGTTCAGGCATTCTTAAACGGTTATGAAGTAACTGCAAAGCGTTTAGGAGAATAGGAGGAGAATATGTATTACGGAATCTATTTTGATTGGACCTATATCTTGGTAATTATCGGTGCTGTTCTTTGTCTGGCAGCTTCATCCAATGTGAAATCCACATACAGCAAATATGCGAAAATTCGAAATCGTTCCGGAATCACCGGGGCACAGGCCGCGAAGATGATTTTGGATGCCCAGGGAATTTATGATGTTCGTATTGAACATATTGGCGGAAATCTTACAGACAATTACGATCCGACAAACAAAGTGGTTCATCTTTCGGATACCACTTATAATTCAGACAGCGTTGCAGCCGTGGGTGTAGCGGCGCATGAATGCGGACACGTAATTCAGCATCATAGAGGATATGTGCCAATCGCAGTCAGAAATGCAATTTTACCATTGGCAAACGGTGGTTCCAAGTTATCATGGATTTTGATTATTGCCGGAGTATTTCTGGCAGGCTGGGGTTCCGGAAGCACCGGAAATCTGGTTATCCATCTTGGAATTCTTGCTTTTTCCATGGCAGTGCTGTTTCAGATTGTTACTTTGCCGGTAGAGTTTAATGCTTCCAGCAGAGCACTGAAAATTCTTGGAGAATCAGGAATGTTTGATACCCGGGAAGTGAAGCAGACAAAAAAAGTATTAACGGCGGCAGCAATGACTTACGTTGCGGCAGCAGCTTCTTCCGTATTACAGTTACTCCGATTAATTATTATATTTGGCGGAGGCAGAAGTCGTGACTAAAGAACCGGTAAATTTGAGAAATGCAGTGCTGACCTTATTGTTGGAAACTGCAAAAGGTGAAAAAAGTCATATCGTATTAAAGAGATATCTGGACAGTCACAGCACCTTGGAAAAGCAGGAGCGTGCATTCATTACCCGTCTTTTTGAAGGAACCATTGAACGTCAGATTGAACTTGATTATATCATCAATCAGATTTCAAAGACGAAGACGAAAAAAATGAAACCGGTGATTTTACAAATTCTTAGAATGTCGGTTTACCAGATTCGATATATGGATTCCGTTCCGGCATTTGCAGTCTGCAATGAAGCTGTAAAACTGGCGGGAAAAAGAGGTTTTGGAACCTTAAAGGGATTTGTAAACGGCGTACTTCGAAATGTCATTAAAAAGGCAGACGGCCTGCCAATGCCGGAAGATGAAATTGAAAGACTATCCGTGCAGTATTCTGTTCCGGTATGGATTTTGAAACTGTGGGAAAAAGATTACGGAATGTCTCAGACCAAAGAAATTCTGGATTGTCTCTATAAAGAAACAAAGACGACTGTAAGAATTCAGCTTTCTCACCGACAGGGAGAGAAGGAAGCGTTTATTCAAGCGGTTAAAGATTCACTGAAGGCAGAAGGAGTAACGGTGGAAGAAACGGTGCTTCCTTTTGTGATTCGCATTTGCGATTATGATTCCCTGGAGAAACTCAGTGCTTTCCGAAACGGATGGATTGCCGTGCAGGATTTAAGTTCCGTTTTGGTTGGGGTAGCGGCAGCGCCAAAGCAAGATGATTATGTGATTGATGTATGTGCGGCTCCGGGAGGAAAAACACTTTGCGTAGCGGATATGCTGGAAAACACCGGTGTGGTGGATGCCAGAGATTTGACGGACAAGAAAGTAAAACTCATTCAGGAGAATGTGAAGCGAACCGGCATGAAGAATGTTCAGGTAAAAGCTTTTGATGCGACGACTCCCGACGAAAGCGTAAAGGGTCGTGGGGATATAGTGATTGCTGATTTACCTTGCTCAGGTCTTGGCGTTATTGCAAATAAAAGTGATATTAAATATAATGTTTCAGAGGAACAAATCGGACAGTTGGCAACATTGCAGAGAGAGATTCTGCAGGTTGTGGTACAATATTTAAAACCGGGGGGAAAACTGGTTTACAGTACCTGTACCGTAAACAAAAAGGAAAACGATGAAAATGCCCGTTGGATTGAAGAACATCTGGGACTTCATCCGATAGCATTTCCGGAAGAGTTTCCGGAAGAAATTTTAAAAGACAGAAATGCCGGAAGGTTGCAAATCTTTCCGGGAGAACAGGAAATGGACGGGTTCTTTATTTCTGTATTTGAAAAGTAATGAGAGCGTGAAATATGACAGAAAAGAAAGATATTAAAGCTTACAATTACATAGAGTTGGAACAGGAAATGAAAGCAATGGGTGAAAAGGCATTTCGTGCAAAACAGATTTATCAGTGGCTTCATATAGAGCGGGTAGAACGGTTTGATGAAATGACCAATCTTTCCAAAGCATTGCGGGAAAAACTTTCCGAAAATTACAAAATCAACACACTTGAGAAGGTGGATGTGCTGATTTCAAAAATTGACGGAACAAGGAAATATCTTTTCCGGATTGAAGGCGGCTCCGTGATTGAAAGTGTCTTTATGAAATACCATCATGGCAATTCTGTTTGTATTTCAACACAATCCGGTTGTCGTATGGGATGTCGGTTTTGTGCCTCAACCTTAAACGGGTTGGAGCGAAACCTTACGGCCTCAGATATGCTGGAACAGATTTACGAAATTGAAAAAGATACCGGGGAGAAAGTTTCCAACATTGTATTGATGGGAAGCGGAGAACCTTTGGATAATTTCGATAATGTGGTAAAATTTCTGGAGTTGATTTCCGATAAAAACGGAAAGAACCTCAGCCAAAGAAATATTACATTATCAACTTGCGGACTGGTTCCGAAAATTAAAGAATTGGCAGATATGGGATTGCAGATTACTCTTGCAATTTCCCTTCACGCATCCAATGATGAAACAAGAAAACAATTGATGCCGATTGCGAAGAAATACAGCATTGCAGAAGTGCTGGATGCATGTCGGTACTATTTCGATAAAACAGGACGAAGAATTACCTTTGAATACAGTCTCGTTTCCGGTGTAAATGACACGGTGGAAGAGGCACAGCGGCTGGCAGACCTGGTAAAAGGAATTAATTGTCATATTAATCTGATACCGGTAAACCCGATTAAAGAAAGGGATTTTGTACAATCCGAAAATAAAGCGGTGCAGGCCTTTAAATCAAGGGTTGAAAAAAATAAAATAAATGCTACCATAAGAAGAGAGATGGGCAGGGACATTAATGGTGCCTGCGGACAGTTGAGAAATGAAGTTATGAAAAAAGGAGAGGAGGTTCGAAATGTCTGAGAATAAAATTAATGCATTTGGTAAGACAGATGTAGGATTGATGAGAACGATTAATCAGGACAGTATATTTATATCGACAGCACCGGTTGGAAAACTTCCGAACCTTTTTATTGTTGCTGACGGAATGGGCGGACATAAGGCAGGAGACGTTGCGTCCAGAGAAGCGATTGAACGCTTTGTAAAGTATGCCTGTGCAACGCATATGTCCGATCCGGCAAACGTTCTGGATTCCGGAATTATATCGATTAACCATGACATTTTTGAAATGGCAAATTCCAATAAGGATTATAACGGAATGGGAACGACTTTTGTTGCTGCGTCTATTGTTGACCGGCACGTATATATTGCCAATGTAGGGGATAGCCGTCTGTATCTGGTTAATAATGAAATCCATCAGATTACAAGAGATCATTCTCTGGTAGAGGATATGGTTCGTATGGGAATGCTCCAGAAGATGGAAGCCAGAACTCATTTTAATAAGAATGTAATTACAAAAGCCATTGGAGTGGCAGAGGATAAAACATCAACACCGGACATTTTTGAAATTGAAATCGAGCCGGGAGACCGTTTATTGCTGTGCTCGGATGGATTGACAAACATGGTTGAAGATTATGAAATCAAGAAAATCATAAAGAACAGTGCGTCCATTGAAGAGGCTGTGACAAATCTGATTCAACAGGCTAATGAAAATGGTGGAAAGGATAATATTTCTGCAATTATTGTTGATGCTTGTGTCGAGGACACATTGGGAGGTAATTCATGATAGAAAAAGGGAGCTTTATAAACAACCGCTATGAGGTTATCAGCCGTGTTGGTGCAGGCGGAATGTCTGATGTTTACAAGGCAAAGGATCACAAATTAAATCGTAATGTTGCGATTAAAGTATTAAAAAAAGAATTTAGTAATGATAAAAATTTTGTTTCCAAGTTTAAGGTAGAGGCGCAATCCGCTGCCAGCTTAATTCATCCAAACATTGTAAATGTCTATGATGTCGGAGAAGAGCAGGGAACATACTACATTGTTATGGAACTGATTGAAGGAATCACCCTGAAGAACTACATTGAAAAGAAGGGGCATCTTTCCGCAAGAGAAACCATCAGTATTGCCATTCAGATTGCAAACGGTATCGAATGTGCCCATAACAACCAGATTATCCATAGAGATATTAAACCACAGAATATTATGATTTCCAGAGAAGGAAAAGTGAAGGTTACAGACTTTGGTATTGCCAGAGCTGCTTCTTCCAATACCATCAACGGAAATGCCATGGGTTCAGTGCACTATATTTCCCCGGAACAGGCCGGTGGAAAGTATGTGGATGAAAAGAGTGATATTTATTCCCTTGGTATTACCATGTACGAGATGCTTACAGGAAAAGTTCCTTTTGACGGAGAATCTACAGTAAGTATTGCTCTGATGCATATTCAGAATCAGGTTCCGAGTGTGAGAGAACTGCTGCCGAATGTGCCAATCAGTATGGAAAAAATTGTTCTTAAGTGTACACAGAATAAGGCTGAAAGCAGATATCCGAAAATTTCGTCCCTGATTGCCGATTTGAAACGTGCATTAACAGAACCGGACGTGGACTTTGTCCAGTTAGAACAGCCGGAACAGGGAACTACAACGATTATGATTACGGATGAACAGATTAAGGAAATCCGTAAAGAATCCGGAAAGTCAGAAACAGCCACAAATATTAATGATTACACCAATGATGACATTGATGCAGTGGATCCGAAGATGGACCGCTTTATGACAATCGGTGGAGTAATTGTGGGAATCGTTGCAATGATTATTGTTTCGATTATCGTAACAAACTTTGCTTATTCTTACATGAATGATTCCGATGTGGCATTGCAGGCATCCATTAATTCCAATGTAGAACAGGAAACATTGCCGGAAGGAAAGGCAAAGGTTCCGTCCGTAGTTGGTTTTAGCCAGAGTGAGGCGGAAGAAACATTAAATAAGAATCATTTAGGCTGTGACGTTGTCAGCTGGGAATACAGTGATGAATATAAATACGGACAGATTATCAGTCAGGATGTTACACCGGGAAGTATAGTAGATACCGGAGCGACCACCGTGAAACTGGTGGCAAGTTACGGTAGCGAAAAAGTCCGTGTTCCAAGTGGATTAGAAGGAAAAAATGTGGCGAAAGCCATTGATCAGTTGGAAAAACTGGGATTTGAATGGGAAGTAACCTACGAATACAGTTCCAAGGAAATTGACACCATTATTTCTTATTCGCCAAACGACAAGGCGGAAGTATCCAAAGGTGAAATCATTAAATTAAAGGTAAGCCGTGGAAACCAGTCTTCAGGAGAACCAATCAATATCGGAACAATTCCGAATGTTGTAGGAAAGAAGCTGGATAAGGCTCAGTCGGCAATCAGTAATGCCGGTTATAACGTAGGCTCAAAGAAAGAAGTTTACAGTGAAGACGTTGAAAAGGGCGTTGTCATTCGCCAGAGTATTAAATCAGGTCGTGCACCATATGGTTTGACCATTTCCCTTGTTGTCAGCAAAGGCTCTGAAAAAGAGGAAAAACAGTATACTGCTTCCTGCACCATTGCAATGGAAGACTTGCTGGATGGAGAAGGAAATCCAATCACTTCAGGAACTGTTACAGCAGTGCTGAACGGTGTTCCGGTAGATGTGGATGAAGAGTACCAGCAGGTAGAAAACTGGCCGGGAGATTATACAATGACGCTGACCGGTAGCGAAAAGGGAAAAGCAACATTATATGTTTACATTGATGGGGTAGAAGCTTTCCAGACAACAGTGAAATTAAAATAACAAAATTAAATGCCCACCCGATGCGGTGGGCATCTGTGTGATTACACGGGATAAACGATAAGGAAGGTCTTGAATGCAAGGAAAAATCGTCAAGGGAATTGCCGGGTTTTATTATGTCTATGTGGAAAAGCATGGATTGTATGAATGCAAGGCAAAAGGAATATTTAGAAACAGAAAAGTGAAACCGTTGGTGGGAGATAATGTTTCCATTGATGTGATTGATGAAGAGGAGAAGAAGGGAAACATTACAGAAATCCTTCCACGTCAGAATGAATTGATTCGACCGGCAGTGTCCAATGTGGACCAGGCAATGATTGTCTTTGCGGTGAAGCAGCCGGATCCGAATTTGAATTTGTTGGACCGGTTTTTGGTAATGATGGAGTGTCAGAACATTGAAACCATCATTTGCTTTAATAAAACAGATATTGGTGAAGAAGCGCTGATGGAAGAATTGAAGACGATTTACAATAATGCGGGGTATCAGGTTCTTTTCACCAGCACCACAGAAGAAAGTGGCGTCAAGGAAGTGGAAGAACTACTGAAAGGGAAAAGTACTGTTTTTGCAGGCCCTTCCGGTGTGGGAAAATCCTCTATGCTGAATGCCCTGACGCAAAATTACACGATGGAAACCGGACAGGTCAGTGATAAAATCGGAAGAGGTAAGCATACTACAAGACATTCGGAAATCTTCCATACGGCAGAAGAAACTTATGTAATTGATACACCGGGATTCAGTTCCTTGTTTGTTCCGGGAATGACCAAAGAGAAACTGGAAGATTGTTTTCCGGAGTTTTGGGACTATACCAACCAATGTCGCTTTATCGGCTGCGCGCATATCAATGAGCCGGATTGCAGGGTAAAACAGGCGTTGGAAGAAGGTAAAATATCCGAAAGCCGTTATAGAAATTATCAACTGATGTATGAAGAATTAAAGGAACAGGAAAACCGATATTAACAGAGTTGAGAGGAGTACAAAATGATTCAATTAGCACCATCAATATTATCAGCAGATTTTGCAAATTTAGGAAAGGATATTGAACGCATCGATAAGGCAGGATGCGACTGGATTCATGTAGACGTTATGGACGGAATGTTTGTTCCGAACATTTCGATTGGCGTTCCGGTTGTGAAGGATGCTAGAAAACATACGGAAAAATATTTTGATGTTCATTTAATGATTCAGGAACCAATCCGTTATATCAAGGCGTTTAAAGATGCCGGTGCCAATATGCTTACAATTCATGTGGAAGCCTGTGAAGATGTACAGGCAACGATTGATGCCATTCATGCAGAAGGACTGGATGCCGGTTTGGCATTGAATCCGGAAACACCGGTAGAAGATATCACTCCATACATTGACAAGGTTGAAATGATCCTTGTTATGACAGTACATCCGGGATTTGGCGGACAGTCTTATATTGACGAATGTACAGAAAAAATTGAAATTGTGAATGCCATCGTGACAGAATACAATTTGAAAACACTGATTGAAGTGGACGGTGGGGTTAAACTTTCCAACGTGGATATTCCTTTGGAAGCGGGAGCCAATGTAATCGTAGCAGGTTCTGCAGTTTACGGAGGAAACGTGGAAGAAAATATTGTTGAATTTAAAAAGAGTTTTGCAAAGTATGAGTAATTATTACGTTTATATGTTACGATGTCGGGATGACTCGATTTATACCGGCATCACTACGGATCTTCAACGAAGATTTCAGGAACATTCCCGGCAGGGGGAGAAGAGTGCCAAGTACACCAGAACCCATGGGGTCAAGCAACTGGAGTGCGCTTGGCAATGTGAGAATCGGCAATTGGCATCAAAACTGGAATATCATATAAAGAAACTGACGAAAGTACAGAAAGAAACAATAATACGTACCGGGGAATTGGAGCAGGTGTTCAAAGAACAGGTAGACTGCTCCCGGTATGAGGTAAAAAAATAAGGGATTGTCGCTATTGCGTCAATCCCTTTTCGTATCTGTTAATTATACGTTGAAACGGAATGTAATAACATCGCCGTCCTGAACTACATAATCTTTACCCTGTAAACCAACAAGACCTTTTTCTTTCGCCTTTGTCAATGAACCGCTTTCAATTAAGTCGGTGTATTTTACAACTTCTGCACAGATGAATCCACGTTCAAAATCTGTATGAATCTTTCCGGCAGCCTGTGGAGCCTTGGTACCAACTTTAATGGTCCATGCTCTTGTTTCGTCTTCTCCGGATGTCAGGTAACTGATTAAACCGAGAAGAGAGTAGCTTGCCTTGATTAATTTATCAAGACCGGATTCCTTGATTCCCAAATCATCCAGGAACATTTCTTTTTCTTCATCATCCAATTCTGAAATTTCCTGTTCAATCTCAGCACTGATTACGAATACTTCGCTGTTGTTTTCTTCCGCAAACTTACGAACAGCAGCTACATTTTCGTTGGATGCACCGTCATCAGCCAAGTCATCTTCAGATACATTAGCTGCAAAGATAACAGGCTTTGCTGTCAAAAGATTGTATTCAGCCATCCATGCTTCTTCATCTTCGTCATCCAATTCCATTTTAATTGCAAGATTCCCTTCTTCCAAAAATGCTTTAACCTTTTCCTGGAATGCCAATTCTTTTGCCAACGCTTTATCGTTTCTCGCGCCTCTTGTAGTCTTGGAAATTCTACGTTCCAGAATTTCTACATCGGAAAAGATTAATTCGTAGTTGATTGTTTCGATATCACGAAGCGGATTGATGTTTCCGTCCACATGAACAATGTTAGAATTTTCAAAACAACGGACAACATGAACAATCGCATCAACTTCACGAATATTTGCAAGGAACTGGTTTCCTAAACCTTCTCCTTTAGATGCACCTTTTACTAATCCGGCAATATCCACAAATTCAATGACAGCCGGAATGGTCTTCTTTGAATTATATAAAGCAGTCAGCTTATCAATACGTTCATCCGGTACCGGAACAACACCAACGTTTGGGTCGATGGTACAGAACGGATAGTTCGCAGATTCCGCACCTGCCTTAGTTAATGAATTAAATAAAGTACTTTTGCCCACATTAGGAAGGCCAACAATACCTAACTTCATAATAAAAACCTCCAATAAAACATTCATGGTGTAAACACACTAAAGAACAGTTTAACATATTTTATTGATTTTGAAAATGATAACTAGTACAATGGAATAGCACAAAGCCGGGTTCAAGAAACAAAAAGGGAGCTTCGGCCGCTTGCGGACGGAAGATTCGTTTTTGTTTCTTGAAGTTGGCGTGAGCCAACCAGCGAGAAAATCAATGATTTTCGAGCTGGACCCGGCTTGGAAAAAGCTGGACCCAGCTTAGAAGGAGAGGAAGTCGGGGACGAGAAAATCAATGATTTTCGAGCTGGACCCGGCTTGGAAAAAGCTGGACCCGGCTTAGAAAATGGAAAAGAGGATACTAAAATGTTACTTACTTCAATTCAATTTCCAAATTTGAATATTACACTGAATAATTTACCAAAGTCCGTGAATCTGTTTGGTTTGGACATTGCATTTTACGGAATGATTATTGCCTTTGGCATGATTATGGGAATTATGATTGCCTGCCATGAAGCAAAGATTACAGGGCAGGACCCGAACGACTATTTGGACTTTGCGATTTATGCAATCATCCTTAGTGTTATCGGTGCGAGAATTTACTATGTTATATTTTCCTGGGATGAGTACAAAGGAAACCTGTTATCGATCATTAATATCAGAAACGGTGGATTGGCCATTTACGGAGGTGTAATCACGGCAATTCTTACCTGTTTTGTTTATTCGAAAATCAAGAAAATGTCTTTTCCAAAGATGTGTGATACTGGAATTCTTGGATTACTGTTAGGACAGATTATTGGAAGATGGGGAAACTTCTTTAATAGAGAAGCCTTTGGTCAGGTGGTGTCGGATAGTCATCGATTTGCCATGAGAATCTTCTTTGACCAGAACTACGAACGTTATCAGGTGCCGGACTCTGTTGCACAGGGAATGGAAAAGATGACCGGGAAAACACTGGAACAGCTTGATTATATTCAGGTTCAGCCAACGTTCCTTTATGAGTCGGTATGGAATCTTGGTTTACTTTGTTTCCTGTTAGTTATGAAGAAACGTAAAAAGTTTGATGGCGAAGTAATCCTTTGGTATTTAATGGGGTATGGATTGGGCCGCTTCATTATAGAAGGATATCGTTCAGACCAATTGATAATGCCAATCACCGGATGGCCTGTATCGCAGGCTTTATCAGCTGCAGTATTTGTAGGTGCAACGATTATTTGGCTTGTTATACGGTTGAAATGCAGAAAAAGCGAAAACGACAAAGTGGTCGCAGAATCATAAAATGTGAGATGATCAATCTCCTCTTTACTCGGTAAAGAGGGGATTTTTTTATTTATGGGGCAGGGGAGTCCTTACAAGATGAAAAAGAGTGAAACATAAGGTACAGTTGTGAAAGTGAAAAAATGAGTGTGTAACATATGAACTCAAAAAGCACTGAAAGTAAGGTACAGTTTTGTATGGCAAAAAATGGTAGGGTACCCTATGGACTCGAAAAGTGCAGAGAATAGGGTACGTTTGAGAAACGGACAAAGTGGGGAGTGTACCTTGTGAAAATAAAAAATGTTTGGCAAAGGGTACAAAGGAAATGAATGAAAAAATTTGTTGTACCCTAAAAAGTGGAAAAAATTGAAACATATGGATTACATATACAAAATGAGATGTTTCAACATGCCTTATGAAATGAAAAACAGGAAATGTTAAGGTAAAAGTCAATCCCGGACAAAACTCTGGCGTAGCTACAAAACAAAAAAAGAGAAAAACAGGGTGGAAATTCCATAGAAAAAACAAAAATGACACAAAGTGGGAAGGAAAATGCCAAAAAGTTGGTTTTCTTTTCCACTTTTTTACACCTTATCAAAATTCCATGGATTTCCCCCATAAATACAGGGGAAAAAAGAAAAATATTTCAAAAAAAGGGGTTGCAATAGTGGCAAAAATGGTATAAAATTTCCTTATAAGTGGTAAATTGATGTCAATAAGTGGTAAAAAGTGGTAGAAAATATGAAAAAAGTACCAAGTTTTACCAACACACAAGAAAACAGAGGATCCCAAAATGTTTACAGGAGAACATACACAAAAAATGGATACAAAGGGTCGAACCATCGTCCCGGCGAAGTTCCGTGAAGAACTCGGTACCAGTGTTGTGGTTACCAGAGGTCTGGACGGATGTCTTTTTGCGTACTCCAAAGAAGCATGGGAGGCACTGGAAGAGAAGTTAAGCAGTTTACCATTTGCTGATAAGAAAGTCAGAGATTTCAATCGATTTTTCCTCGCAGGCGCATTTACCCTTGAAACTGATAAGCTGGGAAGAATTCTCATGCCACCAGCTTTAAGGGGATTCGCGTCCTTAGACAAAGAAGTTGTTTGGGTAGGCGTAGGAAACCGAATGGAAATTTGGAATATAGATAAGTGGAACGAGCAGATGTTTGCTTACATGGAAGGTGACGATGTGGAAGCAAAAATTGATGACTTAGCCGCTTACATGGCAGAAAAAGGAATTTAATCAGTAAAGCATAAGAAAGAAGGCGTTGAAATGGATTTCAAACATGTATCAGTATTACTTGATGAAACCATTGAAGGCTTAAACATAAATCCGGATGGTATCTATGTTGACGGAACGCTAGGCGGTGGCGGACATTCTTATGAAATATGCAAAAGACTGTCTGATAAAGGAAGATTAATTGGTATTGACCAGGACGGAGATGCATTAGAAGCAGCGAGAAAACGCTTAAGTGAATTTGAAGACAAAATAACATTAGTTCGAAGTAACTATTGCGAGATAGAGACAATTTTAAAGGATTTAGGAGTCTCAAAGGTGGATGGGATTGTTTTGGATTTAGGAGTTTCTTCCTATCAGTTAGACAATCTCGAAAGAGGGTTTTCCTATAAGAGTGATGCACCTCTTGATATGAGAATGGATCAGAGGCAGGTTATTACAGCAGAGAATGTTGTAAATGAATATAGTGAAAACGAACTTTTCCGAATCATCAGAGATTACGGAGAAGACAAATTTGCAAAGAACATTGCAAAACACATTTGTATGGCAAGGAAGGACAAGCCGATTAAAACAACGCAGGAGTTGAGTGAAATCATCAAAGGAGCAATTCCAATGAAGTTCCATAAAAACGGACATCCTGCAAAGAAAACCTTCCAGGCGATTCGAATTGAAGTGAATAAGGAGTTAACAGTTCTGAGAGAATCCATTGATTCCATGATAGAACATTTGAATCCGAAAGGTCGGATATGCATTATTACATTTCATTCGTTGGAAGATCGCATTGTAAAGACAAAGTTTAGGGAAAACGAAAAACCATGTACCTGTCCACCGGATTTTCCGGTTTGCGTATGTGGAAAGAAGTCAAAGGGAAAAGTGATTACCAGAAAACCAATCGTCCCTTCAGAAGAGGAAATGGAAACAAACACAAGATCAAAGAGTTCTAAATTAAGAATCTTTGAAAGGATTTAGTAAGAGCGAATAGTTCGGTTCGCGGGCAAGGAGGCAATATGAATAACAGCCAGAACAGAGAATATTATACAAGTGAATATATCAATGGGAATACTGTAAGAAAGGCGTCCCCGGCCGGCAGACCGAATCCGGAAAGAAGAACAAGAAGACAGGTTCAGCTACAGAGCAATCCTAAGGCATTAACAATTAATGGCATGTCAGTGTTTATTATGGGAATGATTTCGCTTGCATGTATTCTTATGTGCGTTGTATACTTAAATATACAGTCAAAAATCTCTGAAAGCAGAACAGCGATTTCAGAATTGAAATCACAGATTAGTACAGTGCAGTCTCAGAATGATGCATTAAACTATTCAATCAACAGCTACATTGATACAGACTATATTTATAAAACAGCAAAAAAGGAATTGGGAATGAAGCAGGCCGGAGAGGAACAGATTGTAACATATCATTCCAGCGACAGCGGTTACATGGTTCAGTACGGTGATATTCCTACAAAATAATTATGAGTAGAAGCATTAGAAAGAAAAAAAGAAAATTAAGATTTAATCGTCAAATGTATACAAAGCTAGCGATACTGTTTTGGGCAGTTGTTCTAGCTTTGTTTGCGTTGTGCGCAAGAATTGCATATTTAAATGTAAATAAAGGAAATGAGTATTCCATTCGTGTATTGGCACAGCAGAGTTTTACCAGTACCACCATTCCGTATAAGCGTGGTGATATCAAGGATCGTAACGGAAATGTTCTTGCTACCAGTGTTATGGTATACAACCTGATTGTGGATTCGAAGATTATTATGAGCAATGAAGAGAAGTATCTGGAACCGACAGTCAGCGCATTGGCAAAATACTTTGACCTGAATGAAGAAGATTTAAGAACTACGATTCGCGAAAAGAAGAACAACAGTTACTGGATTGTGCTGAAAAATCTGGAATATTCGCAAATCGAGGACTTTCAGGCATATCAGAATTATGAATATGCAAAGACGGATGATGAAATCGCAAAGGTTGACAATACAAAAGGTGTATGGTTTGAAAAGAAATATAAGAGAATGTATCCATACAATTCTCTGGCGTGTTCAGCCCTTGGCTTTGCCAACAGCGATAATTCAGCTACCGTTGGAATTGAATGCAGTTACGGGGACTTTTTGACGGGAGTCGATGGCCGGGAATATGGCTACATGGGTTCTGACAACAATATGGAAGTCGTTGTAAAAGATGCAGTGGACGGTGATACAGTAGTGTCCTCCATTGATATGAATATTCAGAGAATTGTTCAAAAAGCAATTAAGAAATATATGAAGAAATACAATCCGAAAATGATTGCGGTTGTAATCGCAGATCCGAATACCGGAGAAATTCTGGCCATGGCAGACGATACAACCTTTGATTTGAACAAACCATATGATTTGTCTGAGTATTACAGCGAATCGCAAATTGAAAAAATGTCTCAGAAAAAACAGTCTAATATTCTCAATGAAATTTGGAATAATTATTGTATTATGGATTCTTTTGAACCGGGTTCTACAGCAAAGCCGTTTACGGTGGCAGCTGCTTTGGAAGAAGGAAAAATCAAAAAGAACGATACATTTTTCTGCGATGGATATGAACAGGTAGACGTGTTCAAAATCCGATGCCACAGCTTTGATAAGGGCGGGCACGGAACGCTGGACGTAAAAGGTGCCATTGCAGAATCCTGCAATGATTATCTGATGCATATCGGAAAACTTCTGGGGAAAGAGGATTTTGCAAAATATCAGTCGATTTTTGGTTTTGGTACAAAAACAGGAATTGATTTACCGGGAGAAACAAGAGGTCTGGTCTATGACAAGAATATGGGATTATCCACATTGATGACAAATGCTTTTGGACAGAACTTTACTGTGAATATGATTCAGATGACCGCCGGATTTTCTTCCTTAATTAACGGAGGAAATTATTACGAGCCTCGTGTGGTAAAACAGATTGTAAAACCAAACGGAGAAGTGGCAAAGAATTACTCAAAAACATTGGTAAAACAGACAATTACAAGAGACACTTCCAATTTTATTAAGCAATGTCTGCGTGCTGTAGTAACAGATGGTACCGGATCTACAGCGGCAATTGAAGGATATACCGTTGGTGGTAAAACAGGAACTGCGGAAAAAGTTGACACCTCAGGCAAAGGAAAAGGACGACTGAGAAACCAGTACATTCTTTCGTTCCTGGGATGTGTGCCTTGTGAAAATCCTCAGGTCGTATGTTATACTTTGATGGATACGCCAAAGGAAAACCCACAGGCAACTGCATTTAATACAGATTTGTGGACATACATTATGAAGCAGGTATTGCCTTATATGGGAATTGAAAAAACGGCAGGCGTTGAAAAGAAAGCAATTAAGCAGAAGATGGTGCAGGAATTCTATTCCGACGGAATCATCGAAGGGGATGACGGTTCCCTTGTATTAAAAGAAGATGAAGAATAGTTAAGAACAGAAACGAATAGATTATAATAAAAAAGTTGGAGCATGCTTGAACACAGTTAAAACAAGGCAACGAAAACTTCTATTAATCTATTCTTTTCTTATGATAATCTTTTTTATGGGCATTGCCGGCAGGTTAGTGTATCTGATGGTTTTTCAATCAGAATACTATACGAAAAAGGCGGCAACGGTGCAAGAACGGGAGCGGAAGATTAAAGCCCCCAGAGGAAAAATTCTGGACCGAAAAGGAGTTGTGCTGGCATCCAATGTAACGGTGTGCACCGTATCTGTAATCTACAGTCAGATGACGGATAAAGAACGGGTGATTGAAGTGCTTTCTAAAGAAATGGGGCTTTCAAAAGCCGAAGTGGAAAAGAAAGTGATGAAACGGTCATCCCGGGAAAAGATTCAATCCAATGTACCGAAGCAAGTGGGAGACCGAATACGCTCCTATGAATTGCCGGGGGTTAAGGTTGACGAAGACTACAAAAGGTATTATCCTTATGGAGGTCTTGCATCCAAAGTACTGGGATTTACCGGAGCCGATAATCAGGGAATTGTCGGGCTGGAAGTTCAGTACGAGGCCAATCTGAAAGGACAGGATGGACTGATATTGACCCCGACGGACTTCAGGGGAATGGAGCAGGATGGAACGCCGGAGCATCGTATTGAGCCTGTTGCCGGAGGAAATCTGGTAACGAGCCTGGATTTGAATGTTCAAAAGTATGCACAACAAATTGCAGATTATGCCAAACAGGCGAAGGGCGCAAACTATGTTTCTATCATTGTAATGAATCCGAACAATGGAGAAATTTATGCAATGGTAAACAGCCCTGAATATGATCTGAATTATCCTTTTAAACTTCAGAATGGAGCAAAGAAGAGTGGAAAATCCACAGATTTGCTAAATGCCATGTGGAGAAATCAATGTATTAATGATACATACGAACCGGGTTCTACATTTAAAGTGGTTACTGCCACGGCAGCACTGGAAGAGGGAATTGTAAATCGCAATTCACGATTTTTCTGCCCGGGTTATAAAATCGTCGATGACAGAAAAATCCGATGTCACAAGACAACGGGACATGGCAGTGAAAGTTTTTTGGAAGGAACGATGAACTCCTGTAATCCGGTTTTCATTCAGATTGGACTGGAACTGGGAGCAAAAAGATTGTACCATTACATGGGAAAGCTGGGACTGTTTCAAAAAACGGGAATTGATTTGCCGGGAGAAGCCTCAACAATTGTGCATCAGTTGAAAAATGTGGGCAATGTGGAACTGGCAACAATGTCCTTTGGGCAATCCTTCCAGATTACCCCAATGCAATATCTGGTGGCAGTCAGTGCAGTAATCAACGGTGGCAGACGGGTGACTCCCCATTTTGGAATCAGAGCTGAAAAGGAAAACGGAGAAATCCTTCAGGAATTTGAATTTCCAAAGAAGGAAGGGACTGTTTCACAAAAGACATCGAAAGAAATCCGTTACATACTGGAGAAAGTAGTGGCGGAAGGAACCGGCAGTAAAGGTCGGGTTCCGGGTTTTTCCATAGGAGGAAAGACCGCAACTTCACAAAAACTTCCAAGAGGTTCCGGGAAATATATTGCATCCTATATGGGATTTGCACCGGCAAAAAATCCCCGGGTGATTGCCATGGCAATTGTGGATGAACCTCAGGGAATTTATTACGGCGGTCAGGTGGCGGCACCATTGATTAGCCGATTATACGAAAATATCCTTCCGTATTTATTGGAAGAGGGAAAACGAGGAGAGTAAAATGAGTACAAGTACATCAATTATTGTTGCAGTAATTATAGCTTTTGCAGTGAGCATTATTTTGTGTCCGTTTGTAATTCCGATGCTGAAAAGATTGAAATTCGGACAGTATATTCGTGAAGAGGGACCAAAGTCTCACCAGAGTAAAACCGGAACTCCGACAATGGGCGGAATGATTATTTTGGCCGGTGTTATTGTGACATCACTTGTATTTATCATTTTTGAACATAATTATAAAATTGTACCGGTATTATTCGTAACTCTGGGATTTGGGTTGATTGGATTTTTAGATGACTATATCAAAGTCGTTAAGAAAAGAAATTTAGGATTGACAGAAATTCAGAAAATGGCCGGACAGGTTCTTGTCAGTGCGATTTTCTGTGCTTATATGATTTTATACTCCGGTAACGGAACAAAGGTTATTATTCCGTTTACAAAGGGAGCTGAGTGGACCATGCCGGTTTGGCTGTATGTTATTTTTGTCCTAATCGCGGTAATTGGAACCGTGAACGGAGCAAACTTCACAGACGGACTGGATGGACTTGCTACCAGCGTTACAATTGTGATTGCAGTGTTCTTTACAGCAGTATCGGTTTCCGCAGGAATCGCACCGATTTCCGCTGCTTTTGTAGGCGCTCTGATGGGATTTTTCTTGTACAACGTATATCCTGCAAGAGTGTTTATGGGAGATACCGGATCGTTGGCGTTAGGTGGATATGTGGCGGCAGTTGCATTTGTGTTGAAAATGCCGTTCTTTATTTTGATTGTTGCATTCATTTATTTAATAGAAGTAATTTCGGTAATGCTTCAGGTTTCCTGGTTTAAATACACAAAGAAGAAATACGGAGAAGGAAGAAGAATCTTCCGTATGGCTCCAATCCACCATCATTTCCAGGAAGGTGGTTACACGGAAACACAGGTTGTTGCAGCCTTTGCAATTGCTACAGCAATCCTTTGTATGATTGGGTATTTAGCGTTATAATAGGAATGAAGTGTAAAAAGAATTCAGAAAGAAGGTACAGATATGGACGTTAAGGGAAGTAATGTATTAATTGCAGGTTCCGGAAAAAGTGGAATCGGTGCGGCGGATTTGTTGAAAAAGTACGGCGCAAACATCATGATTTATGATGGAAATGAAAAGTTGAACAAAGAAGATATTTTAAATAAATTGGAAGACTCAACAGATGTTCAGGTAATTCTTGGAGAATTGTCTGATGACATTATTGAAATCACAGACTTAATGATTTTAAGCCCGGGAATTCCGGTAGATGCTCCTTTTGTGAATCGTGTCAGAGAAGCATCCACACCAATCTGGGGAGAAATAGAGTTGGCATATGTGGCTTCGAAAGGAAAGTTGATTGCCATTACGGGAACTAACGGAAAGACAACCACTACTGCATTGGTAGGCGAAATAATGGAAGCTTATTTTGATAAAGTAGATGTGGTTGGAAATATCGGGAATCCCTTTACAACTACAGCATATGATACCACTGATGATACGGTTACCGTTGCAGAAATCAGCAGCTTCCAGTTGGAAACAGTACACACATTCCATCCGGATGTCAGTGCGGTATTGAATATTACTCCGGATCACTTGAACAGACATTACACAATGGAGTGCTATACGGACTGTAAAATGCGTGTGGCAGAAAATCAGAATCCGGATGAACCGATTATCTTAAATTATGAAGATGAAATCTTAAGAGAATATGCACCAAAACTTCACAATAAAATTGTTTGGTTCAGCAGCAAGCAGAAGGTGGAACGTGGCGTATATTTAGATGGCGAAAATATTATGTATCGTGATGAAAAAGGCGAAACATTTGTTACAACCGTTCATGATACAACATTGGTTGGAATCCATAATACGGAAAATATTATGGCGGCAATTGCGATTTCCATGAATATGGGAGTTCCGGCAGAGGTTATTCGTGAAGCAATTCGCAAGTTTAAAGCAGTTCCTCACAGAATTGAATATGTGAATACGGTAAATGACGTTATTTATTATAATGATTCCAAGGGAACTAATACCGATGCCTCTATTAAGGCAATTGAAGCGATGACAAGACCGACGATTTTAATTGCCGGTGGTTATGATAAAAAGGTATCCTTTGATGAATGGGCAGACAGTTTTGGCGATAAAGTAAAATATCTGATTCTTTTAGGCCAGACCGCAGAACAGATTGCGGAAACCGTAAAGAAGAAAGGATTTACCAAGATTGTTTTTGCAAAGGATTTGAAAGAAGTTGTTGATAAGTGTTATGAACTGGCTGAGCCGGGAGATGCAGTGTTGTTATCCCCTGCATGTGCCAGCTGGGGAATGTTCGACAATTATGAACAGCGAGGCGATATGTTTAAAGAATATGTAAATGCATTATAAAGATTGGAGCAAGCATGGCAGTGAGAGAATATGATCCTGTTACAGGAGAAGAAATCGAACATAAAAGAAAAATGAACTATAGAGAACAGTATTTCGACTATAGTTTATTATTGGTGTGGATTTTTATCATGCTCCTCGGCTACGTGCTGCTTTACAGTGCCAGCTCCTTTGTGGGACTGACTGCTATGGGAGATGCGGCGTTTTACCTGAAAAATCAGGTACGTGCTACGGTAATTGGCTTATGTGGAATGGTTCCGGTAATCTTTCTGGATTATCGGTGGTGGAAAAGATTTGATAAATTAATCTTTTTTGCCTCCATCGCTACAGTCTGTCTGGTAAGAACCGGCCTTGGAATCGAAAGCCATGGAGCGAGGCGATGGGTTAAGCTGGGACCGATTCAGTTTCAGCCGGCAGAATTTGTAAAGATTGGTGTTATTGTATTTACGGCATTGATGATTTCAAAATGCAGCGTAACAGCATTGAAAAATATTAAAACCTGTTATCAGATTTTCGGGGTGACAATTGTGGCTGCGGGAATGGTTGTGGTATTAACTTCCAACTTGAGTTCCGGAATTATTATTCTTGGAATTAGCGCAGTGATGTTAATCGTTGCGGGGGCATGCAAAAAATTTATTGCCTCTTTGGCAATTGTAGGTGGCGGCGGAATTACGCTAATCCTGTTGGCAAGTGCCATGGCGGGAAAATCCTTCCGATTGTCCCGAATTATGGTATGGCTTCATCCGGAAGAATACTCTGATTCCGGCGGATATCAGGTATTACAGGGATTGTATGCAATCGGCTCCGGCGGATTGTTTGGAAAAGGTCTTGGAAACAGTGCCCAGAAACTTGGGTTTGTGCCGGAAGCCAGCAATGATATGATTTTTTCCATTATCTGTGAAGAACTTGGAATTTTTGGTGCAATCTGCATTATGATGCTTTTTGCATTTATGATACGAAGAATGCGTGTGATTGCAAGCAATGCAGCCGACTTATACGGCTCCATGCTGGTGGTAGGTGTTATGGCACATATTTCCATTCAGGTGGTTTTGAACATTGCCGTTGTAACAAACAGTATTCCGAATACGGGGGTTTCTCTTCCGTTTATTAGTTACGGTGGAACGTCTCTGGCATTCCTGATGGTGGAAATGGGAATGGTATTGGCTGTTTCCCGAAGAATTCGACGAATTCGTTAATAGAAGATAGAAAATGAGGAACGCATGGTTAGTAAAAGAAAGAAACGTAGAAAACTGAAGAAAGCCATTAAGCGCATATTGATTGCAATTCCGGTGTTAGTGATCATTGTTTTGATTCTTGTTTACGGATTTAAGATGAAAGCAGTAGGATACACTTCGGATCTGAATCAGTACAATGCAAATGAAATTCAGGATTATCTGGAAGCAAAGAAAGTGGAAAATACATTGTGGTTTTGGCTAAAGAGTGTCTTTGGCAGCAATGATGATTTGGAAATGCTGAAAGATTATTCTGTTACTTTGAATTCTCCGATGAAGATTACCATTCATGGGAAGGAAAAACCATTGCGCAGCTGTGTGCAGTTTGGAGCAAATTACTTCTATATGGATGAACGGGGAGTTGTGCTGAAAAATGAACCATGTACTTATTTGGAAACAAAGAAAAAGGGAAAGAAATTGATTGGCAATTCTCTTGGCGTTATTCCTTTTACGAACATCCAAATCAATGGTGCAACATTTTATCAGAAACTGGATACAAAGGATAAAGAAGGGTTGGAGACCATTGTCCGAATGACAGAAGCGTTTGATACCATGGAAGTGGCATTGGACAAGGCCCATGAACAATATCCCGGAATTAAAGATATTCAGATTGAAAAAGTAGACGTATCAAAAGATTATGATATTACTCTTTATATCAAAGGCGGTTTGAAGGTTGCTTTTGGAAAAGATAATCAGCTCAAGGAAAAAATGGAAGATTTTGTTGATATCTACGGCAGTACCTACGAACAGTTGACAAAATACAGCGGTACATTGCAAATGCAGTGGATTAGCGAGGATGCTTCCTATACATTTATTAAGGATGAAGCGAAGAAAAAGAAGAAGAAAAAGTAGTTCTGAAAGAAAAAATAAAAGAAAATTGAAAAATTTTTATAAAATGAAATTTTCTTGTTGATATTTTTCTCAAAGAATTATATTATATACTTATGTGTAAATGGGTAGGACTATGCCCGTTTATAATCAAATTAGGAAAAAAGAAAACGAAGGAGGATAAACTCTTGTTAGAAATTACTACAAACGAAAGTGAAGCAGTTGCAAAAATTATTGTTGTAGGTGTTGGTGGAGCAGGAAACAACGCTGTCAACAGAATGATAGATGAAAATATCGGTGGTGTTGAGTTCATTTCAGTAAACTCTGACGCACAGGTATTAAAGAGAAGTAAAGCACCTTCTACATTACAGATTGGTGAAAAGGTTACAAAAGGACTTGGTGCAGGAGCAAAACCTGAAGTAGGTGAAGCTGCAGCAGAAGAAAACGTAGAAGAACTCGCACAGTTATTAAAGGGTGCCGACATGGTATTCGTAACTTGTGGTATGGGTGGTGGTACCGGTACAGGTGCTGCACCGGTTGTTGCTCGTATCGCAAAAGAACAGGGCGCATTAACTGTTGGTGTTGTTACAAAGCCTTTCAGATTTGAAGCTAGAACACGTATGAACAATGCTTTAGGCGGAATCGAAAGATTAAAAGAAAATGTTGATACATTAATCGTTATTCCAAATGACAAATTATTGGAAATCGTTGATAAGAGAACTACAATGCCAGAAGCTTTAAAGAAAGCAGACGAAGTATTACAGCAGTCAGTTCAGGGTATTACTGATTTGATTAACGTTCCGGCATTGATCAACTTAGACTTTGCTGACGTTCAGACAGTTATGAGAGATGCAGGTGTTGCACACATCGGTATCGGTGAAGCTAGCGGTGATGATAAGGCAGCACAGGCTGTTCAGCAGGCTGTTACATCTCCACTTCTTGAAACAACAATTAACGGAGCAAAGAACGTTATTATTAACATCACTGGTGATGTTAGCTTATTTGAAGCAAACGAAGCTGCAAGTTACGTACAGGATCTTGCAGGAGAAGATGCAAACATTATCTTCGGTGTAAGATATGATGATACATATCCGGATGAATGTTCTATCACTGTAATGGCTACAGGTATTGGTGATGCATCCGGTACAACAGGATTCAAGGCTAG
>JAEFAB010000039.1 GCA_016292095.1 Eubacterium sp. | reverse complement strand
GATTTCGGACGGGGTTACAACATTAAGGTTCAAACACAATCAGCCTGTGATTTGGCTGCGTTGTCCGGGGCGAATGAATTGCCGAATACTTCCAATGCGGTAGCCGTGGCAAAAAAAGTTGCACGGGAAAACGGAATTAGCGAGGATGAAATTAAAGTTTACATTGAAGACGAATCCAGAGTAAAAGTGGACGTCCAGAAAAAAGAGAAAACTTTATTCATTGGTGCTGTGGGTGTCAGTACATTGAATGTGAACTGTCATGCGAAAGCACAGAGAAGAGAAGTGGACATCGAAAGAGATTTTGATTACATGATTTTCTCCGGAAGTGAAAGTTACGCTATGAAGATGAGCGGAAGCGGGCATCAGGTAGCCGGAAGAGTTCACTCCAACGGAACATTGGAGGGCGGCGGAATCCAGTTTTTTGAAGCATCTGCAATGCACGGCGGAAACTTTAGTTGGAACACAAGAAAAATTTCTTCTTCCGATGTAGTAAAGGATGACAGCGGCAAGGTCACAATTGACCCGAATGCCGGAACGGCAGTACATCCGTACACACCGGTAGCAAGTGGTTATGTGGATATGCCATATTATTTGGGAGATGCCATTGAAAGTCTTGTGTACAAACCGACAATGCCGGGTGATTCCTATTGGGGAAATGTAGTCTTTATGTGGGAACAGTGGCAAAAGATTACTGCCCAGCAGAACTTACCGGCATTACTTGCTAACGGAAAAAATACAAAGATTGAATCGCCGACAATGGATACCTATATGCCATATGCATTTAGTACAAACAATGATATGCAGATTAGAGCGTGGTATTACAATTCCGCATACTGTGGCGTATTTGGAAAGAATATTCAGGAATTCCGTGTTCAGACAAATACATACTCGGAAATTAATGCGGATATCTATATTTACAATACCTGTGGTGATGACCATTGTACAATGCTTTACTTTGCAAATGGTGCAACCATTAACGGAAATATTTATTGTATGCACGGTAGTGTTGGTATTGGCGGGAACAATGTCAAAGTTAACGGAAATATCTACAGTGAATTGGATATATACACCGACGGTGGTGCAGACTTACAGATTAATTCAGACTATATTTATGCCGGACGAGATATTGGTATTGCCAACGGCGTAAGCGCACGAGGCGTTGTGGTAGCCGGAAGAAACATCAATATGAAGGGTGGACAGTTCAATATTTATAACAATAATGTGACTCTTAGTTTATATGCCAAGAAAGGTAATATTACCATGGAGAACAGTACAGACGTTTACGGATATGTTTTTGCACCGTATGGTCATATTACGATGAAGGGCGGACATGCAATTGTTTACGGAAAGATCATCGGAAATGAAGTGGAACTGACAAATACCACGAAGGTATATCCAACAGTCAGGGAGATGCCGTTCTCTGTTGAAGCGGCGAATGACCATCTGACAACCGGTCATAAAGAGAAAAAAGTAATTGAGTTAGTAGAATAATTAAAAAATATATGGAGGGTTTGGTAGTTTTACCAAACCCTTTTTTGATAGGTCTTTTTCTTTTTCGGGGTTCTTTTCCAAAATTAGACAAAAGGTTTGAAAAGAAAAAACGAACAAGTTTCAGTGAATAAAAACAATTTTACTAAAAACACGTCCCGAAAAACATAGGAATAATCGGCATGAAAACGTTTCAAGAGCGGCGAAATAAAAAACATTTTTTTGCCGTTTTCTTGTAGAAATTCATAATTGCATATGTTATATTGATTGTAAATGTGCAGTGAATGCATTACTGGAAAAATACTAACGGTTTTGTTGGGGATTCAGGAGGAAAGAATACATGTCTAAAGACGTAAAGGGCGTACCGGTGGAAGGTTTCGCTGAGAAAAGCAGAGAAGCAGCAGTTGAAGGAATTGTTTTGTTGAAAAATGAAAACAACGTTCTTCCATTTACTAAAGAAGATAAGGTTTCGGTATTTGGTCGACCAATGATTGAATATTATAGAAGCGGTACCGGTTCAGGTGGTGCGGTTCAGGTGGAATATGCTACAAATGTTGTAGACGGATTCCGAACAAACAATATTGCAATTAATGAAGATATCGTAGCGGACTATGTAGAATGGTTGAAGGATCATCCATTTGATAATGGTGGCGGCGGTTGGGCAGCAGAACCATGGTTCCAGAAAGATATGGACATTACTGTTGAGTATGCAAAAGCACAGGCAGAAAAGACAAACAAAGCCGTATATGTGATTGGACGTACAGCCGGTGAAGATAAAGATAACTTTGCATGGGACGGAAGTTTCCTTTTAACACCGGAAGAAAAGTCTAACATTAAGAATATTACAGAAGCATTTGATGATGTATGTATCGTATTAAATGTTTCTAACATTATTGATATGAAATGGGTAGAAGACCCTGCATATAATGATAAGATTAAATCCATCGTAATCGTATGGGGTGGTGGAATGGAAGGTGGAAATGCCGTTGGTGATGTTCTTTCCGGAAAAGTTACACCAAGTGGTAAATTACCTGACACAATTGCTTATGATATTGATGATTATCCATCAACAAAGAACTTTGGAGATCCTTTAAATAACTTATATCAGGAAGATATTTATGTGGGATACCGTTACTTTGAAACTTTTGCACCGGATAAAGTAATGTACGAATTCGGTTTCGGTCTTTCTTATACGACATTTGATTTCGAAAACGTGGATGCAAAAGAAGTTGGAGACGATATCGTCCTCACTACAAAGGTTACAAATACAGGAGACAAGTTCTCCGGTAAAGAAGTTGTTCAGGTTTATTATGAAGCACCTCAGGGTGAACTTGGTAAGCCGGCAATGGTTCTTGGTGCTTTCCAGAAGACAAAGACTTTGGCACCGGGTGAAAGCGAAATTGTTGAAATTAAACTTCCAAAGAAGAGTATGGCATCTTATGATGACAGTAATGCAACAGGACATAAGTCATGCTACGTATTAGAAGCAGGCGATTATAAGATTTACGTTGGTAACAGTGTGCGTGAAAACGCCTTTGTTTATACATATAAGTTAGATGAGTTGGTTGTTGTGGAACAGTTGTCTGAGGCAATGTGTCCAAACGATGAAAAACTTACCTTATTAAAACCGGGAGCAAGAAAGTCTGATGGTACATACGAAGAAACTTACGTTCCTTCACAGAAGCCAACCGTTGATATGGCAAAGCGTATTGAAGACAATCTTCCTCCAACAATGGAAATTACCGGTGATGTAGGAATTACATTACAGGATGTTCGTGACGGAAAAGCTGATTTAGATTCTTTCGTTGCACAGCTTGACGTATCAGAACTTGCCTTAATCGTTCGTGGTGAAGGGATGAGTAACCCACGTGTAACACAGGGTACTGCTTCCGCATTTGGTGGATTAAGCGATTCTTTATTCAGCTACGGTGTTCCGGCAGCTTGTTGTGCAGACGGACCAAGTGGACTTCGTTACGATGGAAAAGCAACACAGCTTCCAATCGGAACAGCACTTTCAGCCAGTTGGAATCCGGAACTGGTTCGTGAACTTTACACAATGGAAGGTCAGGAACTTTACAGAAACGACGTTGATACCCTTTTAGGACCAGGGGTAAACATTCATAGAAATCCGTTAAACGGAAGAAACTTCGAATATTATTCTGAAGACCCATACCTTTCAGGTATTATGGCAACAGCTTCTACCGGAGGTATTAAAGACGGTGGTGCTTGGGGAACAATCAAGCATTTTGCATTGAACGGACAGGAATCACACCGATTCAAAATTAATGCAGTAGTTTCCGAAAGAGCAATTAGAGAAATCTACTTAAAGACCTTTGAAATGCCGATTAAGGCAGGGGAAGTTATGGCATTAATGACTTCTTACAACCCAATTAACGGTCACTGGGCAGCTTCTAATTATGATCTTTGTACAACAATTCTTCGTGGAGAATGGGGATACAAAGGCTTTGTAATGACAGACTGGTGGGCAAAGATGAATGATGTTGTGGAAGGTGGAGAAGAAACAAACACGGATATTCGTGACATGGTTCGTTCCCAGAATGACGTATACATGGTAGTAAATAACAATGGTGCTGAAGTGAATTCTAACGGAGACAATACAGAAGAATCTGTAGCCAATGGTACCTTAACCATCGGAGAACTTCAGAGAGCTGCAAAGAATATTTTGAACTTTATCTTAAATGCACCTGTAATTGAAAGACCACTGATTGATACAGACGTGGCAAAACATTTTGATGCAGATCCAAGTGGAGAAGCAAAATATGAAGTGTTCAAGTTAGCGGAAGATAATAAGGTAATGTTTAACAGTGGCACTCAGGCTTCTGTAGAAGTTGACGAAACTGCTGAATATACTGTTATCGTAAATATTATGTTTGAAAAGAGTAACTTATCTCAGTCGACAGTAAATGTTATGACCGGAGACGAAACAATGTTTGTTATTCAGACTAACGGAACCGATGGAAACTGGATTACTCAGAAGTTGTGTAAGGTACAGTTAGACAAAGGTATTTACAATATCGACTTAGTGGACGTGCTTGCAGGTATTAAAGTAAGCTACATTCAGTTGAAAAAGATTAATAAGAAAAACTAGTTGCAATCTGCAATTGGTGTTATAAAGAAAACAGAAGTCTTTGATGCAATTTTATTTGCGAGAGAAGGCTTCTGTTTTTTTGACGACCTCATAGGGGTTGAATAGGACATTGCCATATAAGTGCATTTGTCGTGTGGAAAAAAGTGTAGTATAATTAGAAAGAACGATGAAAATCGCAAGGACGGATAAAAAATATATAAGGAGGTATTCGTATGAAAAAAGTATTGTCGATTTTTTTAGTTGCAGTAATGATTGCTACATCCATTTCTTTTATGCCGGCAGTAGCAAAGGCAGAAGACTATAAATGTGGTGATGACATTACGTGGAATTGGGATGGAAAAACCCATACACTGACATTGAGTGGTACAGGAGAGATGTATAATTATGATTATGGCTCTGCTCATCCAAAAGTTCCGGGATGGGCTGGTTATGAAATTGAAAACTTGTACATCGGTGAAGGAATTACAAGTATTGGAGATTTGGCGTTTTATCAGAAATCTAAAATTATTGGATTAACCTTGCCGACGACAATTCGTAAAATAGGAAAAAAGTCCTTTTACGGATTGACAAAAATCACAGGAGTATATCTCCCATATGGTGTTGAGACAGTTGGTGAGTTCGCGTTTGCGGAAGTAGGAAAAGATAGTTATAGTGGTGCCATGGTGAATATCCCGTCAACACTGACCACCTTTGAGACTAGTGCGTTTTATAATGCGAATATTCGTGAAATACATTATTGCGGAAGGATGATTACATCACAGATTAAGGAGGCATTGAAGTTATCAGCAACACCAGATAAGGTATTAGATGAAAGTCACAACTATCAAAGCGAAACCATTCTTGGAACTTTTGGAAAGGATGGACTGAAAGGAGAAGGTATCTGTACCCGCTGCCATAGTGTGAAACCAAATTCATCTGTTGAAACTATTCCGATGTTAATGGATCCAATTGTTTCTCCACAAAACGTAGTGTATGATGGACAGCCACATAAACCTTCTGTAGCTGTATTCAATTCAGAAAACAAATTGTGTAATCCTACGATTATTAATTTTCATGATGCAGAGTTTATTGATGCAGGAACTTATACCATATCATTAAACTATTCAGGGAATTCTTTGTATACAGGATTGAAAACGGTTGAATATGTGATTGCACCAGCACCAAAAGCAGTAGAGGTAAAATTAGACAAGGTTTCTTTTGATTATACAGGAAAAGTTCAGAAGCCTGTTGCTGCAGTAACTTCTGAAGGAAAAGCATTAGCAACGGAAGAATATGATATTGAAATTCCGGAAAGTGCTGATGCTGGAAAATATACGGTAACGGTTCAGTTGAAAGGAAACTTTGCCGGAACAGCGAAAGCAACGTATGAAATTAAGAAAGCAACCCAGTCACCAAAGGTTGTTGCAAAAAAGAAAACTGTAAAAGCAAAGAAGTTAAAGAAGAAAAAACAGTCTGTGAAAAAGGCAATTTCTGTGAAAAATGGAATCGGACTAATTGGTTATAAGAAAGTGAAGAAAGGATCTTCTAAGAAATTATCAATTAATAAGAAAAACGGAACGATTACAGTGAAAAAGGGAACGAAAAAAGGAACATATAAGATTAAGGTTAAAGTTTCTGTTGCCGGAGATAAAAATTATCAACCATTTTCTAAAGTGGTTACTGTGAAAATTAAAGTAAAATAGAGATATTGATGGAATGCTCCTGTGTTGTTATGCATAGGAGCATTCTTATGGGGACATGAAACGTTGGTAGAATTGACAGGGTATATATTTGAAGTTATAATTTCACTAATTTAGTATGAAAAACAAAGGAGGAAGAGTGATGAAACAGTTATATGTAACAACAGATGAAGTGGATTTAAAAATGGTAGAGGGACTCCTGAAAAGTGAGGGGATTGAACCCCAGGTTTTTACTGGGGGAGCGGGAAATTATTTAAGAATTCTAGGGGCTGATTATTCCATTGCAAAATCTGTCGTGGTAATGGATCAGGATTACGATAAGGCAAAACAGCTGTTAGAAGATAATGGATATACCCAGGAAACTCAAAAGAAGATTAATGGTGTAGGTATGATTATTGCCAGAGCATTGATTGTAATTATTGCCCTTATTGTTGTGGGATGTCTTTTGTACTATGGATTAGAATAAAAAATAGGTTTACATAAATCCTGCCTAAGAGAAACGTCTTAGGTGGGATTTTTTCTTGTTTTGCCCCTTGAAATATTGTATACTAGTTATATTAGTGGATTACTATGCCCAAATGGGCATTTTTTCACGAAAAACGACTGAAAATATGTCGAAAAGATTCAGGAGGAACAGATGATTACATTAAGTAAAGGTGGAGCTTATCTCATTAACGGTACAGACGTTATTGAAGATGGCAACGAAGAATTATTAAAGAGTAAATTAGGAGACAAATATCTTTCAAAAGAAGAAGCTGCGAAGAATACAATGGCTTACAATATTTTGAAAGAACACAATACATCCGGCAATATGAATGAGTTGCAGATTAAGTTTGATAAACTGACATCTCATGATATTACTTTTGTCGGAATTATCCAGACAGCCAGAGCATCAGGACTGGAAAAATTCCCAATTCCTTACGTTCTTACAAACTGCCATAACAGTTTATGTGCGGTAGGTGGAACCATTAACGAAGATGACCATATGTTTGGTCTGACAGCTGCTAAGAAATACGGCGGTATCTATGTACCACCTCATCAGGCAGTTATTCATCAGTTTGCAAGAGAAATGCTTGCAGGCGGCGGAAAGATGATTTTGGGTTCTGACTCACATACCCGTTATGGTGCATTGGGAACAATGGCTATGGGTGAAGGTGGTCCGGAACTTGTAAAACAGTTATTAAATCAGACTTATGATATCAATATGCCGGGAGTAATCGGTATTTACATGACAGGAGAACCACAGAAGGGTGTTGGTCCTCAGGACGTGGCTTTAGCAATTATCGGTGAAGTATTTGCTAAGGGATATGTGAAGAATAAAGTAATGGAATTCGTAGGACCTGGTGTTTCAAATCTCTCAGCAGATTTCCGTATCGGTGTAGACGTTATGACTACAGAAACTACTTGTCTTTCTTCTATCTGGAGAACAGATGAAAAGATTAAGGAATTCTATGACATTCACGGAAGAGTAGAAGAATACAAAGAATTAAATCCTGGTGAAGTAACTTACTACGACGGAATTGTTTACGTTGACTTATCTAAGATTAAGCCAATGATCGCAATGCCATTCCATCCAAGTAACACTTACACCATTGATGAACTCAATGCAAACCTTGAAGACATTCTTCATGATGTAGAAAAGAAAGCTTTGGTTTCTTTAGACGGACAGGTTGATTACAAGCTTACAGACAAGATCAGAAACGGAAAGCTTTATGTAGAACAGGGTATCATCGCAGGTTGTGCCGGCGGTGGATTTGAAAACATCTGTGCAGCAGCAGATATCCTGAAAGGAAAGAACATTGGTGCAGACGAATTTACATTAAGTGTTTATCCTGCATCTATGCCTGTGTACATGGAACTTATCAAGAACGGTTCCGCAGCAGATATTATGGCAGCCGGTGGTGTATTGAAGACAGCATTCTGTGGACCATGTTTCGGTGCCGGAGATACACCTTCAAACAATGCATTCAGTATCAGACATTCTACACGTAACTTCCCGAACAGAGAAGGAAGTAAGCTTCAGAACGGTCAGATTTCTTCTGTAGCATTGATGGATGCGCGTTCTATTGCAGCTACTGCAGCAAACAAGGGTTACTTAACTTCTGCAGCTGACATTGACGTTGAATATCAGAACAAGAAATATCATTTCGACAGCAGCATTTATGCAAACAGAGTCTTTGATTCTAAGGGTGTTGCTGATCCGAATACAGAATTAAAACTTGGTCCAAACATTAAGGACTGGCCGGAAATGGTTGCTTTAACAGACAATCTCTTATTAAAGGTTGTATCTGAAATTCATGACCCTGTAACAACAACAGATGAATTAATCCCATCCGGAGAAACTTCATCTTACCGTTCAAATCCTTTGGGACTTGCTGAATTCGCATTGTCTAGAAAGGACCCTGCATACGTAGGAAGAGCGAAAGAAGTTCAGGCTGCTGAAAAGGCTAGAGAAGCAGGAAATTGTCCGGGAGAAGTTTTACCGGAAATCAAGGAAATGACAAGTCTCATTAAGAGCGAGTTGCCACAGTACCCAATCTGCAAAGAAACAATTGGTATCGGTAGTACAATTTACGCTGTAAAACCGGGTGACGGTTCAGCCAGAGAACAGGCTGCATCCTGCCAGAAGGTATTAGGCGGATGGGCAAACATTGCACAGGAATATGCTACAAAGAGATATCGTTCGAACTTGATTAACTGGGGTATGTTGCCATTCATCTTTGAAGAGGAAGCACTTCCGTTCAAGCTGAATGATTACATCTTCGTACCAAATGTTGCTAAGGCTGTTGAAGCAGGAAAGACAGAATTAGAAGCATTCGCCATTGACGAAAACAAGAAGATTACACCATTCACATTAAAGCTTGGTGAAATGACAGAAGATGAAAGAGAAATTATTTTGAAGGGTTGCTTGATTAATTATAACAGAATCTAAAATCTAAACGTTTAAGGAGGCTATATGGAGAATAAATATCTTATAACAAAAGACGATTGCTATTTATTCGGAAAAGGCATTCATTATGAAATATACAATAAGCTGGGTGCGCACGTAACTGAAATTGATGGCGTAAAAGGAACATATTTTGCAGTGTGGGCTCCCCATGCAGTCAATGTGTCTGTTGTAGGAGATTTTAACGGCTGGGTTGGCTTTGACCACAATATGAAGATGGACAATGAATCCGGAATTTGGGAATTGTTTATTCCGAAAATCGGAGAAGGCGAACTCTATAAATATGCAATTACCACACAGACCGGTGACACATTGTTTAAAGCCGATCCATATGGAAACTGGGCGGAAATGCGTCCGGGAAATGCCTCCCGTATAGCAAACATCGAAAAATATAAATGGAAAGATAGCAAATGGATTGCTCAGAAGGCAAAAGAAAACCACTATGAGCAACCAATGTCTATCTATGAAGTTCATTTGGGGTCGTGGAAAAAAGAATTTGCGGGTCCGGATGATGAAGATGGTTTTTATAACTACAAGAGATTGGCAAAAGAGCTGGTTGCTTATGTAAAAGACATGGGATATACCCACGTAGAACTGATGGGGATTTTGGAACATCCATTTGACGGTTCTTGGGGATATCAGGTTGTTGGTTATTATGCACCGACAGCAAGATACGGCAAGCCGGAGGAATTTATGTATCTTGTAGATGCGTTCCATAAAGCAGGAATTGCAGTCATTCTTGATTGGGTTCCGGCACACTTCCCAAAAGATGCACATGGACTTGCCATGTTTGACGGCACACCGCTTTATGAATATGCGGATACCAGAAAAGGAGAACATCCGGACTGGGGAACAAAAGTATTTGATTACGCAAAAACAGAAGTAAGTAACTTCCTGTTGGCAAATGCATTGTTCTGGGTTGAGAAGTATCACATTGACGGACTTCGAGTAGATGCAGTTGCTTCTATGCTCTATCTGGATTATGGTCGTGAAGACGGACAGTGGGTTCCGAACATTCATGGTGGAAATGAAAATCTGGAAGCAATTGAATTCTTTAAGCATTTAAGTAGTATTATGCGTTACAGAAATCCAAGAGCATATATTATTGCTGAAGAATCGACAGCTTGGCCAAAGGTTACTATGGCACCGGAAGAAGGAGGACTCGGTTTCTCATATAAATGGAATATGGGATGGATGCATGACTTCCTGGAATATACCAAGCAGGATCCTTATTTCAAAAAGGGTGCACATAACCAGATGACTTTTGGTATTACTTATGCATTTAGCGAAAACTTCATTTTAGTATTGTCTCATGATGAGGTGGTACATTTGAAGTGTTCGATGTTAAATAAAATGCCGGGATATCCGTCAGACAAGTTTAAAAACCTGAAAACAGCGTATACTTTTATGATGGGACATCCGGGAAGAAAGTTATTATTTATGGGACAGGAATTTGCCCAGCTTCAGGAATGGTCTGAAGCAAGAGCCTTAGACTGGTACCTGTTAGAGGAACCGGAGCACAAGGATATGCAGGAATATGTGAAGAAACTTCTTCATGCATACAAAAAATATCCGGCACTTCATACAGAAACAAAAGGCTATGGTGCATTCCAGTGGATTAATGCGGATGACAGAGACCGAAGCATTTTCAGTTTCATTCGTCATACCACAGAACATGATTACAAAAACTCTGTTGGTGTTGTATGTAACTTCACACCGATGGAAAGACCGGATTACGTTGTAGGGGTGCCGAAAGCCGGAACCTACAAGAGAATCCTCACCACAGAAAGCGGAGACACGCAAGTGGTGAAATATAAAGCAATTAAGGGTGAATGCGACGGATTACCATATCGCTTGGAAATGCCGCTTCGTCCGTTTGAAGCTGTAATGTTTGAATTTCCAAAGATTGTAGCAAGAAAAAAGAAGTCATAGGATATAAGGGCAGTTCAAGACACTGCCCTTTCTTAGCGAAGGTGTAGTTGATGAAAAAGAAGATTATTATTGTTGCATTAATACTATTCATTGTGATTGGCGCAGTGGCAGCAGCTACTGTTTATAATAGAGAACATAAAGAGCCGGTGACCACGACGGAAACTGCTTCCTACAAGGGAAAGTTGCCGCAGGTAACCGCTTATTATAATAAAGAGCAGGTTGGAAAACTGTTGGGTTATGTCAGCGAGCAGCAGAGTGCTACAAACAGAAATGACATTATTCCGGTTTCCTCCAAAAGGGTAGTACCTCTTTGTGTAAATCCAAAGAAGAATGAAGTAACTCATATTTCTTACGAAATCAAGTCTTTGGAAGATGAGCGACTGTTGGACAGTGGTGATATCAGCAAGACAAAAACAAAGAAGGGTGTGATTTCCTTTGATTATCCGGTAAGTACCATTTTACAGATGGGAGAGGAATATTCCTTCTGTCTGATTTTGGAAACAAAGGAATTTGAAAAGATTTACTACTACGCAAGAATTATGGTAGTAGATGAAGACTTTGTAGCAGCACAAATGAAATTTGCCAAGGAATTCAGTGACAAGACTTATAACAGTCAGGCTGCGAAAGGTTTAATCGCTTTTATCGAGCCGGATCCGAATTTGCCAAATGATTCTTTTGGTGAAACAACTATTCAGTCCAGTTATTCCATGCTTACCTGGAACGCTATGACACCGAAAAAGATTGGAAAGACAACAATCAGTGCAAAAGAGTTTTGCATTAAGGAGACCGGAGAAGCCGGTACCTACACTATGAATTACCAAATTCAGTCGGTGAATGCACAGAAGGTTAAGGAAAAATATAATGTTGCAGAAACCATAACAGTATGGACCTGTGCCGGAAAGCAATATGTTCTTGCTTACGACAGAGAAGTAAATCAGATTTGGACTGCAGATGAGAATAATATCGGAAACAGCTTTATTGATTTGGGAATCCAGAATACAGATAAGATTGAACATGTAGAAAGTCCGGACAAAAATGAAATTGCCTTTGGAATTAACGGTGATGTTTATGTCATGGACTTGACGACAAAAGAAGTTACACCGATTTACCGGTTTAATGCAGACAACTCTTCGGAATTGTATCAGACACGGGTAAAGGTATTGAATGTTTCCGATAAAGGTGATGTGGATTTCATTATTTACGGATACAGCCCAAGTGAAGAACATGTGGGAAAAAATGGAATTTCCATTATGCACTTTGATAAGAAGGCAAAGGAAACAAAAGAAAAGGTATTTATGGTTTGCGGCGTTTCCGCAGCCATTATGGAAAAAGAACTGCAGGAACTGTTCCATATTGGAGACGGAACGGTGTATTTGAAACTGGGCAAAAGCATTTACTATGCAAATACCCAGACAAAAGAAACCGGCGTGTTGGTGGATGGCCTGGAAGACAACAGTTTTGCTATCAATAAAGATGGTTCCATGCTTGTTTATAATACCAACGGAAAAGAATACGATAAGAGCATTACGATTGTAGACTTGAACAATGGTCAGATGAATACCATTGATGCAGGGGAAGGAAGAGTTATCAAAGTTTGCGGATACACCGGAGAAAATCTGGTATATGGTCTGGCAAAAGAAGAGGACACACAAAAGGGTTATAAATACTTCCCAATGAACATGGTTAAGATTGTAGATCCACATTACAATGAGATTAAATCTTACTATCAGGAAAAAGTGTTTATTACAGATGTAGAGATTACGGAAACCATCATTAATATGAAGCGTGTGCGAAAAGGGAAAGCCATTGACGACGACCAGTTGTTGTTTAATTCCGAAGAGCAGATTACAGCGGCATACCCAAGTTATTGGACGGATGACATAAAGATGAAGGAAATTGCTATTTCCTTTACAAACCATCTGGATGCAAACGTTGAACTGAATGTGTTAAAACCGGCAACGGTATCCTTTGACACAGGCGTAGAAGTAGGAACATCCATGACTTATGATTTGAAAAATAAGCGTTATGTTTACGGATATGGAAGACTTCAGGGCATTTTTTCCAGCGAAAGCAAAGCAGAGAAATTGGCAAGAGAAGTTTATGGACTTGTAACCAATGAAAAGGGACAGAAAACCTGGGTATTTGAGGAACATTACGAGTAGTTGGTAAAACGAAGGAGGAACTATGAGATTTATTCATACAGGTGACATTCATCTGGGAGCTAATCCTGAAAGCAAAAGAGAATGGGGACAAAAACGAGGTGACGAAATCTGGAATACTTTCGAAAGGCTCATTAAAGAAATAAAAATCAACCCGGTAGATTTACTGATTATTTCCGGTGATTTGTTTCACAGACAGCCATTGCTTCGCGAATTGAAGGAAGTAGATTATTTGTTTTCCACGATTCCGGATACGACCGTTGTTCTTTGCGCGGGAAATCATGATGCCATTAAGAAGGGATCTTTTTACAAAGACTTTCAGTGGAGCAACAATGTGTTGTTCTTCAATGATAAAAATATACAGAAGATTGCATTACCAAAGCTGAATGCCTACGTGTACGGACTCAGTTATTTTGAAAATGAAATCACCGACCCACTTTATGACCACATTATTGTGGATGAGCCGGAACAGATTAATATTCTGGTAGGTCATGGAGGGGATGAAAAGCACATTCCGATTAATCGCAGAAAAATAGCCATGTCCGGTTTTGATTATGTGGCAATGGGGCACATTCATATTCCGGATATTGATGAAAAGAATAAAATTGCGTATTGCGGCTCCTTGGAACCGATTGATTGCGGAGATATTGGGGAAAGAGGTTATATCAGCGGTATTTTGGAAAAAGACCGTTTGGATATCGAATTTATTCCATTTGCAAAAAGAAGTTATAAGGAACTGACTTATACGGTTAATCCGAAGATTACCAATATGGAATTGCGTCATCGTCTGAAAGATGCCATCACAGAAAGTGGCGAAGACAATATGTACATGATTATTTTAGACGGCTATCGCAATCCGGACTTTGAAATTTATCCTTCGGATATTGAAGGACTGGGAAATATTGTCAGTGTTCAGGACGAAACAGTACCGGACTTTGATTTTGAAGAATTATATGAGGAGAATAAAGATAATATTCTCGGAATGTTTATTCAAAAACATCTGGACCATGAGCCGCTGAGCCCATTGGAACAGAAAACACTTTACTATGGAACAAAAGCATTGTTAGATGCAATGGAGGACAGAATATGATTATCAAAGAAATGCATTTGATTAATTTTGGAAAATTTAATCATCAGTCTGTTTCCTTAAAACCCGGATTAAACATTATTTACGGCGAAAACGAAGCGGGAAAAACCACATTACATACTTTTATCAGGGCAATGCTTTTTGGAATCGAAAGACAGAGGGGAAAAGCAAGTGCAAATGACTTGTATACAAAGTACGAGCCTTGGGAAAATCCGGCAAACTATCAGGGAACAATGAGAATCGAAAATGAAGGGGTGAATTATCGCATTGAAAGAAATTTCAATAAAGAGCACCGGAATTTTCAGGTTATCAATGAAGATACAGGAAATATTCTTTCCGAGGAAGAAATTGCACAGCTGTTTTCCGGACTGGATGAAAAGTGTTATTACAACACCATCAGCATCAGCCAGTTGGGAAGCAGTACGGATAAAGAACTGGAAGGAATTCTGAAAAATTATGCTGCAAATATCGGCTCTACAAAGTCAATGGAGATCGATATTAAGAAAGCATTTCTGGATTTGGACAGTCAGAAGAAAAAGATTTCTTCCGAGTACAAGATTACGGAAGAAGATATTATCCGAAAATCCATTTTTAACGCACAGGAGCAGTTGGAAGTATCAGAAGCAGAGCAGCAGGGAATTGTAGCGGAAATTGAACAGAAACAGGGAGAACTGGCTCAGGTGGAAGTTCGTGAAAAAGAACTTTCTGCTTTGGATGCAAAGCGTCTGGAAGAACTGGCAAAACAGAATGAGCGTAAGGAAAACCTTTATCAGGAAGCAATTTCACTGACTGCTGATTTGGAGAAGAATTCAGCTACCCTGGCGAAAGTCATTGAACATAAAGAAGAATTGCAGTCGCAGTTAATGAATCGAGGGATAGATTCCAGACAAACCATGGAAAAGGTTTATGATAAGGTAATGAACCGAAGTAATATTCCGATTGCCTTAATCATTATGATGATGGCATGTATCGGAATCGGTTTGGGAATGTTGTTTGTAAATTACCAGCGATTGTATATTCCATCGGTTTGGTTTAAGCCGGTGATTTGCTTTACTGCAGCATTTTTCTTTCTGGTGTTATCTGTATTTAAATTTGTTGTTAACAGAAAACAGAAGGAGGAAAAACTTTTTGTCATTAAAGAATTACGACAGATTTTGGAACGCCTAGAAGCAGCAAAACATGAAGAAGTATATACAGAACGTCAGGTTGAAAGAAAAAAAGAAAGCCTGGAAAGTGTTCAGAATATGATTCGCATTGAGGAACAAAAAGAATTCGGTCTGGATGATTACAGTGATGATTTGAAGAAGCTGCAGACAGAAAAACGTCAGGTTCAGGATGAAATTTCCAAATCTCAATGGGTACTGGAGCAAAAGAAAGAACGGGACATTGAGACCGAAAAGAGAATCGAAGAGTTGCGCCAGCGAGAAGAAAACATTCAGAATGCAAAACAGGAAATTCAGGCATTGCAACAGGCAAAGGAAGAAATTGAAGAAATTGCCACAGAAATCAGAAACAGCTTCGGAAGAAAGTTAAATGAAAAGGCTTCCGAATACATGGGACATATTACAAACGGAAAATATGACAAAGTTTCTATAGATGAACGTCTGAATATTTCCGTTGAAGGAAAGAGCAGTCTAATCGCTTCTAATAAATTGAGTAAAGGAACGGTAGAACAGATTTATATGTCACTTCGTCTGGCAGCTACGGATATTATCTTTGAGAAGGACAAAAAGCCGATTTTACTGGATGATGCCTTCGCAATGTATGACAACAAGCGTATGGGAAATACACTGCGTTATATGTCTGAAAATATGGAGCAGGTTGTATTATTCTCCTGCCATACCAGAGAAAAACTTTTAGCAGATAAGTTAGGACTGGATTATAATTTTATTCGATTGTAATAAAAAACCGGCATTGGATTTTACCAACGCCGGTTTTCTTATGTTTTGAAATAATTATTTCTGGCTTTCTGTGTATTTTGTAACACGCTTTTTGATCTTTTCGTATGGATTGAGAAGATCGCTGATAGAACTGTCATGGTTCAATTTATCGATGAATAATGCTGTGTATTTCGCAACATCAACATTGATGTACCATTCTCTTTCCAATAATTCAGGAGTCTGGTATACACAGTTTGTTGTCATTACTTTGCTGATTAAGCCCTGTTCATAAGCTTCGTCAAACTTCTCTAAGCCGTTTGTGAAAAGACCAAATGTAGAAGCAACAAATACTCTGTTTGCTTTACGCATCTTTAACTGCTTAGCAACGTCTAACATACTGTCACCGGAAGAAATCATATCATCAACGATGATTACGTCTTTTCCTTCTACAGATTCACCAAGATATTCATGAGCAACGATAGGGTTTCTACCGTCAACGATTGTTGTATAGTCACGTCTCTTATAGAACATTCCCATATTCACGCCAAGAACGTTTGCGTAATAAACAACTCTGCCCATAGCACCTTCGTCCGGGCTGATCATCATCAAGTGATCTGCATCTATTTTAAGGTCATCAACATTTTTAAGAAGGTTTTTAATAAACTGGTATGTTGGCATGATGGATTCAAACCCGCTAACCGGAATTGCATTGTTCACTCTAGGATCGTGAGCATCGAAAGTTAAAATGTTATCTACGCCCATGTTTACTAATTCCTGAAGCATTACTGCACAGTCCATAGATTCTCTTGCTGTACGTCTGTGCTGTCTGCTTTCATAAAGGAAAGGCATAATAACAGTGATTCGATGAGCTTTTCCTGCAGCTGCGGCAATGACTCTCTTGATATCAGCATAGTGATCATCAGGAGACATATGATTCTTATGTCCGCATACAGTGTATTCAATGCTGTAGTTTGTAACGTCATCAATAATATAAAGGTCACATCCTCTGACAGAGTCTGCCAAAGAACATTTAGCTTCTCCGGTACCAAATCTAGGAGTGCTAACGTTTAAGAGATATGAGTCTTTCACATAACCCTGATATGTGATTGGAGATTCTTTGGAAGCAAGACGTTCCTTTCTCCAGTCACTGATGTAAGCATCAACAGTATCACATAACTGCTTGCTGCCTGAAAGAGCAACAATTGCTAAAGGTCCTACTGGGATTGATTCAACATACTTTTGGTTTACCATTTGAAAATTCCTCCATTGTAAATGTTTAAAGTGTATAATTCTTTTTTATTCTTATATCATCACCAAAAATCTTCAGTGGTGTATAGTTTCCGGCTGCCCGGGAAAAGATACGTTCCTCGTATCGATCCTGCAATTCCTGCAAGGAAAGATTCGTGGAGATTACCGTCGATTTCTGATGGATAAGACGTTCGTTAAGACAATCAAACAGGGATGAGTCCGTAAAGGAGTTGGTCATCTCCGTACCAAGATCGTCGATAATCAGCAGGTCGCAATGTATCAGTTCGTCCATGCTGATTTGTGAATAAACGGAATGATTATCTCTTCTGAAAGAGTAATCAGCCATTAAATCAAATAATTGCACAGCAGATAAGTAGATTACGGAGTATGATTTTTCAATCAATTCCTTCGCAATACAGTTAATCAGGAAGGTCTTTCCTGTACCTGCCCTGCCATAGAATAGCAGATTATCAAAGGTTTTGTCAAAGTGATTTATAAAATAATGACAATGATCGATAACTGTCTCAATATTTTCGGCAGCGGAAATGCCGGTTGTTTCGTCGATATAATCGTCCGAATAAAGGGAATAATCAAAGGAATCGAAGTTTTCCCTGTTCAGTATTTCCTGCAATTCGGAGCGGGAGTAGAGCAACTTGACAATTTCATCTTTCAGACAATGGCAAGGTGCCTGGTTTACATAACCTGTATCCCGACAATCCGGACAGGTGAAAATCTCATCCAGATAATCTGCAGGAAAGTGATTTGCTAAAAGAAGTGCTTTCTTCCTTTCAGAGATTATGGCAATATCTTCTTTCAGACTGTCTTTATAGGAAGAATCGCCAGCCAAAGCATTCTTGGTGGCCCGAAGTGCCAGACCGGATACTTCGCGGTCTAAATCGGCCATTTCCGGAATAAGGGCATAAACCTCTTGAATCCGTTCTTCCATCTTCAGTTTGTTTGTAATGCGACGGCCATTATAACGGTTTGCAATAATGTCCGCCTGTTCTCTTGTAATTGCCATAAATACTCCTAAAGGGTTTCATCACTCTTTTTTGAGGACTTTAATCGTTTGTCTCTGCTGGACAATAACTTCTTTTCCAAATCGTTGTAATCATATTTTCTCTGTTCAAAAGACTTTGGACGTTTGCTGCGAGAAGTTGCAACTTTTGGCTTTACAGTCTTCTGAAAACCTTCGGAATGAGACTTGTCCAACGCTTCAATGGCTTCCATTGAAAACGCTTTATGATTGTACCAGTTTGTTAACGTAGTATCCGTATATGGAAAACTTCCTGTGTGGATATGTTCCATGGTGCGGTTACAAGCCTCTAAAATGATTTCATCGGAAAAACCATATTCGGTAGTCCATTTAGAAACATATGAGATTTCTTTTTTTACCGGAGCCTTGGCATCCAGTCCGAATATCTTATAGATACTTTTGAAAATAGCACGGCGAAGCATTTCGTCATTTTTAGCGTCTGCGGCATTGTTGATTCCACGACGGGCATATTCAACAGCCTGTTTTTCAATGCTGCGCAGTGTTTTCTGACCTAAAGAAATACATGTTTCCATGATGTATTCAATAAAGTCTACATCAAACTCCAATCCTTTTAACATATAGATAATACTGTTAATGTCAGAAGAATTTAATGTCTTTCCCAAATAGGTCTGTGCCAAAAATGTCAGATGCTGAAGACTTTCATCTTCGGAAAACTGACGAATTTCCGCAGCGGTGTACTTCTTCTTTGCCGGAATAATGATACCGGATGGTTCCGGAACCGGAGCAGAAAAACTTTCACCGGAAGCTTTTGCCAAAACCGGAGTATTCACAACCAATTCCTTTCTGGAAATCGGTTCGAATTTAATACCGGAGATTTCATTCTTACGATTAAAAGATAAAGAAAGAAGTCCTCTATCTGACCAGTAATTCAGAGCACGAATAACATCAGAATCCAACAGCTGGAACTGATCTGCAATATGTTCTGTAGAAAAGTCTGCAGGGATTGCAGTGGCACTGTTTACTAAGCGTAATAAATGAAGGTAAATTTTGACAAATTCTCCATTTGCGTTCGGCATATATTCATCTATAAAAATATTTGAAACAGATGTGAAGTCTGAAAAGGCTCCTCTGTCTAAAACTAATTTACACATCTTACAATACTCTCTATTCGTTAATCTTGTCTTTCCTTAAAAGAGTATAGCAAAAAAAACGGAAAAAGCAACGTCACAAATTGCCTGAAAGTCCCATAATTAAAGGGTTTCAAACGGATGTTAATAATGTTAATAATGATGATAACAATTTAAAATAAATTGTCGAAAACTGTCGTTTTTCCCATTGCCAAAGGGGTAGGACAGGTTGCCTGAAAAGGATGTTATGTAAACAAAAAACCACAAATCTTTGTTAATAAAAATTAGCAAAAATTTGTGGAAATGTTAATAGATTATTTTTCAACCAGGTCATCCGCGATATTTACTACATCTCCGGCGCCCATAGTTATTAACAAATCATTTTCTGAACATTTTTTTAATAAAAATTGTTCAATTTCTTCAAAGGAAGGGAAATAGTATGCTTCCTTACCGGTTTTTTCAATTTCCTTCAACAAATCCAAAGAAGAAATACCGATGGTATTCTTTTCTCTGGCTGCATAAATGTCAGATAAAATGACTGCATCTGCTTCAGAAAGCTCTTTGGCAAATTCATGAAGCAATGCTTTGGTACGGGTATAGGTATGTGGCTGGAATACAAGCCACAGTTTATTGTGTGGATAGTGTTTCGCGGTTTTCAAAGTGGCACGAACTTCATCCGGGTGATGTGCATAGTCATCCACAACGGTTACTCCGTTAAAAGTTCCTTTATATTGGAAACGACGGTCGGTTCCGCCATAACTCTGAAGGCCTTTTAAAATATCTTCATCTTTCAATCCCAGTTCATGAGCAGTAGCAATTGCTGCCAGGGAATTGTAAATGTTGTGTGTACCGGTTACTCCTAAAGTAATATGCGCTTTTGTTTCGCCATTTACCACTAAGTCATAGGAACCACGGGCAAATTCATCAAAGGTTATATTGGCTGCGCTGTAATCACTCTTTGCAGGATCGGAACCTACTGTAATCACTTTGCATTTCAAATCCTTTGTAAAATATTCCACATCATCAATGTCACTGTTAATAATCAATGCACCATCTTCCGGAATCAGGGAAGCGTACTGTTTGAAACTGTGACGGATATCATCCAGGTCTTTGAAGAAGTCCAAATGATCCGCAGCAACATTTAGAATAATTCCTACCTTCGGCGGGAAGGATAAAAAGCTGTTTGTATATTCACAAGACTCTGTGATAATGTGGTCGGAATGACCAACGCGGGTGTTTCCGTGAATTGCCGGCATAATACCACCGACTAAAATCGTAGGATCAGTTTCTGCTTCCAATAAGATCTGTGAAATCATGGAAGTTGTCGTTGTCTTTCCGTGAGTACCGGATACACCGATAGAGGTCTTGTAATTTTTCATAATCTGTCCGAGAAATTCCGCACGGGTCAGTAACGGAATATTCTTTTCTTTTGCAGCTACCAGTTCAGGATTGTCCTCCTTTACTGCAGCAGTATATATTAAAGCCACAACATCGTCTTCTACATTGGAAGCTTTCTGTCCGTAAAAAACGTGTGCTCCTAATTTTTCCAAATGTTTTGTGAATTTTGATTCCTTGGAATCAGAACCATTTACTGCAAATCCACGGGTAAGCATAATTTCAGCCAACCCACTCATACTAACACCACCGATTCCGGTAAAATGCAGCTTTGCCGGAACATCAAAATCTAACTGATACATAAAAACTCCATTCCGCTATTTCATAGCACAAATCGTTAAAGTGCATAAAATTTTCCCGTTGTAAAATTCCTTTTTAATAGGAAAATAAATTTACGCATTTATAAGTATACAATTATTTGTGAAAAAATCAAACCGTAAAACAAGGAGATACAAAAATAAGAAAAGTAATTGTATAAAATGCACAACAAAACTCGAAAATTGACAAAAAAAACGGATAAAATCGATAACAAAATCTTTAAAAACCCTTTTAATAAAAGGGGTTTGATGATATAATCAAATGTACAAATACCACACGGACGGGTATAGCAAGAAATGTCCGGACTTAAAATTTATGCAACGAGGTGATAGACATGATTAAAAAAGAGATGATTGCGATGCTGCTTGCAGGTGGACAAGGAAGCCGTCTGGGTGTATTGACAGCGAAAGTCGCGAAACCGGCAGTTGCTTTTGGTGGAAAGTATAAAATTATCGACTTCCCATTAAGCAACTGTATTAATTCAGGAATTGATACGGTAGGTGTGTTAACACAGTATCAGCCACTGCGATTGAATGCTCATATTGGTATTGGTATCCCATGGGACTTGGATCGAAACATCGGAGGTGTTACAGTACTTCCTCCATATGAAAAGAGTAAAAATACGGAGTGGTACACAGGAACAGCAAATGCTATTTATCAGAATTTAGAGTATATGGAGTCCTATAATCCTGATTATGTTCTCATTTTATCAGGGGATCATATCTATAAGATGGATTATGAGGTAATGTTGGATTACCATAAAGCAAATAATTCAGATGTAACCATTGCGGCTATGCCGGTACCTTGGGAAGAGGCAGGACGTTTTGGTGTAGTAGTTGCAGATGAAAATCATCAGATTAAGGAATTCCAGGAAAAACCTGAAAAACCTAAGAGTAATCTGGCTTCCATGGGTATTTACATCTTTAGTTGGCCGGTACTCAGAGATGCGTTAATCAAACTGAAGGATCAGCCAAATTGTGATTTCGGTATGCATGTGATTCCATATGTACATCAGAACGGAAAGAGAATTTTTGCATATGAGTACACAGGATACTGGAAAGATGTAGGAACACTGAAATCATATTGGGAAGCAAATATGGAATTGATTGATATCGTTCCTGAGTTTAACCTTTATGAAGAGTTCTGGAAAATCTATACAAAGAATGATGCATTGCCACCACAGTACCTTTCAGCAGAGTCTAAAGTCGAGCGCAGTATTGTCGGCGAAGGATGTGATATCTGCGGAGGGGTCTATAACTCTGTAATCAGTGCAAACGTTGAAGTGGAAGAAGGAGCGGAAGTTCATGATTCCATTATTATGCAGGGTTGTAAGATTAAAAAGGGAACAAAGATTTTTAATTCTATCATTGCTGAAAATGTAGAGGTAGGAGAAAACGTAACGATTGGCGTAGGAGATTATGCAGAAAGTCAGTTGAGTGAGAAAGTTTACAACTGCGAGCTTGCCGTAATCGGTGAAAACTCCACTATACCGGACGGAGTTACGATTGGACAAAACGTAGCCATTTCAGGAAAGACAGAAATATCAGATTACCCTGACGGAAAACTCCCATCAGGAGGCTATATAGTTAAGGCAGGTGAGATTTAATGAGGGCAGTTGGAATTATTTTAGCAGGTGGAAATAACAGTAAGATGCAGGATCTTTCAAAGAAGAGAGCTGTTGGAGCGATGCCATTGGCAGGAAGCTACAGAGCGATTGATTTTGCACTTAGTAACATGACAAACTCACATATTCAGAAGGTAGCAGTACTGACACAGTATAATGCTCTTTCGTTAAATGAACATTTAAGTTCATCAAAATGGTGGGACTTTGGTAGAAAACAGGGTGGACTTTATGTATTCACTCCATCGATTACATCAGATAATGGCTTCTGGTATCGTGGAACCGCAGATGCGATTGCACAGAATATCGCGTTCTTAAAGAAGAGCCATGAACCATATGTAATCATTGCCTCAGGTGACGCGATTTATAAAATGGATTATAACAAAGTCCTTGAGAAGCATGTTGAAACCGGAGCGGACATTACCATTGTTGGAAAGCAGATGCCGGAAGGTACTGATGTTTCCGCATATGGTGTTATCTCAACAGATGAATCCGGAAGAGTTACGGACTTCATTGAAAAACCAATAGACAGTAAGAATACATTTATTTCCACAGGAATTTATGTAATTCGAAGAAGATTATTGATTCAGTTAGTGGAAGAATGTTCTGCAGCAGATCAGTATGATTTAGTTACAGACATTATTATCAGAAATAAAGACGCAAAGAGAATATTTGCTTACAATCTTGATTCTTATTGGAAGAATATCGCAAGCGTTCAGAATTACTTCGACGCAAATATGGACTTTTTGAAGAAAGATGTTCGTGATTTCTTCTTTAAGCAATATCCGGATGTATATTCTAAGGTGGAAGATTTGCCACCGGCAAAATATAACCCGGGCTCTAATGTCAGCAACAGTCTGATATCCAGTGGATGTATCATTAATGGTGAAGTACAGGGATCCGTTATTTTCAAACAGGCTTATATCGGAAACAATTGTGTTGTAAAGAATTCTATTATTATGAATGATGTTTACATAGGGGACGGAGCGGTGATTGAAAACTGTATTATAGAAAGTCACAGCACAATCAATCCAAATGAGAAGTTAGGAAATGCTGACGGAAACGTGGAAATAATCAACGAGAGAAATTTTAGATATAGTCTATAATAGAAAAGGAGCGGCATATGAATATAACAGACGTAAGAGTAAGAAAGATGACCAAAGAAGGCAAGATGAAGGCTGTAGTATCTATTACAATTGATGGAGAATTCGTAGTTCATGATATCAAGGTAGTAGAAGGCGAAAAAGGATTGTTTATTGCAATGCCTAGCAGAAAGGCTGCAGATGGCGAATACAGAGATATCGCTCATCCAATCAACTCTGAAACACGTAGCTCAATTCAGCAGATTGTTTTGGACGCCTATGAAAAAGCTTTGTTAGAGCCGGATGAAGCATAAGAAAATGCTTCAGATACAGTGACAATCGCTGTAAAAACGTTTTTCAAAGAAAAGAGAACCGTGCATTCGGTTCTCTTTTTTTTTGTGGAAAATATGAAAAAAAGAGGGGTAGATTTGGGAAAACTCTAGGAAAATTAGTGAAAAAAGCGAAAAAAACGGGAAGTATTGCTGAAAACATTTTTGAAAAGTAGTATGGAACAGACAGGTAAAAAAGAGAAAAACAGGAGGCTTATAATGAGAAAAAGTATGAAAAGTTTTGGGGCATTATTTTTAGCAGCAGCATTAGCTGTTTCCGGCTTCTCCGGAACAGGTCCGATTTATGCTGCTTCGGAAGGAAATTCTTCTGCGGAAGATGATCCGGTCGAGACTACCGTCAACGGGCAGGTTTATTTTGTTCAATCCGGAACAAAGACTATTGTTACATTGGATGGGATTGAAAAAAATCCGATTAGCTGTAGCGAAAAGTACCAGCCGAAGACAGACGGATTCAGCACGGAAAATGTACCACAAAACGGATTGTTTACCGTCAGATACGGTGAGCATCATGAAAGAGAAATCGTGAATTTTACTAATCCGGCAAATAATGCAAACTGGAAAGCAGATGAAGAAAATGTATACCAGATTATCAACCATGCGGAACCTAGCGGATGGGAATCAGTCCGAATGGAACCTCAGGGTGATGGTACGATTGCTTTTAAAAGCGAAGCAGTTGAAAAATATCTGACCACCAGTGACGGAGTGTTAAAACTGATTAGTATCGGTGCGGGAGAAGAAGTATCGTCAAATGAAAAATTTATATTGTATACAGATACCAAGCCAAAGACCGCAAAGAATATTACAGTAACAGAAACAAGTGGTGATACGGTATCCCTTCAGTGGACCGGTGTCAGCCAGTGTTTATATAGCGGATATGAAGTGCTTTATTCCACTTCGGAAAACGGAACCTACACTTCTGCAGGACAGACCGCTAAAACTTCGTTTGAAGTAGACGGATTAGGGGTGAATACAAAGTATTACTTTAAGGTTCGAACAATCACTAACAACGTGGGTGGACCTTATGCGGACAGTAAGATTGTATACACAACAACCAACAATGATTTGAAACCGGTAACTGTCAGCAATATTCAGGTAGAAAAAGCAGATGGCGGTTTGAAGGTTTCATGGAATAAAGGAAAGAACGCAAAGAGCTATAAGATTTTGCGTAGCAAAGGAAAATACGGAGATTTTCAGACCATTGGAACCACAACAGAAACCTCTTATACAACGACTGTTGACGGAAACTCTAAGTACAACAATTACTTCAAAGTAGTGTCTGTGAACAACGGAAGCGAAAGTAAAGATTCGGAAGCGGTTTCGTTGGAATCTACAATGTTTGGAAAGAATACATATATTTTCAATGATGAAGACCATGCAGAAGATATAAACAAAATTGTAGGTGATATTTTCAGTAAACAGCATTACAACCAGTTTGGAAAGGACCGTTATGCATACCTTTTCAAACAGGGTGACTATACGGATACTCAGGTTTTGAATATGGGTTATTATACACAGCTTTTGGGATTAGGAAAGAGTCCGAAAGATGTAGAATTAAACAATGTTCATACCCCGGCAGCATTGTCCGGAGACAATGTTACATGTAACTTCTGGGTTGGAATCGAAAATGCAACCATTAAAGATGTCGATAAGAATGAGGATTTCTATTTCTGGTTTAAATGGGCAGCCTCTCAGGCAGCACCGGCCAGAAGAATGAACATAGAGCGTCGTGCATTTTTCCAGTGGGGCTGGGAAGGCTATGCCAGTGGCGGTTACTTTGCAGACAGCCGTTTTCAACAGCTGGCCGGTTCTTACACACAGCAGCAGTATTATTATAGAAACTGTGATTTTAAGGCAGGAGCCCATGGGGTAAACTGGAATAATGTGATTCAGGGAAGTACCGGAATTGTCAGCGGTGAGAATTATAATGTGGAAGACAACGGCGCAAACCTGTCGGAAGTAACAGACTTAAAGAGCGGACAGGGTTACTCAAACTGGGCAAAGCGCGGCCGTACCACAGTTATCAATGAAACAAAGAAAACAAGAGAAAAACCATTCCTCTATTTTGATGAAGATGCGGATGAATACAAAGTATTTGTACCGGGCATAAAGTACAATTCCAAAGGAATCAGTTGGGAAAGCGGTTTGGGAACCGGTACATCCGTTAGCGTAGAGAAATATTTTTACATTGCAAAACCGGAAAAGGATAACGCGGCAACTATTAACAAACAGATTAAAGCCGGAAAGAATATTCTTTTCACACCGGGAATTTATTATGTTGAAAAACCAATTGAAATCAATAAGGCTAATACGATTCTTTTGGGAATCGGTATGGCAACCATTCAGCCGACAAACAGTGATTCGGCAATTAAGATTGCGGATGTAGGCGGCGTTGAAGTTGCCGGATTGATTTTAGATGCAGGAAACAAGTCACAGACATTGCTTCAGGCAGGAGAAGAAGGTTGCAACAAAGACCATTCCGATAATCCGACAGTACTTCATGATGTAATCTACCGTGTAGGTGGTGCAGGGCACTTAGGAAGAGTAGAAAGCTGTCAGGTAATTAACAGCAATGATGTAATTATTGATCATACCTGGATTTGGAGAGCGGACCACGGTGATAATACCGGCTGGTACGCAAACACTTCAAAGAACGGATTGGTTGTAAACGGAGACCGTGTAACTGCATACGGATTGTTCTGTGAACACTTCCAGGAATATGACATTTTATGGCGAGGAGAAGAAGGTTCTACTTATTTCTTCCAGAACGAAAAGTGTTATGATCCTCAGAATCAGGCAGAATGGATGAGCCATGATGGAACGAAAAAGGGATATGCTGCGTATAAAGTAGCGAATAATGTAAAGAAGCATTATGCAGTCGGTATGGGTATTTACGACGTATTTATCTACACCAACGGAGCAAGCATTTATCTGGATAATGGTATTGAAGTGCCGGATACAGAAGGCGTGCTGATTGAAAACCTTTGTACCGTAGAAATTTCCGGAGATGGTGCACCGGGAGTTGGAATGAACCATATGACCAATGATGCAGCACCGGGAATTCGTCAGGGTAAAGGAACCGGTGGTGGATTTGCTGTTCAGAGTATGTTGTCTTATACCAATGGTGTGGCAATTTATCTTCCGGATGCTTATACAGATCCTCATGGAACAACAATCCAGCAGTCAAACGGAACAACACCGACGAATGACTCGAAAGCCGAAAAGAATATTAAGAAAGAAGAGATTTCCAAGGATGATGAAAAGCCTGTTTGGGAAATGACTGACGCGGATTTCGACAAGAAACTGGAAGAAGGCGAAAAAGAAAGTTCACAGAGCGAGCCTCAGGGAGAACCAATAAATGAACCTCAGGGAAATCCGAAAACAGAACTAAAGAAGAATGACAAAACAGTATCAGCACTGAAAAAAGGTCAGAAGATTACGGATGGTATATTTACATATAAGATTTCTTCCGTAAAAGGAAAGAAGGGCAATGTTGTATTAACAGGAGTGGTGAAAAAATATCGCAAGAACCTGAAAAAGGCCACTGTAAAGGCAACTGTAAAGTATCAGGGATACCAATTCAAGGTAAAAACAGTTGGAAAGAAATCCTTCAAGAAATGCAAGAACCTGAAAAAGGTAACGATTGGAAAGAATGTTACAAATGTTCAGGCAAAAGCGTTTAAAGACAGCAAGAAATTAAAGAAGTTGATTGTGAAGGGCAAGAAGTTAAAGAAATTTGCGAAAAATGCTCTGAACAAAAAAGTAAAGAAAACAGTGAAGATTAAAGCTGTGAAAAAAGTAAAGAAGAAACTCTTTAAGATTTTGAAGAGAAAATAATATGGAAACAGGGCTTAGGCAAAGGTGTTTTGTCTTGGCCCTGTTTTTATGTTGCTTACAAACCTTATTGAAAGAGGAGAATGGTTGGCGATAATCCAACAATCAGCCTTGAATTTACTGCTTGATTTACATATACTAGAGGTAATGAAAAAATACCATTACAGAAGAACGGAGTGGTGAAAAAATGTATGCGATTATAGGATTGGGAAATCCCGATAAAAAATATGAGAAGACAAGACATAATGTTGGTTTTGATGTAATTGATGAATTGGCTCAGCAGATGGGCATTTCCGTGACGACCAGACGCCATAAGGCACTTTGCGGACTGAGTTCCATCGGAACGGAAAAGGTTTTGCTGGTAAAACCACAGACTTATATGAATCTAAGCGGAGAGTCTGTGCGGGCTGTGATTGATTTTTATAAGTTGGATCCGGAAAAGGATTTGATCGTTATATCCGATGATATTGATTTACCGACAGGAAAAATCCGCATTCGCGCCAAAGGAAGTGCCGGCGGACATAATGGATTGAAGAGTATCATTGCTCATGCGGGAACGCAGAATTTCAAGCGTGTTAAAGTGGGTGTTGGTGCCCATGGAGGAAATTTGGTAAAACATGTTCTGGGTAAATTTGGCAAGGAAGAACGTGTTTTGGTGGATGATGCCATTATTGATGCAGCAGGTGCTGTAAAGGTGATGGTGACAGACAGTATTGAAACTGCCATGAATAAGTATAATTAGGATTGTAATATAGGGGAAAAGAAATGAATTACTTTGATTATCCTCTTTCAAATTTAAATGAATTTGTGCAGGTGAAAGAGTCGATTCGAAAAGGGAAATCCTGTCAGGTGACGGGATGCAGTGATTCCGGATTGGCACATTTTATCAGTGGATTGGGCGATGGCTGTAAACAAAAAGTCATCGTTACTTTTAGTGCCATAAAAGCTGCGGAATTGTATGAAGATTTAAGAGGATTTAGTGATAATGTGGTAGTGTATCCGGCGAAAGATTTCATTTTCTTCAGCGCGGATGTTCATGGAAAACTGATTACACAGCAGCGTCTGGAATTTTTACAGATGCTGATGCAGCAGGAAGATTTTACCGTGATTTTGACAGCGGATGCCTTTATGGATAAAATTCTTCCTTTTGAAGAAGTACGGGACAATTTCGTGGAAATATCTGAGGGCAGCATTGTCCAGATGGATGCACTGAAAACAAAACTGGTGAAAATGGGTTACGATTCCGTGGAACAGGTGGACGGACCGGGACAGTTTGCAGTCAGAGGAAGTATTATTGATATTTATACCCTGACGGATGAAGTGCCGTACCGAATTGATTTCTGGGATGATGAAGTGGATTTGATTCGAAGTTTTGAAGTGGAGACACAGCGTTCCATTGAAAATCTGGAGCAGGTACGAATTTACCCTGCGGGAGAATATGCACTGACAAGGGAACAGATTCAGGACGGAATTGAGAAAATCAAAAAGGAATTAAAGAAGCAGGTAGAGGTGCTTCGAAAAGATATGAAGACGGAAGAAGCGCATCGTCTGGAAGTAACGGTTCAGGAGTTTTTAACAGCGATGGATATTAATCCGGCGTCGGTTTCCGTGGATAGTTATGTAAACTTCTTTTGCCCGAATACCGTAAGTTTGTTGGATTATTTGAAGGATGCGGTATTCTTTATTGATGAGCCGAAGCGTGTGTTGGAACAACTGAACAGTGTTTCTGTGGAATTTTCGGAAAGTATGGCACACCGTTTGGAAAAAGGTTACGTCTTGCCGGGACAAACGGAGGTTATGTGGCCAAAGGAAATGATTCTGTCTGCAATTAATGAGAGAGAAAAGGTCATGTTCACAGCAATCTCTCAGAAGGTGGATTATTTTACCGTAGACGAATATGTGGAGGTGGAATCCAGAAATGTCAGCCCTTATAACAGTAAGTTTGAGATTTTGGTTTCCGACCTGAAGAAATATAAAAAGCAAAAATACGCGGTGCTTCTCGTTACTTCTTCCACGACCAGAGGTAAGCGTTTGGCGGAAGATTTGCGAGATTTTGAAATCAGTGCTTTTTTTGAAGAGAACAAAGAACGGGAAGTTTGTGCCGGAGAAGTAATGATTGTGAAAGGGCAGTTGCGAAAAGGATTTATGTATCCGGAAATCCGCTTCGTTGCCATTTCAGACAGTGATATTTTTGGACAGAGAAAGAAAAAGAAACGAAGAAAACACAATTATTCCGGAGAAGTGATTACCGGTTTTGAAGATTTAAGTGTTGGTGATTATATTGTTCACGAGAATCATGGATTAGGGGTTTACCAGGGAATTGAAAAAATTGAAGTAGACCATGTGATGAAGGATTATATGAAAATTGAGTATGCCGGCGGTAGTCATTTGTATGTCCTGGCAACTCAGTTGGATGTGATTCAGAAGTATGCCAACAGTGAGGCAAAACCACCGAAACTGAATAAGCTGGGTGGACAGGAATGGAAAAAGACAAAGAGCCGCGTGAAAAAGGCGGTGGAAGATATTGCCAGAGATTTGGTGGAACTGTATGCAATCAGGGAAAATAGCAGTGGTTATGCCTATAGTCCTGATAGTGAGTGGCAGAAGGAATTTGAGGAAATGTTCCCTTATGAGGAAACAGAGGATCAGTTAAGTGCCATTGCTGAAGTGAAGAAGGATATGGAAAGCACGAAGATTATGGATCGCCTGATTTGTGGGGATGTAGGTTTTGGAAAAACCGAAGTGGCAATTCGTGCAGCCTTTAAGGCGGTGCAGGACAATAAACAGGTGGCTTACCTTGTTCCGACGACGGTTTTGGCACAGCAGCATTACAAAACTTTTAAACAGCGTTTCAAAGACTTTCCGGTGCGGGTGGAAATGCTTTCCAGATTCCGTACAAAGGGAAATATTACTCAGACGATTAAAGATTTAAAAAAAGGATACGTGGATGTTGTCATCGGAACGCACAGACTGTTAAGTCAGGATGTGAAGTATAAGGATCTGGGACTGCTGATTATTGATGAAGAACAGCGTTTCGGCGTGAAGCATAAAGAAAAAATCAAGGAATTGAAGCATGATGTGGATGTTATGACTTTGACGGCCACACCGATTCCGAGAACGCTTCATATGAGCCTGATTGGAATTCGCGATATGTGTGTTATGGAAGAGGCACCACAGGAACGTATGCCGATTCAGACTTTTGTAATGGAATACAACGAAGAGATTACCAGAGATGCTATTAACAGAGAACTTGCCCGAGGCGGACAGGTTTACTATGTGTACAATCGGGTTCAGGATATTGCGGAAATGGCAGCGAAGGTGCAGGCAATTGTGCCGGAAGCCAACGTAGCCTTTGCCCATGGACAGATGAGCGAGCGTCAGTTGGAAGATGTGATGTATGATTTTGTTAACGGAGATATTGATGTGCTGGTTTCGACGACTATTATTGAAACCGGATTGGATATTCCGAATGCAAATACTATTATTATTCACAACGCAGAGCGAATGGGGCTGTCTCAGCTTTATCAGCTGCGTGGTCGTGTGGGACGTTCCAACAGAACTGCCTATGCATTCCTGATGTACAGCAGACATCGGATGTTGACGGAAGTTGCAGAAAAGCGTCTGGGAGCAATTCGTGATTTTACAGAATTGGGCTCCGGTGTTAAAATTGCAATGAGGGATTTGGAAATCCGTGGCACGGGAAATCTTCTGGGGGCAGCGCAAAGCGGGCATATGGCAGAAGTCGGATATGATTTGTATTGTAAAATGCTGAATGAAGCCATTGGTGTTTTGAAGGGACAGAAGCCTAAGGAAGATTTTGAAACAAAGGTAGATTTGACGGTAGATGCCTTTGTACCACCGGCGTATATTAAGAATGAAACCGTGAAGATGGACGTTTACAAACGTATTGCAGGAATTGAAACCTATGAAGAATATGTGGATATGCAGGACGAATTGATTGATCGTTTCGGAGATATTCCATATCAGGTTGAAAATCTGCTGAAGATTGTATTGTTGAAGAATAAAGCGCATCAGGTTTATGTGACGGAAATTTCCGGTAATAAAAACCGGATTAAGGTTTCTATGTGGCAGGATGCGAAGTTTGATGTTGAAAGAATTCCGATTCTTGTGAGAGAATACAAAGGAAGACTTCGATTTTTCCCACAGGATGAACCATATTTTCAGTATGAACCGGGTAAAACCGACAAGAATGTGTTGGAATTAGCGGAAAAACTGATTGATGATTTATCCACTTTGTTGGAAGAAATTTAGGAAGGAAAACTGGCAAAAAATGAGTAGAAAAGTATGGATTGTGTGGATGATTTGCCTGCTTGGCACCTGTCTGGTGGCATGTGGTGGTGACAGTTCCGCTGAAAATAAAACAACAAAATATGTTCCGGATCATGAAAATGTTGCGGTTCATGCAGGAAATACAGATGTTTTTATGGATGAAGCAAAGTACTATGTGTTTACAGCGCAGGCGACGTACGAAACCTATTATCTGACCCAAAATGAGAACATTGACTGGAATTCGGAAATGACTAAAGGTTCTACTTGGGAAACGGTTGTAAAGGGACAGGTTTTGGATGAAATCTGTAAGAGAGAATGTTTTTACGCATTGGCGCAGCAGTATAATGTCAGTCTGACAGATGTGGAAGAGATTACGCTGAACAAAATGGTAAATGCATACTTTTCCGACAGCAATGAGGTGCTGAAGGACAAAATCAATATTGAAAAAAAGCGTTTAAAGGAACTGTTTAAAAAAGATATGATTGCCAGAAAAGTGGAGGAAGTGCTGGAAGCCATGAGCGCAGAAGAAGGCAAGGAAACCACAGCAAATAAAAAGGCAGACGAAATCTATAAAGAGTGGAAAGAACAGAATGAAGTCACAGCAACAAAAGCCTGGGAAAGTATCCGGTTGGAAGGACACATTTTCACGGAAGAGGATTTGACCAATAATCAGGTTTTGCTGGACGAAACAGGAACGGAATAATGAAGGGCACCGAAAGGTGCCCTTTTTATGTTTTTTGTATAAATTTGTGATTACATTTTGGACATTTGATTTCCACTTTGCCATGCCCGCGGGGAATGCGAATTTTCTGTTTGCATTTTGGACATTTGAAAAAGCAATAATACTTGCTTTGACTCCTTCTCTTTTGGAAAAAGAGGAGCGATTTTTTGATATTATTCCGATACTTTAAATAGCGTCTGTTTTCGGCAGATCGCTTATAAATATTTCTGGAAAAAATACGAAAATATACATAAAAAATAGCACACAAACATAGGAAATTCAAAAGGGGCAATTGAAATAACAGGGATGGACAATAGAAGCAGAATATGACCACCAAAAGAAAGCGGGTCAACTCGTCGTAGCCGTATCGATTTTTTGTGATTTGAAGTAATTTGTTTCGTAGTTTCATAAAAGTCTCCGTTTCTCTGCAAAATAAACAATTACTACGTTAAGCATAAAACAATCTTATGTAAATTTCAATGTGCTTGAGGAAGAATTTTCAATTTATTTTTATGGGATTTTATGATAAAATATTGTGGTATTCGTGTGCCCTTTTGGAAGGCACATTTGTGAGAGGAACAAAGGTATGCATGTAAAGTACAAAAGTTGGATAAAACATCTGGATTTTATCTTTTTAGATTTAATCTGTATTAACGTGTCGCTGTTTTTTGCATATTTCTTCCGGTTTATTCCGGGGGAGACAATGAACGCGCCGGTTAACATGTATGAAAACCGATTATATCGTTTATTGGCAGTCTTTATGGTAGTAGTGCATATTAGCATTGCTTTACTGTCTGAGTATTATTCGCGAATACTGTATCGCGGATATTTTATAGAGTTTACAAAAGTGCTGATGCAGAATATTGTGTTAGGTGCATCCGTGCTGTTTTATTTCTTTGCAGTTCAAGCAGGAGAACAGTATTCCCGAGTGATTGTAATCTCGTTTTTCTTCTTTGACTTGATTTTAATGTATATGGTACATGTGATTTTGAAATGGTACCTCATTAACAGAAGGGGAAAAACGAAAAAACCGAACAACCTGCTGATTTATGTTGGTGAGGAAAGTGCAAAACAGGCAGTTCGGGAATTGACAGAAGGTCCGGACGGCAGATTCAATTTTATCGGGGTCGCTTTGACAGAGGAACAAAGTACCATGAAAGAAGTCTGTGGGATTCCGGTCGTTGCCAGAGGAAATGATGTATTTGATTACGCTGTGAAAAATGTTGTGGACAGTGTTGTAATCTACATGGACAAAAATGAAAAAGAAGCTGACGATGTGGCGGCGGAATTTTTGAACATGGGAATTCCGGTGCAGATTAAAGTCAATGTGTTTATTAAAGACATGGAGAAGATTTCTTTCTCCAATATCAATTCTGTAAATACCATTGTGGTAAGTCATAACACGGTATCATTGCTGCAGTTAATGATTAAACGACTGATTGATATCAGTGCGGGAATCGTAGGATGTATTATCACGTTGATTTTACTTCCGTTCGTGGGAACCGCCATTAAGATTGCAGATCCAAAAGGACCGGTTTTCTTTGGGCAGAAACGAATCGGAAAAAACGGAAGACAGTTTAAAATCTATAAATTCCGTTCAATGTATGCGGATGCGGAAGAACGGAAAAAAGATTTGATGGAAAAGAACAAGATGGAAGGACTGATGTTCAAACTGGATGCCGATCCGCGTATTATCGGCAGCGGCCCGGATGGAACCAAGAAAGGGCTAGGACATTTCTTAAGAGCCAGCTCCATCGATGAATTTCCAAATTTCTGGAGTATCTTAAAAGGAGATATGAGTCTGGTAGGAACAAGACCACCTACAATTGACGAATACGAAAAATATGAGACTCGCCATAAGAGTCGTTTGGCGGCTAAACCGGGACTTACCGGAATGTGGCAGGTCAGTGGTCGAAGCGATATGACGGATTTTGAAGAAATCGTTAAATTGGACAGCGAGTACATCAGAAACTGGGATATCGGAAAAGACATTAAAATTATATTGAAAACAATCTGGGTTGTTCTTGCGAGAAAGGGCTCCCAGTAGACAAAGGAACTGAAATGAAACATGTATTTATTGTTGGCTGCAAAGGAATACCAACACGTTACGGCGGGTTTGAAACTTTTGTGGACAAGTTGACAGAATATAAAAAGGACGAAAATATCAAATATCATGTTGCCTGTTTAAAGACAAAAGAGGAATATGATGAGAAGGAAACCGAATATGAGTATAACGGTGCCCATTGTTTTAATATTTGTGAAAGAATGAAGGGACCGGCGAAAGCAATTTTCTATGATATTGACGCCATCAATTATTGTGTAAAGTATATTCAGGAACATCAGATTCAAGATCCGATTGTTTATGTGTTGGCATGTAGAATCGGACCATTTATCGGAAGACTGAAAAAGAAAATCAAAAAAGTCGGCGGAACACTTTATGTAAACCCGGATGGACACGAATGGAAACGGGCAAAGTGGAGCGGACCGGTAAGAAAATATTGGAAAATCTCAGAAAAACTGATGGTAAAGCATGCAGAACTTTTGGTCTGTGACAGCATCGGTATTGAGAACTACATCAAAGAGGATTACAAGAAGTATCAGCCAAAAACTACGTTTATTGCCTATGGTGCAGAAACAAGCCCGTCAGAACTGACAGAGGATGCACCACAGCTTCAGGAGTGGTTTGGAAAATTTGGAATTGTTCCGAATCAGTATTACCTGATTGTAGGAAGATTTGTTCCGGAAAATAATTTCGAAGCAATGATTCGGGAATTTATGAAATCAAAGACAAAGAAAGATCTGGTAATTATCACAGGGTACGAGGGTGTTTCTTTCTATGACGAACTGAAGAAGGAAACAAACTTTGAACAGGATTCCAGAATTAAATTTGTGGGAACGGTTTATGACCAGCAGTTATTAAAGAAAATCAGGGAACTGGCATATGGATATCTCCATGGTCATTCCGTAGGGGGGACAAACCCAAGTCTCTTGGAAGCGTTAGGGCAGACAAAACTGAATCTGCTTTTCGACGTAATTTTTAACCGTGAGGTTGGCGAAGAAGGTGCTTTGTACTGGAGTCTGGAAGATGGAAATCTTGCAGGATTGTTGGAACAGGCTGATGCCATGAATCAGGATGAAATTAACGAAATGAGCCAAAAGGCAAAAGAGCGCATTGATTCCTACTATAGTTGGGAATATATCAGAGACAGATACGAAGAAATATTTCGATAAGGTGAGGTAAGACGTTGAAAATATTACACTATTCATTAGGATTTCCGCCATACAGAAGTGGTGGACTAACTAAATATTGTATGGATCTGATTCGTGCCCAGAAAGAAAAGGGACATGAGACTGTAATGATGTGGCCGGGAGAGATAAAACTCTCCGGTCATTTTGTGCGTTTTAAAAAGGGTGTAAAAAACGTCAAAGGAGTTGGAAAAATTGAGAGTTTGAAGATGAAAAATCCTCTTCCGGTACCGTTGGATGAGGGGATTTTGGACTTTGATGCATATACCAAAGAGTGCAAAAATCCGGAAGCGTTTGAGAAGATATTAGAGGAAATTCAGCCGGATGTCATTCATGTTCACACCTTGATGGGACTTTATAGAGAATTTTTGGAAGTGGCAAAAGAAAAAGGAATCCGGATTATTTTTACCAGCCATGATTACTTTGGAATTTGCCCGAAAGTAACGTTGTTCCGTAAAGGGGATGTGTGCAAGGGAGACTGTGAGTATTGCAGAAACTGCAATGAAGGAGCATTGCCTTTATGGAAAATCAGATTGCTGCAATCCGGTCTTTACAGAGGATTGAAGGACAGTGCAATGGTACGGTTGTTAAGAAAACGTCACAGAAATCAGTTTTTCCTGGAGGAAGATACAGAAGAGATTCCGATGGAAAGAACAGAAGAGACCATTAATGATCGGGAAGATTATCTGGAATTGCGACATTACTATTTAGGAATGCTGGAACTGATGGATGAAATCCAGTTTAACAGTTCGGTAACAGAAATGGTTTATCGCCAATTTATTCCGGACAGTGTCCGGGGACGGGTTGTTAATATTTCCCACCGAAATATTATAGACGCCAGAAAACGGAAAGAGTTTTCCGGAAAATTGGAAATTGTATATCTGGCACCGCCAAAGCCGTTTAAAGGATATGGAATATTGCGGGAAGCGCTGGATGAATTGTGGGAAGAAGGAAATCGAAATTTCCGGTTACATATTTACGGAAATGCAGTGAAAAAAGCAGAGTACATTTCAATGCATAAGAGTTTTCAATACAGTGAGTTGGAAGATATTTTTGATAAATCCGACTTGTTGGTGGCACCGAGTATCTGGTATGAAACTTTCGGGTTCACCGTATTGGAAGCATTGTGTTTTGGAACACCGGTGTTAATCAGCAACCGGGTTGGATGTAAAGATTTGTTGAAAGACAGTTACTTTGGAATGGTAATTAAGCCGACCAAGGAGGATATTAAGCAGGCAATTTTGTATGTTTCGGAACATCCGGAATTGCTGAAAGAATATAACCGAAGAATTGTGGAAGAGATGGATTTATCAAAAGTTTTGAATTTCTCTGAGGAAATCGAAACAATGTATGTGGAGGAATAAGGATGGCGTTGCCAAAGATTATTCATTATTGCTGGTTTGGCGGAGCATTGTCCGAAACCGAGCAGGAGTGCATTGCAAGCTGGAAGAACTGTTTCAGTGATTATGAAATCCGGTTGTGGAATGAAAACAATGTGGACCTGGAACAATGCACCTATGCGAGACAAGCCTTTGAACAAAAAGAATACGCTTTTCTTAGTGACTATGTCAGGGCAAAAGTATTATACGAGCATGGCGGGATTTACCTGGATGCAGATGTGAAAATGTTAAAGCCCCTTTCAAATACCGCAAATAATTTTGTGGGCTTTGAGCGCAAAACCTTTGTGGGAACAGCGATTATCGGATGTGAAAAAGGAAATCCGGTAATTGGGAAATTGCTGAATTACTATGAGAAGAATCCTTTTCTGAACGAACAAGGAGTTCCAAACAGAATTGCCAATGTCTCCATTTTGACGGATTTGTTTAAGGAAGAGGGACTGGTGCTTAACGGAACGAGACAACAGGTTGCCGGTTTTGAAGTATATGAAAGAGAGTATTTCTACCCGAAAAAGAACGGGGAGAAGGAATTTCAGATTACGGAACGTACCGAGGCTATTCATCTTTGTACCAACAGCTGGATGAGTGAACGGGAAAAAAAGCGGGGAACCAATCGCATGTGGATTCGGATTGTCCGCCCGGTTTTAAGAAAATGCAGAACGTTGGGAATCCGGATTGCCGGAAAAGAACGAATTAAAAACTTTGAAATAATATTACGAAACAGATTGAGGTAAGACTATGTGGAATCAGGTATGCGGAAAGATTTTTTCAGATTATACCGATGAATTGAAAAATAGAAATATTCGATATTTTGTACTGCGGAATTATGAAAATCTGCCGGAACAGAATATTGGAAAAGATGTGGATGTGATTGTGGATCCAAAGCGAAAGAAAGATGCTGTCAGCATTTTAAAATCCGTTTACAGAAAAAACGGACTGCACTATTACGATGAGGCAGTATTTGACCAGATGACATGTACCCATGGGATGGGGCTCAAGAATAAAACGGGGATTCACATTGATGTTATCGGAGGCTATTTGTCCAGAGGATATGAGTTATACACCTTTGATGAACTTTACCGACATGTTGCGGAATACAAAGGATTTTGTGTTCTTGGAGAACTGATGGACGGTGTGATGCTTTTGGTGTATAAACTGTTTGGTTATCGGAAGCCGAAGCTGAAAGAGAAATACCGGGAGAAAATCTACGAGATTTATACGAAGTATCCCAAAGAGTATCAGGAAGAACTGGAACGACTGACCGATTCCGCTTTTGCGGAAATAATTGTGGAATCCATTCAGAAGAAAGACTTCGACAATATTATTGCATGCAATCAGGAGTTTTCCAAGAAGTTGGTGCGCCATGCACATCGAAAGGCAAGAATTAAAACCCTGGGGAGACGGATTCGTTTCCTGTGGCAGAAAACAGACCGAACGATTTTCAGATACAGAAAATTCAAAAGAGTGTTTGCTGTACTGGCACCGGACGGTACCGGAAAAACAACATTTCTGGACGAATTGATTGAACAACTGAACCGGTATTATGTCAGTGATCCGGAAGACGGGAAGTTCCATGTTTACCATTTCAGACCGACGGTGCTTCCGAACCTGGGAGCCGTTGGAGAAAAGGCAGGCGTGATGGAACAGGATAAGGATTTTACAAATCCGCACCGCAGTAAACCCGCCAATCCGATCAGTTCCTTTGTCCGAATGGGATACTATATGATGGATTACATTATCGGATGGCAGAAATGCGTACGCAATGATGTTCGTTGTGACCGATATTCGGTGTTTGACCGATACAGTTATGATTTCATTGTAGATCCGTTGCGAAGTAAAATCGGGTTGCCGATGGCAATTCGAAAAATGTTTGTGGCGTTAACGCCAAAACCGCCGATTGTGTTTGTTTTAAATGCAGATGCAACGACAATTTTCGAAAGAAAACAGGAATTAACAAAAGAAGAAATTGAACGTCAGTTGACGGTATACCGGAAACTGGCGAAAAGTGGGAAAAGATTTTATGTTATCAATGCAGAAAGAACACCGGAGGAGATGGCAGAAGAAGCATTGGAAATTATATTTAAGAAATATTGCAGTTAATTGGAGAAACAGATGAACAAAGAAAAGGTATTCGTATCTGCATATGCCTGTGAACCAAACAAAGGGTCGGAAATCGGCGTAGGTTGGAACTGGGTAATTCAAATGTCAAAAGAGTTTGAATTGTGGGTACTTACCAGAAAAAGCAATCAACTGAATATTGAAAATTGGCTAAACAGGCAGAATGAACAGTATGATATTCATTTTGTTTATTATGACATGCCGAAGGTTTTGAGATTCTGGAAAAAGGGACTGCGTGGGGTAAGAACATATTACACTTTATGGCAGATGCTGACCAACAGAATCGTGAAGGAAACCATGCAAAAAAATGATATTCAAATATATCATCTCCTGACGTATGGAAATTCGTTGTGGAAAGCCAGCCGATATGGAATGAAACAGTTTTTCGTCTGGGGACCTACCGGTGGTGTTGACTTGATTCCGAGACGATTTGCCGCCTATTACGGAGTGAAATTCAGAGTTCGTGAAATGATTCGAACGCTGGTGATTCATACGTTACCAATCAATTTGGGATTTCAGAAACGTTGTAGGAATGCGAATCTGATTCTTTGTAAATCCGATTCCATGTTTGAGGCAATTCCGCAACAGCATCGGCACAAAGCGAAGATTTTCACTGACTGTGCGGTAAATGAAGAGTTGCTTCAGGAGAATATTGTGGAAGAGCGAGACACAATTCGCTACGTCACAGTTGGACGACTGGATGCCTGGAGAAATTTCGATGTTCTGATTGAAGCCTTTTGCAAGGCCTATCAGAAGAATCCGAAAATTCGATTGGAGATTGTCGGCGAAGGCAGGGACGAAAACCGATTGAAATCGTTAATCCGTATCCGAAAAATGGAAGACGTCATTGATATGCACGGTCAGGTTTCCATGGAGGAATATTATGCACTGATGAGAAATGCAGATGTTGTAGTGAATTCTTCTTACAAAGAAGGAGCTGTAACGATGGCGTTTGATTCCATGGCAATGGGAAAACCGTTGATTGGAATTGAAACCGGAGGATACACAAAGAACTTTACGGAAAAGAGTTCCATGATTCTTCCGAGAGGAGAACGAAAGGAATTGATTGAAGAACTGAGTAAAGCGATTATTTTGATGACGGATCGGGAACGACGTCTTCAGATGAGCAAAGAAACCTACAAAATTGCCTGTGAAAATACATGGGATAAAAAAGGAAAAGAGATATGCAGGGAAATTTTAGAGGCATATCGTCAATAAAGGAAAGAGCATGAGAGTTGTATTAGTGACACATGGAAAGGTAAACCCCCAGGGACATAATGGAATCAGTCGAGTGGTTTATCATTTAAATAAATACGAAAAGCAGATTGGAATTCAAAGCGAAATCTGGTCTGTTGTGGATGGCGTGAAGAAAGAAGAGCTGTTTGAGAGAAGCAGTGAAGTAACCGTGGATTGTTTCCCGCGAATTAAAATGCTTCGAGGCAAAAGAAATGAAATCTGTAAAAAATTGCTCCGGGAAAAAGACTCCATTGATTTGGTTCATTTCCACATGCCTTGGATGATGGATAAACTGACCATTGCAAAAACCTGTGATGCGGCAGGGATTCCGTACATTGTTACCGGACATTCTGCATATTCGGGAAGTCAGAAGCAATCCTGGAAAATGAAACTCGGGAAAAACTATGAACTGCCGTTTTTAAACAGAGCAAAAGCGGTTCATGCCATTACAAGAGAAGAAAGTACAGAGTTTAAGAAGTTTGGAATTAAGACGGATTTGTTTGTGGTTCCGAATTCCATTGAAGATATTTGCAGAACGAAGCCGTATCGCGTCAGCGAGGATGGAAAAATTCGAATTCTCTTCATGGGAGAATTGCGTGCCCAGAAGAATATTGACGGTTTGATTCGCGGAGTAGCGATGATGGATCCGGAAGTACGAAAACCGCTGATTTTCCAAATTATCGGTCCGGACTCCAGGGGAAATATGGAGAAGCTGAAGGCGTTGGCAAAGGAACTCCAAGTGGAAGAACAATTTGAATTTCCGGGCGGAGTATTTGGAGAGGATAGAGCGCAATATTTTGAAAATGCGGACTTGTATATTACACCATCCTTGTCGGAGGTGGTATCCCTTTCCGCTATTGAGGCAATGGCTTACGGAATTCCGCAGATTGCCACACGTCAGGCTGATTTTTCCTATTTGTACAGGGAAGACTTTTTTGCCATGTGTGAAAACTATCCGCAGGATATCGCACGCGCCATTACGGAAATGATTGGCAGAAAAGAGGAATTTGAGCAACTTTCAAAAAATGCAAGAACAGCTTATGAAAAATACTTTACATGGGATGTCAATGTGAAGAAGTTTGAGAAAGAATATCAAAGGATTATTGAGAAATGAACATATTAGCAATTGCTTACGCCTGTGAACCAAACCGTGGTTCAGAACCGGGGGTAGGCTGGAACTGGGTAAAGTTAATAGCGAATCAGCCGGACACGACCATTACAGTTGTGACCAGAGCAAATAACAAGCCGGTTATTGACCGATATATGGGAACCAATGATGACGTAAAAGCAACGTTTCTGTATTATGATTTGCCGGACAGGATTCTGAAGTATAAGCATGGTGACAGAGGAATCAAATTGTTCTTTACGTTGTGGCAGAAGGGTGTCATCAGACACATTAAAAAGAATGTGTCCCTAGAGGATTATGATTTGGTTTGGGACTTTAATTTTGGAAGCCTTAATTTGCCGCTTTATACGTATCGACTGAAAAAAACGTATGTAGTAGGACCGGCAAGCACCAAAAAGAAAATGCCAAAACCGTATATCAGGGAATTGAAGTTGGTTTCCCGAATGAAGTATTTGCTGCAGCAGGTACTTAAGGAGCATTTGTTCCTGAATCCAACGGTGTGGAAAGCTTTGAAAAAATCCCACCGAGTGATACTATGTAATGAGATGTCCAGAGAATTTTTGCCGAAGAGCAGACAGGAGAATGCAGAAGTTGTGTTTCATAACGGATTGGTGTCGGAAGATTACCCGGAAATATCCGTTGAAAAACATACAGACCGGCTCAATCTGATATATTCCGGCAGGTTGATTGATTCCAAAAATCTGGAAACTGGAATCAAAGCATTGAAAATCGTGAAAGATGCCGGGAAGGAATTTACACTGGATATTTACGGAAAGGGACCGTTAAAGGGAAAACTGGAGAAACTGGCAACAGATTTAGGGCTAGAGAAGGACATTGTTTTTCATCAAAAAGTAACCCAGGAAGAACTGTTCCGGATTTATACGGAAAAAGATATTTACTTTTTCCCAAGTTTATTGGAGATTTCATCGACATCGGTTATGGAAGCCATGTATTGTGGCCTGCTTCCGGTTTGTTTGGAAATTCGATGTATGGACTTCATTTTTGATAATTCTCCAATTGTAAAAGTTCCGTGTATTTCGCCGGAGGCAGATGCAGAAGCCTTAGCAAAGGTGTTGCTGGAATTAACTCCGGAGGATATTTTACATAAACGAATGGAAAGCCGTAAAAAAGCGGAGGAAAGTTTTCTTTGGGAAACAAGGGAAGAGAGTGTTGGAAAACTGCTTGAGAGGATTAAAGGATAATGGAAAAAGTATCGGCAATTATTTTAAATTACAACAGCAGTAAGGATGTTGAAAAGTGTATTTCTTTTCTGGAAAAGCAAGATTATGAAAATCTGGATATTATTGTGGTGGACAATAATTCTTCCGATGAAAAGGAGGAAGGAATTTTAAGAACCCTATGTACGGAAAAGAATGTACAGTTCATTGTGAATAAAGAAAATCTGGGCTACGCAGCAGGCAACAACATTGGTCTTAGAAGCGCAGTCAATGCAGGGGCGGATTGGTGCATGATTATCAATCCGGATGTGGAATTGAGAGATGCAGATTATATTACCCATATGGTTGAAAAGATGAACAGCTTCGATCAGGTGGCAATCGCTGCAAGTAGTGTGGTAATGCCAAGTGGGGAATTGCAAAATCCGCAAAAAGAGTCCACGTTCTTTTATGATTTTTTGTGGCCTCTGCAGTATTTGAAAAAGAAAGAAGAAAATTCAAATTGGAATGTTGAAAAGCAGGAAACCAAATATTGTGAAAAGATTTCCGGATGTTGCCTCTTTTTGAAAGCAGAGTTCTTAAAGGAAATCGACTATTTGGATGAATATACATTCCTTTATTGCGAAGAAGCAATTGTCTGCCGACAGGCAATTCAATCCGGAAAACATGTGTTGTATGTACACGACTGCACTGCATATCATGAACATCATGCAAAGGAAAAGAGCCCGGCGAAAGGGAGAATGAAGATATTCCTGAAAAGCAGAAGATACTTTATCAGAAAATACAGTGGCTATAACAAGGTTCAGATTGCATTGGCACTGTTTTCCAATAAAGTGGAAGAGTGGATTTGGAACATCAAGGGCTAAACCGAAAAAATAAAACACTTTTGCGTTGCGAAAGTTTTAGGAGAGAATCATGCGTATTAAGATTAATACAAAAACAGAAATCATGTGGATTGTGGTGGCACTGTATCTGCTGAAACGATATGTTGTAGAAGGGGAACCTTTTTTCGTATTTTTAGTGGGTGTATTGGGAATATATACACTTAGGAAGCAAGCTATTTCAATACCACGTATTCCGGGAATGGTGATATACATTTCGCTAATTGTGTTTATGTCTGTCGTGGGTGTATTTAATCATCCGATTTCTTTAATTGAACGAGATGTGTTTTATGAAATGTATCCCGTATTGTATTTGTTTTTGGGGTATTACTTTTTTGACTATTACAGGGAACATGACAAATCAATTTGGAAAACGGTATGTCTTTGTTTATTTATTTCGACTTTGATTTGTTTAGCTAAGGGAATCACAGAGGTATCTACGGGGGCAAATTTCGGAGTCTTTAGAGATGTGTTTAGTGCTGAAATGCAGAATATTTCTGTTGTACTTCCGATTTTATTGTGTAGAACGTTCTTATATAAGGAACCGACGTTCTCAAAAGTAAGAGATTTATTTTTATGCTTTGTATGGGGAACACAAATTTTGCTAAATTTGAGCCGAATTGCGATTGTTAATGTGTTTCTCGGAATTATTATTATGTTTATCTGCGGAACAGCTGTAGATAAAATTAAAACAAAGAATTATTTTCGAGTATTTGTTCTTGTGGCAGGGCTTGCTGCCATGGGAGGAATTTTCTTCTCATTTATGCCAAAAGACGCTACAGACCGATTGGCTGAAAAAATTGAGAACACATTCTCTGAAATCAATGCAAAGAAGACTTATGCCACAAGTGGTGATGCTCAGACTGACTGGAGAGGTTACGAAATCCAGTGTGCACAAAAACAGTGGACGAAATACAATATGTATGAACAGTTTTTCGGAAGAGGAAACGGAACATTAATCAGTATTCATTATGTTCCTGAAACATGGAAGGATACTGTAGAAATTCAGGATCAGAAGTTGGGTGTAACAATTCTTCATAATACGTATTATACATATTTGATTAAAGGCGGAGTATTAGCAATATTGATTCTGTTGTATTTCATTTTTGCAAATCTGTTGAAGGGAGTAAGAACCATCAGAATGAAAAATGAAGAGACAATTTTCTGGGGAATTGTTCTGATTGTAATTTCAATTTCTATTTTGACGAACGCATACGTTGTTAGAACGATGATTAGTAAGGGAAGCGAAATGATGATTGTCATTATGATGGGATGGGTTAATGCCAAAATAAATGAAAGCAAAAACGGATTAGCGAGTAGGACGGAGTAAAAATTGGATTCAAATATTAAAAGTAAAACACTCTCCGGTTTTTTCTGGAGATTTATGGAACGATGCGGAGCGCAGGGTGTTAATTTTGTAGTTACAATTGTATTGGCACGACTCCTTGCTCCGGAATTATATGGAACGATTGCACTGGTAACGGTATTTACAGCCATCCTTCAGATTTTTGTAGACAGTGGAATGGGGAATGCGCTGATTCAAAAGAAGGATGCGGATGATGTGGACTTTTCCAGTGTATTCTATTTCAACTTGACAGTCTGCAGTATTTTATATGTAGGGATGTTTTTTGCAGCACCGCTAATTGCGGGGTTTTATAACAAACCGGAATTAGTGCCGGTAGTTCGAGTTATGAGTCTGACACTGATTATATCGGGTGTAAAGAATATTCAGCAGGCATATGTATCTAAACATATGTTGTTTAAAAAGTTTTTCTTTTCTACACTGGGAGGAACTATAACTGCAGCATTTGTGGGAATTGGAATGGCATACGCCGGCTATGGCGTATGGGCATTGGTTGCTCAGGATTTAACAAATAAATGTATTGATACGATTGTATTGTGGATTACAGTAAAATGGAGACCGAAAAAAATATTCTCCTGGAACCGATTAAAGGGATTGATTTCCTATGGTTGGAAACTTTTGGTATCCGGATTGGTAGATACATTATACAATAACATTAGACAGCTTATTATCGGAAAGGTGTACACGTCAAAAGACTTGGGTTTGTTTAACAAGGGGCAGCAGTTGCCGACCACCATTGTGAATAATATTAATACGTCCATTGACAGCGTGCTGTTTCCGGCGATGTCTTCGCACCAGGAAAGCAAAGAGCGCGTAAAAAGTATGACAAGACGTTCAATCAAAGTTAGCAGTTACATCATGTGGCCACTAATGCTTGGTTTGTGCTTTACGGCAACTACAGTAATCAGTCTGTTATTAACGGATAAATGGTTGGGTGCAGTGGTGTACTTAAGAGTATTCTGTATAACTTATGCATTTTATCCGATTCATACGGCAAACCTGAATGCAATTAAAGCAATGGGAAGAAGCGATATCTATTTAATACTGGAAGTATTTAAGAAAAGTTTCGGCATCATTACAATGATTGCAACGATGTGGATTAGTGTAGAGGCGATGGCGTATAGCTTGTTATTGGTTAGCGTAGTGAGTCAGATGATTAATGCGTGGCCAAACAGAAAACTGTTGAACTACAGTTACCTGGAACAGTTAAAAGATATTCTGCCGGCAATTCTCGTTTCGTTGGTTGCCTGCTTATGTATTATGCCGTTTAATTTTATTGTAATGCCGAAAATTTTGAAGCTGGGAGTTCAGGTAATTATTGCTGCAGTTGTTTATGTCGGTATTTCAAAGATATTTAAAATGGAATCTTATACATACATTATTGATACAATTAAAGGAATGAAGAAAAAGGAGAGTTAAAATGTCAGAGAAGCCAATTTATGTGGTAAAACCATCGTTGCCACCATTGGAAGAATATGTGGAAGAGATAAAAGATATGTGGGAAACCGGAATTATGACACACCAGGGCCCCAAGCATCAGAAACTTGAAAAAGAATTACAGGAGTATTTGAGTGCAAAGAATATTACGTTGTTTGGAAACGGACACCAGGCAATGGAATTGGGGATTGCATCCTTAGGATTAAAAGGAGAGGTTATTACAACACCGTTTACCTTTGCTTCCACAACTCAGGCAATTCTCAGAAACGGATTGACACCGGTGTATTGTGATATTCGAGAAGATGATTTCACAATCGATTGCGATAAAATCGAAGAATTGATTACAGACAAAACCTGTGCAATCCTTCCGGTACATGTATACGGAAATATGTGTGATGTGGAACGCATCCAGCAGATTGCGGACAAGCATCATTTAAAAGTAATATATGACGGAGCGCATGCATTTGGCGAAATCTATAAAGGTGAAAATGCAGCGAACTTTGGCGATATGACTATGTTCAGTTTTCACGCGACAAAAGTCTTCAATACTGTAGAAGGTG
>JAEFAB010000038.1 GCA_016292095.1 Eubacterium sp. | reverse complement strand
CGTGAACCGTGGCAATGCCCACTTCATGCTCAAGGACAAGACGAGCGCCTGCATCGACTGGAACCAGGCGAGAGAGAGGGGTTTTGCGTTCAATAAAAACGATGAGACATTCCTTGGCAAGGTTTGCAAGAGAATGCAGTAAGTATAACACCAATCAAAACAGACAATTATGAAAAGACTTTTAATAGCAGTAGCGGCATCATTGCTGGCGATGGCGGCATTCGCGCAGAGCACGCCGCAGGAATTCATGCAGAAAGCCAAGGCGAGAACAGGCTACGGCGACTATCAGGGAGCGATAGCCGACCTCAGCAAGGCTATTTCCATGGAAACGACATATGTGCCAGCATACGTTGAACGTGGCATAGTTCGTCAGCAGAGCGGCGACCAGAAAGGCGCTCTTGTTGACTTCGACATGGCGATTGCCATCGACCCTTCGTATGTGCGTGCGCTGAATGCCCGTGGCACGCTCCTGATGGAGATGGACAAGATAGACGAGGCGATAGCCGACTTCGACAATGCGATAAAGCAGATGCCGACCTACGGCAACGCATTCCTGAACAGAGGAAAAGCCAAGCTGAAGAAGGGCGACAAGGACGGCGCGTGCATCGACTTCGAAAACGCCGCTCTCTACGGCAAACAGAAGGCTCTGGACCTGAAGAAGAAATCTTGCTATTAAGATATGGTTGACGTAGCACAGAGAAGAAACAAGGCGGTGGAACTGTTCAAGAGCGGCTTCAACTGCGCTCAGGCTGTGGCGATAGCCTACTGCGACGTGCTGGGCATGTCCGACGAGGAGGCAGCCAAGGTCTCCGGCTCGTTCGGTGGCGGCATGGGACGAATGGGGGAGGTGTGTGGAACGCTTTCCGGATCGTTCATGGTCATGGGGCATCTGATTCCTGTCGTCGACCCTAAGGACGCGGCTACGAAGCAAGCCAACTATGCGGCGGTGAGGGAACTTGCCGACAGGTTCAAGGCGGTGTTCGGCAACATAAGGTGCGCCGACCTGTTGCAGGAGAAGAAAATAAGGCACACGCCATCGGCCGACGACCCCAACGCCGAGTTCTACGCCAAGCGTCCGTGCGCGTTTTATGTGGCTGTGGCTGCGGAGCTGGTGGGGGAGCGCATAAACGCAATGTGAATTATAACTAGACAATATGGCAAAAGGCAATGCGATGAGCATTGCCTTTTTTTGTTTCGATATGCTTGCTTTTTTATGTACATAAGTTTATATTGCATAGTTGTTAGGTAGCTAAATTCTTATCTTTAATCAAATGAAATAATCTATGGAAAATCTCGATAAAAGCAGTATAAAGAAAAATGTTAGCCTTAAGGAAATTGTTGAAAAAATGAAAACTATCGCAGACTCAAATTGCGATGATTCCTATAAAAACGAGGCTACGGAACTGAAAAAGTTGTTTTACTACACTTTGAATAACTGCCGTTTCAACCAGACAACTGATGAGAACAACAGCGAGGATTTCAATGCTATCGAAGATGAATTCAAAAGTTTGTTAAACATATACCATGAGAAAAGATCTGCTTTCTTGACCACGGAACATAAGAATGAGGGAACTTTTAATCCTGGTAGAAATAGTATCAGAAACAATATGGAATATAAAAAAGGTAAAATTGTAGAAGGCAAAATTATCCATGTGGCAGGAGATTATCTGCTCGTGAAATTTCCTAACAAGGAAACTGGTATTCTGCATAAATCAAAAATGTCACCTTTACCCGAAAGTGATTTGACCGATTTATACCGAAGAAATCAATCCATTCTTGTTTCAATAGACAGGATTTCTGAAAAAGGATATACTTTGGGGCAAAAAGACATCGAAAATAGATATGAGAATCAGCTACGTCATGAAGCAAAAGAAATTGAAAAGCAAAAGGCTGCAGAGGAAAGAGAGCGCATGAGGGAGTTAGTTGAAAGAAGCTCGTCTCTTTTTGAGAGAGATCAGGAATATGAAGCAGAAGTAATTAGACTGTCAAACCAAGTCGCCAAAATTAGTATTGATGGTATAGATGGATACATTAAGAAAGACGAATTGAATTGGAATGAAAACGATTCGGTCAAAGAATCTTTATTTGAGGGGGAAATCATTCATGCTGTGTTTTTGGAATACACAGATGGCAAATTATGGTTTGGTTTGAAATATTTAGAAGAAAAGCCATACGATGATGATTTATATTCTCTTACTACAGAAGAATTGCTGAAAAGATTAGGACATGGTAGCAATGTTTTTATTGCGGAAGCTAAAAACATCAAAGGATTATGCTTGACAAATCTATATTCGGAATATGGTAATTTATTGATAGATCCAGTTAAAGGAAATAATATAGTTGTAAGATTTGTTCAGCCAACAATCGAAGAGGGCAAGTTTTATAAAGTTCGTGTTGAACTTCTAAAAGAAGAAAAACGTAGAAAAAGTAATGATTTGTTTTCTTTCTATGTTTCAAATGTTGAAGAGGTGGAAAATCCTTATAAAAGTGATGTGAGAAAAGCGTTTAGTTGGCACGATAGTCCAGCATCAAATTCGTCACTTGTCAATATCCTTGATACCATTGGCTTGGAGATGTATTCTTCTGCAGAAAGAATGTTTTTTGAATTGATTCAAAATGCTGATGATGCAGCATCGCAGACTGGAGTAATTATAAATATCGACCAAAAAGACAATTACTTGATATTTACTCATAATGGGTTGCACTTTAGTTATAAAGATTTTGAATCCTTGGTCTCTGCAGCAAAAAGCACAAAATCAAGTAAAGAAAAGACCGGTTATAAAGGAATTGGCTTTAAGTCTGTATTTACTAATTCTCAACAAGTGTTTGTGGATTCTGGCGGCTATCATTTCAAATTTGATAAATATGAGTTGTTGTATGAAGATTTTGACAAATTTTATTCGATAGTGCGTAATATTAGTGGCGAGCAGGAAATGTCTAAATTTGTCGAAAAATACACTACACAACGCGAGGCTTTTCGCGGCGTGAAAGATATTCCGTGGCAACTACTACCCATTTGGTGTGACGCAATCCCAGAAGCTCTAAAAAAGTCAGTTTTCGCTAAAAATCAAAAGGTCTCCTTTGCCCTCAATATAAAGAATCAGAAAATTGAAGACTATGTCAAAGCCATTGAATTCCTGTTTGATAACCCAAAGTTTATCTTATTTTTACGACATACCAACAGGCTGGATTTGAAATTTGCCAATAAAACAATTACCAAAGATGTTAAAAATGGCATTGTGACGATAAAAAACTCTTTTGCAAGTAAGCGGACAGAAACTTTAATCAAAAAAGACTATGAAGATATTCCTATCTCTAATGAAGCGTTTGAAGACAAAGATATTGATATTCAAATAAAAGAAATCACCAACAGGCAGGGGGAGAAAGAGAACAAGTTTTATGATAGTAACAACCAAGAGTTAGAGGATATTCCAGATAGGATTGCATCTTCTCGAACAACAACAATATCATTTGTTGCCAATTACGATGGTGGAAACATAACAGAAAATAAGGGGAATAGTTTGTATGCGTATTTGCCTATGAACGAACATCGTTTTCGGTTCCCGTTCTACCTTAATGCTGATTTTGTATTGGCAGCAAACCGTGAAACACTGCTTGACAGCCCATGGAATTATTATCTTTTGGCAAACATAGGGCAACTTCTTGTTGACTGGGTGGCGGAATTAGCAAATAAAGGAGAAAGAAATTGCTTAAAACTTTTGCCATTGCAATACTTTGACGATTCCACACTTGATGTTGAACAACTTGCTAAAAGTTTCAATAGCGCATATAGAACCGCTCTTGAATCCGAAGCTTTCATCCTCAACCATAAAGATGAACTTGCAAAACAAGAAGATATAATCATTGACAAAACTGGTCTGTCTGAAATTGTTGGAGCTGATTTGTTCTGTCTGTTGCTTCAAACAAAAAAATGCTTGCCATCCGAAAAGATTGATAGCAAAATCTTGGAAGAGGATATTTTTGAGTACATTGAAATCTTGAAGTTTGATGATCTTATTAAAGCCATAACTAATAACAAGGATTTCAACGAATGGTTTGTGTCTGCCACAGATGAGCAGAAGAAGGCATTGTATGAGTGGATTAATAATAACACCAAGACACGTGAAGACAAATTGAGATGTTTCGTTTCAAATCTTCTTTTGTTCCAGTTTGGCAATGAATACAAATCTTGTAATGAAATAGATACTTCTGAATACATTATTACAACAGAACACATAGAGCCTATCAAGGGGATTCTTTCCAAACTTGGCTTTATATGTTCCGATAATCTTTTTGATGAGAATCATCCATTATACAAGTTCGTGGACTTGCAAGATGATGATAAATTATTCGATACAATCAAAGAATCTGATTTTTCCCAACTCACATTCGCTGAACGAAAATTATTATTCCTCGCTTTGGCTGATTTCAATGGTGTTGGCGAAGCAAAACTCAAGAAAGAGATTGCCTTATTCAAGAATATGAAGGGTGAGTTTAAACCGCTGGGTGAAATGGTTGTTAATAATATAGAATATCCTGTATGGCTAAATCATTATATAATAGCAAAAGAAGAGTACAACCAAGGTCTTGACAAATACATGATTTCTGACGAACATGTTTTCCAAGAGATTGTCCAAACACATTATTCTGACCTTGAATACTCTTCTGTACTAGAATTGTACAACCATTTTAAGGCTCAATGGACATCTACTTTTACAAAGACACTGATTGATAAATATGGGACAACCGAAGATTTGCTTACTATCGTGGAACGAACAGATGGTACTAAACATTACTTCATTGAAAAATATGGCAGAATAAATTTGAATAGTACAACCACGGCAAATTCCATCGAATACAAGCTGATAAGACTTGCCCTATCAAGTGATTATGATGTAACCAAACTTAAAAGATTGATTTTTATCGACAATAGAAACATAACAGAATTTACAGTAGCCCCCGATGTTTCTATTACATTAGATAAAGAATACCTATTCCCTGTATCAGAAATACTACCAAACCAATCAGAGAACTATACAACATTCAATTTAATAAAGTATTTACTCTCTGATATAAATGGCTCAGACTCTTTGTTTTCATTGACAAGGATGAAAAACTCTGATGTCCGAAATCAACTTAAAGAATTGTCCACACCTGCACAATATGCATTTTCCGTGTGCTACAATATTGCTAATAGTTACCGTAATCCAATTCCAATTACAGATGAACAATTTGTAACAAACGTATTGGATTATTTCTTTGAAAGAAAGATTGATGTGCTTGGAAAATACATCCAATACTTTACTAATCAGAAAATTATTGGTCGCTTCATTAACTCTAATGACTATACGCTTGAATCGGAACGTTTATCGGATACTATTAGACAATGGGCAAATGATGAAGGAAAAGAGAAGTTTTTAATCGCTTTAGGTGCAAAAGGAAATTTATCAGATGAAATAAAAAGGAGAAAAGCATTCCTAAATGATGAGCCAATATCTTTATCGTACTCTAACAGCATTTCAAATGAGATTACAGCATTCCTCAACTGGTGTATTACATTGAAAACGCCATTTACAAACGAAAACCAAGTAAAGATTCTTAAGGAAATGTTTTCTCGTTTAAATAGAAAGACGGAATATGATAATAATGATTATCAGAATGCAAAGGAATGGAATAATAAAAGATACATAGAATATGTTCAGAATAAAATATCAATCTTTTGCATAGATGGCGAAATGCCTAAACGTGGGGTATATAATAATGTTCATCTTTTTACTGAATATGTTGGCGATTATGAATACTTCTCCCCTAATCGGTTATATGTTAATGATAAAAACAAAAACATCGAGACTGTCTTAATGTCGGTTTGTGATGATAGAAACATACCATTCGCAAAGGATGATTGGACAAAACTTTTTATGGTATCAGTCGAAACATTGAACGAAAAAGAAAATGAAATCATCAAAAAAGATGACAGAATCAATACTCTGGAGAAAGAAAATCGTGATAAAGACAAAATTATAGAAGGCCTTCTGGCAAGACTTAAGGCGTATGAAAATAATGTACCTGTAATCACAGAGGGTTATAAAGAAGGACAATCTGCTGATCAACCCACACCCAAAATAGAACGAGGCGAAAATCAAACATTAAGTACTCCTGAAAAAATAGTAGCACAATTAGATGCTCAGAAGAAACTTATGGAGTTATATCCTAATTGGGCTTATCCAGAAGGATTTGGAGAAGGTGGAAGCTATTCCTGTTTCAATATAAAAAAAACAAATGGTGAGCTAATGTCCATCGTTTTGAAAAGTCATAGGACTGATGCCCCATTGCATGTTAATACAAATGAATGGGATTGGATTATGGGTAAAAGGCAATCTAAATTTTCGTCTTCTGATGATAGTGTGTTCCAACAGGATTATCCTGTTGCTCCTGCCAAACTATTCATCTATACAGGTGATGATATAAAAGAGTTGGATCCAAAATATCTAATTGAGAACCAGTCTTCAATTGCCTTGTCGTTCAGTACCGAAAATTTAGACATTGAGGACAGAATTACAGCATTTTCTGACAGCTTGCATTATTTCAAAGGGATGAATTTTGACTTTGAAAGTTTTAATTTGTCCAGCAAGGCAAAATCAATCGAAGGCATCTATAATAAAGTTGAGAAACCACAAAATCCAACAACAGATAATGATTTGTAGCTATGAAATATACAAGAAAAGATTTCGAGAATTTCCTCAATATAGAATTAGAAACTCAGGTAAAAGAGTACGAACAGATTGTTTGTACCAAGGCTCTTGTTTTGAAAGAACGTGGAGATGTTTTTGTCGGTCGCTTTATAAAGTTGCAATCGAGTGGTATTGCGATTTTTAAAGTTCGTAAATCCGACAATATGCCACGTAAAAACTCTTTTTGGACTGCTTCGTTCCTTATTGGCGAAATGGGTAGTTTTAAAAATTGGGGTAACAATTCATGGGCAAACCTTCGCCAAAAATACCAACGCGCCTATTCGGAGGCATTGTGTGTATGGATACAGAAATCAGAAGAAGACGACTTCTGTATTATTGGTATAAAGAATCTGACAACAGAATTTGCTCAATTGTTAGAGTTTGGGAAACCAATAATTGCCTTCGGACCGAAAGACCCTCCTTTGAAATATTTGCTAAACCTTATTGACATAGTGCGTGATTCTTCGTGTGTGGAAACACGGAAAATCTTGGATTATGATGAAAATTCCAATCAATGGAATCCACAGAAAATAGAAGCAAAAGCAGATTTTACTTCGCTATTGCTAAACGATTTGCGAACCAACGATTGTATTGTTGTTCAAGGCCCTCCAGGAACAGGCAAAACTTATCGTATGGCTCAACTCGCCTCAAAACTGTTGGCGGAAAACAAAAGCGTTTTGGTCACTGCTCTTACCAATCAGGCATTGATGGAGTTGGCAAAGAAAGATGACATTAAACCCTTCCTTGAAAAGGGGAATGTTTCAAAGACAAGTTTGACTGTGGATGAAAGCAAAGAACTTCCGAAGCTTCGGTCCGTAAAGGATAATCTATGCAACGCATCACAAGGAAATCTTTCACTTGCTACATTCTATTTGTCGAGTGGGTGGGCAAAAGATGCGTCTGATAAACTTTTTGACTATGTTATAATGGATGAGTCAAGTCAGGCACTTCTTCCAATGATTGCAGCGATAATGAAATTAGGCGAGAAAGTCATCTTGATTGGCGATCAAAATCAATTGGCACCAATAGTAATTACTAATGAAGACATAATAAACAGATTTCATTGGACTTCGATTGTCAAAGGTTTTGAAACCATTTGCCATGATTTTTCTTTCAAATCATATATGCTCAGTGACACTTTTCGTTTGACAAAGCGTGGAGCTGAAAGTACAGGCATTTTCTATAATAACGAATTGAATTCAGTCGCTGGTACTCAAGTGATTCCAACGGAATTGCCAGACCTTAATCCACAAGGTGGTCCCGTATTTGTTGAATGTGATATGAAAATTGGCGATAAAGCACCAACCAATGCTTTTGACGCAATTTTCAATTTAGTATGCAAGATAATCTCAGAAACACCAAAGGCTGAGATTGCCATACTTTCAAAATTCAGAGAGTCGGTTCGCCAATTGCAGAAACATTTCGTGATAAAATGGGCTGCAACCAAAGAATTGCCTAGTAACATTAGGATTGAAACAGTGGATAGGGTTCAGGGATTGACCGTTGATTATTGCTTCTTTTTCATTCCGAATGTTTCGCTGCGATATTCATTAGAAAAGGAGTTATTCAATGTCGCCACATCTCGTGCCAAATTCAATACAATAATAGTTGCGGATAATTCTATCTTGAAAGAAAATATGTCCGAAGAAGTCCGTAAGTATCTTTTGAAATCGCAGGAAGATAAATTCGCCACGTTTGAACCGACAAAACTAACAGCGGGTAATATCAGTCTTAATGTTGTTGATAAAATAGATTTGTCACAATTTGAGAAGAAACGGAAAGAATTGGTTGAGGGGAAAGAGAATGTATATATCATTGATACCAATGTATTTGTGAATTGTCCAGATATTATTTCGCGCATCGGTAATAAGTATAAAATTGTGATTCCTGCAAAAGTATTGGAAGAACTCGATAAGTTGAAGCTAAAAGCCGATATTGACAAAAAGAACTTGAATGAGGCAGCAAAGAACATAAATATGGCATTCGTCAAACACTATTCCCAAATGGAAGATGCTAACTTGTCGTTATTACCTAGAGGCTTTGACAAGCACAATCCCGATTGTATGATATTATCTGTGGCATTGAAATACAAGAACGACAATCCAATCCTTTTGACTTCAGACAATATGCTACAATCAAGAGCAAGTGGATTAGGAATAACGACTATTTCTCTTAAAGACTTTCTTAAAGAAAGAAGATAGTTGTTCATAAAAGCAAGTAGTAGATATTTAAACAAGAAAAACACAGACCCTCCAGTCTGTTTTTTTGTTGTAATGTCTCCGCTCACGAGGGTTAGAATGCTTGGGATTGTTGCTTATTTCTTCAAAAAATGTGTATTTTTGTTATATATAGTTCTGGTATTTAGCTACTATAAACAATGAACCCAAAACTCTCCATCCGATTCTTCAACGACCATGAGGTTCGTGCTATTTGGGACGAGGAAAAATCCCAATGGTGGTTTTCTGTGCTTGACATTGTGGGGGCTATAAACGAACAAGACGATTACAAAAAGAATCGGAATTATTGGAAGTATCTGAAAAACAAGCTTAAAAACGAAGCCTCAGAAGTGGTTAGTGCCACTAACCAGTTGAAACTTCTTGCACCCGATGGCAAATATCGCTTGACTGATGTCGTTTCACAAGAGGGCGTTTCTGAGCTGGCAAAACATATAGCAAATAGCAAAGCCGCAGCCTTCCTCGATTGGTTTACTTACAGCGACAATTCCATCGACGGGCAGAGCCGCAAAAAGGCGTACACTTTCATAGAAAGCAACCTTGTGGCGGACAACGACGTCGGCACAGTAAAGGCTTTGCAGCAGATTCACGCTTACATTTTTGGCGGATTGTACGATTTTGCTGGCAAAATCCGTACAAAGACTATCTCAAAAGGCGGCACGATGTTTTGCCTTGCGGAATATTTGCAGGACAATCTCAAGAAAATCGAACAAATGCCACAAAATACTTTTGATGAGATTGTGAGCAAATACGTTGAAATGAATATTGCGCATCCTTTTATGGAGGGCAACGGCCGCAGTACGCGCATTTGGCTCGATTTGATTTTCAAAAAGTCTTTGAAAAAATGTGTTGATTGGAGCCAAATCGACAAAAACGATTATCTGAACGCAATGCGCAAAAGCATTGTTGACGATACTGAAATCCGTTCTCTGCTTCGTAACGCATTGACGGACAGAATAGATGACCGGGAACTTTTTATGAAGGGCATCGATTATTCATATTATTATGAGCAAAACGATTAGCCATTCTTGATTGTTTTTTCCGGTTTTAAGCTCACAAAAAAACGCAAGCCTTATTGAGCTTGCGTTTTTCATATATCTCCAATTCGTATTTTATCTCAGCACTCTGCCGGACGTGTTGCCGCCCATGAGGGTGAGAACCTCTTCCTCGGAGACGAGGTTGAAGTCGCCCTGGATGGTGTTCTTGAGCGCGGAAGCCGACATGGCGAACTCGATGACGCTCTGATAGTCCTCGCCGTACTTCGACAGCGCG
>JAEFAB010000037.1 GCA_016292095.1 Eubacterium sp. | reverse complement strand
TCTTTTGAGTATCTCCATCATCTGTTCCAATGCTTTTCCACGATGACTAATGCTGTTTTTTAACTGTGGTGTCATTTCTCCGGTAGTCATTTCATATTCCGGCACATAAACAATCGGATCATATCCAAATCCGTTGGTTCCTTTTTGTTCGTAACCGATTAAACCTTCAATGGTTCCACGACATACTTCCACGCTTCCATCAGGAAATGCAGCTGCCATTGCACATACAAATCGTGCACTTCTCTCTTTTCCTTTTGCATCCTTCAATTTATCAATAATGTATTGATTTTTCACATCATAAGAAGTCTCTTCACCTAAGAATCTTGCAGAATAAATACCAGGTGCCCCGTCTAAATAATCCACTTCCAGACCTGAATCGTCTGCCAATGCGATTTCTCCGGTCATTTCCATAATTGTTTTCGCCTTAATCATAGCATTTTCTTCAAAAGTTGTTCCGTCCTCTACGATTTCCGTATTGATTCCTGCTTCTTCCATTGTCAGAAGTTCCACATCAGAACCTTCCATCATCATCTGAACTTCGCGCACTTTGTTTTTGTTTGTCGTTGCAAAAATAATCTTCTTCATTTGACACCTCTTATTTCATCTTTTTTGTATATGCTTTTAAGCAAATATTGCATTCCTGTTTTTCGGCAGACTGCCACTTTTCTCCGCCGGAGCTGATATATCCTTCCCCGTCGTTCAAATTAACATTAATATCAATATCTTCCGATTTCATTTCTACCGGAATCAATCGATAGTCTTTCCCTTTCACATCGGAAACCTTCAAAATCACAGCAAATTTGTCTCCTTTTTTCACCCGGTAATTCTGATCCAGGCGAATGGTATAGTATCCCTGATTTTTGATATTTCCGCTGGCTGCCACATGGGTTCTGTCGTTAAGAGAAATCTTACCTTCATACTTTTTGCAAACAAAGACCTGATAATCCACATTTGCCTTTGCCGCATAGAAACCAACAGCCTGTATTTTTTCATTACTTTTCGCTTTATATACATTGGCAAAGTATGCATTCGGGCTTCCTTCAAATCCCATGGTTCCAATCCATCCACACAAATCTGTCTGATAGATATTGTCAAAATTTCCGGTCTTTTCAATCCCCGTATAGCAAACGTTCACCTGTCCAATCTGGCGGTCTTCATAGGAAACATAAAAGGTTCCGTGGTCGCCAAAATCATCTCCCCAACTGTTCAGGCAGATAAACGCCCCATTATTTTTAATGGATTTGTCTTTGAAGTTTTCCTTTGGAAAATTGTCATCCCAACCAATAATAACCACATCATGATTCGGCTTTTCATCCCCATTGTAGCAATAGGCACATTCCTCCGGATTGTAATAGGTATTATTCATTGCTGTTGCTGTGGAAGCCATATACAAGGAGCTTTCCACACCACCATGCTTAAATACCATTTCCTTAATCTGTTGCTGCTTTCCCGGCGGAATAATAACCGCTTCCTGGACGTGCTTAACAACCTTCTTTTTCTCTTTTGCCGGCTGATTTCCATAAGGGTCATCTTCCTCCAACACCGGTCCATTCCAGGACATTAAATATGCCATGGAACGAATATAATCCCCGCCGTCATGGATTTCATCAGACAAAATATTATTATAAATTAAGTTGTTTTCGGAAAAATCTATTTTTTCTTCCGGCAAAAGACTGGATTCCAACGCTGTCAAAGTGGCAAATGCCCAACAGGTTCCGTAATTCCCCTGGTCTTTCACCGTTACAACTTTTCCCTTTTCCATATAGTTATATTTTTCAGGCAGGAAAGAGTCTCCCTTTGCCTGATTTTCAAAACTGCTTACCAACGATTTGCTGTCCCATTCAAATTTATAATTTAGATAGGTAGTAAAGAGTTCTGCCGGCACATAAATCTCATCATCAATCTTCTGAACTTTCTCCGACAACTCATACTCATTGTCATTGAACTTTAACAAATTGCTTCCAATCTTAAGAACAGCCTCATTACTTCCCCGTTCAATCACGAGTTTTTTCTTTTTATATAAATTTTCGGCACAATTAAACCCATCTTTTACAATCTTACACGGAAGCATCAGTTCCATATTTTCAGTAAAATACGGCTTTTCTTCTCCACAATAAATAGATTCATCGTCAATGGTAAGATTGATTTTTTTTTGATTGATGGCATCTGCCATCACTTTATTCCATTGCTTATTATATTCCACTGCAGTAACATTTTTCTGCACATTTTTCCGGGAAATAAAAACCCCCAGAACCCCCAGAAATACAGCCAAAACAGCAATTGCCGCATAGGAAATCAGCCAACGATTTTTCTTCATATATTAACCCTTTTTTCTAGGAGGTTTTGGTCCCATAAACTGATAAAAATATGTTTTAATCATACCGTTGTAAATCTTACGATTTTTTGTCGCTTTAATGCCCATATCTTTTTCAGTATCCTCATAAGAAGTAATAACAAAAGCTGACCAGCTATCTAAATTTTTATAGCGTTCTCCTAAAGTTTTATAAATCTTCTTCAAGGCTTCCCGTTCTTCCAAACGTTCACCATATGGCGGATTTGTTATAAGAAATCCGTATTTTTTATTATGACTAAGGTCTGCCACATCTCTTGTCTGGAAATGAATCAAATGTTCCACTCCGGCATCCTCAGCATTCTTTCTGGCATAACGAATCATTTCATCATCCAGATCATATCCCTGAATATCTACTTCAATCTCGGTATTCATACAATCAAAAGCTTCATCAACTGCCTCATACCACAGTTTTTTATCAATAAAATTCGTCCATGCTTCTGCCGTAAATTCGCGATTCATTCCCGGTGCAATATTAGCTGCAATCATGGCTGCTTCAATTGGAAATGTACCACACCCGCAAAACGGATCTACTAAAATACGATCCTTTCTCCACGGTGTCAGCAGAATCAGTGCCGCTGCCAGTGTTTCGGAAATCGGAGCCTTAGAAGTCAATTTTCGATATCCCCTTTTATGCAATGACTCTCCCGTAGTATCTAAAGCAACTACCGCTTCATCTTTATAAAAGAAAACACGAATCGGATATTCCGCTCCGTCCTCTGAAAACCAGGTCACATCATAATGCTGTTTCAATCGTTCAACGATTGCTTTCTTAACAATGCTCTGAATATCTGACGGACTAAACAGTTTACTTTTAACACTGCTTGCTTTCTTTACCCAAAACTTTCCGTTTTCCGGAATATACTGCTCCCATTCCAATGCCTTAATCGCTTCAAACAATTCATCAAAGGAAGTCGCTCTGACTCTGGCAACCTGTAATAAAACACGTTCTGCAGTACGTAAAAAAACATTTGCTCTGCAAATTGCTGCTTCGTCACCTAAAAAAGTTACTCTTCCGTCCTCAACTTTTTCAATTTCGTAACCCAAATCCTGTATTTCTCTTTTAAGAACAGCTTCCACCCCAAAATGACATGGAGCAACTAAATGTAACTTTTCCATTGGTATCTCCTTTTTTACAAATTGCCTCTAATAATGATAATCTGCAACAATCCTATTGTCAATAAGACAAAGTCCACAAATATAGGAAATACGGTGCTTTTAGGCGGTAAAAACCATATTTCCATCAAAGAACCGTAAGAATATTCCCACTCACTGCCGTAACGTCATATCCATCTTTTATCATTTTCGATGCAAGTCTGAAACTCATGTTTCCCCGGGAACAATAAATCAGCCATTTTTTGTCCTTTTGCTTCAATAAATGAATTGCCTCCAGATTTCCATCCGGAAGAGATACCGCGCCCTTTAAATGGCTTTTCAAATAATCATCATAGGTTCTCAAATCCACCACAACATACGTTTCATTCTCCGCAATCCTTGCTGCTTCTTCAGCACTCACAATATTAAACTGTTTCATAAAAGCCTTTTCTTTTATCTTATGCTTTGGAATAAAAAGTGGGAGTATTCGTCCAAAAATACTCCCCTCATAAAGCATTTGCTTTAACCGGTTTCTGTGGTTAATCACAGTCTTTCATTGTACTGTTATTTTTTGCAGAATCGGTGCAGTTTTTAGTAGAATTCTTTGCTGTATCATTTGCATTCATTTGATTAGATGTGCTGCTTGACATGCAGTTCTTATCAGAATTCTTTGTACTGTTTTTTGACTTATTACTATTCTTTGCCATAATAACCTCCATTATTTTTTTCAAAAAATAGTATGTTCAATTCAATCAAATTTATACAAAAAAAAGAGTTCCATTGGAACTCTTGAAGTGTACGTGAAAGGATTCGAACCCTCGACCTTCTGGTCCGTAGCCAGACGCTCTATCCAGCTGAGCTACACGTACAAAATATGATGCCGGCGACCGGAATCGAACCGGTACTGTATTGCTACAACAGGATTTTAAGTCCTGCGCGTCTGCCAGTTCCGCCACTACGGCACGTTATCAATAAAGATAACAAAGTGGGACCTACAGGGCTCGAACCTGTGACCCCCTGCTTGTAAGGCAGATGCTCTGCCAGCTGAGCTAAGATCCCATAAAAATAAATGAACTGGAAACGACCCCAG
>JAEFAB010000036.1 GCA_016292095.1 Eubacterium sp. | reverse complement strand
TAAACACTGCTTCGCCCATCTTGACATTAGACAAATTAGACAAATCTACTGTAGTCAAACCAGTAATTTCCTGTTTATATAATGTTCTATTTGTCGATCCTTCATAACCAATAATGTTAATTTCAGGGTATACATTCAAAGGATCATCAGAAGGCTTAACCAACTTGCTAGTATCAATATATGCATCTTTTGCCACATAGTAATCCGGCAAATCGTCTGAATATATTTTGTATTTCTGATTAACATTTCCACTTGGCACATCATTAATATAATCCGGATCAATATGGAAAGTCTTCGCAGCTGCTGTGTATTTTACCTCTGTACTTTTTCCGCATTTTTGGAAAGCACCGTCTCCAATTTCACGAACATTTTTTGGAAAATTAATGTATTCCAATTCGCTACATTCGAAAAATGCATGATCTTTTATTATGATAGATGTCTTAATATCATTTTCATAATCTGTAGGCATTATAACTTCAAACAGCCGAGCACAGCCCTTAAACGCATAAGAATCAAAGACTTTACTTCTGTCAATAGTTGTAGCACCTTTAAAATCTAATACTTCTACTTTTGTAAACAAAGAATTTGCAAACGCATACGCACCGATTTTTTCAACACTTGCCGGAATAACAATTTCCGATGCCGGACATCCATTAAATGCTCTCACGCCAAGGATTTTAATATTCGGAAGATTTTCAAAAAACGAAATGTCTGTTAATCTCACACAATCACAGAATCCATCATCATCAATTTCCTGAATAGTATTAGGCACTTTAACATCGGTTAAGTAAAGACATTCTTGAAATACACTACTACAAATCTTAGTAATCTTTGTATTTTTTGAAATATCAATACTTTCCAAACCACTTCCCTGAAATGCTCTCGAGCGAATCGATATAATTGCTTCTGGAATTGTAATTGAAGTTAATGAAGTAGTTCCCATAAGAAATCCAGCAGGAATTGCTGTCATTCCTTTTCCTAATGTGACACTCTGTAACGATACACAATCCAAAAAAACGTTCTCTCCAATACCATTTTCAGCTTCATCACTTGAATTTTCAATGGATGCATTAATATTGTCCGGAATAACAATGGAAGTTAATGATTCACACTTTTTAAATGCTTCTTTACCAATCTTTGCAATATTCTTTGGAAAAACAATATTATCTAACTTTACACAACCATCAAAAGCATTATCACATATTTTTAACAAAGATTCCGGAAAATTAATTTTCTGCAAATTTACACAATTTTCAAAGGAATGTTCTTTGAGTTCTACTATTGTATTTGGCAATACAAATTCAGTAAACTCACAATACATAAATTCTTTCTTCTTAATTTCCGTAATATGATTTAAGTTTGTTAAATCAATTTTGCTTGCCTTTCTGGCAAAACCTAAACCTTCGACAGATTTAATATTTGGATAAGAAGATAAGTTAATCACACCTGTATAACTTTTCAACTGTCCAAAAGTAAAATTCTGTCCAATAATTGTCGACAAAGCACCTCGTAAATCATCATCCGGAATAATTTCTTTTCCGACTATCGTGCTGTCTTCATACACCATATCGTCTGCTGCAGCCTGCACTTTGCTTTCGCTTTTGAGCCCAATGCTTTCACTGATTGGAACCAACGAAACCGTAAGGGCAGCAACCAACATGCAACTTAAAACTTTTTTACATATTTTACGCATAAAAAATAGACCCCCTATTATTATTCATTGCTACAATTTTATCACAGGATTTTTATTTATACAATTTCTTTTTTTTTATATAAAATTCCTCTTTTTTTATATAAAATTCCTCTTTTTTTATATAAAAAACCCTCTAATCATTCAAAACGGACGATTAGAGGGTTTCCCTTTTTATTATTTAACCGAGAAATATTCTACTTTGCTTCGATGTATCCCTTTGCAACAAGAAGTTCTGCTGAAAGAACAGCACCGCCTGCAGCACCACGAAGTGTGTTATGAGATAAACCAACGAATTTATAATCATATACAGTATCTTCACGAAGTCTTCCTACAGATACACCCATTCCTCTTTCGAAGTTTACATCCATAGAAACCTGTGGTCTGTTGTCTTCTTCTAAGTACTGAATGAACTGCTTTGGAGCGCTAGGAAGTTCTAATTCCTGTGGTTCTCCACTGAAGTTTTTAATTGCTTCGATTAACTGTTCTTTTGTAGGATTCTTTGCGAACTTTACAAATACAGCTGCTGTATGTCCATCTAATACAGGAACTCTGATACACTGCGTTGTGATTACAGGTCCTTCTGCCTTCTTAATCACACCATCTTCGATTTTACCCCAAAGTCTTAATGGTTCCTGTTCGGATTTTTCTTCTTCACCACCGATGAAAGGAATAATATTTCCTACCATTTCAGGCCAATCTGCAAATGTTTTACCAGCACCTGAAATAGCCTGATATGTTGTAGCAACAACTTCTGTTGGTTCAAATTCTTTCCAAGCTGTAAGAACCGGTGCATAACTCTGGATTGAGCAGTTTGGTTTTACTGCAACGAATCCTCTTGTTGTACCAAGTCTTTCCTTCTGGTATTTGATTACTTCGTAATGTTCCGGATTAATTTCAGGAACTACCATAGGTACATCCGGTGTCCAACGATGTGCGCTGTTGTTTGAAACAACAGGAGTTTCTGTCTTTGCGTAATCTTCTTCAATCTTCTTGATTTCTTCTTTTGTCATATCTACTGCACTAAATACAAAGTCAACCTGAGCAGCAACTTCTTCTACTTCGTTAACGTTTAATACAATAAGATTTTTTACGTTTTCAGGCATTGGTGTAGTCATTTTCCATCTGTCGCCAACAGCTTCTTCATATGTTTTTCCGGCAGAACGTGGGCTTGCAGCCACACAAACCACTTCAAACCAAGGATGGTCAGCCAACAAAGTAACAAATCTCTGTCCAACCATACCTGTTGCACCTAAAACACCTACTTTTAACTTCTTTTCTAACTTCATCATTATTTCCTCTTTTCTATTTATTAGTATTTTTAATTAACTAAATTAATACATGTCAGACCAGTTTGAGTCATCATTATAGTTTTCATTTCCATCCATCCAATCTGCATTCGGATCTTTGGTTTCTTCATTGCCGGAATCGCCTTTTTGCGTTTCTGCTTCGCTTCCACCATTGTTCCCGTTGCTTCCTTTCGGAACAAACTGACCTTTTTTATTCGGCTCAACATCTTCAAATTTTACGGAGCCGTCTTTATTTTTTATAACCTTTTTGTATGACGTCTTTCCTTTTGCGTCGGTTATTTCTTCCACATAAATATCTTTTCCGGAAGCATCCTTTGCTTTCTTAACCGGAAGCACTGTTCCGCCCTGGCCAATGATTGTTTCTTCTTCGCCTTCTAAAACAAACTCTGTTCCGCTTTCAGATTCCACGTCGGTACCTTCCTCACCGGTAGTGATTTCAGTTCCCGTAGTCGTTTCTGCAATTGTCGTTTGCTTTTCTTCTTTCTTTTCCTTGTCTCCGCATCCGGTCATTGCCAACGCCAGACAAACAAAAGCGCAAACACTTAAATATTTTTTCATCAGAACTCCTCCATTTTATTTCTTTTCTTTAGAAACCGTCGTTTCAATCACAGAAGCTTGCTCCGTGCTTTCCGCTTCGATTTTCTTTTCCAATTCCTTCTGTTGTTCTGCTCTATATGCTGTTACCGATTCTTTATAGGTGTCTGACATACAGAAAAGATCAACATTCCACATAAAATAACAAAAACAAAAAACAAGAATCAAACCAATACAACTTGATTTGAAGCTTTTGTCTTTAAAGAAAGGTAAGTGTTCTACATATTTAAAGTCTGATAAAAATATAGCCGGGCTGTAAAGCATAATACCAATGAACAGATATTTTGAAACTTCCAAAATAATATCAGAACCGGTAAACGAGAAGTATTTTACTTCATTAATAATACTGGTCAAATACACAATTGTTACAATGATATAATATGCCAACGCAGGAAGCATCCGATAAGATAAACCACTCCGCAAACCGAAGAGTTTAAAGGAACTTTTCTCCTGTGGCACCCGTCTATGAACACCGGCGTTTTTTCCGGTATTTATTTTGTACGGTTTATATGCCATAACTCTCTTTTCCCAATCTCTATTCAATTTTTCTTTACCAAAGGGTAAAAAAGCTCCCGGCGTGACTCGAACACGTGACCTGCTCATTACGAGTGAGCTGCTCTACCAACTGAGCTACGGAAGCATAGCTTCTATCTAATTTACTATACTCATTTTAAAAAGTCAATTATTGATTTATTCCGGTTGAAGCACTTGCTCTTCTCTGTTATAATTTTTCCATGATTTCTATTAAAGTAAACGATATCAATAATTTTATGCAGCATCTGCTTGCAAAGGACACCTTTGACGGTTTTCTGTTTTACGAGGGACAAATCCACACATCCTCTTCTTTTGAATTGGATGGAAAAATAAATCGGGAGTTTTTTGACTCGGAGGAACTAGCTGCTCTCACAGATTCTTTTGTTCCCTGGAGTAAAATCAGAAACATTTGTTTTGAAATAATCAAAGGAAAAAAAGTACCTACCAAAATGAAACTGGTTCTCGGATTATCCAAAGTGCATTATCCGGATGTGATTAAAAAATGCGGTGTTTCTTATACGCCTGCAGACCTTGGTGGTTTTTATCTTCATATCAATTATGAGCATGATACAATTCAATTAATTACCGGAACAACATTGAATCTTTTCACGTTGGATAAATCTCTGGATCAATATTGGGACCATACAATGGAAACATTCCTGAATCAATATTTTGATATTGAGAAAATATAAATTAGCACTCTTCTTTATTGAGTGCTAATTTTTTATTGACTTTTTTCTTCTCCGTGCTAAAATATGCCATAGAATGAATGAAGGAGTGATGAATAATGGCAAACAAACAAGGAAGTTTATCAATTAACAGCGAAAACATTTTTCCAATTATAAAGAAATGGTTATATTCCGACCATGACATTTTCTTCAGAGAACTTGTCTCAAACGGATGTGACGCGATTACAAAATTAAAGAAACTGGATATGATGGGTGAAATCAATTTACCTGTAGATGAAAAATTCCGGATTCAGGTTTTAGCAAATCCGAAAGATAAGACATTAACTTTTATCGACAACGGTATCGGTATGACTGCTGATGAAGTGGACGAATACATTAACCAGATTGCTTTCTCCGGTGCAGAAGCATTTCTGGCTGAATACAAAGATAAAACATCAGAAGATCAGATTATCGGACATTTCGGTTTAGGTTTCTACTCTGCATTTATGGTTGCTGACCGTGTAACCATCGAAACCCTTTCTTATAAAGACGGTGCTACTGCTGTTCTTTGGGATTGTGATGGTGGTACAGAATTTACCATGTCTGACTCTGACAAAACAGAACGAGGAACAAAAATTACATTGTTCTTAAATGAAGACAGTTTAGAATTTGCAAATCTTTTCAGAGCCCGTGAAGTTTTAGAAAAGTACTGTTCTTTCATGCCAACCGAAATTTATTTAAGTGACCCTTCTGCCGAACCGGAATACGAAACAATTTTGGAAGAAGAAGTTACGGAAGAGGATACTGTAATTGAACAGATTATCGAACCGGCAAAGACAGAAGAGAAAGAAAATGAAGACGGAACTAAAGAAACTGTGGAAATTGAACCGGAAAAGAAAAAGGCGAAAGTTTTAAAACGCCCTGTTCCGATTAATGATACCACTCCTCTTTGGGCAAAACATCCAAACGAATGCAGTGATGAAGAATACAAGGCATTTTACAGTAAAGTCTTTATGGATTACAAAGAGCCTTTATTCTGGATTCATTTAAATATGGATTATCCGTTTAATTTAAAGGGTATTCTTTACTTCCCGAAAATTAATATGGAATACGAATCTATTGAAGGAACAATTAAGCTTTACAACAATCAGGTGTTCATTGCCGACAACATCAAGGAAGTTATTCCTGAATTCCTGATGCTCTTAAAGGGTGTCATTGATTGTCCGGATCTTCCGTTAAACGTATCCCGTTCTGCTCTTCAGAATGATGGATTTGTTAAGAAGATTTCTGATTATATTACAAAGAAGGTTGCTGACAAGCTTTCCGGAATGTGTAAAACCGACAAAGAAAATTACGAAAAATACTGGGATGACATTAGTCCGTTTATCAAGTTCGGTTGTTTGAAGGACGAAAAGTTCTGTGAAAAAATGTCAGATTATGTTCTCTTCAAGAATTTGGATAACAACTACCTTACTTTCAAAGAAGCCTTGGAAGCCAATAAGGAAAAACACGAAAACACAATCTTCTACACTAACGATCCGGTACAGCAGAGTCAGTATGTGAAGATGTTTAAAGATCAGGGAATTGATGCAGTAATTCTGAAAGACAATATCGACCAGCCTTTCATTACCCAGTTAGAAAACAAAAATGAAGGGGTGAAATTCAAACGAATCGATGATGAATTAAATGATTCCTTTACTGAGGAACTGAGCGAAGAAGATGCAAAAGAATATACAGAAAAGTTATCTGAACTGTTCAAAAAGGCTTTAAACAGAGACAATGTGGAAGTTAAAGTCCAGAAGTTAAAAGATGCGAAAGTTTCTTCTATGATTAACATCAGTGAAGAAACCCGTCGTATGCAGGATATGATGAAAATGTACGGTATGGCAGGTATGGATCCATCCATGTTCGGTGGTGCCGGTGAAATTCTCACATTGAATGCAAACAACACTTTAGTTCAGTATCTGCTTAATAATCCTGAAGACGATCACGTAGATTTAATTTGCAAGCAGCTTTATGATCTTGCTTTAATCAGTCACACGCCTCTCAATCCGGATTCCATGACAGCATTCATTGAACGAAGCAATCAAATTTTGGAATTATTAACAAGATAAAGACATCAAAAAATACCGGCAACTTCTGCCGGTATTTTTTTCTTTGATTTTACTTTTTCGTATATGTAAAGAATATTTCTGCCTTATAATCACCAAAAGCTTTCTTATTTCAGTTTCATCGTGGTAAAGATTTCCTCTATTGCCAATTGATATTTATATAGGTTCTGACATTTTCGAACTAATTTTGCGCATCGATGCTCGTCTTCAAAATTCCAGGACACATAATTCCAGAATTCTTTCATCTTACATAACAAATGTTTGTCGGCCTGCATAATTTGCTCAAAATCATGGTAAAGTCTGTCATGATACTTTTGAATTCCTTCAATGGTGATTGGACGTTCTCCTCTGATTTCATTGACCAGATTTGGATTGGCAATCAACCCTCGACCAATCATGACACCTTCCATTTTAAATTGTTCTGTAATATTCTTGAAGTCTTCTACACTACAAATATCTCCATTATATACCAATGGATTTTTTGAATGTCGTACCGCATAAGAAAATGCTCTGATGTTTGGTATGTCGCGATACATTTGGGCCCTTGTTCTGCTGTGAATTGTCACTTCACTGATTGGATAGTGATTATATACTTCAAGAATATCAGGAAACTCTTCATCACTATAAATACCAATCCTTGTTTTCACGGAAATGTTTGGTTGTATTTCAAATTTTTCTCTCCATTCAAAGATTTCTTCAAAAAACCGCTCCATTCCTTCTAAGTCACGCAGAAAACCAGCCCCTTTATTTTTGGCTACAACGGTACCGGATGGGCATCCGATATTGACATTAAATTCCTCCGTGTAGCCTAAGGTCATTAACTGCTCTGCCGCTTTAATGAAATATTCTCCCTTATTCGTGAGAATCTGCGGAATCAAATGAACCTTTTCGCTATTATTTTCCGGTAATAAGTCCCGGATTTCTTTTCCTTTAAAACATGGATTTACAGTTGGTGAAACAAATGGTGCATAATACTTGTCGGGGCCACCGAAAAGTTCCGCATGTGCATTGCGGTAAACTGCTCCGGTGACCCCTTCTAATGGTGCAAAATAAATTTGCATTATAAGTCAATCTTTGGGATTGTTGCAAATCCCTTTTCTAAATCTTCATCAGACGGAATGTAATCAGTCATTACTCCATCATTGAATTTCTCATATGCAACCATATCAAAGTATCCGGTACCTGTAAGACCAAATACAATTGTTTTTTCTTCACCTGTTTCCTTGCATTTCAACGCTTCATCCATTGCCACTTTAATTGCGTGAGAGCTTTCCGGTGCCGGAAGAATTCCTTCTACTCTTGCAAATTTCTCAGCAGCTTCAAATACTTCTGTCTGCTCTACAGAAGTTGCTTCCATTAATCCATCATCATAAAGCTGTGAAAGTACAGAGCTCATTCCATGATAACGAAGTCCTCCTGCATGGTTTGCTGATGGAATAAATCCATGTCCTAATGTATACATTTTAGCCATTGGACAAACCATTCCTGTATCACAGAAGTCATATACATACTTACCTCTTGTTAAACTTGGACAAGATGCCGGTTCCACAGCAATGATTCTATAATCTGCTTCTCCTCTTAATTTTTCTCCGATAAATGGTGATACCAATCCACCAAGGTTTGAACCACCACCAGCACAACCGATAATAATATCAGGCTTAATGTCATATTTATCCAACGCTGCCTTTGTTTCCAATCCGATTACTGTCTGGTGCAACAATACCTGAGAAAGCACAGAACCTAATACATAGCGGTAACCTTCCTGTGTTGTAGCAGCTTCAACAGCCTCAGAAATAGCACATCCAAGACTTCCTGTTGTACCCGGGAATTCTTTCAAAATCTTTCTGCCAACTTCCGTTGTATCAGAAGGTGATGGTGTTACAGAAGCACCATATGTTCTCATTACTTCACGTCTAAACGGTTTCTGTTCGTAAGAAACTTTAACCATGTATACCTGACAATCCAAATCAAAATAAGAACAAGCCATAGACAACGCTGTTCCCCACTGTCCTGCTCCTGTTTCTGTTGTTACACCCTTTAATCCCTGCTTCTTTGCATAATACGCCTGTGCAATTGCAGAATTTAATTTGTGGCTTCCTGAAGTATTGTTTCCTTCAAATTTGTAGTAAATCTTAGCCGGAGTATCCAGATACTTTTCCAAAAAGTACGCACGTACCAATGGTGCCGGACGATACATCTTATAGAAGTCCTGAATTTCTTCCGGAATATCGATGTATGGTGTCGTATCATCCAACTCCTGCTTTGCTAATTCTTCACAAAATACAACCTTTAACTCCTCTAAAGTCATAGGCTTCAAGGTTGCCGGATTCAACAATGGTGCCGGCTTATTTTTCATATCAGCGCGCACATTGTACCATTGTTTAGGAATCTCATTTTCATCTAAGTAAATTTTGTATGGTATTTTCTTTTCTGCCATTACAATCTCCTTTCACTTTCCTATTTTATCTCTTTAAATTATAACCACTTTAAAGCGCTAATGTCAAACAAATATACCACTTAGATTCCAATGTATTATGTATTTGAAAAAACATAGGGATAATGGTATACTTTTATGGATGTTTTATCACAAAATTTTAAAATAAGTGAGGTAATACAAATGAAATTATGGGGTGGTCGTTTTACGAAAGAAACAAACCAGTTAGTTTTTAATTTTAACGAGTCTCTTTCTTTCGATCAGAAATTTTATAAACAGGACATTCGCGGAAGTTTAGCGCATGTTCGTATGTTAGGAAAACAGGGAATTATCTCTGAAGATGAAATGAATACAATCATCAAAGGTCTGGAAGGAATTTTAGCAGATTTGAATTCCGGTGCTTTGGAATTTGATCACAGCGAAGATATCCACAGTTTTGTGGAAGCACACTTAATCGAACGCGTTGGTGATGCCGGTAAGAAACTTCATACCGGACGTAGCCGTAATGATCAGGTTGCATTGGATATGAAATTATATACCCGTGATGAAATTGTTGAAATCAATGAATTATTGAAGTCATTGCTTTCTTCTCTTCTTAAAGTTATGGAAGAAAACACAACAACCTTCATGCCGGGCTTTACACATTTACAGAAAGCTCAGCCAATCACCTTGGCTCACCACTTTGGTGCATACTTCGAAATGTTCAAAAGAGACCGCAGCCGTTTAGACGACATCTTCAACAGAATGAATCTTTGTCCATTAGGCTCCGGTGCTTTAGCCGGTACAACATATCCGTTGGATCGTGAATACACTGCAGAATTATTGGAATTCGACGGACCTACTCTCAACAGTATGGATTCCGTTTCTGACAGAGATTACTTAATCGAACTGTTAAGTGCTCTTTCAACAATCATGATGCACTTAAGCCGTTTCTGTGAAGAAATCATCATCTGGAATTCCAACGAATATCGTTTTGTTAACATCGATGATTCCTACAGCACAGGATCCAGCATTATGCCACAGAAAAAGAATCCGGATATTGCAGAATTAATTCGTGGTAAGACCGGTCGTGTTTACGGTGCACTCACTTCAATCTTAACAACCATGAAAGGAATCCCTCTTGCATACAACAAAGATATGCAGGAAGATAAAGAATTTGCTTTTGATGCCATCGACACCGTTAAGGGCTGTATCCTTCTTTTTACAGGCATGATTGATACAATGACCTTCAACAAAGACATTATGGAAAACAGCACCAAAAACGGCTTTACCAATGCTACAGACGCAGCTGACTACTTGGTAAACCACGGTGTTCCATTCAGAGATGCTCATGGCATTGTAGGACAGTTAGTACTCTTCTGTGAAGAAAAGAAGATTTCTCTGGATGATATGACCTTAGAAGAATATAAGGCTATCAGTCCTGTATTTGAAGAAGATATTTATGATGCAATCAGCCTTCAGACTTGTGTAGACAAACGTCTCACCATCGGAGCACCAAGTCCGGAAGCAATGAATAAGGTTATTGCAATTTACAAAGACTATTTAAAAAAATAATGAGATAACGTAAAAAGGATTCGCTAAAAGCGAATCCTTTTTCTTTACTTGTATTTTCCAAGAAACTCCAATGTTCTCTGGTTCTTTGACGAAAATATTTCTTCTGGGGTTCCCTGATCTATAATATATCCATTCTCCATAAAAATAATTCGACTCGATACATCTCTGGCAAACAGCATTTCATGTGTTACGATCACCATTGTCATATGTTCCAGTGCTAATTCTTTAAGTACTTTTAGTATTTCAATCGTAAGTTCAGGATCTAGTGCTGAAGTTGGTTCATCAAAGAATAAAATATCCGGATTTAATGCCAATGCTCTTGCAATCGATACTCGTTGCTGCTGACCACCGGATAATTCGCATGGATAAGAATCTTTCTTATCTGCAATTCCCATTTTTTCTAACAATTGCATCGCCTGCGCTTCTACTTCAGCTTTATTTCGTTTCTGAATGATTATTGGAGCCTCTGTCACATTTTTCCAAACCGAATAATGTGGAAACAAGTTAAAATTTTGAAAAACCAAACCAAAGGAAGAATGAATTTTTTTTAATTCATTTGACGGTGCATATACAACATTCCCATTGATTGATTTAGCCATATACTTATCATTATATATAATTTCTCCGCCATTAATTTTCTCTAAATCAACAGCACAACGAAGCAAGGTAGATTTCCCTGAACCGGAAGGTCCAATAATAGATACTACTTCCCCTTTATTCACTTCCAAAGAGATATCTTTTAATACTTCCAAATCATCAAATTTCTTATTAATGTTTGTCATTTTCAAAACAGTACTCATAAGACCTCCCTATTCATAATAACTATATTTCTTTTCCAGTTTACGCATAATAATGGCAACATCAGTGTTGAAAACATAGTAAAACAAGCCCGCTACCAACAATGGTGTAAAACTGGCTGTCGATGCTGCCAACTGCTTTGCAATAGAGAACATTTCAATATATGAAACTGAAAATGCCAACGACGTATCCTTAACTAAACAGATGACTTCATTGGTTACCGATGGTAAAATTCGTTTAATCACCTGAGGCCAAATAATTCTTTTAAAAGTCTGAAACTTATTATATCCCAAAAGTCTAGCTGCTTCATATTGTCCTATCGGCATAGATTCAATCCCAGAACGATATATTTCAGCAAAATATGCAGCATAGTTTACTACAAAGGCAATAATGATTGCAGTAAATTTGTAATCACTACTTAAGGAAATTCCAAACAAATAGTACGGCCCAAAATAAATAGCTATAATCTGAAGCATCAAAGGTGTTCCACGCATTATGGAAATATATATATTTACAATCCATCGAACGGGACGATATTTCGACATTCTTCCAAAAGATACGATTAACCCAAATGGCATTGATAAAATTAAAGTGATAAAAAAGATTTTTAAACTCTCTAAAATTCCATCAGCCATTCTCTCAAAAATTACATTTAACGGCAACGCTGTTGCCGTTAAAAAATTCGATAAACCTATCATTTTCCTTATTCTCCAATACAAATCATTGTTGGATCAATGTCATATTTTTTCGCAAGTTCTTCCACCGTTCCATCTTCATAAAGTTTCTTTAAATCTTTATTAATGATGTCACAAAGTTCTTTCTCACCTTTTTTAAATCCAACACCATACTGTTCCGAATTTAACTGTTCATCTAATATCACATAACCTTCTCCACGTTCTTTTAACTGATAGTTTGCCACACCAATATCAATTGCCAGAGCGTCAATACTACCAGACTGCAATTCTGTAAATGCTGTATTGTAATCTGAAAATGGATTAATTGATTTAAATGTCTTTCCCAAATCATACTGTGAACCATTTTCTGCAAATAACGATTCTGCAGCGCTTGCAGCCTGAACACCAACAACTTTATCCTTTAAATCTTTTAAAGAAACAATTCCAGAATCTCCAGACACTACGATAACCTGTGTATTGTTAATATAAGGTTCTGACCATTCGTAATCGTTTTCTCTATTGTTAATAGTAAAACCATTCCAAATACAATCAATACTTCCTGAATTCAATTCCGTATCCTTAGTATCCCAGTTAATTGGCTTCTTTTCCAATTCCCAACCTTCTATTTCACAAACCTTCTCTGCAAGTTCAAGATCAAATCCAACGTATTCCCCGCTTTCTTGATCCATATATCCATATGGTGGATATTCCGCATCAAATCCTACAGTAAATGTTTTTCCATTGCCCTTTGATGTTTTCTTATCTGAATTTCCACATGCTGTTAAAGACAAAACCATTGCTATAGATAAACCAATTGCTAAAATTTTTCTCATTGTATTTCTCCTTAATTCTTTCCTATATTATCACGTTAGTTTCCTAAAGCGACCACATTTTAATGCTATCAAATCTTCATTACGCTGTCAACATTCCATCACTTTCCAACGACATGAACATCTAACTGATTATATGGAATACGAATTCCATTTTTTTCAAATTCTTCTTTGACTTTTTGATTCATAGAGAAATAAGCCGGCCAATAATCATCCGTATCTACCCACATCCGAATCTGCAAGGTTACCGAATGTTCAGCCAATTCCCGTACAACCACCTGATTATCTTTTTCTTTCTTCAAGAATTCACATCCACTCATTACTTCAGTTGCTATCTTTAATGCCTGATCCACAGAATCTTCGTAATGTATTCCGACAGACAAATCAACCCTACGGATTTTTTCTTTCGTATAGTTTGTAACCACGCTATTTGCTAAATTACCATTCGGCAAAGTAATTACTTTGTTATCAACAGTATTTAATCTTGTGTAAATAATATCAATTTTCTGAACTGTTCCCTCAGTTCCTTCAACAGCAATATAGTCTCCTACTACAAAAGGCTTTGCGATAAGAATCAATACTCCACCTGCAAAGTTCGATAAACTCCCTTGTAAAGCTAAACCTACGGAGACTCCTGCAGTACCAAGCAATGTAATGAAGGATGTTGTCTGGATTCCTATTTGGCTACAGATTACAATCAAAATAATGACATACCCCAAGACTTTTACAATAGAATCTATAAAGCGAACGACCCCCACATCAACATTAGACCGTTGAAAGATATCTTTAAGTATTTTTCGTAAAATCTTTAAAACTACTTTTCCAATAAGAAAAATAATCACTGCAATTAAAAGGTTCAATCCAAAGTCAAATACTTTATCTACCATTCCGTCCATCAATTCAGAAAATTTACTCACCTTTTCGTTAATCTCTTCAGGAGCATCTACAGCTGTTCCGATTATTAACACTCTCTTTGTCCTCCTAACATATAGAATAAAAAAGGGTCATCGCACCGACAACCCTTTTATCTTTAATTTGCAAAAATTATTATTTTACCACTCTTACACGAATAACACCGTCAACAGCTTTGATCTTTTCAACCAATTCATCTGTTGCAGGAGCATCTAAATCTAAAATAGCGTAAGCATAATCTCCTCTGGACTTGTCTACCATGTCTGAAACGTTGATTCCGGCTTCAGCTACAGCAGATGTCAACTGACCAATCATGCTTGGAATATTCTTGTGAGCAACAGTAACTCTTCCTGCCTTATCACAAACACCAAGGTCTGCTCTTGGGAAGTTTACAGAGTTGATAATATTTCCGTTTTCTACGAAGTTCATGATTTCTTCAACAGCCATTACAGCACAGTTGTCTTCTGATTCTTCTGTAGAAGCTCCAAGGTGAGGAGTTGCAATAACACCTTCCATATTTGCAGTCTTTGCGTTAGGGAAGTCAGTAACATACTTACGAACCTTTCCTGAAGCAAGAGCTTCTGCCATATCATCATCATTTACCAAAAGATCTCTTGCGAAGTTTAAGATGATAACGCCATCTTTCATTTCTGCAATAGTATCTTTGTTAATCATTCCCTTAGTATCATCTAACAATGGAACATGAACTGAAATGAAATCACAGTCTTTGAAAATTTCATCTCTAGATTTCACAAGGTGAACAGTTCTCTTTAATCCCAAAGCTGCTTCAACAGATAAAAATGGATCATGTCCGATTACGTCCATTCCCATAGAAACACCGATGTTTGCTACAAGTCTTCCGATTGCTCCAAGACCGATTACACCAAGTTTCTTTCCTTTTAATTCAGTTCCTGCAAAGTTCTTTTTAGCTTTTTCCATTGTCTTACCAATGTTTTCATCAGCTTTGTTATCAGCAACCCATTTGTTACCACCGATGATATCTCTGGATGCAAGAAGCATTCCACAAAGAACTAATTCCTTAACACCGTTTGCGTTTGCACCGGGAGTATTGAATACTACAATACCCTTTTCAGCACATTTATCCAATGGAATGTTGTTTACGCCGGCACCTGCTCTTGCGATTGCAACCAGACTATCCGGTAATTCCAAATCATGTACAGATGCGCTACGTACTAATGCAACATCAGCATCTGCAAAGTTATCTGTCATTTCATAATTATCACTAAATAAATCTGTTCCCAAATTAGAAATCGGATTTAAACAATTTACCTTTGTCATTTTAATTCTCCTTCTTTCTTAAGCGTTTGCTTCCTCAAATTTCTTCATGAAGTCAACTAATGCCTGAACACCTTCGATTGGCATAGCATTGTAGATGCTGGCTCTCATACCACCAACAGTTCTGTGACCCTTTAAGTTTTCAAAACCTGCAGCCTTTGCTTCAGCAACAAACTTCGCATCTAATTCTTCGTTTCCTGTTACGAAAGGAACATTCATTAATGAACGATCTTTCTTTTCAACAGTTCCCTTGAATAATTTGCTTTCATCTAAGAAATCGTAAAGAATCTTAGCTTTCTTTTCGTTGTGTTCTTTCATCGCCTGAAGACCACCCATCTTCTTGATCCACTTAAATACCTTACCACAGATATAGATTCCGTAGCATGGAGGTGTGTTGTAAAGAGAACCTGCGTCTGCCTGTGTCTTCCAAGCAAGCATTGTAGGTACAGTTTCATCTACTGATTCAGGAATTAAATCTTCTCTGACAATTGCGATTACAACACCAGCCGGTCCGATGTTCTTCTGAACACCACCGTAGATTACGCCGTATTTTTCAACGTCTACCGGTTCAGATAAGAAACATGAAGATACATCAGATACTAAAATGTGTCCCTTTGTATTTGGAAGTTCTTTAAATTTTGTTCCGTAAATTGTGTTGTTTTCACAGATGTAAACATAATCTACATCATCATCGATTGCTAAATCGCTACAATCAGGAATGTATGAGAATGTCTTGTCTGCTGAAGATGCTACAACCTGAACATCTAAGTACTTAGCTGCTTCCTGAGAAGCTTTCTTAGCCCACTGTCCTGTAACAATGTATGCAGCCTTTCCGTTTTTCTTTAAGTTCATAGGAACTGCAGCGAACTGCTGAGAAGCACCACCCTGAAGGAATAATACCTTATAGTTATCAGGAATGTTCATTAAATCTCTTAAATCCTGTTCTGCTTCATCAATAATTGTCTGGAATGCCTTTGAACGATGGCTCATTTCCATAACGCTCATTCCACATCCTTTGTAATCAAGCATTTCTTCTGCTGCTTCTTTTAATACTTCTTCCGGTAATACAGCCGGTCCTGCTGAGAAATTGTATACTCTAGCCATTTTAATTTATCCTCCTAAAATAATTTGAATTATATTATTTACTTTGTTTCTTAACAATCATATCCCATTTCAGCTAAATCTTCTTCTGAGAAAGCTTCACTGATTGCTGTTCCGGCTGGAACCATTGGGAATACCTTGTCATCCTTTTCAATCTGACATTCAATCACACATGGAATATTTAACTCGATAGATTCTTTCAATGCATCTTCAAACTGAGCTAATGTTGTTACACGATAAGCTTTTGCGCCAAGACCTTCAGATACTTTAACAAAATCTACTTCATCATCTAAAACTGTGTTGGAATATCTCTTACCATAGAACAATGTCTGCCACTGACGAACCATACCTAATACCTTATTGTTAATAACAATCTGGATAATTGGGATATTGTATCTTGTTGCTGTAGCAATTTCGTTCATGTTCATACGGAAGCAACCATCTCCGGCAATGTTTACACATACCTTGTCTCTGTTGCCCATCTTAGAACCGATACAAGCACCTACACCGTAACCCATTGTTCCAAGACCACCGGATGTAATTAACTGTCTCGGTGCCTTGAACTGATAGAACTGTGCAGCCCACATCTGATGCTGTCCTACGTCAGTAGTAATAATTGCATCACCGTTTGTGATGTTATATAACGCATCAATGATTGAAGGTCCGTTTAAGCTTTCCTTATCTAATGTCAAAGGATACTGTTCTTTCATGCCTTCAATGCGAGCCATCCAATCAGGATGTTCCTGCTTAGCAAGTTTCGCATTAACTCTCTTTAATACTTCTTTAATATCACCGATGATGCTTGCATCTGCATGAACATTCTTGTTAATTTCAGATGGATCAACATCAATGTGAATGATATTTGCCTTTGTGGCAAACTTTCTGGCATTACCTGTTACACGGTCACTGAATCTTGCACCAACAACGATTACCAAATCACTTTCAGTAACACCGAAGTTAGACGTCTTTGTACCATGCATACCAATCATTCCTGTAT
>JAEFAB010000035.1 GCA_016292095.1 Eubacterium sp. | reverse complement strand
TGGCAGTGTCGTTAGATACTTATAAGACACCGGTTGCCGCTGCGGGTATTGAAGCAGGAGCAGACTTGATTAATGATATTTGGGGATTGAAAGTATCTCAGGTTTTGGCAAAGGAACATCCGGAATATGCTTTGGAAAATGCAACGGAAGCCGGATTTCCGGCATTCGCAAATGCAAAGCTGGCAAAGCTTGTTGCTGAGAAGAAGGTTCCGATTTGTTTGATGCATAATCGGGATTGTGCAGAATACGAAGATTACATGACGGATCTGCTGAAGGATTTACAGGAGTGCATCGATATTGCACATCTTGCGGGAATTCAGGATTCGCAGATTATTCTGGATCCGGGAGTTGGATTTGGAAAAACTTTCCGGAACAATCTGGAAATTATCAAGAAAGTAGATGCCTTACAACAATGGCAGTATCCGATTCTTTTGGGAACATCCAGAAAGTCCGTAATCGGATTGGCACTGGACGTAGACAAAAACGAACGACTGGCAGGAACCATTGCAACAACAGTAATGGGTGTAGAACGGGGATGTAAAATCTTCAGAGTCCATGATGTGAAAGAAAATTATCAGGCTATGAAAATGGCGTTGGAAATATTAAAGGCGTAAATGAAAGAGGAAAAAATGGATTATATTCAAATAGAACAGTTGGAGGTTTTTGCCTACCACGGATGCAATGAAGAAGAAAAAATCAACGGACAGAAGTTTTACGTGGATGCGAAATTGTATGTGGACGTACAAACCCCGGGATTGAGTGATAACCTGGATGAAACGATCAATTACGCAAAAGCCTGCAAGTTTATTAACAAATTTATGACAGAGAACAGATTTGATTTGATTGAAGCTGTTGCAGAGCAGACAAGTCGTGCGTTGTTGCAGGAATTTCCGAAGTTAAAGGCTGTGGAATTTACCATCAACAAACCAAATGCACCGATTAAACTGCCTTTTGGAAATGTTGCAGTATCTGTTTTCAGAAAGTGGAACAAGGCTTATTTGAGCATTGGCTCGAATATGGGAAATAAGGAAGCCTATTTAAATTCTTGCATTGAAGCATTTTATGATGACAGCAATTGTCGCGTCACAGAGGTTTCTAATTTTATCGAAACAAAACCATACGGACCGGTAGAACAGGATAACTTCCTCAACGGTTGTATCGGGGTAGAAACCTTATATTCTGCAGAAGAATTGCTTGAAAGAATTCATGAAATTGAAGCAGAAGAAGGAAGAACCAGAGAAATTCATTGGGGTCCGCGAACCTTGGATATTGATATTGTTCTCTTCAATGATGAAATCATTGCAAAAACAGATTTATTGGTTCCTCATGTGGAAATGCACAAGAGACTCTTTGTCCTGGAACCGCTAAATCAGATTGCTCCGTATGCAATTCATCCGATTCAGAAGAAAACAGTATCACAGCTGCTAGAGGAATTAAAATCGACAGAAGGCAAAGAAAATAATTGCAGTGGATGTAGTGGTTGTGTTAAGATGTAACTCTGTGAGAGAAAAATATGTTATAGGAAAAGAGAAAAAATGAGAGATTTAGTCGAAAGCAGAAAAGAAATTGATGAAATCGATGATGAGATTGTAAAATTATTTCAGCGTCGAATGGATGTGTGCAAAGATGTTGCTACTTATAAGTTGCAAAACGGAAAACCGGTTTTGGACAGACAGCGTGAACTTGATAAAATCGCCACATTGAAAACAAAGGCAGCAGATAAGTTTTATGCTCACGGTGTAGAAGAACTTTACGAGCAGATTATGGCAATGAGTCGAAAAATGCAGTACAAGCTTCTGAACGAAGAAGGGGTTAATAATGATATTGGTTTTGATATTGTAAAAGAGTTACCAAAGAAAGACGTAACGGTTGTTTATCAGGGGATTCCGGGAGCTTACAGCCAGCAGGCTGCTCACGAATATTTTGGAGAAGAAGCAAACTTCTGCAATGTAACGACTTTCCGTGAAGCAATGAAATATGTTCGAGATGGAAAAGCAGATTATGCGGTGCTTCCTTTTGAAAATTCATCTGCCGGAATTGTAACGGACGTGTACGATTTACTGGTAGAATTTCATAACTATATCGTTGATACTTTTGACGTAAAGATTGAGCATTGCTTATGTGGTTTGCCGGGTAGTACAATCGATGATATTCGTGATGTATATTCTCATCCACAGGCATTTATGCAGAGTAATTCTTTCATTGAAGAACATGGTTGGGGAAAAGTAAATCTTGCAAATACAGCAATCAGTGCCCGTTACATTTCAGAACAGACGGACAAGAGCAGAGGATGTATTGCCAGTGAAAATGCAGCAAAGATTTACGGTTTGGAAATTCTTCACAAAGGCATTAATTTCAACTCAACCAATACAACAAAGTTCATTATCATCAGTAAAGAGAAAATGGCGCGTTTCGATGCGAATCTGATTTGTATCAGTTTTGAAATGCCTCATACCAGTGGTTCCCTTTACCAGATGTTATCGCATATTATATACAATGACTTGAATATGACCAGTATTCAGTCCCGTCCGATTCCGGAACAGAAGTGGGAGTACCGTTTCTACGTGGAATTTGAAGGAAAGTCTAATCAGGCCGGGGTGGTAAATGCACTGTCAGGAATCAATGCAGAAGCCATCAACATGAAAATATTGGGAAATTATTAAACATAATAAAAAAGAAAGAGGAGCGATTTGAGGAGTCATCTCATTTGCTTCTCTTTCTTTTTATCTGAAATTCATTTATGAAACTGGAAAATCAATTCCACCTTTGATTTCTAAAAACTTCAAAATATCGGTATAAACATTTTTGTTATCCAGTTCGTTGAATAATTCATGTCGCATTTCCGGATACAATTTGGAAAAGGTATTTGGAAAACCGCAACGCTTAAAATGTGTTACCGTCTTCTTGAAGGTCTTTTCGCTTCCTTTACAAGGATCATAAGCACCGGACATAAACATTACCGGTAAATTCGGATTTTTGCTAATCCATCCTTTTTTCGTATATACCTGCTGAAGTAAATTCATCAATACATAATATCCGTTTAAAGAAAAGGAAAATCCACAAAGCGGATCTGCATTGTAAGCATCTACAACTTTACGGTCCCGACTTAACCAACTGTTCTTGATTCCTTCTTTTTCAAAAGGTTTATCAAAAGAACCGGTCACCAGCTTGGCAAGGGTTTCGCTGTGATAACGCCATCCCTTAAAAAGAACCAGCAGTCGAATCAATACCTTCACAACACCGGTCAGCGGATTGTTGGATGGAGAACCACTGATAATCAACGCATCGATTTCCTTTGCATACTTCTTTGTATAAACACGAACAATTAAAGAACCCATGCTGTGTCCTAAAAGAATCAATGGGAGATTCGGAAATTCCCTCTTTAAATACATAGTATAGTCGTGAATATCTTCAATAATATCGGTATAACCGACACCATCACCGAAATGTCCCAAATCATCTTTGGTCATAATATTTTCCCCGTGTCCGCGAAGATCGGTAATGGCACAGATAAATCCTTTTTCATTAAACTTTTTCATGGTTTCAAAATATCGGTTGCGATATTCTGCCATACCATGAACAAATTGGATAATTCCCAAAGGCTTAACACCTTCAGGAGGAAATGTGATCGTATTCGGTCTCATAATTGCTCCTTAGTTATCGTCATCCATACCTTCGGTTGTGTAGACAGTTCTCTTACGAGCCATTTCATCATTTTCAAGATATTCGTCGTAAGTAGTAACCTTGTCGATTAACTTTCCGTTTACAATTTCCATAATTCTGTTGGCTGTGGTCTGAACAACCTGATGATCTCGAGAAGAGAAAATCAAAACGCCTGGGAATTTGATTAATCCGTTATTTAAAGCAGTGATACTTTCCATATCCAGGTGGTCAGTCGGTTCGTCAACAACGAGAACGTTGGCACCGGAAATCATTAACTTGGAAAGCATAACTCGAACTTTTTCCCCACCGGAAAGAACTCGAACTTTTTTCATTCCGTCATCGCCGGCAAACAACATTCTTCCAAGGAAACCTCGAACATAAGTCGCATCCTTGATTTCGGAATACTGTGTTAACCAGTCTACAATAACGTCATCACTGTCAAAGTCTTTGGTGTTATCCTTCGGGAAGTAACTCTGAGAAGTAGTGATTCCCCATTTGTAAGAACCTTCATCCGGCTCCATTTCTCCCATCAGGATTTTAAACAATGTTGTTTTTGCAAGACCGTTGGAACCAACGAAAGCAATCTTGTCTTCACGACCAACGATGAAAGAAATATCATCTAATACTTTCACACCGTCAATTGTTTTTGATAAATGTTCAACAGTCAGAACTTCATTTCCGATTTCACGTTCAGGTCTGAAGTCAATATATGGATATTTTCTGCTGGACGGCTTGATTTCATCCAACTCGATTTTTTCCAAAGCACGTTTTCTGGAAGTAGCCTGCTTTGATTTGGAAGCATTGGCACTGAATCGCTGGATAAAGTCCTGTAATTCCTTAATCTTTTCTTCCTTCTTACGGTTTGCTTCTTTCATCTGTTTTACAATTAACTGACTGGATTCGTACCAGAAGTCATAGTTACCTGCATAGAGCTGAATCTTTGCATAGTCAATATCAGCAATCTGTGTACAAACCTTATTTAAGAAATATCTGTCGTGGGATACCACAATAACAGTATTTTCAAAGTTAATCAAGAATTCTTCTAACCATGCAATAGCATCTAAATCCAAGTGGTTGGTAGGTTCGTCCAACAGAAGGATGTCTGGATTTCCGAACAACGCCTGTGCAAGAAGAACTTTGACCTTTAAGCTACCGCTTAAGTCTTTCATTAAACTGTAATGGAATTCTGTATCAACACCAAGACCGTTCAATAAAGTAGCAGCATCAGATTCTGCTTCCCAACCATTCATTTCAGCAAATTCACCTTCCAACTCAGAAGCACGAATTCCGTCTTCGTCGCTGAAATCTTCTTTCATGTAAATGGCATCTTTTTCTTTCATGATTTCATAGAGTCTCTGATTTCCCATAATTACAGTATCTAAAACTGTAAACTCATCATACTGGAAATGGTCCTGCTTTAAGAAAGAAAGACGCTCGCCGGGAGTGATAATTACCTCACCGCTGGTTGGTTCAATTTCACCGGTAAGAATTTTCAAGAAAGTTGACTTTCCGGCACCATTGGCACCAATTAAACCGTAGCAGTGTCCCGGAACAAATTTTATATTTACTTCTTCAAATAAAGCTTTTTTTCCGAAACGTAAAGAAACATTACTTGTACTAATCATTTTATTACCTCGCTTATTCATTAATTATAAGTGGAGGGGAATAAAAATCCCCAAAATAACCGCAATTTTAAGTATAACAGTTTTGGGAGATTAAGGCAAATACTATTCTAATCCTTGAAAGTCCCCATTTTAGGTGGATTGAAGAGGGCAAAATGTGATAAAATAGAAACAGAAATTGAAACGGAGGTGTTAAGATGAAGAAAAGATTCTCTTTATTATGCGTTACAGCGATGGTACTGAGTGCTGTGATGGTGTTTGCCGGAGTGAAAACAACGCCAGTACGGGCTGAAGATGTTACCATTGGATTTGTTGATATCGGAAATGTGTGGACTAACTTAACTGATAAGGATACCGTTCCGTTTACCGCGGAAATTAATCCGAATGTGGAAGGTCTTACAGATCAGATGGCAATTGATGATGAAATCTGGAGTCGTGTCAGCGACAGTACCAAACAGATTACTTTGAAGAAAAACGGAAAGACCAACATGATGATTCCTGACAGCGGAAAAATGTATCAGTACAAAGTCGTTGTTCGTGCCAAGAACGGTTTTGTTTTCGGGGATTCCTTTGAATTCGTATACGGTGGTCATAATTACGGAATCATTCAGGCAGTGGAAGGTGATGTTCCGGCAGGAACTGTTGGATATCAGTTAAGCAGTGACAAAAAGAGTGTAACAATCTCAGGATTTATCAACAATGTTACTGTAAAGTACAGCAGTGCATCTTCAAAGAGCAATAAAGCTGCACAGCCAATGAAGGTCAAAGCAAAGAAGAAAACTTTGAAGTTCAAAAAACTGAAAAAGAAAGATGTGAAATTTAAAGCAATTACCGTGAAGAATGCGCAGGGTCGTGTAAGTTACCGTTTGGTGGGAACTTATAAGAATATCCGATTAAACACTTTGAGTGGAAAGATTACCGTTGTGAAAGGAACCAAAAAAGGAACTTATAAGGTACGTATTCGTATCAGCGCAAACGGCAATACTAAGTATAAGGCAGGAAACAAAACAGTTACCGTAAAAATTAAAGTAAAATAATAATTTTTGCGTATTATTAAATTGACGACATATGTGTCATATTATATAATAACGGTGTACAAACGAAAAGGAGGGAAACGAGATGATTCAACAGAGAAATGTGGCGGTATGTATTATTCTTTCAATTGTTACATGTGGTCTTTACGGATTATATTGGCTTGTTTGCTTAAATGATGATGTAAACACTGTATCAAAAACAGAAAATGGTACTTCCGGTGTAGTAGTTGTATTATTATCAATCGTTACATGTAGTATTTACCTTTGGTACTGGCTTTATGTTCAGGGTAATAAGATTGATGAAGCTAAGACTGCTAAGGGAATTCCATCAAGTAACTCAGGTATTATCTATTTAGTACTTGCACTTGTTGGTTTATCAATCGTATCTTATGCATTAATGCAGAACGAATTAAACAAACTTGCTGAATAGTCTGAAGACTTATAGCAAAATAAAAGGAATACTCGAAAGGGTATTCCTTTAATTTTGTCTATGTGCTATAATTTTACCATCTATGCGATGATGAGAAAGTGCGGATAATTCACAGATTTAGATGATTTATTGGCTGGAAGGAGAAGACAACATGGGAATAGATGATATCAAGGTGGAGAGAGGAAATCCTTTAGTGCTTGGGGCATCAGTATTCGGGCAGAGTGTGAACTTTGCCATTACTGCAAAAGTCGGAAGCAACTGTGAGGTAGTTCTTTACGAAAAAGGAAAAAAAGAAGAAGCTTTTCGTATCCCTTTTGAAACTGCACAGGTAATCGGAAATGTGTTTGCCATGAGCGTTACAGGACTGGATTATCAGAAATATGATTATAACTTTTCAGTAAACGGAAAGATTGTTACGGATAGTTACGCAAAGGCTGTGACAGGAAAAGAAAACTGGGGAGAAACACCGGAAGATATCAGAGGCGTTATTATTGACAATGATTTTGATTGGCAGGGAGACGGTCCATTGGGATATCCGTTTGACGAAACCATTATGTATCGTTTGCATGTAAGAGGATTTACAAAGCATGCCAGCTCAAAATCAAAACATCGCGGAACATATCTCGGAATTGTGGATAAAATTCCATATTTGAAATCCTTGGGAATTACTTTGGTGGAACTGATGCCGGCGTATGAGTTTAACGAAATTAAACCATATCAGGAACCGGCCACATCCATGCGCGGACAGTTTAGCATTGAACGTCCGGTGCTGAATTACTGGGGATATACAGACGGATTTGCTTTTTCGCCAAAAGCATCTTTGGCTTATGCAACAGAGCAGGGGGGACAGGTGAATGAGTTCAAATATATGGTAAGAGAACTTCATAAAAACGGTATTGAAGTATCCATGGAATTCTTTTTCCCGACAGGAACAAATCCGACTTATATTTTAGATGCACTTCACTATTGGGTAATGGAATACCATATTGACGGAATTCACGTCAATTGTGAAGAAGCAGTAATGAAGATGATTCAAACAGATAATCTTCTTTGCACAACAAAGATTTTTACATACAGTTTTGCCAACGGTACGGACTTTTACAGCGGTTATGAAGGAAACCGTAATCTGGCAAACTTTAATGATGATTTTATGGTTGCAGCCAGAAAGTTTATTAAAGGCGACGAGGATATGCTGAGTTCTATTTCTTACAAGATTAAAGCAAATCCACCGGGTGCTACTGTGGTAAACTATGTTGCAAATCACAATACATTTACATTGTACGATATGGTTTCTTACGACAGAAAGTACAATGAAGCCAACGGAGAAAACAATAATGACGGTGCAGTTTACAATTACAGCTGGAACTGTGGCGTTGAAGGCGATACCAGAAAAAGAACCATTATGGAATTGCGTAAGAAGCAGATTAAGAATGCTTTAGGTATGGTTCTGTTAAGTCAGGGAATTCCAATGATTTATGCCGGAGACGAAATGTGTAATTCTCAGAAGGGAAACAATAACCCGTATTGTTTGGACAATGAAGTTTCCTGGACGAATTGGAACACTACCGCTATGGCAAAGGAAACGCTGGAATTTACAAAGAAACTGATTCAGTTCAGAAAGAATCACAAAGTATTGCATATGGACAAGGAACCAAAGCAGATGGACTACAAGTCATATGGACTTCCGGATTTGTCATTCCATGGAACAAAAGCGTGGTATGCAGATTTCAGTAACTTCAATCGTCATTTTTCTGCAATGTATTGCGGAAAGTATGCGGAAGTGGAAGGACAGGAGCAGGACATTATCATTTGTTACAATATGTTCTGGAAACCGGTGAAGATTGGTATCCCGGCTGCCAGAGACAAGAAAAAATGGAAGATTGCTTTTGCAACGGAAAATCCTAAAAATATTATTGATACAGAAGTGGACAAACTGTTTACAGTAGGTGCCAGATGTATCATGGTTCTTATAGCAGAATAGCAACGAAAACAGGAAATTATAAATCAAAAGAGAACATTTGAAATCCGTTTCGGCTTTCGAATGTTTTCTTTTTATGGATGGTAAAAATTGAAAGGGGAACATCATGATTTATCAGATTCAAAATGATGTATTGACGGTGGAAATTGATTCTTTCGGTGCACAGATGAAATCATTAAAAAATCGTGAAACCAATCGGGAATATTTGTGGAGTGGAAATCCGGAATATTGGGGAAAGACTTCGCCGGTGCTGTTTCCGTTTATTGGTGTAATCAGAAACAATACCTTTCTCCATGAGGGGAAGAAGTATTCCATGACGCGGCATGGATTTGCCAGAGATATGGAGTTTCAATTGAAGGAACAGGGAGAAGACTATATTGTTTTTTCTTTGAAGGATACGGAAAAAACTTATGAAATGTATCCCTTCCATTTTACATTTGAAATAGAGCATCGACTAAGCGGAAAGCAGTTAACGGTTCTTTGGAGAGTGATTAATGAAGGAAATACTGCCATGTACTTTTCAGTAGGTGGTCATCCGGCATTTGCCTGTCCGATGGGAGAACAGGGAAAACGAACAGACTGCTTTTTAAAGTTTGAAGATAAAGACGAGCTTATTGTTAGCGAGATTGATTTGGAAAAGGGATTGTTATCCGGAGAAGTTCATAAGATTTCATTAGATCAGGGATACCTTCCAATCACAGACGGATTGTTTGACCTGGATGCTTTGGTTCCTGAAAAACATCAGTGTCATCAGGTTGCTTTGTGTGACGAAAAGAAACAGCCTTACATTCAGGTGGATTTTGAGGCACCGTTGTTTGGGGTCTGGTCTGTTCCGGACAGCAAGGCTTCTTACGTTTGCATTGAACCATGGTATGGAAGATGTGATCGGGTAGATTTTGATGGGGAATTGAAAGACAGGGATTGGACAAATTCCTTAGAACCGGGAAGCACATTTGAAGAGCAATATACTATTTCGGTATTAAAATAGAGAGGAAAGTAGAGTACAGATGAAGAAACTTACAGAGAAGAGAAATTATATCATTGCATTGATAATTGCAATTGTTTGCGTAGTTGGGTTTGGTGTAGCCAATACGAAAATGAATTATAAAAAAGATAATTCCGCTGAAGGTGCAAAGGATTACAATGAATTAATTATTAACGGTACGGAAAGCGAAGGGGAATATGTTTATGTTACATGTGCAAAAGAACCGTACTTGGTTGCAGAATACGAAGGAGGTACACGAAAGAAAGACAGTTACTATGTTGTTGTGGATCCGAACGATATGATGTTTGTCGTGAAGATGTCTGAGTCAAAAGCCATTGAGGTAAAAAAATATCTGGAAGAAAAAGATGGAAATACCTATGTTTTGACCGGGTGCATTTACAAGAACGACCCGGATTTAGAAGGGATTATCATAGATTCCTTTAAAGAGGCAGGAATGAGTCAGGTTAGCAGTGCAACGTTTGACAATTATTTTGGGTCAACTTATTTGGATGCATCTTCTTCCAAATATGGAAAAATCGGTGCAGCAGTATCTGTTATTTTCTTTATATCCATTATTTCTACCATTGTTTTGGCGTTCTTTTTGATTCGTATTATTGTAACAACCAAAAAGAATCTTCCTGCGGATTTGAAGGAAGAATTGGGAATGGAACTGAATTCGGAAACTGTATCAGTCTTTAAACATGCAAAGATTTACATTACAGAACGTTTCTTTATCATGTCAAGATTTGGTGTGTATGCAGCAAGGATTCAGGATATTGCATGGATTTATATTATCAAAGGTCAAATCGGTGGAGTAAAAACAAGTAAACTATGCGTGAAGCTAAAAGACGGTAGGGAAATTGTTACAGAACAGACAAAAGATAATGAGATGGTTTTCAAGGCGTTAACCGTATTAGTTGAAAAAAATCCCAATATCCTAGTGGGTTATTCTTATGAAAATATGGAAGCGTATAACAATATCAAAAAAGGCAACTAAAATGAAAGGGTAAGAAAATGGGAACAAAAAAAGCATTAAGAAGAATTAAAGTGAAAGGTGCTGTGTGGGCATCCTTAGGGTTTATGATGTTAATGACCGGAGCAATGTTTTTCCGATTAGGGACTGATGTTCAGGATATAGATCCTGATGAAGCAAGGGTCAGATTTATCATGGCAGCAGTAATTTTTGCCGGTGGATGCATTGTTTCATATTTTGGATTAGAAAGATTTCGTGGAAAAAACTGTCGTTATGTCAAAAAGAATCCAAATCTTTTTGCCTTGGCAGAAGACTTAGATCAGAATCCTGTATATGAGGACAAGTTTGTAGTAATTTCCGGTAAAGCAATTGCACCGAAGAAGGACTTCTCGGCGGCGGCTGCATTAGAAGATGTTTTGGCAGTTTATGAATATTCTTACAGTATGAATGGAATTAAAACAGAACATAAATTGAAACTGGAATTGATTAACGGAAGAGTGGTGCAGATTGGCGTTTACGGAAAGAAGAAAGATGTGGTTGACCAGTTACTTCTAACAATCAGCCATTATTGTCCAAATGCCGCAGTAGGATATTCTAACGAAATGTTACGATATGTGAATGCAAAGCGTAAAGTATGGAAAGCCGAGCAGAAAGCAAAGAAGAAAGCATAGACGAAATGGACTGAAAATGATAGGAGAAAACAGAGGTACAATGAAAAAAATAGCAGTTTTAACCAGCGGTGGGGATGCACCGGGAATGAATTCAGCCATCCGTGCCGTAGTGTACAGTGCATCCTGCATGGGAATTGAAACCATAGGAATTCTCAGAGGTTATGATGGACTGATTGATTGGGAAACAAGAGCACTTACGAAAAATGACGTAAGAGATATTAACAATCGCGGGGGTACAATTCTTTACTCCAGCAGATGTGAACGATTTTTTGAAGAAACTTATCGAAAGCAGGCGGCAGAGCAACTGCGAGCAAATGGCATTGATGCGTTGGTTGCAATCGGCGGTGACGGAACTATGCGGGGCGCCATTGATCTTGGAAAAGAAGGGGTCAATGTCATTTGCATTCCGGGAACTATTGACCGTGATGTATCCTGTAGCGAATATACGTTGGGATTCGATACGGCAGCAAACACGGCCACAGATGCCATTGACCGTATCAGAGATTCGTCCATTTCTCACGGTAGATGCAGCGTCGTGGAAGTGATGGGAAGAAAGCGTGGCTACATTGCTTTGTGGGCAGGAATGGCTGCGTCGGCAGATGCTATTGTCCTTCCGGAAAAATGGGATGGCAATTTTGATCACATTATGGATATGCTTCGAAAACATCATGCGGAAGGAAGAGACAGTTATTTAGTTGTTGTTGCAGAAGGGGTTACGGACGCAGCGGAACTGGCGAATCTGATTTTGAAAGAAACGGGAATTGAATCCAGAGTTTCCGAGTTGGGATATATTCAGCGAGGAGGAAGCCCTACGGCAAAGGACAGAATGTATGGTTCTCTGATGGGAGCTTATGCAGTGGAATTGCTGAAAGAAGGGAAAGCAAATCAAATGGTTGCAATCAAAAATGATTTGCTGATTAGTTACAATCTGGAGGAAGCATTGGACATTCAAAACAATGAATTGGATTCTTTCCAATATCAGTTGAGTTTGAGTTTGTCAGAGTAGATTAAAGGAGAGATGTTATGCCGGAAAATGTTTTCTACTTTCAATGGGAACCCGCTCTGATGGAGTGGTTACAAAATTATATGGGAAAGATTGCTGTTGGCATTGCATCTGTGGTAACTCTTTTTGGGGAGCAAACGTTACTTGTTTTGATTTTGGGATATCTTTACTGGTGTTACGATAAGAAGTTTGCGAAAGAAATCGGAACCGGTATTGTGGTGGCGTTAATTGCACCACCATTGTTAAAAAACCTGGTGTTTCGAACCCGGCCATATTTTAATCACAAGAACATTAAGTGTTTGAAACCGGTGAATGCTTCGGCCGATCTTTATAACATTCAGGCGCAGGGGTATTCTTTCCCCAGCGGTCATTCGACCAATGCAGCAACGGTTTACGGTGCGATGGCGGTTTATAAGAAAACAAAGTTGTTGTGGACGATTGCAATTGTTCTAACACTTCTGGTGGGAATATCACGAGTGGCTTTGGGAGCACATTATCCTACGGATGTCCTGGCCGGATGGGGATTGGGTTTTGCAATTGCCTTTTCGGTTCATTGGCTTCAGGGAAAGGTGAAGAATAAAAACCTGTTGCACTTATGTATTTTCATTTGTGTATTGCCCGGGTGCTTTTATTGCAGAACAGAGGATTACTTTGCAGCTTTGGGTGCTATGGCAGGATTTTTTCTGAGTATTCCTTTTGAGGAAAAATATGTGAACTTTGAAGAGACGAGAAGTGTGACGCGGTCTGTTGTGCGGATTGCCGGAGGAATTCTGTTGTACGTTATTTTAAATAAGGTACTGAAACTTCCGTTTTCCGAAAGTTTTCTGCATTCAAATTTGTGGACAGCACATCTGGTTTGCGTTCTGCGATATGGAATAATTCTGTTTGGCATTGTGGGTGTGTATCCCCTTTGTTTCAACAGATGGAATAAAAAAGGTAAAGAATAAGGAGGAACTTATGGTTAAACATGTAATTTTATGGCAGTTAAAAGATGAATTAACAGGAGAAGAAAAAGAAGCGGTGAAGGCCGGAATCAAAGAAGGATTGGAAAGCCTTCAGGGAAAAATTCCGGGATTGGTACATATTCAGGTCAATAAAGAAGGGCTTGCATCATCCAATGCAGATGTAATGCTGGACTCTACTTTTGAAGACGAAGCTTCTTTAAAAGGGTATGCTGTTCATCCGGAACATGTGGCGGTTGCCGATTCCAAGGTTAGACCGTTTACAAAGAACCGTGTGTGCTTAGACTATACGGAATAATTATAAAAATAGTTTTATTTTTATGAAGTTTGGGAAACGTTGTGATAGGGAACGTTTCCTTTTTTGTTTTTGATAAAACCCTTGCAATTGCGATTGTAGGGGCGCATTTTTTATTTCGTAGTTGAAAATTTAGAATGTGCACGGTAACAAAAACTATTTCAAAAAAATAGACAACCATTCTAAAAAATATTGCACTTTTTTCAAAGACCGGTCTTTCCTTATACTAGCATTGCACGTGACAACGAGCGGAGAAAAATCTTAGAGGAGAGAAAAAGGAGAAAAAAATGAGAAAGTTTACGAAAAAATTTGTATCAGTCGTAACAACATGTGCAATGGTTGCAGCAATGGGGGCTGCAATTCCACAGATTAGCACAAAAACAGTTCATGCAGCAAATGCATCATCAACTCTGATTTGGAGTGACGAGTTCAACGGAAGTTCCTTGGACACATCCAAATGGAATTATGAAACAGGTACCGGTTCAAGCGGTTGGGGAAATAATGAAAGACAGTACTACACAAACAGAACGGACAACGTGTACGTATCTGGCGGTTCTTTACATATTAAAGCAAAAAGAGAAAACTATGGCGGAATGAATTACACATCCGGAAGAATTAAAACAGCCGGAAAGTTCTCATTCAAGTATGGATATGTTGAAGCAAGATTAGCCCTTCCTGCAAGCTCAGGAATTTGGCCTGCATTTTGGATGTTAGGTGAAAACATTGGAAGCGTTGGTTGGCCTGCATGTGGTGAAATCGATATCATGGAAGCCATCAATGCAGAATACAAAACTTATGCTACATGTCACTGGAATGCAAACGGACATGCAGAATATGGACGTTCAACAGGAAACTTTGATATTACACAGTTCCATACATACGCTTTATCATGGGATAAAGACTACATCAGAATGTATGTAGACGGTGGAGAAGTTTATGTAATGCAGATTACAAACGGCACCGGTGATACAGACGAATTCCATAAGCCATTCTTCTTGTTATTAAACGTAGCAGTTGGTGGTAACTGGCCTGGATTCAACATTGATGACGGAGCACTTCCAAAGGAAATGAAGGTTGACTACATCCGTGTATATCAGGATGGTGGATCATCTCAGAACAACAATAACAACAATAATAATAACAATAACAACAACAATAACAATAACTCAGGATCAAATACATCAACACCTTCTTCAGGAATGGGAATGAATTATGCAAGTGGTTCTTCTGCTACAGCATTTGTAAATAATTCTAAGTGGGCTGATATTCATTACACAGTAAATGGTGGTGCACAGCAGAATGTTCGTATGACTCAGAACGGAAGCAAAGCTACTTACACAATCAATGGATTAAGCAGTGGAGCAACAGTGAAGTATTGGTTCACATACAGTGACAACTCAGGATTTGTACGTGACACACAGAGCTACACATACAAACACAATTCAGGAAGCTCAAGTTCAGGTTCCGGTTCAAACAATTCCGGCTCAAACAACTCAGGTTCTACAAACACAGCATCCGGCGATGTTTATATTTATCAGGATTCAAACTACGGTGGACGTTCTGCTTCTTTAGGAGTAGGAAATTATAACTTAGCATCTCTTCAGGCAAAAGGATTTAAGAACGACGATCTTTCATCTATCAAAGTTCCTTGGGGATACAAAGTAATTATGTACGCTGATGACAACTACAGCGGATCAACAAAGACAGTATACGCAGACACATCATATGTAGGAAATGATTGGAACGATAAAGTTTCATCCATTAAAGTTCAGAGAGCACAGTACAAGGTTGTAAACCGTCACAGCGGACTTTGCCTTGATGTTAGCGGCGGAAGCAAAGACAACGGCGCAAATATTCAGCAGTGGACAGACAATGGATCAAACGCACAGAAATTTGAAGTACGTTTCAACTCTTCAGACTCAACATATGTATTAGTAAACGTTGGAAGCGGAAAAGCATTGGATATGGGCGGATGGTCTAAAGACAATGGCGGAAACGCTCTTCAGTGGGATAACAACAATACTGACAACCAGAGATGGTTTATCACTCCTGTTGATAATGGATATTCATTCTTAATCAACAAGTACAGCAACAAAGGCCTTGAAGTTGGCGGATGGTCAACAAGTGCCGGCGGAAATGTACAGCAGTGGGATTACAAAGCTCAGGCAAATCAGCAGTGGAAATTTGTCAGAGTAAACTAAAAATTATGAAGTTTGGAAAGCATTGGGGGAAATCAATCCCCCATGCTTTCTTTATGTAAAGGGAGTAACGCATAACTACAGGCTAAAAAAATTAGACAGAATGGAGAGTAGTAAAAATGATCAGAAAAAAACTGATGGCGGTATTATTGTCGGCAGCAATGATTGTGACAATGGTACCTGCAACCATGAAGACACAGGAAGTAAAAGCAGCTTCCGCAGGAACAAGAGTCGTAGGATATTTTCCATCCTACAGAACCTATGCAATCAACTCGGTTGATTTCTCAGCAATGACTCATTGCATGTTGGCATTCATGACTTATTCCAACGGAACCTTAACCTCCGGATTTTCCGGCGGCGACGTTCAGACAATTGTTAATAAGTGTCACGCCAGCGGAACAAAAGCAATGATTGCCATTGGCGGATGGAACGGATTTGACGCCAGCGACAATCCGTTTGGAACAGCACAGAAGCGAACAAACTTTGTAAATCAGGTAATGAACTATGTAAACACTTACAACTTAGATGGTGTTGACATTGATATTGAATTGACGGATGCAAACATTTGGAACAACTATAATGCATTGGTTTCAGAACTTTCCGGCAGATTAAAATCTCAGGGAAAACTTTTGACGATGGCAGTTTCCACATGGTTCACAGGTTCCATCAGCAATTCAACTTACCAGTACTTTGATTTCCTGAATCTGATGTCTTATGACTACAACCAGAGCGGAACCGGAGAAGTGGCTCCTTGGTCACAGATTTACGATATGGTTTCCTACTATGGCAGCAGAGGCGTCAGCAATGACAAATTGGTTATCGGTGTACCGTTTTATGGTTATGGTGCCGGTGGTGCAGCAAAGACTTTTGCAGAAATGGTTGCAATGAATCCTGCTTATGCGGACATGGATTATGCTGCAGGCGTTTATTACAACGGCATGAGTACAATTCGCAAGAAAGCAGAATACAGCAAATCTTACGGTGGAACAATGATTTGGGAAGTGGCTCAGGACTCTTTCGGAACTTATTCCCTGTTAAATGTTATTAAGCAGGTAATGAACACCGGAAACAATAATTCAGGAAATAATAACTCAGGAAACAACAATTCCGGAAATAACAATTCCGGAAGCAATAACTCCGGAAACAATACGTCCACTCCATCTTCAGGAATGGGAATTAACTATGTGAATGCATCTTCTGCAACAGCATATGTAAATGATTCCAAGTGGACTGACATTCATTATTCTGTAAACGGAGGAGCACAGCAGAATGTTCGTATGAATCAGGATGGAAACAAAGCAGTTTATACCATCAACGGATTAAGCAGTGGTGCTACCGTAAAATACTGGTTTACAACCTGCAATACTTCCGGATATGTTCAGGATACTCAGAGCTACACATACACACACAACGGAAGCTCCAACAGTGGCTCTAATAACTCCGGTTCAAACAATTCCGGTTCCACAAATACAGGTTCCGGCGATGTGTATATTTATCAGGATGCAAATTACGGCGGACGTTCCGCATCCCTTGGCGTAGGCAATTATAATCTTGCATCTCTTCAGGCAAAAGGCTTCAAGAATGATGACCTTTCATCTGTTAAGGTGCCATGGGGATACAAAGTAATCATGTATGCTGACGATAACTTCAGTGGATCCACAAAAACTTTATATGCAGATTCTTCTTATGTTGGAAATGATTGGAATGATAAAGTATCATCCATTAAAGTTCAGAGAGCACAGTACAAGATTGTAAACAGAAACAGCGGACTTTGTCTGGATGTTAGTGGCGGAAGCAAAGACAACGGCGCAAACATTCAGCAGTGGACTGATAACGGAACAAACGCTCAGAAATGGGAAGTACGTTTCAACGCATCTGATTCTTCTTATGTATTAGTAAACGTTGGAAGCGGAAAAGCATTAGACATGGGTGGATGGTCTCGGGAAAACGGCGGTAATGCCCTTCAGTGGGACAATAACAATACCGACAACCAGAGATGGTTCATTACCTCTGTTGATAATGGATACACTTTCTTAATCAACAAGTACAGCAATAAAGCATTAGACGTAGAAGCGTGGTCAACTGCAGCAGGTGGTAACGTACACCAGTGGGATTACGGCGCACAGGCAAATCAGCAGTGGAAGTTTGTTCGAGTAAATTAGAGAAAACATAAGTTTGTAAATAAAAAAGAGAAGCAGGGAATTTCATTCTCCTGCTTCTTTCTTTATTCCGGATATACCAGACGTTCTTCGGTGATGTTTTGAAGAACTTCTTCGTAAAATTTCTTGCTGATGTATTTTGCCATGTTGAGGTTCATATCCAGGTAATTGCCACAATCCTTGGCACAGGCTCCCGGAACCTCTCCATCAAAATCTTTCATAAATTCATACAGTTCTGTTACCAGTGGAAGCACATCTTTGGATGTGTAATCTCCGGCAAGGACCATATAGAATCCGGTGCGACATCCCATAGGACCAAAGTAGATGGTCTTGTCTGCGAAGTCTTTATGATTTCTCAAGAAGGTTGCTGCTAAATGTTCAATGGTGTGAATTTCAGCAGTGTTCATTACCGGTTCAAAGTTTGGACGTGTCATACGAATATCAAAAGTAGTAATGACATGCTCTCCAACCTGATCTTTTCTGGATACGTAAAGTCCCGGTAAAAGTTTCAAATGGTCTATTGTAAAACTTGTAATTTTTTCCATATTCAATCTCCAATCTGCCGCAAGGAGTGCGACGTATTTTTCAAAAAGATGATAGCACAAAAGAGGATGAACCTGCAAGGGGGAAACAAACCATTGTATTGCAGCGGTGGGTTTGGTAAACTACTTTCGTGAAGAAAGTGCACTATAGAAGCGAGTTTTTTATGGAGGGTGCATAAGACAGGGTTGTTAAGAACATGCATAGATTAGGCGAAAAGTGCTAAATTCTATGTAACAAAGCAGAGCCCTAGGGGAGAAACATGCATAGATTAGGTGAAAAGCGCTAAATTCTGTGCAACAAAGCAGAGCCCTGGGGGAGAAACATGCACAGATTAGGCGAAAAGCGCTAAATTCTATGCAACAAAGCAGAGCCCCCGAGGAAAAACCTGCATAGATTAGGCGAAAAGCGCTAAATTCTGTGCAACAAAGCAGAGCCCTGGGGGAGAAACATGCACAGATT
>JAEFAB010000034.1 GCA_016292095.1 Eubacterium sp. | reverse complement strand
TTACGCGGTACTTCATTTACCGGTGCATTCATTTCAATTCCTTCAAGTTCCTCTCTTACAATGGAAGGACTTATCATAAACGGCGGCAATATAGCCGGCGCCGGCAACGTGGGCATAAACAATGCCGGAACCTTCATCATGAACAGCGGAAAGATTTGCGGGAATAATAATACTGAAGACTCGGGTGGCGGTGTTTATAACAGAGGAGATTTTTATCTGAACGGCGGCGAAATCTCCGGCAACGTTTCTAACGGCTCAGGTGCCGGAATCCGCCTCGATGGAACAGATATTACTATTTCCGGTGGCATCGTAAAAAACAACTATCTGACAGACAACTCCCCTTCAAACCTCTTCCTCCCGTCAAGCCAAAAAATCAAGGTTGAAAAAGCAATCGCCTCGGGAACCGACATCAACGTGAGCTTTGGCTGGGTACCTAAGAAGGTAAATGCAGATACCGCAATTTTTACAGAAGGCTATGGAACAAAAAACAGCACAAAAGACCCGGCAAATGTTTTCAAAAGTGATAATAAATATTATGTAGTTCCACTCACCTCTTCTTCTGTTGTAGAAGCAGGTATAGCACTTGCCGGAAAGAATTTTGAAAATGTATTTAGTTCATATACAATGACATTTGCAGTGCATGATGGTTTTAATAAATTTAAACCAAGTGATACTAATCATCCAGAAAATCGAACAATTCAAATAGATCCGACAGTAATTTATATTCCGGAATCTAAAAATATAACTAACACCATCAGCGAAAGTATTAACTGGAAGCTTGCTCTTTATTACAGAGGCAGTTTAGTAGGTGAAGAGAATTCCAATGTAATGGTAATTCCAGACAGCGCCGGCTACACAGGCCGCTACGACCTTCATGTTTATGCGGAATATCTGGGACTTCATAAGGATACTGAATTTGTAATTACCGGGTATAATGATATTATTAATGTTAATTCAGGGAATATTCAAACTGTTTTCAATGAACTTACAAGTGGAGAACGAACTGTAACAAGAGATACTTGTATTAATCTTCAAGCAGATCTTGATTTAAGTAATACGGAATTTTTCCCTATTGGGGCTTCAATTAATGCTGAGAATAGAAAGTGTTATAAAACTACCGATTTTGAAGGCGTTTTTGACGGAAACGGAAATACAATAAAAGTAAGCGCAGATCATCTTGTATCCGTAGACTTCTATACCATCTGTTACCGTAACAAAGGAACTATTCAGAATGTCATAATTGAATGTATTGGAGATGTGGACATATTGGAAAACTATTCTTCTGAATCTGATGCAGCAACATATGGTGGAGACTCCAGGGGAACATTCAGACGTTATGGTGGTATATGCTCATTGAATGAAGGAACTATACGTAACTGCTGGACAAAAGCTGATGTAACTGGAAAGTTCTATGGCTATATCGGCGGTATCTGTGGTGTAAACGGTGGTCTTATTGAAAATTGTATAAATACAGGTAACTTTACTAATATGGATTGGGGCTTCTCATACAGCTGGGGTGGACAGTACGGCGAGGCCGGTGGAATTACAGGCAGAAACTCAGAACGTGGAGTTATCCGTAACTGTGTAAACTATGGCCAGGTAGAATTAAAAACTAAAGCAAACGACAGCAGTTGTCTTAATGGTACAGCAGGAGCAATCAGTGCAGTTTGCACACATGGAACCTCTGAAATAAAATACTGTTACTGGCGGGAAAACTGCGTAAAAACAACCAGTTCGCTTGCTACAAAAAACTGGGTAGTTTTTCAAAAAAAGAAATCAAGCGTAACAAATGGTTCATTTATTGGTAACGGATATTTTCCATCAAATGATATTGGAAATCTTACAGCTGGTCCTGATGTTGATGGATCAATTCAAAATTGGCCTCAGACATTACAATATGGCAATAATCTTGTAACTGCATTAAATGCTTATGTAAATGCAGTAGATCCGAATCATTCATATTTGAAAGAATGGGAAGCACGCGACGGCTTCGCGGCTGTTTTAAAGGAATAGTAAGGAATGAAGAATATGAAAAAAATAACTAAATTAATTCCTTTAATTCTAAGTTTCTCTTTAAGTATATGTCTTACTTCCTGTGCAAATTTAGTTGGAGGTACGAGCAGTTCGTCTAATAAAACTGTTGTATTTCACGGAAGCTTTTCAATAGACGAATCCTTCATAACTGAGAATAGTACTTTCGCAATTACTTCACGTTCTGCACAACCAACTCTTCCAGTTATACCAAACAATAAATATTATGCAAAAGCGACAAATGGTATTGACGATCCTATTATATCTGAAGACATTAATGCTACAACAGGTACCTTCTCTATTCCGCTTAAAACAGGCTCTACCTGGACTATTGAAGTTGGTGCGAATGGAACTTCTGCTGTAAACTCGAGCAATACCAATGCCGTTTTAATTAAAGATACAAAAGTCTTTAATCCGGCAAATGATGAACCTACAAAAGATTACAAATTTTATCTTACTCCGCAGATTACAGATGGGGGTACTGGAAAATTAAATCTTAGAATAAAAATCCAGGATCCTTCTGGGAACAAAATTACAAAAGTAGAAATTGTTCCTAAGAAATGTCTGAATAAACCTGATGATACAACAGCAGTAACAGCCGGATGGAGTGGACTTTCAAACTGGGATTCAACAAAGAAAGCAGTTATTTATACCTCAAGTTTATCAGAGTTTACAATATCATCAAATACAGGATTCACAAGTGGCATTTGGGAAGTAGCAGTAAACTTTAAGGACAATGAAGAGCAGCTGCTTTATTCAAGTATTCAGATAATTTGTGTATATGATAACCTTGAAACTAAAACCTGGGAGTCAAGCAAAACTGTAGCTGACTCAAATGAGCTTATAGTTTCATCAGGCTCAGACGCCGGTGTCATGTACCTCACAACTCTTCTTGTAGATGCCTATGGGCTTACAGATTTTTATGTAAGCAGTACAGGAAATGACACAACAGGAAACGGCTCTCCTATGAAACCATTTGCCACAATCACAAAAGGAATTGCTGTAGTTAATGGCTTAAACCGTCTTGATAAAACTTATACACTTCATGTAAAAAATGGAATCAGTCAGACTGTTTCTTCTACAATCACTGTAACTTCAAATCTTTCTATCGAATGTTACCAGACACGAGAAGGTGATAGAGCGGGTACCGCAACAATAACATCAACATGTACAGATGGCCCAATCTTACAGATTGGAGATGGCAATACAACTTCTGTACTAACGATTGATGGTATAAGAAATACAAGAAACACTCCTGATATTTCTGATGACACATGGACAGGATTGCAACTTGTTTCAAATAGATCAACGTTTGGAACTGCAACCAGGGGTGTTGAAATCAAGGGAAAAGGTTCTTTTTTTATGAACGGTGGCTTAATTAAAAGTAATAAATGTAATAATCAAGGTGCTGGAGTTTATATTTCAGAAAACGGATATTTTATTTTTACAGGCGGAAGAATTACTGGAAATAATTCTGTAACTGCACATGGAGGGGGTATTTACATTCATTCTGGCGGTGATTTACTTATAAAAGGTGGAGTAATAACCGACAACACTGCCAGTGCAGGTGCAGGTATTTGTGCTGATGGGGATATAACGATTGGTGGAACTTGCTATATTTCTGGAAATTCTACAGGTTCAACACCAACAAACATCTATCTTCCAGATTATAAACTCATTAAAATTTCTGGAAATATTGATGGTTCAACAATCGGAATTACAACACAAAGCACGCCAACAGCCGCTACTCCTATTCGCTTTACAGACGGTTATTCCTATAACAAGGAATGGGGACAGAATGGTAATAATCTACCATCAAAATATTTTACAAGTGACAAATCAGGTTTTTCTGTAATAACGGACACGACCCAGGATGATCCAGATACTTCTGAAGATGAGAACAATGGCGATGCTTATCTCGGAATCAGTGGTGGTACAATAACACAGTTCGTTACTCCTCAATTGACAATTTCAATCTCTAAAAACGGAAATGAATATACAATTTCTGCCACAAGTACAGATACAGAATGGACAGGCTGTAGTTCAGAAAATACTAATGCAGCCTTAAAATATTATGGTACCGTAATTGC
>JAEFAB010000033.1 GCA_016292095.1 Eubacterium sp. | reverse complement strand
CTGCATAATACTGCAAAGCTGGTAAGAACAATCATAATGACATACCGAAGTATAATTGAAACCGGCGATAGACGGAAGGTAAAGTGTCCCTTCTGCAGGAAGAACGAAAGTGCTTCATTATCAATGTAAATACAGTGAACTATTGCCATTACGATTACAGCAAAAATCAATCCTGCAAGAGCACCGATGATACAAAGAATTACAGCCTCGTTTGTAAATACGCGGCGAGTATCTGCACCACCCATTCCAAGAGCACGCATTGTTCCAATTTCGCGGATGCGTTCATATAAAACCATACGGTAAGTATTTGAAACGCCAACCATTACAATCAGAAGAATTACGATAAGAATTACTGTTGTAACAATGTGAACAATGTTGAGTACAGTTTTAATCTGAGGGATTTCATCATACAAAGTTTCAACTCCGTACTTTACACCCTGCCATTCATTTTCAGGCTTTTTAGTATCAAGCTGTTTTTCAAGACCTTTTCCAATGTTAGACGGATTTGTCTTCATTGCAAGAGTGCGGTCTGTTACGTTGATTTCTGGATTATTTTCATGATCCTGGCGGATTCTTGCTTCAACCATCATGGCAGCCTTTGTCTGGGCATTTTTGTCGCGAAGATAGATTGAGAACATTGAGTATCCGCCTTCCGGCATTTCTGTAATCTCGTTTACATCTTCAATATCAGCATAAGCCTGCATTGAGTTGATAAAGCTGTTTGACTTCAAAATACCAGTGATTGTCATATCAGCAAAAGTATTCTGGCCATAAACTGTGTAAGTTGAATAGATGATTTCATCTCCAACCTGAAGGTTTAAGGCCTCTGCAATTTTATCACTGATGATAAGGCCATTTTTTACATTCTGGTCTATACCGCCGCTTACAAACTGCATTGAATCGCGAAGAAGTTTTTCATTCAAATCGCGTCCATAAAGCTGAAGGGCTGCTTTTTTACCATTGAAAATTGCAGTTCCGCTGGACATTGTAAAACATGAATAATATTCATATTTGATGTTCAGTTCATCAACAATATTTCTGATATAGTCGCGGTTGCGAACAATATTTACAAGGTGAACTTTTCCATCCGGTGTTTCAGGATTTTTCCATTCGAGTCCCTGAATAATTACGTTTCCGCCGACAAGCTGAGTAATCTGATTTTCGAGGTTTCCAACCATTCCTGTTGTGAGACCGTCGATTGCAGTTACTACAAAAAATCCGAAAGCAATTGCAATTGCAAGAATGGCGTTACGTCTTTTATTTCTAGTAAGATTTCTAAGTGCTAATGATACAGTTTTCATTTACGTACCTCCTATTCCTTGCTGAGAGCCTTAATAGGTGTAATGCGGAGAGCTGATTTTACAGGATATCTGTTGCTCACAATACTTCCCAAAAGGGCTACGAGAATTGTTACAAAGATGATTTTTGGTGTCGGGCTGAAGTGAAGGAGTCCGCCGCCGAGAATCATTTTAGCAATTGAGTTAGTTATTGCGATGTTGAAAGAGTTGAAAATCATCATACAGATAAAAGCAAAGATGATTCCGGCAAAAGCCGAAAGGCTTGTAAGAATAATTGCTTCTGAATAGAAGAGTTTCTTTACAAACTTCTTTTCTGCACCGATGGCACGCATTGTACCAATTTCACTTGTACGCTCAATTACAGAAACTACCATTGTATTCATGATGATGATGAATACTACGATTGCAAGAATGATAATCAGAAGGTTGAAGATAAATCCAATTCCTTCAACTGTTCCTGAATAAGAAAGCGCTGCTTTTTTCCAGTCCATTGCGTTGGCATTAATGCCTTCTTCCTTAAAGCGCTTGTTGAGCTTTGCAACAATCTTTTTGTCTGCATGAGGATTGTCGAGCTTTGCAAGAACAAAGTGCCATGCTCCGTCATCAGTTTTATTCAATTCATCGCGAAGTGTTGTATCACCAAGGATGCTGTCAAAATCAGTTGTGCTTCCAAGAATGCCTGAATCATCTTCAATATCGCTGAAGAAGTCATCTCCGAAGAAATCATCTTCTGACATATCTGAAATTGAAAGGTCTACGCTGTCTGGCAATTCCTGGTCGAACGAGTTTGCATAAGTAAGGTCTGCAAATGCACGCGCAAGTCCTGGTTCACAATATACGCTCTGGAACATTGCAGTATATTCATTGGCTGGCTTAAAGATTCCAACAACTTTTGCTTCGCGAATCTTTCCGTCCATACTTGCGGCAAGAACATCATCTCCAACTGCAAGAGTTTTTTTCCAGGTCTTTTCAAAACCTTCTACAACACGTGTATCTACAATGATTTCGTTTGAACCTGGAGTCGGGTAAGTTCCTTCAACCATTTTGAGATCCGGGAAAAGGTCCCAGAAAGTTCCATCTTCGCCGGCAAAAAGCATTGAAATTGGAAGGTCCATTACACCAAGGTCAGTATCATCATCTGAAAGAACAGAAAAATCCAATTCTGCATCTTTTGAAAGAATAATCTGAGCAGAAATCAATTTTGACTGCTTTT
>JAEFAB010000032.1 GCA_016292095.1 Eubacterium sp. | reverse complement strand
TTTTTTACTTTCTATGCCTCTTTTTCTTTGATGCAAATCTAGCATGCATAGATTTTGTCGGTTTTGCCCTCATCTATGCATCTTTTTCCCTAGATACAGCTCTTGCATGCATAGATTTTGGCAGTTTTGCCCTCATCTATGCATCTTTTTCCTTAGATACAGCTCTGGCATGCACAAATTTTGTCAGTTTTGCCCTCATCTATGCATCTTTTTCCCTAGATACAGCTTCTGCATGCATAGATTTTGGCAGTTTTGCCCTCATCTATGCATCTTTTTCCTTAGATACAGCTCTGGCATGCATAGATTTTGGCAGTTTTGCTCTCATCTATGCATCTTTTTCCTTAGAGGTAGCTCTGTCATACATAGAAAACATCAGTTAGAAGAATTATAATTAAATAAAAGAACAAATTCAAGTTTGATGCGGTGACCATTCGCATTCCGCTTCGCTTCATGCTTATGATGCGCTGGCGCGCTATGCATCTTCGATTCACATAGCAATAATCCAGGAGTGACGTGCAGCGTAGTTATCGTAAGAATCAGGGCCAGCATCAAGCTAAGAATTCTTTTGCTTTTTTCATAAACACGCCTCCTGAAAACTATAATAGATTGTTAATTCATAAAACAATCGTTAAATAAATGCCCTCCAAACCTCATTGTAAAAAAGTAATAGTGGCTCTTACACCACTATTACTCTTTTAGTTCATTCATTAAACAATCTTTTCAAAAACAAGTGTTGCCTGAGCCTGTACCCAAAAGTTTTTCTTTTAAAGTAACCTGCATAACAACATAATCTAACTCTGCTCCCGATGCTCCTGAAAAAGATGAACCATCTAAACCAAATGGCATAAATCTACCTCCTTTATATTGTTACTTATCCCACTTAGTAAAACCAAGTTGTTTCATTGTTACTCCGATTTTCTTTTTCAAATTTTTATTAAAATCAAAAAATACCCATTGAAGCATTGCATTCGCCTCATTATTAAGAGCCTTTTCATCCTGTTTTGGTCCGTTTAAATACTTAAAGTTTAACTGTGTTGATTTGTAGCTATATGATGCCGGATTAAAACTATTCGTATAGTAAATATATTCTCCTGTTATACCTTTCGTAATTTTACCAAATTCGCAAAATGTTCTATTCTTGTTTTTTGGAATAAAGAGTACTATCGCTTTCTTATTCGCCTCAGCCCAACATGCTATCCAATTTTTTTCCTCATAATATAAAAAGCTATACTCAAAACCTGCATTATCTTTTCCAAGATTTATTCGATATACTCCGTCTGTTTCTTTAAATCCGTTCTTTTTAATGTAATTCTTTGCTTTGTTATATGCCTGTGTTCGTGTCATACCGCTCTTTTTCACGGTAATCTTACAACGATATTTTTTTCCCTTATACTTGGCAGTAATCGTTGCCTTTCCTTTTTTCTTTGCCTTCACAATCCCCTTCTTGGATACAGTTGCAACTTTTTTCTTCGAAGAGGTCCATTTAACTTTTGAAGCTTTTGCGTTTTTTAACTTAAGCTTTAACTTTTGACCTACATTTAATTTTGCACTTTTCTTACTAAGCCTAATTTTCTTTGATGTTTTACTTGTTGTCTTTTTAGTTGCATTAGAATAAGTTCCGTATACTGCTGCAAAACCGGCATAATTTGATATACCATTGCAGCTCCAGGTTGCATTGTTTGAGCAAGTAATCGTATAAGTTCCGGCTGATAAAACCTTTGAAGGGAATACATCCCACCACTGATTATTGTAACGACCCACTGCATTCCACGTTCCGATTGTCTGCGTGCCCTTTTTCAATGTGATTGTTCCCGGAGTAGCTCCCATTCCGTTATTATAGTGATAGAGAGTTATCGCTTTCAGACTAAGATTTTTCCCACTAGGCACAATAAAAGTTGTCGCTTGTGATGGACCGGACATTACCTGTGTTGTATTAACATTACTCCAATATTCCCTATAATTCGTTACGCTATCCGCATATACACGAGCCGGATAATACGCCGTCATCATAGATACAATCATTGCGAGTACCAACAAAAAAGACATTGATTTTTTAATCCTGTTCATCATAGTTCTCCTCCTTTGCTTTCCGGCCAATAATTAAATAATTATTTGACCTTACTCTTATTCAATTGTAATCCGCGCTAAAAATATTTCTAATTTCAGATTACCATATCTATAGTATGTCAACAACTGTTTTTTCATCGATTATTACAGTTCACAAAGATATTGTCGCGAGTGGAAGCCTCGCCCCTTTCCGTCCCGAGACTAACATGATATTATGGAACGAGAAAGACTTACCTTTTTATAATTTTCGTCATTTACCGAAACGAACGGTAAAACTGTTCACCACAATATGATTACGGAGGAAAAAAATGGCTAACATCTTAACAATTATCAGAATCATATTTAGCGTAATGCTCCTCTTCTTTCCTGCATTTTCTCCGACATTTTATTTTCTGTACCTTACAGCCGGATTTACAGATATGATTGATGGAACTGTTGCAAGAAAGACAAATTCTGTTAGTGAATTAGGTTCCAAACTAGATTCTGCTTCCGATTTTTTATTGCTTGTGGTTTGCTTCATTAAACTGCTGCCGATTCTTAGGATACCGATTTGGCTTTGGGTATGGATTATTCTGATTGCGATTATAAGATTGGTCAATTTAATTATAGGATATATTCTTCAAAAGAAAATCATCGTAAAACACACTATTCTAAACAAGATTACAGGGGCGTTACTTTTTATCTTGCCTTTGACGATATCCTTTGTTGAAATAAAATATAGTGGTGCCATTGCCTGTACCGTTGCTACTGTGGCTGCTGTGCAGGAAGGACGTTTGATCAAAATATGTGAATAATAGCTTTATTAATAAGATTATAGATATGAGATTAATTGCCTTATAAAGTAAAGATACCTTTCGCAAGCTCCATCGTCTCTTCCGGCGTTCTCTCCTCTTCCCTGTAAATTACCTGGAATCCGGACTTTTCGAATTTCTCATAATTCTCCTTGGAATTAATCCTTGTTAGGATTTCACGATAATTGTCCAGTGCAGCCTGTGGGTCGGGTTCCTCCAACATCAACTGATAGAGAAACTGCTTTTCCGGATCTGGTCGGTCAAAGAATCGACGCACAGAAATCTGTGGGTCCGCCAGCATCACAATCACATGATCCTTATCAGAAATCTTTCGCAATGTCTCAATGCTGATATTAGTATCCACAAAAATTTTCTTATTCCGCGCATCCTGGTCATTCAGTAACTCCTCAAGAATCTGCAACTCAATAATTTCACATTCCTTTGCAACATCATTAATCCAACGGGCATATTCCTCCGGCGTCCTTCGAATAAATTCATGCCAATCCTGAAGGTCTCTGGTATAGGTTAGATTCGGAAATTCCTTGCTATCTAATTCCGGCAATTTTTTATCATGATAATTTTCTTCCAGTGCTATCCCCTGGTATTTTTCCGCCAGATTTTTCACCAGCGTGGACTTCCCTGCATAGGCATTTCCAATCACAAAATAAACATTTCTAAACTTCATTTTTTGCTGAATCATTTGAAGAACACGAAGCTCTCTTTTAATCATGATTTCGTCAAAAAAGTTATCACTCTGATATTCATCGTTTGCCTGAATCGCCACCTTAAGATCAACGACTCTTAAGACAAACTCCGCTTCTTTCTCATATTCATCCAATTCCTGACTTGCAAGCTGATTCTCCACATCGCAAAAATAGTAATAGTTTTCCTGCTCGAAAATGGTATTCTCACTTTCATCACTCTTTTGTCTGCGAAGAACACTTCCAAATTCTTGAATGCTCTCCGGGATTACTAACATTCCCACTTCTTCCCGGACTTCACGAATCAGAGCTTCCACCTTATCTTCATCATCATGAATTCCACCACCGGGAAATTTATAGTACTTTTCTTTCTTACTATAAACAAGAGCAATTTTGTCCCCCTGAAGGATAATCGCTCTGGCTGACGGTCTACGAAAAATCTCATCCGTTTTCTTATAATCTTTTAAGTCAATTTCAAATAGTCGTTCCATATTCTATAATCCCTTTTCTAAAACAAATCCAGCGTACTGGACAAATAAATTTCTTCCCGTACTTTTAACTGATGCTCCGGTTTCGTCATATAGTAAAGCAGAAATTCCAGAATCATTGCACTGCCTAGACTTCGCCCCTCAATTTTAAAATTCCGAAAACCTGCCGGAGCATACACCTTCTGAATGTCATCAATTCCTATAAATCCCGGATTGTTCATTGCATCAGAAAACCGATAACCTCTCTGTGCAGTCGGTGACACACACACATGGTCGCCACAGTCCATGTCCAGATTCTTCCTACTGACATTTTCATAGCAATCCTTTCGGGCATAGCAGTCAAACCAACAACACTCATTGCAGAGAAATTCTACCTTTTCCTTTTGCACTTCTGTTAGTCTGTCAAGTTGTTCCAGTTCCTTGTTGAGCCGAAAATCCGGAACCACATAATGGAATTCTTCACGATTCAATTCCTCTTCAAAATCCCGGAAATCCGTTAACACTTTTGTCGTAGAGGAAACAAAGTAAAACTCCGGATAATTCTTTTGAAGATACTCCAACAGTAAATCCGAATGGATGATAATTCCGTTGTTTCCACCGTTTTCAAACAGTTCGCAAAGTCGATTACAAAACCGGTCAGAAAGATGCTTTTCTTCCAAAAGAGAATTACTGAAGGTCAGTCGTGCTGATATGTCATATGTATTTATTAATTCCAATACCTTCTCCGGTGATTCTTCTCCAAAGCCTACGCGTCCGCCACCCCACAAGCATTCCTGTGGAGCGCCATAGATTGATCCGATTTCACACCACTCATAAAAATATTCCCTGTGTTCCCGAAACAGAGACAGGAACATCCGATATAACTCATAGAATTCAAACAATCCCGGAAGATGATAGTATATCTTCTTCTCCATGATTTCTCCATCTCCATACCTGATATAAACTTTATTTAGTATATCATAACTTTAAAGTATGTGTCACTTTTGAGTTCCAAACCACATAGATTGATTTTTTTGCTCCATACTGTGCACTAAACTCCCACATTTTTCAAAGCGAACGGTATAGATTTCATTTTTCGATATATACTGCTCCTCAAACTCTCAAATATCCAAAACCGTACAGTATGGATTTCATTTTTCGATATATACTGCTCCTCAAACTCCCAAATATCCAAAACAGTACAGTATGGATTTCATTTTTCGATATATACTGCTCCTCAAACTCCCAAATATCCAAAACAGTACAGTATAGATTTCATTTTTCAATATATACAG
>JAEFAB010000031.1 GCA_016292095.1 Eubacterium sp. | reverse complement strand
CGGCAGAACCCGGCATCGTAGATGTTTCTCTCTTGCCCTTCACTCCATGTGCATCATACTGCTTCCATTCTGTTGCATTTTCCAATGGAGCCTTTCCGTTTTTACCCTTATAGTCATCCAATTCCGGAAGAACTAATGGTAATTCTTCATCCGGAAGAACATAGATTTCACCATCTTCTTTATATACACATGGAACCGGCTCTCCCCAGTATCTCTGACGTGCGAAAATCCATTCACGGAACTTATAATTAACCTTTTCTCTTGCAACACCCTGTTTTACAAGTTTTTCGGTAATTGCAACCTTAGCTTCTTCTACAGTAAGACCTGTGAATTCTTCAGAGTTTACTAACTTACATCCTTTTCCAAGGTAATCCTGCTTTTCAAAAGCACATTCGGAAACATCTCTTCCGTCAATAACCTGAATCATATCAATGTTGTGAACCTGAGCATATTCAAAGTCTCTCTGGTCATGACTTGGTACAGCCATAACCGCACCGGTACCATAGCTTGCAAGAACGAAGTCACCGATAAATAACGGTACTTCTTTTCCGTTTACCGGGTTGATTGCGTAAAGACCTTCTAATTTGCAACCGGACTTTGTCTTGTTCAAATCTGTACGATCTAAATCACTCTTCTTTAATGTTTCATCAATATATGCCTGAACTTCTTCTTTGTTTTCGATTCTGTCCATTAATCCCTTCACAATATCTCCGTCCGGAGCGAGTACCATAAAGGTAATACCGTAAATGGTTTCAATACAGGTTGTAAAGATGGAGAACTTACCACCACCAACAATATCAAAATCAACTTCTACACCGGTTGATTTTCCGATCCAGTTTCTCTGAATTTCTTTTGTTGATTCCGGCCAGTCAATTTCATCCAGACCTTCTAATAATTTTTCAGCAAAAGCAGCCTGATCGATAACCCACTGCTTCATATTCTTTCTTACAACAGGGAAACCACCACGTTCTGACTTTCCGTCAATAACTTCGTCGTTGGAAAGAACTGTTCCCAATTCTTCACACCAGTTTACAGGCATATCAACGAGTTTTGCATATCCCTTATTAAATAACTGTTTGAAAATCCACTGAGTCCATTTGTAGAATTTCGGATCAGAAGTTGCAAGAACCTTTGACCAGTCATAATCAAATCCCAGTTCTTTTAACTGCTTGGAAAATGTCTTAATATTTTCCTGGGTAAATCCGTTTGGATGATTTCCTGTATTTACCGCATACTGTTCTGCAGGAAGACCAAATGAGTCATATCCCATTGGATGCAATACATTATAACCCTGCATTCTCTTCATTCTGGACATAATGTCTGTTGCAGTGTATCCTTCCGGATGTCCTGCATGAAGACCTACTCCTGACGGATATGGGAACATATCCAAAGCGTAATACTTTGGTTTACTGAAATCCCAAACATCAGTCTTGAATGTTTCATTCTCCTCCCAATATTTCTGCCATTTCTTTTCCACAACTTTGTGGTTGTATGTCTCTGCCATTTTTCCTCCTAAAATAACTCTGATAATCTATAGTAAATTTTTTATTACTCTGTCTCTACAACATCCGGAAGCGTTGCTTCTTCCTCCGGCTTTTCAACATCTTCTTTTTTCTTTTTCTTCTTTTGTTTTTGCTTTTTGGTGGTTTCTTCTTCCAGTTTGTTTTTCTTTTTTTCCATTTCCCTGGCTCTCTGTTTCAGGGATTCCTTTTCCTTCTTTGACAATGCACCGGATTTATTCATTGCTTTATTCTTCAGTTTAACTTCCAGCATGACCTGACAGGAACCTACATTTCCTGACTTGTCTGTGGCTGTAATAATAATCGGGAATTTATCAATAGCCAGTTCTCCTACATTGACAGTATTAATCACAATGTCACAATCGTCCTCATTGCAGGAAACGCATGGACGAACCAGATTTTCCACCGCTTTCAGATTTTTGGTATTATTCAAATCCTTGTTGGACCGGCTGTCCACAAAAATTGTAAAGGACGCTCTGGAACAGGTAACTTTCGGGCAGGTTGTATCAATCACCTTAAATTCCTGCTTCAGTTCCAGTTTCTTTCCTTTTCCGGTTTTTACCGTAAATTTTACGGTATGTTTTCCAAGGGATTTGTTATCAAACTTTTTGTACTTCACTTTGTTTACAATGCTTTTTCCGGTTTCATCTAAAGCAAGTAAATTCGAAAGATACGGAACCTTGGTTCCTTTTTCCACATAAACTACTTTTTTACCGGAAACCATCGTGCCAAGCTTAATCTTTGAATAAGGATTTTCCTTTGCGGTATCTGTTGGATCCCAACCGCATTTACTGTCCGTTTTCATTCTATCCACTGCCGTCAACGGGAGAGAATCGGATTTCTTTCCTTTAATCACCTTGACTTCCGTGTTGTTTTTGCAGTTTTCGTAAATCCATTCCGCATCACCGGAATACAGTAATACGGAAGAGCCCTCCACTTTTTTTCCAATCCGGGCGTAGCTTTTCTTATTCAACTGATATGAATACTTATCAGAAAAACTAACGGACTGAAGCCAACAACGTTTTCCGATTTTCGTATTATACTGGTGCCAGCTGCCTCCGGATTTAATCCATGGATACTCCTGCTTCGTTTTATAATTGCCCTTTTTCAATTTCTTTCCAATGGAACAATTGAAAACTTTTACCGCGGATTTTTTCTTATGCTTCTTGTCATGATATTCATAAACAATCACCGCATTTTTTGCCTGATTAATTTCAATGCAATAATCCGTATTCAATTTTTTCTTTTGCTGTGCCTGTCTTGCAGCATTTTCGTCGACCACTTTACTGATGGAGCCCGAATCTGCTTCTTTATTAATCTTGTTATAAACAAACATCATGGCACCGAAGATGATTCCGGCAACAACCAGAATTTCAATCAATGTATACAATGTATTCTTTGATATTTTTGATTTGAAAAACTCTTTTATTTTCATTTCATACCTCACACTGCCGTGATATTCCAACAGAAAAAACTCTGTTTGGCTATAACAAGCACACCTGTTTATTATAACGCATTACAGAGTTTTTTCAAGAAAACCTTATTAGTTTTTTCGCAATTCCACGGGGAATTTTCCCTCTTACTGAACTGAAGTACAAGCTTCTTTCATTTTTTTCACATATTCGCCAACATACGGCACTGCATCTTTTCCATGTTCTGCAATAATCTTTACAATGGCACTACCGACAATTGCACCATCTGCATACTGACAAACATTGGCAGCCTGTTCCGGTTTGGAAATTCCAAAACCGATAGCACACGGAACGTCAGTCGCTTCTTTCACTAATTTTGTCATTGCACCCAAATCGGTTGTAATATTATCTCTTACTCCGGTGACACCCAAAGAAGATACTACATATACATATCCCTGGGCACTTTCTGCAATCATACGAATTCTTTCTTTTGAAGTCGGTGCAATCAATGGAATCAAATCAATTCCTGCTTCATCGCAAAACGGTGCCATTTCATCTCGTTCTTCAAAAGGAACGTCCGGAACAATAATTCCGGAGATACCGCATTCATTACAGCGGTCCATAAATTTCTTTGTTCCGTATTTGAAGATGGCATTGGCATAGGTCATAAAAATCAAAGGAATCGTAACCTGATCTTTGATTTCTTTGATGGCATCAAACAACTTATCCGTTGTGGTTCCTGCGGTTAATGCACGTAAATCTGCCGCCTGAATGACAGGTCCTTCTGCAATCGGGTCAGAAAACGGAATTCCGATTTCAATAATGTCTGCACCATTTTTCTGAATTTCCAAGATCAATTTCTTTGTTGTTTCAATATCCGGGTCTCCTCCGGTAATAAACGGAATAAAAGCTTTTCCGTTTTTAAATGCATCACTTATTCTACTCATAAATCTGTACTCCTCTATATCTTGCAATGGCTGCCACGTCTTTGTCTCCACGACCTGACACGTTGATTACTACAATTTTATCTTTATCCAATGTCGGAATATATTTTAAAGCATAGGCAATGGCATGAGAACTTTCAATTGCCGGAATAATTCCTTCAACTCTTGAAAGATATTCAAAAGCCTGTACTGCCTCTTCGTCTGTAATGGCTTCATAACGCGCTCTTCCCATATCACGAAGCATTGCATGTTCCGGTCCAACACCCGGATAATCAAGTCCTGCGGAAATCGAATAAACCGGTGCAATCTGACCGTATTCGTTCTGACAGAACAAGGTCTTCATTCCGTGGAAAATTCCTTCAGAACCGTTTGCCATAGTTGCCGCATTCTTTGGATTGTCCACTCCAAGACCGGCCGCCTCACAACCAATCAGTTCCACGCCTTCCTCCTCGATAAAGTTATAAAATGCACCAATGGCATTAGAACCGCCACCAACACAGGCAATTACTGCATCCGGTAAACGTCCTTCTTTTTCCATCATCTGCTCTTTAATTTCTTTACTGATAATGCTCTGGAAATCACGAACCATAGTTGGGAACGGATGTGGTCCCATAACCGAACCGATTACATAAAGGGTATCATCCATTCTGTTAGTCCATTCTCTCATTGCATCATTGATGGCATCCTTCAATGTCTGTGTTCCGCTTTCAACCGGATGAACCTTTGCCCCCAGCAATTCCATACGGAAAACATTTAATGCCTGACGTTCACAATCTTCTTTTCCCATGAAGATTTCACATTCCATTCCCATCAAAGCTGCAGCGGTTGCGGTAGCAACACCATGCTGTCCGGCTCCGGTTTCTGCGATAACTCTGGTTTTTCCCATTTTCTTTGCTAACAATACCTGACCTAAGGCATTGTTCAATTTGTGGGAACCGGTATGATTTAAATCTTCACGCTTCAAATATACTTTTGCACCACCCAGATCCTCTGTCATTTTTTCTGCAAAATAAAGTCTGGACGGACGTCCGATATATTCATTAAACAACGCGGTTAATTCCCGATTGAATTCCGGGTCGTTTTTATAATGTTCATATGCTTCTTCTAATTCATTCACTGCGGTCATCAATGTTTCCGGAACATACTGTCCGCCGTGTATTCCAAATCTACCTTTACTCATCTGTTACTCCTCCTAACTATCCAGTTCTTTCAACATTTCCATTTTATTATCACTTCGCATAAAGGTTTCACCGATTAACACACCGTTTACCTTTGCTGCTTTCAGTCTTCTGATATCTTCTTTGGTCTTAATTCCGCTTTCAGCAATAAACAGAATATCAGATGGAACTAATTTACGCAATCGTTCGCTGTTTGAAATATCTACTGTAAATGTTTTCAAATCTCGATTGTTTACACCAATCATGCGGGCACCGGAACGAATTGCCTTTTCAATTTCTTCCTCATCATGAGCCTCTACCAAAGCAGATAACCCCAAGTCGTCACAAATAGAAAGATAGTCCTTAATTGTTTCTTCATCCAGCAAAGAACAAATCAACAACACTGCAGACGCTCCGTGGATTTTTGCATCATAAATCATATATTCATCAACGACAAAATCCTTACGAATCAACGGAATTGATACCTGTTCGCTGATTGCTTTCAGATATTTTTTATCCCCTTTGAAAAATTCCGGTTCCGTCAGAACGGAAATGCAGCCTGCACCTGCCTGTTCGTATTCCTTTGCAATCTCTACGAAAGGAAAATTTTCAGCAATCACCCCTTTGGACGGAGAGGCTTTTTTCACTTCACAGATAAAAGTCATTCCTTCTTTGGCAATTGCCTTTTCAAAGGAAAAGTCTCCCTTTGGAAGACTAAGTGCTTCCGTCTTTACCGCTTCCAAAGACTTTTCTTTCTTTTCCTTTTCTACTCTAATTTTTGTTGCCTGAGCAATTGTATCTAATATCATTTCTTTTCCTCTATGCATTTGTTGCCTGAACAAATTCTTCTAACTTCGCTAATGCTTTTCCGCTGTCAATCATTTCTGCCGCAATCTTAATTGCCTGTCCGTAAGAAATTCCTTCCTGGTACAGATAAATACAAGCAGCCGCATTTAATAATACTGCGTTTCTCTTTGCACCGTTAATCTTTCCGCTTAAGATATCTTTTGTAATCTGTGCATTCTCGGTTCCGTCGCCACCTTCTAATTCTTCTTTCTTTGACAATGAAATTCCGTATGCTTCCGGATTTAATTCATATGTTGTCGTTGTACCGTTACGGATTTCGCAAACTGTTGTTTTAGCACTTGCGGAAATTTCATCCATTGTATCCTGACCAAACACAACCATTCCCTTAGTAACACCTAACTTAATCAATACCTGTGCAATCGGTTCTACCAGTTTTTCATCATAAACACCGATGATGTCCATGGTTGCACCTGCCGGGTTTGTTAAAGGTCCGAGAATATTGAAGATTGTACGAATTCCCAATGCACCTCTGACAGGACCTACAAAACGCATTGCTGTATGATACTTCTGTGCAAATAAGAAGGTCATATTAGTCTTTTCCAACACTTCTTTTGCCTTTTCCGGTTCAATGGTAATCTTTGCACCTAAGCATTCCAAAACATCTGCCGCTCCGGATTTGCTGGAAACACCTCTGTTACCATGCTTTGCAATTTTGCATCCTGCAGCCGCTGCAACAAAGGCTGATGTTGTTGAAATATTAAAGGTGTTTGCCTTATCTCCTCCGGTACCAACGATTTCCATTAATTCAAAATCATGTTCCAGTTTTGTTCCGTTGTCTCTCATTCCCTGTGCGGAACCTGTGATTTCCTCTACAGTTTCCCCTTTCATTCGAAGTGCTACCAAATAAGCACTGATTAAAACTTCCGGTGTTTCACCGCTCATTATTTCATTCATACATTCTTTTGCTTCATCAAAAGTTAAATTCTGTCCTTCTGTTAATTTTGCAATTGCTTCTTTAATCATTTTCATTGCCTCCTATTTATTTTCTACTTTTACATTCAAAAAATTATTTAAAATCACATATCCGTCCGGTGTCAGTACGGATTCCGGATGGAACTGAAGTCCGTAAATCGGATATTCCTTATGCTGTACCGCCATAATTTCACGATCCTTTTCATCCATAGCAATCACTTCCAATTCTTTCGGAATCGTGTCTGCCTTTGCTGAAAGGGAATGATATCTGGCTCCCCTAAACTTCTGTTCCATTTCTTCGAAAATCGGTGAGTATGTTGTCAGAATCATTTCGCTCTGTTTTCCGTGCATTAATTGCTTTGCGTAAGTAACGGTAGCTCCGAACACTTCACAAATACACTGATGACCTAAGCAAACTCCTAAAATCGGATATTTTCCTTTTAACTGTCGAATTACCTCTTCACAAATCCCTGCGTCTTCCGGTTTTCCCGGACCCGGAGATAAAATAATGTGACTTGGATTTAATTCACAAATTTCTTCAATGGTTATTTCATCATTTCGTACAACCTTAATATCTCCAAAGGTTAATTCCCCTACTAACTGAACCAGATTGTAAGAAAAGCTATCATAATTATCAATTAATAATACCATTATGCATTCACCTCGCTTCCCTTAATGACTGCATCCATTGCTGCAGCTGCCTTATGCGCACATTCCATAAATTCATTTTCCGGAACGCTGTCTGCTACGATTCCCGCACCTGCCTGAACACAAACTTTGTTTCCTTTTTTCACTGCAGTTCGAATTGCAATACAAACATCTAAGTTTCCGGATAAATCAATGTATCCAATCGCGCCGCCGTAAACTCCTCTTGGTTCTACTTCTAATTCTTCAATAATTTCACAAGCTCTGAACTTCGGTGCACCGGATAAAGTTCCTGCCGGAAGCAATGCGGATACTGCATCACAGGCATCATACTGTTTTCCGATTTGTCCGCATACGGTGGAAGCAATGTGCATTACCTTTGAGAAGCGATGAATCTTCATATATTCTTCTACCTTCACGCTACCGTACTCAGCAATTCTTCCGATATCGTTTCTTGCCAGATCCACCAACATGTTATGTTCAGCCAGTTCTTTTTCATCCTGTAACAATTCTTCTTCTAAAGCCAGGTCTTCTTCGTCGGTCAATCCTCTTGGTCTGGTTCCTGCCACCGGGAAAGTTGTTAACTTTCCGTTTACCAGTTTCACCATAGTTTCCGGCGAAGCACCGGCAATCTGTAAATCCTCTGCCTGAATATAATACATATACGGCGAAGGATTGGTTGTTCGAAGCACTCTGTATGCATTCAACAGAGAACCATGATATTCTGCTTCAAACTTTCTGGATACAACGCCCTGGAAAATATCGCCTTCTTTAATGTAATGCTTTGTCTTCTCAACCATTTCACAGTAAGCTTCTTCTGTCATATTGCTCTTAAATACAACTTCTTCCTGATTCACATAATTGTGTAATGGCATTTGGTCATTGATTAAAGCAATCATTTTTTCAATTTCCAGCAATGCTGCATTGTAACCCTGTTTTCCGTCTTCTGCTTTCATATTTGCAATGACGATGATTTTCTGTTTTAAATGATCAAATACAAATAATTTGTCAAATAACATTAAATGATAATCATCTACATCACTACTGCTTAAGTTCAACTTCGGTTCTGCATATCCGATCATGTTATAACCAAAGTATCCTACAAACCCACCGGTAAATGTCGGATAGTCTTCCATCTTTGGTGATTTGTATTTTTCAAGTAATGTTCTCAAGAAATCCATCGGATTGGTTTCAACGGTTGTTTCAATTTCTCCGCTCTTCTGGGTTACTGTTCCATCTTTACAGGTTACCTGCAATACCGGTTCGTATCCGAGAAAAGAATAACGCGCCCATTTTTCTCCACCTTCAACACTTTCCAAAAGAAAGAAGTTTTTCGCGAAAGCTTCCATCTTTCTCAACAGTGTAATCGGTGTAATAACATCAGCGTAAATTTCCTTTGCAATTGGAATTAAACTGTACTCCGATAAATAACTTTCAATTTCTTCATAAGATGTTTGGTTCATATTCTCCTCCTTAAAAATGAATTGTTTGGGACAAGAATATTGATTACAAATAAAAAAGCCCTTGTCCCTCTTACAAGGGACAAGAGCTATAATATACTCCTGCGGTGCCACCCAAATTAATGTATAACACATTCACTCATCGCATACCATCATATGCTTACCTTTTTAACGGCAGGTACCCGTCAGCGTCTACTTTCTTTTTCAAGATTTCAAGCTGCCCTCTCAGGTCCATTCACTTCTGACTATCTTGCTATCTCTCACCAACCGATAACTCTCTGTAAAGAATCGTCCGGAAGTTACTCCTCCTGATCAACGGTTTCTCAACTGTTTTCAAGTTTAAGACAAAATCGCAAACTTGTCAACAAAATTTTTATTTTATAATCTGCTTACATAAATTCAGCGCAGATTCAATTACCATATCCATATCGTAATACTTATATTCTGCTAATCGGCCACCAAATAAAACTTTTTCTTCCTTGTCAGCCAACGCTTTGTATTTCTGATAAAGTGCAGTGTTTTCTTCGTCATTAACCGGATAATAAGGTTCATCACCAAATTTCCATTCGGAGCTGTACTCCTTGCTGATAATGGTCTTTGGAATGTCATTTCCTTCCTCATCCTTACCAAACTCAAACCACTTATGTTCAATAATTCTGGTCCACGGCGTTTCTCTGTCTGTATAATTTACAGCTGCATTTCCCTGGAAGTTTGGCTGATCCAATGTTTCGTTTTCAAAACGTACGGAACGATACTGCAGATATCCTAACTGATAATCAAAATAGGCATCAATCGGACCTGTATAAATTACGTTTTCAGCCATCGCATCCAGTTCCTCTTTCTGTTCCAGATAATCCGTATTCAGCTGCACCTCAATACCGGAAAGCATCTGTTCCACCAGCTTTGTGTATCCGCCAACAGGAATTCCCTGATAAAGCGCATTAAAATAATTATTGTCAAAAGTCAAACGAACCGGAAGTCTCTTGATAATAAATGCCGGTAATTCTTTACAATCTCTTCCCCACTGTTTTTCCGTATATCCTTTGATTAATTTCTCGTAGATATCACGGCCTACAAGGGAAATTGCCTGCTCTTCCAGATTCTTTGGTTCCCCGGTAATTTCTTTTCGCTGTTCAGCAATCTTCGCAGCTGCTTCTTCCGGTGTAACGACACCCCACATTTTGTTAAAGGTGTACATGTTAAACGGCAGAGAATATAACTCCCCTTTGTAATTTGCCACCGGTGAATTTGTAAAGCGGTTAAATTCCGAAAAACGGTTCACGTATTCCCAAACCTCTTTATTATTTGTATGAAAAATATGTGCACCATATTTATGCACATGAATTCCTTCCTGTTTTTCCGTATAAACATTTCCTGCAATATTCGGGCGCTTATCAATCACCAAAACGCTCTTTCCTGCTTCTTTCAGTTTCTGTGCACAAACGGCACCAAACAATCCAGAACCAACAACTAAATAATCGTATTTCATTTATCTATTCCTCTCTGGTCTTATTTCATATCTTTTTTTAATTTTCTGAAATCACCCAAGGCTTTCCATCCAATTTTCACAATACGTTTAATATTAATGGAGTTGGTTCCTGCCTGTCTCGGCTTAAAAGTAATTTCTCTGAAAGTAACTTTTTCTTTGTAGTAAGAAAAATATGTGGTGAACATAATGTTCGGTAAGTTGTAATCTTCCCACATTTTATCAATGTATTTTGCAACCACTTCACTTTTCATCAAACGGAATGGTGCATTCGCATCTTTAACCTTTACTCCGAAGTAAAGTCTTAATAAAAAGCATACAACATTTTCCACGAACTTTCTGGATTTTCCGTCACCACGTACTGTTCGGTTTCCGATGATTGCATCATATTCATTTCTCAAATCCCAAAAAGCCTGAAACTCGTCCGGATTTGTCTGTCCGTCAGAATCTGTCTGGAAAATATAGTCCGCACCTTCCTGAATCGCATAGCGATATCCGTACAACAACGTTGGTCCGTGACCGCTGTTCTGTTTTGTCAGCGGTAAAAACATCGGCTTTTCTTTCGCATACTCCTGCATCATTTCATATGTATGGTCTTTACTGCCGTCATTGATAATTACCAGACGAGAGTCCCCTCCAATTTTTTCAATAATCGGATACCATGCATCAACGACACTTTTAATGTTCTCTTCCTCATTATATGCAGGCATCACAATGTACAATTTTTCTCCCATAATTCCGTTCCTTTTCCTAGTCTAAAATTCCATGATTATTTTATCATAACAACAAGAAAAGTCCATACTTTTCTTCAAAAGTATGGACTTCCCTATCACCCTTTTATTGATTAGAATTTTCGGCTACCTGCTTTGCCTGAACATCGCCGGGAGCCTGTTCATATCTGGCTACAACATACTCAAATTCTCCGCTTCCTCCGGTAATGGAACGAAGTGCGGTTGAATATCCGTATAATTCCAACATTGGAACTTCTGCTTCGATAATCTGTTTTCCGCCTTCAATAGAAGTCATATTCATTACTCTTCCTCGACGTTTATTCAAATCACCCATAATATCGCCGGAGAATTTGTCCGGTGCGGTAACTGACAGAGAAGCAATCGGTTCCAATAATACAGGACTGGCTTCCATAAAACCTTTCTTAAATGCAAGGATTGCAGCGGTCTTAAATGCCATTTCCGAAGAGTCTACCGGATGGTAAGAGCCATCAATCAAGGTAGCTTTCACACCAACTACCGGATATCCTGCCAACGGTCCTGCCTTAACACATTCCTGAATTCCTTTTTCTACCGCCGGGAAGTAATTCTTCGGAACCGCTCCACCGACAATTTTCTCTTCAAATTCATATGCTTCAGAAAGATCACCGGATGGTTCGAATTCCATAATAACATCACCGTACTGACCATGTCCGCCGGACTGTTTTTTATGTTTTCCCTGCACCTGTGATTTCTTTCGAATGGTTTCACGGAATGCAATTCTAGGTCTTTCTAATTCAATTTCAACTTTATATTTATCTTTTAACTTTGAAGCCACAACTTCCAACTGCTGTTCTCCGATACCGTAAAGCAGTGTCTGTTTATTTTCATCATCTACAATGAATTTCAAAGTTAAATCTTCAATCGCCAGCTTTGTCAAAGCCTGAGCTACTTTATCTTCATCGCCTTTATTCACAGCTCTGTATGCCATATAGGTATATGGTTTTGACATGGTGGTTGGATGATATTCGATTGGCCATTCTCTGGTTGCCAAAGTGTCACCGGTTCTGGTGCTGGCCATCTTTCCAATTGCTCCAATATCACCGGAATGAAGTTCCGGAACTTCAATGACATTTTTACCACGCATCACATAGAGCTTTGATAATTTTTCTTCCACATCCTTTGTGGCATTGTATACGGTATCTCCTGCCTTTAAAATACCGGTTCGTACTTTTACAAGAGAATACTTACCAACGAAAGGATCCATAATGGTCTTGAATACATATGCGGATACCGGTTTTGAAGAATCAAAATCAGCAATTACTTCTTCGCCTGTATCAAGATTTGTGGCTTTCTTCATTACTTCTGCCTTATCTGCAGATGGGAAATATTTTTCACAGGTCTGAAGAAAACTGTTTACACCCTGAGCTGTTACACCGGATCCAATCTGAACCGGTACAATGTCACAACTGATAACATTCTTTCTAAGGGCCTTAGAGATTTCTTCTGTAGTGAATTCTTCTCCCATAAAATATTTATCCATTAATTCCTCATCAGATTCCGCAACAGCTTCCATTAACTGTTCCCGACAAGGTTCCAAGTCTGCCTTTACAGAATCCGGAATATCACGCTCTGTATAGTTTCCGGCATTATCTGTAAACTGGCGTCCGCCCATTTTAACAACGTTTACGTATCCTGTAAGCTTTTCATCTTCAATAATCGGCAAATGGAATGGAGCAACCTTTTTTCCGAACTGTGCCTTTAATTCCTCTACCGTTTCCATGTATTTCGCATTCGGGTCATCCATGTTGGTAATGAAGAAGATTCGAGGAATCTGTCTTCGTTCACAAATTTCCCAAGCCTTAATTGTTCCGACCTCTACTCCGGCTTTTCCATTTACGACAATCACCGCTGCGTCCGCTACGCTCATTGCATCTTCCATTTGTCCGACAAAATCAAAATATCCCGGTGCATCCAGAATATTGATTTTCAATCCATTCCATTCAACCGGTACAACAGATGCACTAATAGAAAACTGTCTGGTGATTTCTTCTTTGTCGTAATCACTGATTGTATTTCCATCGGTAATCTTTCCCATACGGTTAATCGCTCCGGTGGCAAAGGCAACCGCTTCAGCCAAAGTAGTCTTGCCCGCCCCTCCATGGCCTAAAAATACAACGTTCCTGATACTTTCTGTCTTATAAACATTCATATCCGTTTCCTCCTTATTCAGTTTTTATTTTAAGAGCTCCACTGCTCTAAAGTCCGTACTCAATCTTCTTATATTTTACTGTATTTTCGCTTTAAACACAAGAAATGTTAAAGCTTTAACAATATGATTTTTTACAGTTGTCGTTATCTTTTCCTCTTCAAATATAATCCTTTTCGGGTTATACTGAATCAGAGAAAACAAAGGAGAAAAACATAATGAAAAAGTTATTATTTGGAATGATTGTATTATCCCTTTCTATTTTGGTGCAGGAACAACGTATTTTTGCCGAAACGGAAACCACCTGCCCTGCCACCACTGTAGAAGCCACTACTACTGAAGTCGTTTCTTCCACAGCCTTAGCAAAAACAGGTACCAAAAAATCCATTCGGAAGAAAAAGAAGAAAAAGCGTTCCTACAACAAGGTGAGAAAGCTTCAGTTGAACCAGAAAAAAATTCGTTTGAATAAAGGTGACCGTCGATACCTGAAAGTCTCCGTAAAGTACAAAGGTCGGAAAAAGAAAAACGAACCAATCCGTTGGAAAAGCACCAGACCGTCTGTTGTCAAAGTAAATAAAAACGGAGTTGTCTACGGGAAGAAAAAAGGTACGGCTGTAATCAAAGCCACTTCCAAATACACTAAGAAAACCGTAACATGTAAAGTTACTGTAGGACCAACAAAATATATTGCCATCACCTTTGATGACGGTCCCGGAAAATCCACACCAAGATTGCTGAAGGCATTAAACAAATACGACAGCAAAGCAACCTTCCTTTTAGTCGGACAGTATGCCGCCATGCATCCGTCTACCGTAAAAAAAGAATTTCGTTCCGGAATGCAAATCGGAAATCATACCTGGAGCCACGCGAATCTAAACGCAGTTTCCACCGGAGAAATCCGCTATCAGATCAAAAAAGGCGAACAAACGATTCAAGGGATTATCGGTGAGAAGCCGTCGATTTTCAGACCGCCTTACGGAAACTACAATCCAACGGTATCCAAAACAGTTTCGGTTCCGATGATTTACTGGAGTGTGGATACACTGGATTGGAAATACCGAAATGTAAACTATGTTTGCAGAACCATTTTGAAAAACGCCTACGACGGTGCGATTGTATTACTTCACGACAGCCACCCTACTACGGTAAACGGTTTTATCAAAGCACAACCGAAGTTGATTAAAAGACATTACGAATTAGTAACCGTTAAAGAACTGTTCCGAATTAAGAAAAAATCATTGAAAAAAGGAATCATGTACTACGGTGTTCAATAAGAATTCTGAAACTTCTGAAGGAACAATTTCCGTCCTTCGGAAGTTTTTTCATTCTCCCCTTGAAAAAAAATTGTAATTAGTATAGAATATACATTGTCTCGCTTTAAAGCGTTGAAGTTTAAACTATGAAAGTGTGGTATCTATGAGATTTTTAACATTTGGTTTTGTTGGAATAGGTTTGATTGGAGGGTCTGTTGCAAAATCCCTTCGAAAAGAAATCCCGGGATGTAAAATAATTGTATATAACCGTAGTGCGGAATCCAGAGTGATGGCATTAAATGATGGCACCGCAAATGTTGCCGTTGGTGCTGTAGACGAAACATTTCGTGAATGTGATTATATTTTCCTTTGCACTCCCGTTGAAAAGAATGTTGAATATTTAAGTTTATTAAAAGACATCGTAAAAGATGATTGTATTATTACGGATGTAGGCAGCGTGAAAGGAAATATTCACGAAGCTGTAAAATCTTTAGGATTGGAACAGAAATTTATCGGTGGACATCCTATGGCAGGTTCCGAAAAGACCAGCTATGAGCATTCCAGCGAACATCTTTTGGAAAATGCTTACTATGCAATTACTCCCGGTGAAGGAGTTTCTGACGAGCGTGTTCAGGAATTCACTGAGATTATCGAAGGCATTGGAGCGATTCCGATTCAGTTAAGTTACAAAGAACATGACCGTGTGGTTGCAGCAATCAGTCACTTACCACATATTATTGCTTCCAGTCTCGTAAATCTTGTAAAACACAATGACTCCAAGGAAGAATATATGAGAACAATCGCTGCCGGCGGTTTTAAGGATATTACAAGAATTGCTTCTTCTTCTCCGGAAATGTGGGAACAGATTTGTATGACCAATACGGAAAACATTACGGAAATGATTCAGCTCTACGTCAATGATCTTCTGGATGTAAAGGCTGAATTAGAAAAGAAAAACGGAAAAGCAATTTATGATATGATTTCCGAAAGTCGTGATTATCGTGATAATTTAGATGACAACACAAACAGTATTATTCAGAAAAGTTTCAATGTTTACTGTGATATTATTGATGAATCCGGTGCTATCGCTACTATTGCAACAATTCTTGCAACCAACGGTGTCAGCATCAAGAATATCGGAATCATTCACAATCGTGAATTTGAAGAAGGTGTCCTAAAGATTTCCTTCTATGACGAACCTTCCGCTGACAAGGCAATTGAGCAGTTGGAACGTCACCGTTATAAAGTATTTAAAAGAAAATAAGTCCATTGTATTGGGGGGTACCCGGCATATTACGATTTATCGTTTTGCCGGGTACACTTTTTTCTACCCGTTTGTAATAGTATCCAAAACGTCAAAGTAGGTTTCAAAAGTTTTTCTGCAACACATTGGATCCCTGATAACAACGTTCTCTATCGCCAATCCTGCCATAGCAAAACTCATGGCAACTCTATGGTCATCATAGGTTTCAATTTCAGCTCCGTGAAGTTCTCCCGGAACAATTTCCACATGGGTCTGCTGTCCCTCTTCCACAATTCTGGTATCACATCCGATTTTTTTCAATTCTTCTGCAATTACTGCAACGCGGTCGGACTCCTGGCCACGAATATGTCCGATATTGCGAATTATGGATTTTGATGTTGCAAATGCTGCAATTACAGCCATGGTAAGTGCCTGATCGGAAAAGTCAGACATATCAAGATCTACGCCTTCAAAGGATTGTAACTGCGCAGCATCCACCAGAACTCCTTCCGGCCGGTCTGATACCGTCGCCCCCATGGTTTCCAACGCCAGTAAGAATTTTTTATCTCCCTGAAGAGAATTCAAATGAATTCCATCCACAATGGATTTCGTTTGTAAAATCATTGCCATCCCGTAGAAGTAACAAGCCGCAGACATATCCGGTTCAATCTCATATGACGAAATACCAAAGTTCTGCTTATCAATCTTAAAGCAGCCATCATTTTCTTCATACGAAATCCCGAACTGTTTCATCATTTCTTTTGTAATCTTAATATACGCTCCGTTGACACGGGAACCGGTCAGCGAAATTTTCATTCCACTGACCGATGCAGCCATAAGCAACGCACTGGCATACTGACTGCTGGTAGTTGTATCAATTTCCGTTTCCACATTGGCCATTCCTTTCGATTCCATACGGAACGGAAAATGGTCCTTTTCCTCCAGAAATTCAAACTGAACACCCTGCTCTGCCAATTTATCCAAAAGTTCCTTCATTGGGCGTTTTTTCATCTGTTCTGAGGAATTCAATGTATAGCTTCCTCCTGCAGTTGCCAAAAGAACCGTAATAAATCTGGCAGCGGTTCCTGCACTTTGCACATTGATTTCCACATGATTGTTCGGAATCTTTCCCTGTTCTCCCTGAACAATCACTCTGCATTCTTCCTCAAAAATCTCTACCTGAAATCCCAACTGAATCAGACAGTCCAGAAACGCTCTGGAATCTGCCGAAAACAAAACGCCGGTTAACTCACAGGTTTCCCCGGACATTGCAGCCAGCATAAGTGCCCGGTTCGTAATACTTTTGGAACCCGGCACTGCAACATGAATCATCTTTTTATTTTTAACTGTTTTAACAAAATACTTTTCCATGAAAACTCCTACTTCAAAAACATTGCATCTCCGAAACTGAAGAATCGATATTTTTCCCGAACCGCTTCTTCATAGGCCTTCAGAACATGTTCTCTTCCCGCCAGTGCAGATACAAGCATCAACAGGGTTGATTCCGGCAAATGAAAATTGGTAATCAGGCAATCAATTGCTTTAAACTGATATCCCGGATAAATGAAAATCTGAGTCCATCCACTTCCCGCATGAACTACACCGTCTTCATCTGTTACAGTCTCCAGCGTTCTGGTACTTGTTGTACCAACAGAAATCACTCTGCCACCCTGTCGCTTTGTTTCATTAATCATCTCTGCATCTTTCTCATCCACCATATAGAATTCCGAATGCATATGATGTTCCAGAATATTTTCTACTTTAACCGGACGGAAGGTTCCCAGCCCCACATGCAATGTTACATGTGCAATGCGAACGCCCTTTTCTTCGATTTTCTTCAATAATTCATTGGTAAAATGAAGTCCTGCTGTTGGTGCAGCTGCAGAACCTTCATACTTTGCATAAACGGTCTGATAACGGGTCTTATCTTCCAATTTATGTGTAATATATGGTGGTAAAGGCATTTCTCCCAACTGATCCAGAACTTCCTCAAAGATTCCCTCATATCGGAACTGAATCAGACGGTTCCCTTCTTCAACCACGTCCAACACTTCCCCAATTAAAAGTCCGTCACCGAAACTGATTTGGGTCCCCGGCTTACACTTCTTTCCCGGTTTCACCAACGTTTCCCAAACATCATTCTCTCTGCGCTTTAAAAGCAATACTTCGATTTTGGCATCAGTCCCAATCTTGGCACCATATAATCTGGCAGGGATTACTTTCGTATCATTGATTACCAGGCAGTCTCCTTCCTGTAAATAATCAATAATGTCCTTGAACACATGGTGTTCCACATCCCCGGTTTCCTTATCTAAAATCATCAGTCGTGAACTACTGCGATCTTCCAACGGATCCTGAGCAATCAGTTCTTCCGGAAGATCATAATAATAGTCATGCAAACTCATTTCTTTTTTCATTTCAATCTCCTATCCATATGGACTTACATAATTTCTTCACTATCCAAAAAAATGGTGAAAGGGCCATCATTTCTAAGTGATATTTTCATATCTGCACCGAAAATTCCTTTTTCCACAACAGGAACTGCCGTTTCACATTCGCTAATAATATATTCATACATCTTTTCCGCAAAATCAGGTTTTCCCGCTTTGGTAAAAGATGGTCTGTTTCCCTTTTTACAGTCCGCATACAAAGTAAATTGGGAAATTAATAATAATTCCCCATTCACATCTGCCAATCCCAGATTGGTCTTTCCATCCGCATCATCAAAGATACGCATATTACATAGTTTTTTAATCATCTTATCCGCAATTTCTTTCGTGTCCTCATCAGCCACGCCGATGAACACCAGAAAGCCCTTGCCGATTTTTCCCACGGTATTTTCCTCCACCACCACAGAGGCTTCCGAAACACGCTGAATCACAAATCTCATTTTGGACTACTCCTTTATTCCAACAGCCATAAATGATTGTCCTGCATAAATTTCTCTTCGTTAAACATTATAATCACGGAATCAATGCGTTCCAACTCATTTAAGGTATCAAAAATGCTTGAATTCAAATATCTCAAGTCAATGACTTCAATATTTTCATAGTTAAACGTCAGGTACGGAATCATGCAATTTGCAAAAGAATCCTTAATCAAAACCAACGTTTTTCCATTGGTGCATCCTGTATGGATGTGGATAGCACCGAAATTTCCTCCCAGAAAATAATTGTACTTATCTTCTGTCTTGAGTGCTTCCTCATCATATAAACAGTCTTTTGCCTGTTTTTCTCCGGAAATATCATAAATCAGAGAACATTTTCCCGCTGACTCAATTTCACTTTTCTTAATCACATCTTTTGAAGGGGAATAATGAATCTTATTGTAAGTGGTTCCCCTGAAGTTGTCGCAAACGGTCTGTTCTTTCACAACAACACACTTTTCCTGTCCCATGGAATCCATCAGTGCTTCATAACCATATTCCGCACCTAATGTAGTCCAATGATGGTCAGTCTTATAGTAGATATATTCATTGCGATGCTTCATCAAAATCTCGCCCATATCAAAGAAGACTTCACTGTCATTTAACTTACTCTTCAGATAGGATTTCATGTAATCATTCATTCTGCTTTTTGTCGCATACATCGGCAATCTGTTCTGCAGCACCTTAATCTTACTCGGAATTAAGGCAACACGGATATTCTCTGCTCCCAGATTTTCCGCAACCATATTGGTAAACCGGCTCAGATACTTCACATTTTCCCTGATTTCCTTCTTGGAAAAATCCTTGTCGTCGTATTTTTCAATCAGGTATCCGCCACTACCAAAATAAACACCGTTCTGGTCCTTTTTCCCCATAGTTTTACTTGCCAGAGCCGCAACGGTAATACTTTGGTCTCTCAAAACCATATGGTCGTTCAAAAAGTCATTTAATTGTTCCTGAAACTTTCCACTGAAAACCTGTTCGGCTTTCACTTTTGGAAAAGCTGTCAATTTTCTTTTTTCAAATTCGGAATATTCCTTTTTCCAGTTCAGTAACGTTAACGTGCCCGTTCCCCAAATGATAAAAAAGAATATAATAACTGTTAAAACTTTAATTTTCTTTTCCATACTGCCGCTCCTTTACAGGGACTAAAATCTAAAGTACAAAAACGGATTATATGTATCAGATACAATATATGCAATAGACAACATCAGTACTGCAGTGGTAAATACCAGCTCGCAGAAAGTTCTTAAAAGCGCACGCTTTTTAAACAGATACGTAACAACTTTCTTCAACACGGATGTTGTGCCAATAATCGCCAATACCATCAGCACACCAAAGCTGATGAGCAAATAAGCGGTATGCTTGTCCGCCAAATCCTGTTCTGCATGAAAACAAAGTGCTTTCACAAAGGCTCCCGGATATGTCAGGTCATCCAGCATAAAAATAGCCCATCCAATAACAAAGGCGCCAATCGTGTACAGTCTGGACACAATCATTGGAGCTTTCTTCAACACCTTGCCCAGGAACAGTTTTTCCAGAATTAAAATTACTGCATAGTAAACACCCCATAATACAAAATTCCAGGATGCCCCGTGCCACAAGCCGGTTAAGAGCCATACAATAAACAAATTAATCAACTGTCTTTTGGTTCCTTTGCGATTTCCGCCTAAGGGATAATAAACATATTCCTTGAACCATGTGCTTAAACTGATATGCCATCTTCTCCAGAACTCTGTAATGGATTTTGATTCATACGGATAATCAAAGTTCTCCAGAAAATGGAATCCTAACATTCTTCCCATTCCAATCGCCATATCGGAATATCCGGAAAAGTCAAAGTAAATCTGAATGGTAAAGGCAATAACCGCCAGCCATGCCATCGATACCGACAGCAATTCCGGTGGAGTTTCTGAAACATCCTTAACCACTAACGCAACATTATTTGCAATGAGAACTTTCTTTCCCAAACCGATAGTAAAACGAATAATTCCCTGATAGAAATCTTCAAAGGTCACTTTGCGCTCCCGCAATTCCTTTTCAACCGTTTTGTATCGGACAATCGGTCCGGCAATTAACTGTGGGAACATGGTAATGTACGTTGCAAAATTAATCAGATTTTTATTTCCTTTTACAACACCGCGATATACGTCGATGACGTAAGACATTGCCTGGAAAGTATAAAAGCTGATACCGATTGGCAAAGTAAACTGCAACAGCTTCACCTGTTTTCCAAAAATCACATTATACGTTCCAATGGTAAAATCTGCATATTTAAATACAAAAAGCAAACCAATATTGATGACTACTGCCAGTGCTAATATCAGTTTCTTTGTTTTATTCTTTTCTGAATGATCAATCCATAGACCACATAAATAATTCAGTAAAATCGAAAAGACCATTAATAAGATATATACCGGTTCTCCCCAGCTGTAAAAGACCAGGCTGACAACCAGTAACCAGAAATTTCTGGCCTTCTCTGGTAAAATATAATAGAGCAATAAGGTCAATGGTAAAAATATTGTCAAGAAAATCAAACTGCTAAAAACCATAAACTTCCAATCCTTTGTTCAAAAAATACGTCACTACATTTCACATTTATACATTCTTTTTGAAAGCATTTACAGCCTTGCTGTTCTTTGCCGTATCAAGAACAAACAGGTAAACATATTTTCCTTTGGAACCAACCATTGCATTATTGAGCAAAGTCTTTCCTTTTGCTGAAAAATAATTTGCATTGCCTGATTTTTCCTTGCTTACATATTTCTTTAAAGCCTTCTTAATCTTTTTTACATTTTTCTTACTGGAAGCCTTATAGATTACGCAAACGTATTCTTCTGTACTGCTTGCTTTTCTGGCAGCCTTGTAAGATTTAAAATACTTTGCGGATACCCCCAACACTTTCGAATACTGTCCGAAAATATTTTTTCTTGCAGTCTTAATTTCATTTGCCGCACTCATTGGATAAGTTCTTCCATACTGTTTCTGCACTGCGCTGAACGCTGATGCTTCCGATGCTTTTACAGTAGCTGTTTCAACCATCAATCCTTCTGCCAGCACAGCAACCATTACCATCACTGCTAATACTCTCTTCATTTGTTTCATAACTCCTACCTCTTTTCTTTTGCTATTTTTTTGCCACTTTTGCCGAGTAATTCTTTAACGCGCGGACAACATCAATGGTAGCCTGATAGCTCCAGTGTCCGCCATCACCACCGTTTGCATAAGGTTTCAAGTACCCCTCTGAATCTGTGATGAGTTTTCTGTATCCCGAATAATAAAAAACATTGCCGTAATGCTTTGCCAGTTTTTTATATGCCGCATTATATTTCTTAATCTGTGGGTTATTGGCAAATCCGGAAACATGATTTTTTGCTACCGGCGGCAATGCCATAATCACAATTTTTATACTTGGATTTACTTTCTTTAACAAATAAATTATTTGTCTGTAATTATTTAAAGTGGATGTTGGATTCGGTCTTGATGCTTCATTCATTCCGGTCAGGAAAAACACCTGCTTTGGTCTGTAATACGCAATCCGTTCCACTGCAGTCACTGTCATTCCGTTATGCTCCAGGAAGTTTGTATTCAGCAATCCGTATGTGCTGATTCCCACTTTGTAAATCAGACGATAATTCGATGGGAACATGCTTTTCGCATACAATGCCATTCCTTCCACATAACATTCTCCACAAACAACGACATCCGCCCGTTCTTCTACAGGCTTTGGCTGTTTCTTTGGTTTTGGTTTTTTCTTTTTTGCCCGAACTTTCACCGTAACCGCTTTAGATTTTTTGCTTCGATAAACCTTGCCGGATACTTTTCTGCAGGCAACAATATAATAACGATATTTCCGATTCTTTTTTGCTTTTTTATCTACAAAGAATTTTCTTGAGGTCTTTCGAACCCTCTTGTATTTCTTACCCGGAGCTTTTTTATAGACAAGATAATACTTTGCCTTTCTGACCTTTTTCCAGGCAATGCGAACCTTTTTCTCCAATTTTCGTTTCACTTTGAGTTTTGGTCGCTTTAATCGGATTACCTTCTTCTTTTTCTTCTTCTTTTTTTTCTTTACAACCTTTTTCTTTGTGACAATCTTTTTCGTTGTCGTCTCCACGCCCCTGTTTGTTGTAACCGGTGCTGTTGTAACTGTCGTAACCGGATTTTCTGTTGAGATCGTTTCTGTTCCTTCTTCTGAGTATACAAGAGCACTTCCTTCTGTATCCACAAAGAACACAAGAACAAGCAAAAATATTGCAAGTTTCAGTGCAATGTTTCGTTTTTCAATTAACCACATATTTCCAAATCCTTTCAAGTAGGCTGTCCTATCATTATACCACATATTTTGTCAATTGACCTACTTTTTTCACAACACTACATAGAAAAGGAGTAAGACATTTCTGCCTTACTCCTGATTATTTATTAACCACGAAGTTCAATTCCTAATTCTTCTAAAGCTTTCAGAATTTTATTCATTGATGCCTGAACATCTGCATCTTCCAAAGTTCTGTCTTTTGCTCTGAAAACAATGGAGTATGCAACGGATTTATATCCTTCTTTAATCTGGTCACCTTCATAAATATCGAAGAGGTGATAGCTTTCAAGAATCTTTCCTGCCTTCTGTTCAATCACTTCTTCAATCTGACCTACAAGAATATCTTTTGGTACAACCATGGAAATATCTCTTGTAACTGCAGGGAATTTTGCAATACCGTCGTACTTAATAGTAAAGTCAGCCATTTCATAAACATAAGGCATATCAATAACTGCAATGTAAGCTCTGGTCTTCATATCGTAGTTGTCTGAAACTGCCGGATGAACTTCTCCAAGGAAGCCGATGACTGTTCCTTCATAAACGATATTGGCCTGACGACCCGGATGAAGGAAGGACTTTCCTGCCTGTGCATCATAACTTACCTTCTTCTTCATGCCAACCTGATCTAAGAATTCTTCCACAACACCCTTCATGGTGAAGAAATCTCCATCACCGTAGAAGCCTAATGTGAACTGCATTCTTTCGTCCGGTAAATCTGTTAACGGCAATGCCTTTGGAAGATAAACATTTCCCATTTCAAACAGACGAACGTCTTTGTTACGACGATTATAGTTTGTAGCAAGAGATGATAACATACCATCTAAAGAAGTTGTTCTCATCACGCTGAAATCTTCTCCTAACGGATTGGAAATTTCAATTGCTTCTCTTAATTTTGAGTCTGCCGGTAACAATAACTTATCGAATACCTTTGGACTTTCAAAGGAATAAGACATTCCCTGAGAGAATCCGCAATAAAGTGCAACACTTCTTGCGATTTCGTCAATTCTCAATTTTTCAGAAAGTTTTCCTGTTGTTGCTTCTCCGGATGGCAATGTTGTAGGAATATTGTCATAGCCGTAGAAACGTGCAATTTCTTCTGCGATATCACACATACCGATTAAATCCTGACGGAAAGTTGGTACGGTAATCGTCTTTGTTGCTGCATCATATTCTAATTCCAATGCAGGGAAGTAGCTGATCATCTGCTCTTCTGTCAAATTGAAACCGATGATTTTGTTTACTTTATCTGCATCAAACCGGATTGTTCTTGGTTCTCTCTTTTCCGGATAAACGTCAACCATTCCGGCAACAACTTCACCTGCGCCTAATTCTTCGATTAACTGGCAGGCACGATTAATTGCTGCTTCAGCATTGTTTGGATCCAATCCCTTTTCAAACTTTCCGGAAGCGTCGGTACGAAGTCCCACTCTCTTAGAAGAAAGACGGATGTTTGTACCATCAAAACAAGCTGCTTCGAAAAGCATGTTTTCTACATTGTCGGTAATCATAGAGTTTTCACCACCCATGATTCCTGCAAGACCTACCGGCTTTTCACCGTCGCAAATCATCAGCATTTCAGAATCCAAAGTTCTTTCCTGTCCATCCAAAGTTACGAACTTTTCTCCTTCATTTGCTCTGCGAACAACAATCTTATTATCAGCAATGGTAGAAAGGTCATAAGCATGCATTGGCTGACCGTATTCTTCCATTACATAGTTTGTAATATCAACAAGGTTGTTAATTGGTCTGATTCCACAAGCTGCAAGTCTTCTCTGCATCCATTCCGGTGAAGGACCGATTTTAACATTCTTTACAACTCTTGCACAAAATCTTGAGCAAAGGTCCGGGTCTTTTACTTCAACGGAAATGTAATCATTCACATCCCCTTCAGAACCTGAAACCTTAACTTCCGGAGCCACAAACGGCTTCTGGAAGGTTGCCGCAGCTTCTCTGGCAATACCAAGAACACTGTAGCAGTCCACTCTGTTTGAAGTTACTTCATATTCAAACACAGTATCATGAAGTCCCAAAACTTCTACTGCATCTGCGCCCACTTCAACGCTGTCATCAAAAATATAAATTCCGTCTTCCGGTGCTTCCGGATAGAATTCCGTAGAAGAACCTAATTCTTCAATAGAACACATCATTCCGTAAGATGGAACCCCACGAAGTTTTCCTTTTTTAATCTTAATTCCGCCCGGTGTTTTAGAACCATCATGTCCACCTGCAACGCGGCCACCGTCTAATACAACAGGAATCTTCTGTCCTTCTGCAACATTTGGTGCACCGGTAACAATCTGAACAGTTTCTGTTCCGACATTTACCTGACAAACAACTAACTTATCCGCATCCGGATGTCTCTCTATTTTTTCAATCTGTCCAACAACAATCTTTTCCAGGTCAGCATCTAATCTTTCAAAACCTTCACATTTTGTACCTGATAATGTCATTGCATCCATGTATTCCTGATCTGTACATTCCAAGTCAGGAACATATGCTTTAATCCATGATAATGGTGTATTCATTTTTTCTCCCTCCTTTAGAACTGTCCCAAGAAACGATCATCGTTCTCGTATAATAATCTCATATCGTCAATTTCGTATTTTAACAGTGCAATTCTTTCCAGACCAACACCGAAAGCAAATCCCTGATATTCTTCCGGATCAATATTACACATTTCAAGCACGTGTGGATGAACCATTCCACAACCAAGAATTTCAATCCATCCTTCACCCTTACAGAAACGGCATCCCTTACCGCCGCACTTAAAGCAGCTAACGTCCATTTCAGCACTTGGCTCTGTGAATGGGAAGTGATGTGGACGGAATTTTGTCTTTGTTTCCGGTCCAAATAATTCCTTTGCGAACTCTTCCAATGTACCCTTTAAGTCTGAGAAATTGATATTCTTATCAATTGCGAGACCTTCCACCTGATGGAAAGATGGGCTATGAGTTGCATCCACCTGGTCAGAACGGAAAACACGTCCCGGTGAAATAATACGAATTGGTGGCTGTGTTTTTTCCATAACTCTCGCCTGAACGGAAGAGGTCTGTGTTCTAAGCACAATATTTTTATTAATGTAGAATGTATCCTGTTCGTCCTTTGCCGGATGATTTGCCGGAATATTTAATGCTTCAAAGTTATAGTAATCAAATTCCACTTCCGGACCTTCAACAACTTCGTAACCCATACCGGTAAAGATTCGTTCCATTTCTTCCAATGCCAAAGTATTCGGATGCTTGTGTCCGATTTTGTTTTTCTTTGCCGGAAGAGTAACGTCAATGACTTCTGCCTTCAGTTTTGCTTCTCTTGCTTTCGCCTGAAGTTCATTTTTCACTTCTTCCAATTTTTCTTCAATCGCTTTTCTGGTGTCATTTACTAACTGGCCAACTTTTGGTCGGTCTTCCGGCGCTACGTCCTTCATCCCTTTCATTACTTCAGTCAACTGACCTTTTTTACCAAGAATTTCAACACGAATCTGATTCAAATTATCAAGATTGTCAGACGCGCTAAGCTTTGCAATTGCTTCTTCTTTAATTGCCTGTAACTTTTCTTTCATCTTTCTTCTCCTTTTAAAAATGGTTTCTCAAAATGAATGATTTCATCTTTTCGGGCATAAAAAAATCCCTTTCGAATCAATCATTCGAAGGGACGAAATAATTCCGCGGTACCACCCTGATTTTTGTATTTCTACAAACGCTCATTTATGTTTAACGCACACCATACGTCATTTCCTACTCTGATTTCAGAAATGCAGCTCCTGTGGGAAATTCAATACTTACCTGAACCTAAAGAACCTTTCAGCCTGTGAGTTCTTCTCTCTAAAGGGAAATAAGCATCTACTGACACATTCATTGCCTTTGAAACTATGAACAATTCTAGCACAGAGAAAAAACAGTGTCAACAACCAGTCTGCACAATCCTCTTTTGCCTTAAAAAGTGGGAATTTATGTAATTGTTGAATTCTTCAAAAAATGATATACTAATGCATATAATTATTATAAGAAATTTTCTTATCAATTATTTTTTTTGCGGAGAGAGAAACAATGGAAAAAATTAAGAATATATTTAAAAACATATACGATTTTTTTGTTGCAATGTCTGATGACCACGTCGGGGTCTATACTGCTCAGGCATCTTTCTTTATATTCTTATCAACATTTCCGTTCTTTCTTCTATTATTGAATGCTTTGGCACATACAGCGTTAGACGAATCCTACGTAATCTACCTGATTAACACCTATATGCCAAAGTCCATGAATCCGATTTTGATTCAGGTTGTCAATGAACTGTATGCTCATGCATCCGGTGCCTTGGTTTCCATTACCGCGATTCTTGCAGTTTGGTCTGCATCCAAAGGATTTTTATCCATTATGTTTGGTCTCTATGAAATTTTTAATATTCATCAGAAACGAAATTATTTTATTTCCCGATTGATTTCTATGATTTATACAGTTTTCTTTGTATTTATCATCGTAATTACAATGACTCTGGTTGTCTTCGGTAACCGATTACTGAAACTGGCAATTTCATATTTGCCTGCATGGGAAGAACTGGATTTTACCATTGGTATTATCCGTTACAGCACTGCCTTTTTAAGTATGGTTCTGTTCTTCGTATTGTTATTCAGAATCATCAACGTTAAGCTGTCAACATTTCATTCCGTTCTTCCCGGAGCAGTCGTATGCGCATTAGGATG
>JAEFAB010000030.1 GCA_016292095.1 Eubacterium sp. | reverse complement strand
TTCCATGGTATCAGCAAATGCCTGCTTCAATGTATCTGCTGAGATTGAAGTTTCAGAAGCCTGACGATGAATTTCTGTTCCCTGTGTCTTTAACATCTGTGCTGTTGCTTCAATCATATGATTTGTTGTTTCGTTCAGTGCATTAACCTTTTCCAAAACAATCTTTTCATCATATAACGCACCGGCAAGAGTAACTGCGGTTCTCAAAGCATTCACGGTAACTGTTTTTGCTCTGTCCACAGAACGAATTAATTCTTTATTGTTTTTACGAATCATTTCCATCGCAATGATACCCTGCTGATTCACTACTGCAAGCTGCTGGAAATCAGTAATTCGCTGACGTAATGGGAATAACAATTCTTCTTCAATAAATTTGATTTTTTCCGGTTCTTCTCCGCTAACCTTTGCGTTTTCTACTGCATTACTAACGCTGGCATCTAACTGCATTCCCAGTTCAATGTTCTGGTTCAATTTCTTAGTCAGTTCTCTCATGGATGCCTGTTCAATTTCCAAGGTTGTATTATCATTCAAAAGTGTTTTCTTTCCCTTATCCAAGCATGCGATAATATCCGCAATTTCCTTATCTGCAGTTTTATATTTTTCAAAATATCTGCGTACAGGATTAAAGAATTTTCCAAGAGGTCCCTTCTTTGCGAAATCAATAGCCGAAGGATCCAAGTCTCTCATTTTGATTGTTAAATCTTCCAGACTTTTGGCAACTTCTCCGCCTTCGCTTCCCTGCTGGCTCAAAGTTCCCATTCGACGTTCCAGAATGGAATTCTTTTTTTGTGCCTGTTCCATCAGTTCCTGTCCGAAATTATCAACAACATCTGTATATTCTTTTCTTTGCTGAATGGAATCAATATCCACAGACATAATTTCCTGTGTCTGCTGCTGTACTGATGTCTGAATAGCAGTCTGTTCCTGTGGAGCCGGAGCCAATTCCTGCTCAATCTGTGCCTTTACTTCTTCCTGTGTTGGTAAACTTAAATCTAACATGCTTTCATCCTCTCTTTTCTTACATTTGTGCATTAAACAATTGTTTTAACTGATAAACGATATCATCTGTAGAACTGTTAATACTTGCAGCCTCATTAATATCACTAATCTGCTTTAAAGCATCCAGGTCTGCATCATATCCAATGGTATAAATCGGAACATTCATTCCTGAAATAACCCCTTTGACATCATTTAATCCATAACCCTGATTTGTTTCTCCATCGCTTAGAACAAACAACATTGGTTTAACTTCCGGTGTTTTTTCCATCTGTTCTTTCAACATACTTAAGGCAACACAAATCGCATCGAACGTAGCGGTTTCGCCACTTGCAAAGAGATTTTCAACCGTCCCTTTAAAGTATGACTGCTGGTCCAAATCAAACTGTTTAATCGGTAATTCAATGGTAACATCTCCATTATAAGAAACCAGTCCAATATAATTCTCTGCATTGATATACTTCATAGAATTAATTAAGGAATCTTTTAATGACTGAATTCTGTCACCACCCATACTTCCGGATACGTCGGCAACAAAGACGCAGGCTACCGGATTACCACTATCCTTATTTAACTTATAAAGGTTCTGCATGGAAATCAGCATGTTTCCATCCAATTCCGGATATTCGCACTGATAATCATTCATTCCCTCAAAGCCGTCCTTCTTTGCCAGCTTTCTTGCCTTCTCCGTAGAGCAGAATTCTGCAAACTTCTTTAATACTTCTTTCTTATCATCTGTAGTCGATGAAATCGCAACCAATGGATTATCATGACGATAACCGTATGGTGTAAATTTATAATTCTTTGACAAAATAGGATCGTTGATATAAGTCTGATATTCAGAAATAAATCCTTCCAAAGTACCTTTGTCTGCTGCATTTCTCATCTGAACTGTTGTTAATGCCACAAACGGTACATTATCCTGGAACTTTTTAAATCCTTCCACTGCAGTGTCTGAAAGGGGAGACTTAATATCATAGCGTTCCAACGTACAAGCTAAAAAGTTTAATCCTGCAGTACTTGTAAACGGATTAGTATATCCCATATGAATTTCTCCTGCTTCACAGGCTTCTGTAATAGATTTCATATCAACGGCGCCGTATTTTTCCATAATTGTTTTGTACACACTATTTTTTAATACGATACCGGCAACATTTCTTACTGTTGTCTCAGCAACGACTTCAGTTTCAACACCTTCTTCTTTTAACATGGAAATCCAAAACATACTGGATGGAGAAAATCCGTCCGGTACAGCTTTTCCCGTTTTAATATAGTCTCTTGCAAGACCACTGCTGACGCTGCGAATTTGAACGCTGACTTTTTGTCCGTTCACTTCGTATCCTTTATTGTTGAATTCCTTTGCCATGTCACACATCCAACCGTCCGAACCACTTCCTGCCTTTTCCGGCGAGCAGTAAATTTCAGCATATAAAGAGGTCGTCGCTTTTACTCCCAGCTTGTTGTTTTCAACATCCGGCAATTCATCTGCTGTCGTATCATCATCCACATATTCTACCGAAGATTTTGTTGGAGTTCCCGTCTTCGGTTCAATGCTTTTCACCATTTTTTCCAGACTTTTCTGCGCCTGTTCTTTGGAGATTGCCTTATCTGATTTTCCAAAGTTACGGGTTAAGTAAATTCCCCCAAACACCAAAACAGCAACCACTGCAAAAATTGCAATAATGATTCCATTTTTGTTTCTTGTTTCTTCCATTTCAAGTCTCCTTATTTCTCTCTTAGTTTCTCTTTATTGATAGAGTTTTACCTCGTTGGTCAATCGTTCGATTTCTTCCAACAAAGCATCTCCCGGTTTGTATTCTCCTTTGATATCAGATAACTCCAAGGACAGCGTGTCCATTTTCAACAGCAGTTTTTCATTCACCGCCAGTCCGTTTTGTATGGTCTCCATGTTTTTCTCATACAATGATAACTGTTGTTCCTGAATATCATCCGGTAACACATCCTGTTTGTAGTTTTTCAGACGACGGTATTCCGCCTCATCAAACATCTGCATTCGATTTGACATGGATACAATATTCTGAAGCATTGTATCCTGTGCCAGTTCCAAAACACTGTTATATTTTTCCCAACTCAGACTGCCTCTCTCAAAACGTTCATTAATTAATTCATCTGTTCGTCGAAAAGATTTCTGCATTCTCTTTAACTGATCCTCAGCAGTTTTTGCTGTAGTTCCAACATATCGCCCGGTACTGAAATTCTTCAAAAGATTTTCCGCCTGCTGAATATTGATGCTCTCCGTCTTTGCAATCTTTGGAATCTTCTTTGTTTTCAGAAGTTCATAATTTCCATAAGTCAGGGCAAAAAGAATTCCCAGAAAAATCATAATGGACATTCCTGCACGAAAAATACTTTCGTCAGAAGGCCTTAGATTCATAAACCCGGGAGAATAGCAAACTATGGATACGATAACAATCGTAAAGTTCAATAGAAATACCTTGATGTATCGGTTCATTTGTTCCTCCATTATCGGTCTTTACTCCACAGCATGCAATATGCCTGAGTTCTTGCTGCAAACATTTCTGTATTCAGAAGTGCTCTCACTTCTTCTTTTGTAAACCAGCCGGCTTTAATTTCTTCAAATTCGGAATCACTTGGTTTCATTGTTCCTGCTGCAGTCCCTATCAATACTACAACCTTTTCATTGGAAAACCCAACGGCGGAATAACTCTCTTTCCAAACTTCCGAAACGCTTTCCAAATCAAGGCCGGTTTCTTCCTTTAATTCTCTCGCGGCAGCGACCTGCGCACTTTCACCCTCATCAATTAAACCGGCAGGAAAATTATAAACCCACTGATTTACAGCCATACGAAACTCACAGTTCAGAAGAATTTTTTCCTGCTTGGCATCATGCATAATCAATACCACAGCATCCACTTTATTTTTCTTCAGTTCATCCGCCGATTCGATTTCCGCATTTCTGCTAATCATTTCATAACATTTTTCTGTTCCGTTTTCTGTTTTGTAATGAATATTATATCGGGTAATGTAAGCACCCTGATGTATTTTTTTAATACTACTAAATTTCATTCTTATACTCCCCGCATTGTTTCATAATAAATGCAGTCGTGTCCACATTCTCCTGAAAATGCTCGTTCGCATGTTTTCATTCCGCACAACATTTGTGCTTCATCATCCGTTCTGCTGATTCGTTTTCTAACATAACCGACATTCTCAAAATTCGCTTCTTTTCCTTTTTGCATGGATGCACAAGTGTTAATCCATACAACATTACAGTCATCATGGGCACACAAATCAAAGGATTGTCTAAAATCATATGAACCCGTTGAAAAAGAAGGAACAATAATCAGTGTCAGTTTAAAACAACGCATTAACTGTTCCATATACTTTGTAGTCAGGAAGTCCTTACAAATCAAAATTGCAATTCGTCCGATTCCTTCAAAGTGGAAGATATTAATTACCATACTCGGAATAATTCCTTCCAAAAACGCACTGCCTTTATCTTCTATACGAAATGGATTCTGCTTACACTGTTTACAAATTACCTCACCGTGGCGATTCAAAATTGTTACCGTGTTACGTTTCCGCTCCCAGAACGATGGCAATATAATCATTGACGGAATATTTTTCCGTTCTTCTTCGCTTAAGGCTTTAATCTTATTTCGAATATATTTCGTCATCTCCGGATTTCCAAGCATCTCCGGAAATACTATTATATCACTTTTGTTGGCTGCCGCATCAACAATTTTTGTCCAAATCAGTTCATTATCATCATCGAAATTTTCTCCTTCATAAGAAATCCGAAAATACTGAACTTTGTCTTTCTCATACAAATCCGCTGAAAATCCCATTTCTCTGCGAAGGGATGTTGCAGCAATTTTCAATTCTTTCTTTTCTAAGAATTCGGTAAACAAATCATTCTTCAAGAAGAAATGCTTATCAATCAGTTCCCCTAAAATACGGTTTTCCATCAACAACATATGGAACAGGAAGTTATCCATTCTGTTGTAGCTATGGGACAGGCGATGCTTTCTTTCCCAGACACAGGAACACCTTGGCAACAGTCCAATTCCCGTAGACTCACGGTTGGTATTCAGAACAACGGTAAAATCATCCTCCTGGAACTCTTTTATTTTCTCCTGCAATAGTGTTTTCAAGCTTGTGTCCAAAACCTGCACCAAACCTACGACACCAAAATAATCGGACTTTTCCCGAAGTTCCTTTGTATAGGAATCCAACGCTTCAAAAAATTCCTCTGTCATATCCTCTTTTGTCAGCTGATGAATTCTTTTTCGTTCTCTTCCGTCTCTACCGACAAAAACTCCATCCTTATCTACGAGAAACGGTACCTTTTCAACGATTTCCTTTTCAATTCGTTTCACTTCATTTGGCGAAACGCAACTGTACATCACAAAAAAATCTTCCGTACATGAGTCGATAATATATGCGCACAGTTCCGCTATCACATTATAAACACGGGCCATACACTACTCCTTCCAAATATCACCGAATTTTTTTCTTCAAAGTCAACACATTACTCATATTCTGATATTCATAAGTCACGTCATCCATAATATTCTTAGTCATAAAGATGCCAAGCCCACCAATCTGACGTTCCTCTGCATTCATGGTAATATCCGGATCTGCCTTTGCCAACGGATCATAAGGAATTCCCTGATCGATAAACACAATGGTCACTTCCCCGGATTCTTCATCCATGTCTATTTTTACCGTGGCAGTTCCTTTTTCCAAACCATAGGCATAGTTTGCAATATTCACAAAGATTTCTTCCACAGCAACTTCAATCTGCATCATGGCTTTCATCGAGCACTGAAACTGTTCCAAATATTCCTCTATGAACGCATTCACTTCAATTAGATTTTCCTTTATGGCATCAAATTTCCTCTCTTCCATAAACGCTTCCTTTCGGTCATTATTCAATCGTTAAAATACTTGTAAACCCTGTAATATCAAAAATGTCCATAATTGTTTCGTTTGCATTCACAACTTTCATACTTCCCTGCTTGTTCATTCGTTTCTGTACAGAAAGAAGGATTCTGAGCCCGGAAGATGAAATGTATTCCAAATCTCCTAAATCCCATACAAGATCTTTTACCGAATCCAAATCAGAACCTACTTCGTTTTCCAATTCAGGTGATGTCACCGTATCCAATCTTCCTGAAAGCTTAATTGTCATTTTTTCCCCTTCGATAATCTTCTTAATTGTCATAGTAACCTCCTCATTTATCAATGTTTTTTATTTTTATTTTCCTTGTTCAACAGATTTAATTTCGTCTTTTGACGCACTCTTTAACGCATAAGTATCAAATCCCGGCTCTGATGGGAGCTGGATTTCAATCTGACTGATTTTGTCCATACGTCCTTTTCCTTTATTCATTTTAATGTCAAACACATGACCACCTTTTGTGCAGTCCTTTGAAATGAAATGAAAATGCCAGCCTGCTGCATTAATTCCATCCATATAATCCGGATAATACACACAAATCAAAGTTCCTTCCACTTCTTCAAAGCAAAAAGCCTTCTGGGTAATATCCAGCATATCCTTTAAAGTAACATGCATTGCAAAATAACCCGATTCGGAACGTGCATCGACAAGTTCAAAGTCTCCGTCGATTCTTACCATATGCATGCTGTTTAATCCGAAATGTTCTTCAATCAGATTATTTAACTGTTTTTTCAGTTCATCTACACTTTCAATGTAGCCCATCTGAAACTCCCGTCTTCCCTCCAGCTTACAAACAGATGAAAACGGAACGCCCATATCGTCAGCCACTTCCTCAACTGCTCCATCATCTTTTGCCCGATAGCAATGACCATTCACCATAATCATTTCACCGTCGACCCCTTCATAGGTGCCTAAACCGGTATCACCATGTTTCCTTAATTCCTGCACATCAATGACTGACTTCGTATACCCTAAAGCCAATGCCTGAAGTGTAGAAACCTGATACATTTTCACTCCGTTGTCTGTTTGTTTGAATTCCATACTGTCCTTCTCCTTTCTCTCTATTCGCCCTCATTTCCACGATACTCCATGCAAAGCATTGTAATATCGTCAAACTGTTCTGCGTTTTCAACAAAATTTGCAATATTTCCTTTGACGTAATTCACCACGCTCTCCGGTTGGAATGAAACAGTCTTATTTAATGCATCAATCATACGCTCAACACCATATAATTCCATTTCACTGTTTGTAGCCTCCGTAATTCCGTCTGTATATAAGAACAACTTTGACCCGGGAGCCATATTGAATTCATAATTTTCGTATGTGACACCATCCATACCACCAATAACAAATCCGTGCTTATCTTTCAATAATTCAAATTTTTCTCCGGCATTCATTACAATCGGATACTCATGACCGGCATTTGCTGCCGTTACTTTTCCCGTCGACACTTCTAAAATTCCCAGCCACACGGTAACAAACATTCCCAGCTTATTATTGGAACAAATCATATTGTTTGTTTTTTCCAAAACCTCTGCCGGCGAATAATTCACTAAAACATTGTTGGCAAGAATAATTTTTGAAGCCATCATAAACAATGCTGCCGGAACACCTTTTCCGGAAACATCGGCCATAATCATACATAAATGGTCATCATCTACCATAAAGAAATCGTAGAAATCACCACCGACTTCTTTTGCCGGCTTCATAAGCGCATACAAATCAATTTCTGTACGATCCGGAAATGGTGGGAAAATATTCGGGAGCATCCCTGCCTGGATTTCCGTAGCAAGAGAAAGCTCTGTTCCGATTCTTTCCTTTTCAGCGGTAATCGATGTAATATTTTCAATATAATCCTGAATCTGCTCTTCCATCTGGTCTATGGCTTTTGCAAGATTCCCCATTTCATCTTTATTTTTAATCTGATCAGACAACTTCTGTCCGCTTTGAGTATTCTCTTTTGCAAAGCGACTTGCTTCTTTCGTGATAGTTCGAATCGGGTACATCAGTACACGGTCTAAATAAAGTGTCAGCCCCAACAAAACCAGCATTGCAATAATAATCAGTGCTGTTACAACTTTTCTGATATAGGTATGTCTGGCTGTAACCAATGCTTCCATCTGACGTTGTACACACAAAATCGCTACGGTGTTGTTATCAGAATCCTTTAAAGGAACCATCGCCGTAATGTGCGTGTCCGATTCAATATATCCGCTATCCCGGACAACGATTGCCTGTTCCAGGCCTTCTTCATACATTTTTTTGTATTTCTTCCGGTAATCATCATTGGTTGTTTCTCTTACAAAACCAACCTCATACGGAGAAAACTTACTTTCCTTATTTACCGTCGAAAATACAAAAGAAATATGATTATAATCTTTTATGTCCGGCTGTATTACATAAATAAATGTCGCTCCCTGTGAATTACACAGGCTGTCCAAAGCATCCCATTCCTCTTTATACTCTGCTGTAGTACCGTTACTTTTTACGAATACGTCAATCCTGTCAGCATTCACATCCAGTTTTGCAGTTTCGGCAATCCGCAAAGCCACATCTTCGTACTGTTCCATTAAAACCGTTGTGAATCCTCTGTAACCGATAATACTAACAACAGTAGAAAAGAAGGTAAGCAAAATCACGATACCAAGCAGACTTTTCAACACAATTTTTTCTTTTATTTTTTTCATGCGTTTTCCCTTCCCCACCGAGGTTCAATTGTCGAAATCACGGTTTTTAGCGGTCCTATTATTTCACGTCATTTCATTTAAATTCATTCCGTTCCAAATTTAAAAATACTTCTTCTATTTTACCATATTTTTGTTTTGTAAAATACCCCTTTTTCATTTTAAGTTTTAAAGGAAGTTTTTAGTGAGCCACTGGGAATCGAAACATAATCCCCTCCTTTCTTAGTTTGCGTTTTGCAAACTCTGATTTTAATATAATTACATTTCGTAAACTTATCAATACTTTTCTTTGCATTTTGTAAACTTTTTATTGACACATATTATTCACAAATTTACAATTGTTCTTATAAGGAGGTGGCATTATGGGAGAGAATTTTAACGATAATTTAAAAACCGCTAGAGAGCGAAAAGGATTATCTCAAAATGAAGTTGCAGAAAAGATTGGTGTTGCAAAATCTACATACTCTTTATATGAGAGTGGAAATAGAGAACCTAATGTACAAACAATCAAAAAAATTTCTGATGTTCTCTCAGTTTCAGCTGATACCTTATTAGGTTTAGATGATGAACAACCAATTAATACCATAGTTGCCCACTTCGATGGAACGGAATTTACAGATACAGAATTAGACGATATTGCAAACTATATAGAATTTGTCAAATCAAAAAAATCATAAATATTGAACTATACACTTTTTTAGTTCAGTAAAGTCCATATTATTGAACTTCTGACCTCATAAAATGATGTCAGGGGGGGATACGATGGACTATGAACTTCTAATTGCTGAAAATCAAGAAGTTAAAGTTGATACCTACCCTTTTACCTCAGATAAATTGAAAGGCTTGTATGTGGACGGAAATATAGCCTTGTCGGATAAATTAGATACTACTAATGAAAAGACTTGTATCTTGGCTGAGGAATTGGGACATCACTACACTACTGCCGGTAATATTCTTAACCAGAGCAATTCAAATAATAGAAAACAGGAATAGATTGCCCGGATGCGGGCATACAAGAAGTTAGTACCTCTGGAGGCTATTATTGATGCTTTTGAGCATCACTGTACTAACAGATATGAGGTTGCTGATTTTCTTGGAGTAACGGAAGAATTCTTAATTGATACAATCAATGCGTATATGCACAAGTATGGAAACTTCTTAAGACATAAAGAATACATTATCGAGTTCGGCGAGGATTCGATTGGTATTATAAAGAAATTATAAGGAGGACGAGATTATGGAATTCATTGAAGAACTAAAAAAACACATTGCTCGGATAGATAGTTTACTGCCATCTATTCAAACTGAGGAAGCAACAAAAATGTCATTAATTGTGCCTTTTTTTCAAGCATTAGGTTATGATGTTTTTAATCCATCAGAGTTTTGCCCTGAGTATACCGCTGATGTTGGTATAAAGAAAGGTGAAAAGGTTGATTATGCAATTATTTTCAATAATGAACCTGCAATTTTAATTGAATGTAAAAGTTGTACGGAAGATTTGAATAAGCATTCATCCCAATTGTTTAGGTATTTTGGAACATCAACCGCAAAATTCGGAATTCTTACAAATGGTGTTATTTACAAGTTTTATACGGACTTGGATGAGACCAATAAGATGGATTTAGTCCCTTTTTTAGAGATTAATCTGCTATCTTCTACTGAGCAGAAACTTTCAGAACTAAAGAAATTTACAAAGGATAACTTTGATAGTGACAAGATTTTTAGTAATGCTGAAGAATTGAAGTATACTGCTCTCATCAAGGAATATATTCTAAAAGAAATTGAAAATCCATCAATTGATTTTGTAAAAGCTATTATTTCTGGAATCTATGATGGACATAAAACTCAAACAGTCATTGAAAAGTTCACACCTATTGTCAAAAAGTCTTTTAATCAAATTTTTAATGAAACTGTTAATAACCGACTTACTGCAGCAATCACCAAGGATGATGAACCAGAGGAAGAGGAAATCGAAAAGCCTACTTCAAAAATTGTCACGACCGAAGAGGAGATACAATCATATATGATTGTTAAGGGTATTCTTGCTGGTTCAGTAAATTTAGAAGATGTTGTTTATCGTGATACAGAAAGTTACTTCGGTATATTATTTCAAAATAATAACCGTAAGCCAATTTGCAGACTTAATTTGGATGCAAAGAAAAAACATATTATGATACCAGATGAAAATAAGAATTTTACCCGATACAACATCGAATCATTAGACGACATCTATAAATACAAAGATTTATTGATTGAGTCTGCAACCCGGTATATGTAAGAGGTGAAATATTTATGGCAAATACATTTAAAGTATTATTATTCATTCTATCTGTGTTCATTTGCTCTACTACTGTATCTGCAAAAGATGTGAATTTATTGAATAAAGAAACTTGTAAATCTTTTTTTGGAAGGGAACAAAATGTTGGTCATGCAATATTTGAATTAGATGCTGACGGAACACTAGTTTCATATTCACAGGACAGTTGGACAGCAAAAATGAAAGAAATCGGTTCTGGTGGTATATGGGGAGGTACTGTTTATTATGAAGATATTGATGTATCACCTACAAAAAGAAAGTATGAAATTTCTTTTGATATGATATCAACCGGATGTGATAAAATCATATTTATTGGTTTTAAAGACAAAGATTTCAATATATTTGTATGGGGCGATTGGATCAAATTAAAAAAAGGAAAAACATATCATTACAATAGAATTGTTAATTTTTCAACCAAGGCTACAAAAAAAGTTACTCTATACTTTGGTGCTGGAGGAGAATTTAACAAACGCGAAGCCGACCAAAGTATATATGAATATGTAATTAACTCTACTGAATCCTTTAAGCTATCAGACAACTCTGAATATGATTCCACCACTATCAAATGTTCAAATTTGTATTTCGGTTCTGAAATCAAGGCACCAAAAACTGCCAAAGTTAAGAAGTGTACTAGAACTAATAAGAAAATCAAATTATCTTATAAACAAGTTGATGCAGTAAAATACCAAATTAAATACTCAACAAATAAGAAATTCAAGAAAAAGAATACAAACACAATTACAACAAAGAAATCAAATTATACGATAAAATGTAAAAAGAACAAAAAATATTACATTAAAGTTCGTGCAATAAAAAAGCTTTATGGTAGAACATTTTATGGAAAATGGTCTTCTACTAAGATTATTTAATAAAAAGAGACCAGCCCCAAAGGACCAGCCTCAAAGATTGATATAATCAACCTACAAACACCTAAAATTATATCATTCTTTCTGGCATCCGGTCAAGGCTGGGTGTTATTTTTATACCTAAAAATAGAAAGGATGATATTATGGCAAAAGCAAAGAAATTAAAATCAGGGAATTGGAGAACCCAGGTATATTCTCATACGGATAGCGAAGGTAAAAAGCATTACCGGTCTTTTACTGCTGCAACGAAAAAAGAAAGCGAATATCTTGCAGCGCAGTTCGGGCTTCATAGAACAAATAGCAATTATGATGATTATACTGTAATGGAAATCCTACAAATGTATATTGATTGCAAAGAAGACAGTCTTTCTCCAAATACCATTACTGGTTATAACTCTATGCTGAAAAATAGATTTACAATCTTTAACAACCTAAAGGTTAAAAACTTAAGTTCTGCAATTGTTCAGAAGTGGATTGGAGAATTAAACCTAGAACTGTCTCCTAAATCAGTTCGCAATGCATATGGATTGTTGACCTCTGCCCTTAATTTTTTCGATATAGAATTAAAAATCAAGGTGAAATTGCCACAATTAGTCGTTAAGGACTGTTATATTCCAATTGACAGTGACGTGAAAACGCTAATTTCGTACCTTAGAGAGCATAATCACAATTTATATATCGCTTGTCTACTCTCTGCTTTTGGAACGCTAAGGAGAGGCGAAATTTGCGCTCTGACAGCAGATGATGTAAAAGGCAACGTCATAACAGTTAATAAAACAATGGTAAAAAAAGGTTCTGAATGGATTATCCGGGATACACCAAAGACGAAAAGTTCTAATCGCCATGTGGAATATGCAGATTTTGTAATAAAGGAGCTACCAACTACCGGAAGGCTTGTAAATATATATCCGACTACCATATCAGAAAAATTTGCAAAGACTGTTCGCAAGCTAAACTTGAACCACTTTCGCTTTCACGACCTACGACACTACTCTGCAAGTATTATGCACGCAATAGGCATTCCTGATGTATATATTATGCAAAGAGGTGGTTGGGGATCAGATAAGGTTCTGAAACAGATTTATAGAAATAAGCTGGATGACTATAACAAGACATTTACAGCGCAGACCAATGAATACTTTGAAAAAGTATCACACGAAATATCACACGAACAAAAAAACTTCCTTTAAATAAAGGAAGTTTTCAGTGAGCCACTGGGGAATCGAACCCCAGACAACTTGATTAAAAGTCAAGTGCTCTACCATCTGAGCTAGTGGCCCGTAATATTTATTTATTTGAGTGTCTAACCCATGAACTGGGCTAGCTGGATTCGAACCAGCGAATGCAGGAGTCAAAGTCCTGTGCCTTACCGCTTGGCGATAGCCCATTGTGTAAGGTGGCTAGAGGGATT
>JAEFAB010000029.1 GCA_016292095.1 Eubacterium sp. | reverse complement strand
ATGGCTAAAGGTATCGACGGTAGCTTGATTCAGGGTTCTGACCAGCAGATTGAAGCTTTGTTCAGCGAAGCAACAGCTGCTTATGCAAACGGTGAGAAAACAAAGGAACAGGCTTTGAAGGATTTCAAAGATCAGGTTTCTTCAACAATGGGATACTAATATTAATTTGTTAGTGCGGTAGCACCGTAAAACTGGGGCGCTTTCTGATGTATGCGGTCTTTACGGCAAAAATCGGAAACGCCCCTTTTTTATGAGGAGAATTTAAAAAAATGAATAATTCGGGAACACAAAAACGACTTGCAGTTTATGGTTATTTGTTTACATTACCATTTGTAATTGTATTTTTGATTTTTAATCTTTGGCCTACACTTTATACTTTCCTTCTTTCGTTTGGAAACCTTAAAGGGTTGAAATCAGACTTTCAAATTATTGGTTTTGCTAATTTTGCTAAACTGGTTTCTGATAAATACTTCTGGGGTGCTGTAGGAAACACCTTTATCATCTGGGGATTGAACTTTGCTCCTCAGCTTGGACTTGCCTTGCTTTTTGCAGTATGGCTTACAAATACGAAATTAAACCTGCGTGGAAAGAATGCTTTCCGTGCATTGTTCTATATGCCAAACCTTTTGACAGCAACATCTGTAGCTATCTTGTACCGTTCTTTGTTTGCTTATCCTGTTGGACCTGTAAATCAGCTTCTTTTGAAGTTCGGACTTGTTACAGAAGCATTCAACTTCTTCCGTAGCGTGCCGGCTTCTCGTCTTATTGTTGCCTTCATTCAGTGGTGGATGTGGTGTGGACAGACATTGATTCTTTTGATGGCTGCTATTACTGCTATTTCTCCTTCATTGTATGAGTCTGCAGTTATTGACGGTGCTAACGAATGGCAGTGCACATGGAAAATTACAGTTCCAATGCTCCGCCCAATGATGTTCTACCTCCTTATTACTTCTATGGTTGGTGGTATGCAGATGTTCGATATTCCGTTCCTTATCACAGGTATGCACGGTGAACCTGACTTTAAGATTCGTACAACCGCAGTTTATATGTACAACATTGCGTTCCAGGGACGTAACGACTACTCTTACGCCGCTGCAATCTCAATCGGAATGTTCATCATCACAATTGTACTTGCAGTATTCATTAATCATATTACAAAAGAAAGAACTCCAAAAATTTACAACGGAGGTAAAAAATAATGGCTAACGAGACAAAAAGTTATAAATCACAGAAGGTAATCTTAAGTACCATAATATATGTTTTCATGATTGTATTTACACTTATCGCCATTGTTCCTGTTTGGTTGATGCTTGTAAACGCAACACGTTCTACTCCAGAGATTAACGCCGGTATTTCTATGCTTCCAAGTAAGTATTCAATTGCTAACTGGCATATTCTTACTGGTCGTGGATTTAAGATTGCTGTAGGTTTTAGAAACTCTCTTACAATTTCTGCCTGTGTAACAATTCTTTGTGTATATTTCTCTTCTCTTGTTGCTTACGGTATTCACGTATACAAGTTTAAGGGAAGAAAAATCCTCTGGAACCTGATTATGATGTTGATTATGCTTCCAGCATCACTTTCATTCATTGGTTTCTGTCAGTTTATCTCTCAGCTTCATTTGCGTGATAACTTTATTCCGCTTATTATTCCAAGTATTGCATCTGCAGGTACAGTTCTGTTCATGAAGCAGTATATGGATTCAGTTCTTTCTTTTGAATTGATTGAAGCTTCTCGTATTGACGGTGCAGGTGAATTCCTTATCTTCAATCAGATTATTCTTCCGGTTCTTAAGCCGGCTCTTGCAACACAGGCTATCTTTGCTTTTGTTGGTTCTTGGAATAACTTCATGACACCATTCGTATTGTTGTCAAAAACAGATATGTATACACTTCCTATGCTTGTACAGATGCTCCGTGGTGATATTTACCGTACAGAGTATGGTGCAATCTACGTAGGTATTGCTGTTTCCCTTATTCCGATTATCATCTTCTATGCATTCATGTCTCGCTACATCATTAGTGGTTTGACAATGGGTTCTGTTAAAGAGTAAACATTTTTTAGGAAACAACTATGGAAAAACAGAAAACAGTTCGCGTTAATAATCCAATTCTTACAGGATTTCATGCAGATCCATCTATCTGCATGGCTAACGGTGAATATTTTATTGCGAATTCTACTTTTGAGTGGTATCCGGGTGTAGAAATCAGTCGTTCTAAAGATTTAGTTCACTGGACTTCTGTGCCTTCTCCGCTCAGCGAAAAACGCCTTCTTGATATGAACGGCGAAAAATTCTCCTGCGGTATCTGGGCTCCATGTCTTTCTTATTCTGACGGACTTTTCTGGTTGATTTACACAAATGTACGCAACTGGAATGTTGGTCCTCACAAAGACTGTCCTAACTATTTGACAACAGCGCCTTCTATTGAAGGTCCTTGGTCAGATCCTGTTTTCCTTAATGCAAGTGGATTTGACGCTTCTATGTTCCATGATGATGACGGCCGTCACTGGTACATCAACATGGAATGGGATTACCGCCAAACTGGTTACCGCCAGTTCTCTGGAATTGTAATGCGCGAATATGACCCAAAAACTAAAACTTTGGGTGCAGAACGCCATAAAATTTTTAAGGGAACTGATATTGGTGGAGTAGAAGGTCCTCATCTTTATAAACACAACGGCTGGTATTACATTGCAGCTGCAGAAGGTGGAACAGACTATCTTCATGCTCTTACAGTTGGACGCTCTCGTTCTGTAACAGGTCCTTACGAAGTTCATCCAAATAATCCTTTGATTTCTGGCTGGGGACACGACGATCATATTTCTATTCACAAAGCTGGACACGGAAGCTGGTGCCCTTCTGTTGATGGAAGCCGCACTTACCTTGTTTACCTTTGTGGTCGCCCTCTTCCTGGTACAAAAGACTGCGTTCTTGGACGCGAAACTGCTCTTGCAGAAACTGAATGGAAAGATGACTGGCCATATGTAAAAGAACCTGATAGAACTTTGGATAATGTTCCTCCAGATCATGTTGATGTTCCTGTAAGCGCAGATCATGATGGCCTTCAGTCAGCTCCTGGCTGGGGTAAAAATCATTATACATTTGAAAACGGCATTCCAGTTGATTTTAAAACTTTGCGTACACCAGCAGAAGGCCGTTATTCAGTTACTGAACGTAAAGGCTGGCTTAGAATGTTTGGCGGACAGTCTCCGTGGTCATTCTACGAGCAGAGTATTTTCTGCCGCCGTCAGACAGACTTTAAGTTTGTAGCAGAAACAAAAATTGACTTTGAACCTGATTATTTCCAGCAGTACGCAGGAATGGTATACCGCTATGATGAAGAAACTCAGTATCTTCTATCAGTTACTTACAGCGAAACTCGCGGAAAGATTCTTCAGGTAAATACAATCATGCCTCCTCAGACTGGTTTAGCTTCATGGCAGCAGGGCATGGAAATTGAAATTAAAAAAGGTCCTGTGTGGATGAGACTGGAAGTTGATCACAACATTGGCTGGTTCAGCTGGTCACAGGATGGTAAAGTATTCCATAAAATCAGACCGATTTGCGAACCTGCAAAACTTTCTGATGAATTCTGTGGAATGGGATTCACCGGAGCCTTTGTTGGAATGTTCTGTGTAGACACAGAATTCTATAAAAAGCCTGCTGATTTTGAGTATTTTGATTATACGGGATTCGACAGGGAATCAAAATGATAACGATTTATGATATCGCGAATGCAACTGGAGTCTCTGCACCAACAGTATCAAAAGCTTTGAATGGAACCGGGCATCTT
>JAEFAB010000028.1 GCA_016292095.1 Eubacterium sp. | reverse complement strand
GTTAGATTATCAGGAAAAAAGTTGAGGTTAATTTTCACATTATGATATAATCAGAGTATGAATAAATGGTGTTGTAAAAAACAAGATGTCGTGCTTGTTATTTGGCTGATACAAGATGTAATATTTGAATGATACGACAAAAATGGTGCGTCGTTCAACTTAATATAGATTATAACAGTTCGTTATATATGAATATAGATAACTAACAAGCAAAAGAAAAACTAGGGAGGAATAAAATGTTTGCTATATATAAAGGAATGTTGTATGGTGCTGTATGCACAAGTAAAAAAAGATATATTTTTACGAGGGATTTGAATAAAGCAGATTCAGATTTTGAAAAAGTAGATTACAATGGTGATATAAGATATGAAAAAAAAATAGATGATAATTTCTCGGGAATAGAGAGCATATTTACCTTTAATAAGTATGCGGTGATTATTATCGATGGTACAGAATACATATGTTCGGTAATTATGAAAGATTTATCAAAGTATACGTCTGAGCAATCTTTGGGCGACATACCAGTACATTTAGAGTATTGGGGAGGAAATATACCGGGTTGGAAACGAGAAGGGTATGATTTGTACGTTGCAGATTTAAAATTAAAACAATGCAATAAATTCGTTGAGGTTAAAGAGTATACTTATAAAAATGGAACGTACTATGAAGAATATGATTTAGAGGTTGGAAATGTCACTAAAAAAAATGTTAGTATGGAGCATTTTATTGAATCCGAAAAAAAATATCAAATTGATAAATTATAGCAGAAGTAGAAGTGATATTGTATATAAGAGGGTTATTATACGGATGTGCATCTTGTGATAATTACAGGATTATTAGAAATAGGCGCAAATATTAAACGACGAAAATATACAGCGAAGAATTATGCAGGACAGTCTCAAATTGTGGAAGATTCGTTTGAAAATGCATCAGGAAATTTGAAAATCAATAAGGACGGCAGTTTATTCAAAGTACTTACTGATGATGAAAAGATTATACTAACTGATAAGTTGAAAAAGTATTTTGATGATATAGAGCTAGAAAAAAGGGGAGATTATCGGGTACCTGAGTCAGAAAAAGTTGAAGGAATTAAAATGATAAAAAATGATGATGGAAGTAAAAGTTATAGAATAGCGGAAGCATGGAAAAAACCACCAGTAGATGGTGCTAAGAATAATACAAGGTGCTGAACGTAAACTTAAAATTCTAAATGACTATTATGATGATGCAGTTGACATAAATGCACCATTACATTTGGGAGAACAATATTTAAAAGGAAGTGCCACGGATGCGAACGGAATAACTTGAACGAGCCGTCAAAAATAGTGCATGGTTCAACAAAAATTCTTGGACTAAAAACAAATTATTAAATAACAAAAGAAAGATTTCAAGTTGCAATTTTTGCAAAGGTAAACGTTATAAGCAATTTCATTTTCTTAATTATTAATAAAAAAAATAAAGTACATTTTCTCTCGGAAATGTACTTTATTTACTTTTTACTTTTCTGTATGATTTTTGATGGATAAAGTACATTTTTTAAAAATTCTAGTTTTTACTTTTCGTTATAAAAATAGTAGAATAAAGTCCATTTTTCTGAAAAAATTTTTTTTACTTATTTTTACTGCGTTTAGAATGCTATATAACATGTCTTAGTAGTTCATTATTCAACTATTCGCAAAAGACAAGTTTAACGAAGAATGCTATAACACGAAATAGCCCTGAAATCGCCATATACGTATAAACCAGCTAAAATCCCATTTCTTTTAATTCATGCACTAACTGTACATAAAACTCTCGAACGTCGAATTCATCAAAGTTCTCTCTGTTCAAATCAATCATATCTCCGTGAGAAATTCCACGGGTTCCATGATGTGTAATTAATCTGTAATTTTTCCCCCAAGGAAATGAACTTGCGCCAACCAGTCCGTCATTTGGGCCGTCAAATCGTTTAACGAAATGTGTTGTTAAGTTCAATGGAAAGCGTCCGCCTCTTGCAACATTTAACAGGGAGCCTACACTCTGGTAATAAACGTTTGGATTATCTTTTACAATTTCATTGTTTTTTGCACAGGCTGAAGCCGTTAAATCGGTTACAGCTTTCATAAAATCCGGATTTGGATCACCTAATTTCTTTAATGAACGATTATAGGCTTTTGCAATCAGTTTCTGTTTCGATTCCGGAATTTCATTTAACAGGTAATCAGCAAATTCGCATCCTCGATGAGGCGTATTAATTGTTGTCAAAGATGCAACATATGGAGCTGCACCGGCCAAAGAAATTGCATATCTGGAATCTAAGCCGCCTTTGGAATGACCAATTATGTTAATTTTTTCACAACCTGTTTCTTTTAAAATTTCCTGAATTCTTTGTGTAAGTTCTTTTCCGCATTCTTCAATTGATGCAGCCGATTGCTGATTTCCGTAAAAAATTGTCGCGCCGTTTTTTTCTAGTTCGTCTGGGATTCGCCCCCAGTAATTCATAAATTTAAAATCCCTGAAAAACACTCCATGTACGAAAAGTAACGGATATTTTGTTTTGCAATAGGCCTGATTTTTTCTGCTTTCATTGAGAAGATTTTTTGCATGTTCTACTTCTACTTCCTTATTGACGGTTTTAATAATGATATATAAGGCAATTAAGTGTATGATTGGAATCCAGCCACACAAAATTCCAAAAAAACGATAACGGACTCCTAATTGAATCGAAGTAACATATACACGAATGATTCCGTTCCAAAAAGCGATTGCTAACACAAGATAAGAAATTCCTATGTTCCAGAGCCATAACGAAAGTCCTTGAACAGAAAACATTCCCAATAGACCCGGAATGGAATAAAGGATTGTCAGGATCGTGGCAATTATGAAAATAATTAATAATTCACTTCCCTGAGCTGCTTGTCGCAAACGCCCTTTTTCGATACTAAAATTGAAAAAGGATGGATAGATATTAATGATTAATACAAGAATAATCAAAACAGGGATCCATTCTTTACAATTTAAGAAAAGGCTAATCGTTTTACAATTAGCCAATAGAAATAACAATATACTGTTTACATATCTGAATGCTATTTTCATAATTTAATCCTTTAAAAGGTCATTGATTTCCAATAAATGATTGAAGTATTCAGGGATTGGAGCCTCAAACTCCACATATTCCTTTGTGGATGGATGAATAAAACCAATTGTTTTTGCATGTAAGGTCTGACCCTGCAGTTTATACGGACATTGTCTGTTCGAATAAACTTCATCCCCGACTAAAGGATGATGAATACTTGCCATATGAACGCGAATTTGATGAGTACGTCCCGTTTCCAGCTGACATTCAATATAGGAATACTTATCATTGGATGCCAATACTTTATAATGAGTAATTGCCTCTTTTCCATCCGGTGTTACGGCCATCTTTTTTCTGTCATTTTTGCTTCGACCGATTGGTTGATTAACCGTTCCTTCAGCCTGAGAAAAGGTACCGTAAACCAGGGCAACATATTTTCTTGTTATGGAATGAACCTTTAATTGTTCTGCAATAAAATTATGACTGTAATCATTCTTACAGATGATTAGAGCGCCGGTGGTATCCTTATCGATTCGATGAACAATTCCCGGTCGCAGAACGCCGTTAATATTAGACAAATGATCTTTGCAATGTTCCATTAACCCGTTTACCAGAGTTCCTGTATAATGTCCCGGTGCGGGATGAACCACTAAATCTTTCGGTTTATTGACAATCAGAACGTCTTCATCTTCATAAATGATGTCCAAATCCATCTTTTCCGGCTCGATATTCGCCGTTACAGGCTCCGGAATCGTTAAACGGATTACATCTTCCTCCTGAACCTTATAACTGGATTTTACAGGCTTATTATTGACGAATACCTGCTGATCTTTTATTAGTTTTTGTAAGAATGAACGGGAGGAATCTTCCATTAGTAAGCTCAAATACTTATCAATTCGAAGATCCTGAAGTTCATCATCTACAATAAATACATTCTCAGTCATTTTTTTGATTTCCTTTAATTTTCAATGTGAAAATACGATTGAATTCATCTTCCTTTAAACCAAATACACAAACAATAATCAGCAGAAAACAGGAAACTGTCACATAGATATCTGCCACATTAAATGTTGGAAAGTTGATAAAGCGAAAACAAATAAAGTCAATTACCGAACCGTAAAGAATACGGTCAATAATGTTTCCTATTGCTCCTGCAATCAATAAGCAGAACAAAAATTGAAGCAAGGAAAATTTTTTACTTTTTAACGAATAGTTGATTTCTGAATACACCAACGTATTATGCAGAAAAATAAGAATAATGCATAAAATAATGATTGTAAAAAGTACCAAAAATACAGTTTTCCCGGAAAAAATTCCCCAAGCTGCACCTTCATTGCCTCCTTGCAAATAATTCAGTGCAAGGATGTTTTTTATAATTGTAAAATCTTCTGTTTTCGGTTTAAGATAAACCGTTGCCAAATGCTTCGAATACTGATCTAAAAATACAAAAAATCCAATCAATAACAAGCAAATGATATCAGTTATGCGTCTCTTTTTAGTCATTCGGTAGTACTCCTACTCTTCGATAATCGTTGTAGTTGCCTGAGCTAAATGCTCTTTGGTCAATTCTTTGGTGATATAAGCATCGCCAATGGTGTTCAGCAAAATAAACTTAATAGAACCGGAATCCATTTTTTTGTCATTTAATGTCGCTTCTACTACTTCTTCAGCATTGATATTGATTGTAGTTGTCGGCAATTCAAATTTATGGATTGTATCAAGAATCAATTCATATTCATCTTCTTTAATATGATTCATATTTAAAGTAAGGTATGCCGCTGCACACATTCCAAGGGCAACACATTCTCCATGAAGCAGTGTGAAATTCTTCAATTTTTCAACTGCATGGCCAATGGTATGACCAAAGTTCAGAAGGGCGCGTTCCCCTTTTTCCTTTGGATCATTTTCTACGACTTGACGTTTAATATTACAGCTGACATAGAGCATTTCCTTTAAAGTTTGGAAATCACGGTCAACAATTTTATCGTAATTTTCATTGAGCCAATGGAAATATTCACGGTCTTTGATTAAACCATGCTTAATAATTTCTCCCATTCCGGATAAATATTCTCTTCGTGGCAGGCTCATTAATGTATTAATATTCATATAAACCAGTTTTGGCATATAAAATGCACCAACCATGTTTTTGTATGCTTCAAAATCAACACCGGTTTTTCCACCGATACTGGAGTCCACCTGAGATAATAATGTTGTTGGAATTTGAACAAAATCAATTCCACGGAGATAGGTAGCAGCAACAAAACCGGTTGTATCCCCAACAACACCACCACCTAACGCAAGCAACATATCGTTTCGGTCAAATTTATTCTGAATTAATGTCTCATAAACACCTTCAACAGTTTTCAGGTTCTTGTTCTCTTCACCGGCGGTAAAGGTATGGACAATGACTTTCTTACAATGCGGAGCCAATAATTCCTGAATCTGTTCTGCATACAATGGACCGACATTGGTTTCTGTCACAATGCAGAGTCTTTTGTTTTCAATCTGAAACGGTTGCAGTTCTTTGACCAAACTGTCAAATGAATCCGTCAAAAGAATGTCATAACAATGTTTTCCTTCGTATTGAACCGGAATGCGGTCTTTCATATTCTGTAATGCTTGAATCATAAATGTCTCCCTTCTGAAAAACTATTGATATAGTTTTATCGAAACCAGATTTCTTCCTTTTTTCGTTACTCCCAAAAGTCGGTAGTAAATAAATCTTCCTTTTCCACGAACCGAAATAATATCATTTTCTTTCGGTGCATACCCGTTGGAGGTAATCATTTTTCCGTTAACAAAAACTTTACCTTCCTCAATAAAAGAAAGAATACTGTTTCTGGATGTGCCAAATGCCGTGGAAATAAGACTGTCTAATCGAACATTTCCAATGGTTCCCTTCTTCTCAACCAAGGTCGGTTGAATATCCGTAAGAGTCTCGGAAATTTCTTCAGTTCGAATCATTGTATGGCGGATTTTCGATAAGTTCTCCAGGATATAAGAACTGATATCCTCCATGCAATACAGATAGGCAATTTTATCTTTAATAAAAATATCACCGATTTTACTTCGGTTAATTCCAAGATTTAAAATAGCACCTAAATAATCCCGATGCGAAAGTGTTTCAGCAAACTGGGTTTTGATAGGTGCAATTTTAATTAAGCAAATCGGAACGGTTTGCTCATAATATATATCTACCGGAGAAAAAATCGCTATTTTTCTCTCAGCATAATCATTACCTCCGATTAACTGAACGTTAACTGGAGGTAATTCATTTTTGATTGTATGTAAAATATTTATTTCGTTTAAATTCAAAAAATCCGTATTGGTATAAATATTTCTGGTATAAGCATTATTTGCCAATTCGATTATTCGATTTTTTAAAAAATGTTCTTCCTTATTCATCATTAAAAATCACGTCGATAAGAAGAAGAAAAATCAGTAGAATCTGAAATCAATTCCTGAAAATCACCTGTAATATCAACTGACTTTGGAGTTACCAAATAAATGTAACCGCTGATTTTCTGTAAATTTCCGCTGATTGCATAACAGCCACCGGAAACGGAATCAACAATACGCTGTGCTAAATCCAGCTTCATGCCTTCAAGATTTAATACAACTGCTTTGCCTTCTAACAATGTGTCAATAATTTCACGTGTGCTTTCATAATAAGTCGGCTTAATCACACATACTTCCATTTCTGATCCTCTCATCGGTACAACTTTGCTGTTTCTGGAACTACGAAAACTTCTGCCTGGAGAAGGAGTAGCTGTTCTTGTCTGACGTGGAGTAGATGCCTGCGTTGAAGTAGGTTTTCTTTCCGGCTTTGGTCTGGCAGGTTTTGGCTGCTCAACCACTACTTCTTCTTCATCCTCGTATTCATCATAGTAATCGTCATCATAATCATCATAATCAACTGTAAAAATATTTTTTACTTTATCTGTAAATTTAGACATTTTTTTCTCCTACTTTATATATTGTAATTTCGCTCTCCAAAAATTCCGGTTCCGACACGAACCATTGTAGCACCTTCTTCAATGGCAACCTGATAATCCCCCGTCATCCCCATTGAGAGCACACTCATGCTTACATTATCAATGTTTTTACTGCTTATGTCAACCGATAATTTCTTCATATTCTTGAAATATCCGCGATTTGTTTCAGGATTATCTGTGTATGGCGCAATTGTCATCAATCCTTGGATGCGAATATGAGGGAACTGTGAAATTTCGCGGATTAATTCCTCCGTTTCATTGGCAGTTATTCCGAATTTGCTTTCTTCTTCTGCCATGTTTACTTCAATTAAAATATTGGCAATTTCGTCTGCTTTGGCATATTCTTTTTCAATCTGCTCTGCAAGTCGGATAGAATCCACAGAATGAATTAACGATGCTTTTCCAACAAGGTATTTCACCTTATTACGCTGCAGATGTCCAATCATATGCCAACGAATATCTTTTGGCAGAATTTCGAACTTCTCGCACATTTCCTGCACCTTGTTTTCGCCGTAATCCAAAACGCCGGATTTCAACGCTTCCTCAATCATGGTATATGGTTTCGTCTTGCTGACTGCAATTAAAGTGACTTCTTCAGGATTTCTTCCTGCTTTTTCACATGCTTTCTGAATATTCTGCTGTACTTCCTTAATATTTTCTAAAATCATTCTCTTTTGCCTCCATTACTGAAATACAATTTGGTTTTCGCTGACTTTGCTACCGTCCAGTACAATACGGTCGTACTGTGCCAGACCGAACACGGTACCGGATTCCACAATATAATATTCATCCAATGTTTCAAGAATATTTACTCTGATAAATACCGTATAACCGTTATTAATGCTGTATACTCCGACAAATTCCTGAGTATTTCCAATCACAAACTGATTTCCGTCGCCGTTTAAGGACAACAGGACATCTCCTTTTTCAAATAACGTGGTGGAGACGTAATAATTGTTTTCATCAGAATATGCAATGGTCGGATAATAGAACTCGTTCTTCAATTCTCCTTCCACACGAACCTGTCGATTAAATCCGATATTGTTCGCTTCTCCGCCTTCAGCACCATATTCCTTTGGAATGGCATACAACTGTTTTGTTACCAATGAAGTTTTTGGGATTTTCAAGCCCACGGTTTTCTGATCGATAATCTGAATATCCAAAAATCGGTCTGTTGCATAACGAACCATATATTTGGACAAAGTAATAATTCCATAGCGTTTCTTGTCTGCACCTTTCACCACTTCCATATTCGCTGTGGTGGTTACATCATCTTTCAAAAACTTAATTTTTACGCCGCTTGTTTTCTTATATTTTTTTGCCTGTTCTTTCGTAAGCTGAATGGCAATGCTCCATTCTTCACTGTTAATCGTCTTGTAAATCGGTGAGCCCTTTTCTACTTCACTACCGGATGAAAACTGAGCACAAATATATTTTGACTGATCAAAAGAAGACTGTTTCAACTTCTTTTTCTTCAACGTTTCGTAATTATCAATGCGGTACATAACGATTCCTGCACTGCCGGACTTGTTAATGGAGAAAGATTCCCCTTTCTTTTTAGCCAGCTTTTGCAGTTTATTCATATTAACCAAATCAACCACAGTACCCTTTAAGGATGTTTTAAATTCGTAAAGCTGTGAAAAACTCATGTCATCATATCCATTGGTAAAGGACGTAATCAAATCACTAATCGTAGACAAGTTGTCTGCATTCAGTTTGGTGTCACTACTGGTAGCTTCAGCCAACAATTCATTCAACGTTCCTTTGGAATCTACGCTGTACAAGGTGGTGTTTTTAGAAACACGGGAACACTCACTGACATAGTAATCAATGTAGCCCGCAGATTTCGACGTGAAAATCGTTTCGTCACGCAATGCAATTCCTACATAGGAAGTGTTCAAATCTTCGGAATTTGAGCCTTCTACGACTTCGTAGTAGGAAGTCTTTTCTGTTGTAAAATATATAACCATATTGATAAACAGATAAACACAAACCAGTCCCAAAATTACAAATCCAATATTGAGACTCAATGCCGATTTGAGTTTTACTGTTTTTCGCTCTTTATTTGTTGCCATTTTATTCTCCAAAATATCCAATTTCAATATTTCATACACCTCAAATATTATCTAATAAATCCAGGGGATAGTCAATATAGAGGAATTGAAAAATTGACGTATTTTTTTTGCAAATATGGAAATGATAGTAACTGAAATCTTTTAGGAGGAAATCATCATGAGAAGTAAAGGTTTAGACTATTTTATTTTAGCTCTTGCGATTGTAGGTGCAATCAACTGGGGACTGGTAGGTGTCTTTAAAATCAATCTTGTTTCATACTTATTTGGAAGTATGTCATGGATTTCAAGAATCATTTACGCATTAGTTGGTTTATGCGGACTCTACCTTCTTTCATTTTATGGAAGAATTGCATCTTTTGAAAGAGATTAAAAGCGTCCTTCGGGGCAAAATGGATTACAATCCGGACTGCCCCGTAAAGACGCTTTTAATATTACAAGGAAACAATTACCTTCTCTTTCGCGCTTTCAGGTAATTCTGCTTCAGGTAACGAAATGCTTAACACAAAAGTTATGCCTTCACTTAACTGTTCTAAAGTATCTAGTAATGATGGTAATGAAGTCCCATCTGACTTGGAGATAGTAAGTAAACTGTCAAAAAACACCGTTTCGATGTCATGGTCTCCGGATAAGAGTCCGGAAATAAAACCGATAAATCCATCATAGGAATCCACCGGATACTCTGTGACATTCACAAGACGTATTTTGTTGTTCAACTCATACATATGCTTTGCATTCTTGTCAATGTAAATCACGTCACCGGTAGACTTGGAAATGACTTCTTCCGCTCGTTGTAACATTTCCTTTGTTTTTCCGTTTCCTTTTTCTCCACAGATGATTTGTATCATAGCTTTGTCCTCCTTCGTTATATTTTAGGTGCACCCGTGCACTTAACTTCGGTACATTTCACGCCATTCCATGTCACCACGGTCTAACGCGTTAATCAACAATTCAGCTGTTGCAACATTAGTAGCCAAAGGAATATTATGAATATCGCATAAACGAATCGCCTTATGAATATCCGGTTCATGAGACTTTGGATTCAATGGATCACGAATAAAAATCAATAAATCCATTTCGTTTTGCTCAATCTGTGTACACATTTGCTGTTCGCCGCCTAAATGTCCGGCAAGATATTTGTATACCTCCAGATTTGCAGCTTCTTCAATCAAACGACCTGTAGTTCCAGTAGCATATAAAGAATGTTTTTTCAAAATCCCCCGATATGCCACGCAGAAATTCTGCATTAATTTTTTCTTTGAATCATGGGCAATTAAACCGATATTCATATTAAGACCTCCCACTTTAAATCATTCTCTTACGTTGTAACCCTATATTTAATACAATTCCTACGCCGATATATAAACTAATCAATGAAGTTAATCCGTAACTGACAAACGGTAATGTTAAACCGGTATTCGGTAACATCATGGTCGCTACGGAAATATTAATAAACGACTGAATCGCAATAATTATTCCAAAACCAAAACAATATAGTTTCCCATGTAGTTCTGTTGTTCTGCTACCGGTAATAAAGCACTCCAGTACAATCAAAAAGATTAATACAATTACCGCAGAACAGCCAATAAACCCTAATTCTTCTCCCACAATGGTGAAAATAAAGTCTGTATGGGATTCTGACAGGAAATTACCGTTTTTTACGGATGTAACCGTATTGTTATCCAGACCTTTTCCGGACAACCCACCGGACCCGATGGCCAATAAGGAATTTTCCTGCTGATATCTGATTTTTTCCGCTTCCGGATTATTTTTCTGATAAAATCCGACAATTCGGTTGTACTGATATTCCTCCAAGAGACCGCTGTCCGGCTGTATGGCAAGATATCCTACAATAATAACCACCGGCACTGCAATTACAATGACTGCGGTGACAATTTTGTAATGTACACCTGATAAAAACATTATAGCACAAAATGCTACAAAAAAAACAATTGTTGTGGATAAATCCGGCTCTTTATAGATTAAAAATATTTGAATCATTGCAAACAAAGAGATTCCAAATAATGTTTTAAAAGAACTGATTTTCTCTCTTCGCTTATACAGGTATGTAGAAACGAAAATAATAAAGAAAATCTTACAGATTTCCGACGGCTGAAACTCCGTAAATCCCAAATCAATCCAACGAGTTGCACCTTTATTGGTGGTACCAATCAGTAAAACCAGAACCAAAAGTGCATTGGCTCCCAAATAGATTAACCAGTAAAACTTGAAAATGAATTTATAGCTGACCAATGTGGTAATAATCAGGACAATAATTCCCAGTCCCAGACCGATTGCCTGCTTTAACTGGAAGTTCCCGCTGCCATCCGTAGCACTACCAATGGTAAAAATACCAAGCAGCGTAATGCCGATGACATAAACCAAGAGTCTGAAATTTAAATTTGCAAGTTTATAGGATTTTAATTTATTAATAATCGTCTTCATGGTACTATACTTTAACCTCTTTAATCGGTATATTCGCTAATAAGTAAGGAATGGAATCATGACAGATTTCCACGGAGCACTTCTCCTTATCCACATCAATATACTTGGACAACACTTTTATCAAGTCTTTCTTGATGGCTTCCGTAGTGTAAGGATTACACCCTACCCTGTCTGTTACCAGTAAGATTTGTAATCGTTCCTTTGCGATTCTACCGGATGTTCTTTTTCTAAATATCTTTTTTAATAAATTCCAAAATTTATACATAATCAATACCCCCTGCTGAATATACTTTTGAAAAACCATCGACCGGATGGTTCTTTTTCAGAAGCATCCACGGGTTCGCCTGTAAGAATATTTGCAATATGAAGGATTGATTTTTTCAGCTTAGAACTTTGTTCCAGAAGAGATGTTCCGCGGTTTGTTGCAATAACAACGTCGGTATCATCGTTCAAATAACCAATGATTTCCACTCCGAGAATTTCGGAAACGTCTTCTTTGGACATCATATCCCCTTTTCGAATTAAATCCGGACGGATTCGGTTAACCACCAGATAAATTGAGGTGATTCCATCCTGCTCCAGCAATCCGATGACACGGTCCGCATCTCTGATGGCGGACACTTCCGGCGTTGTAACAACCAAGGCCTTTCCTGCGCCCGCAATGGCGTTTTTGAAGCCCTGTTCTATTCCTGCCGGACAGTCAATAAACACAAAATCAAAATTTTCTTTTAATCGCTCTACCAATTGTTTCATCTGTTCCGGATTTACGGAATCTTTATCACGAGTCTGGGCACTGGGAAGCAGATAGAGATTGGATTGCATTTTATCCCTAATGATTGCCTGGTTTAACCGACAGTTTCCTTCGATTACATCAACCAGATTATATGTAATATAATTTTCCAAGCCCATAACAACATCCAGATTTCTTAATCCGATATCCGTGTCAATTGCTAAAACTTTTTTCCCTTTTTTTGCCAGGGACATACTCAAGTTCGCGGTTATGGTTGTTTTCCCCACACCGCCTTTTCCGGAAGTTACTACAATTACTTCTCCCATAATGATCCTCCTAAAAATAAATTTTTTCAGCTTTTGTTCTTCAAAAATCTATCTTTAGTGGTTCGGAGATTAATCCTGTGTGACATCAGAAGTATTCTGTTTTGCTACTTCTTTGTTTACTTCCTCATCAGTAATTTCACCATAATAGTACTGAATTACATTCTTGGCAAGTTCTGCTGAATCGTGAGATGAATTTCCAAATGGAATTACAACAGAAACAGCAATTTTCGGATTGGAATACGGAGCATATGCAACAAACAGGGAATGAGAATTTCGATGTTTGTTTTCCTGCGCCGTTCCGGACTTACCTGCAATCTTAATCTTTGTATCTGTAAAATATTTTTTAACAGTACCTTCTGTGACAACCATTCTCATACCCTGATGGATTGCCTCCCATGTACTATTTGATGCTTCCACTGTATTTTCCTTTTTCGGTTTACTCTTGGAAATCAGTTCCCCACTGTTGGAGGTAACTTTTCCGATGAGTGTCAGCTTGTTGTTGTTTCCACCGTTTGCAATGGTTGAAACATATCTTGCAAGCTGCGCCGGAGTATAGGCATTACTACCCTGACCAATGGCTGAATGGACCGCACTTTCTGTTGAAAAATGTGGTGCTTTTTCCGTGATTTCCACACCGGATTCCATATTCAGCCCCATCTTTGTCGCATATTTTTCCAAAACGGAAAGACCGGCTGCACTATCATAATTCTTTGATTTCATAGAGCCGAGTCGATAACCCATTTCATAGAAAAAGTAGTTACAAGACTGTGCAATCGCCTGCTTAATATTCAAATGTCCATGAGCTGATGGATAAATCCAACACTTTGGAGAAGGAGTGATTTTTTTGTACTTACCGGTATCATTAATGGTTTCGGAAAGACTAACAACATCCTCTTCCAAACAAGCCATTGAGGTACACATCTTGAAAGTTGAACCTGGAGCTGTTGCACCCTGAGTCGCTCTGTTGTAAAGGGGATCGGACTGATCCTGAACCAACTGCGCCCAATAGGTCGGATCAACAGTTCCGGACAATTTGTTATTGTCGTAACTTGGATAAGTTACCATTGCTCTTACAAAACCTGTTTTCGGATCCGTAATTACAATGGAACCGGAACATGGATCTAAGGCCAACTGTGCCGGTGTAATATTCAATTTCTTAATCTGTTTAATAATAAACTGATAACAGTAATAAGTGTCGTAAGTTGAAAGACGGGCATAAACGGTTTCGTCCATCTTTAATACTTTCTGGTTATATAAAAGCATACAAATTTCGCTACCTGAAATGGTACCGTCAAAAACACGATAATATACCACGTTTTCACCAAATTCGGTGTTGTCTCTGATGTCATCAAGAATATACTGGACTACCAGATTGTATGTCTCGTCTGAAGATAAATATTCACTCTTGGAATCCAATAATTCAATATCAATCCAGTTGTTCTTAATGGCAGTTTTTAAAAACTGATTAAAGCTTGTTTTTTCGTTAATATAATTCTGATAATCCTTGTTGTTGGTATCAATTACAGAAGTCATCAGAATTCCGGAATTCTTCAGAAGGTCATACAAATAGTCATAGTACTTCTGATATTCATCCGACAAATCTTTATAAGCGTAACCGTCTCCGGTTAACTGATTCTCAATTTTCGAAACAGCCTGTTCCAGGGATTGTGTATATTTTTTGTACAGAATCTTCTCATTGGAACTCTTATGACTCTTAATCAGTTTGTCCAAACGCACCACGTTGTTTGTAACAAGCTGTGCATATACTTTTTTAACGGAAATGTAATGAATATCTTCATCCGTTTCCTTCTTTTCGTCTACATCATGATTTTTAATTTCGGAAATTAAAATAGAGGCAATCTTCTTCTCCAGCATCTTATATGCAGCAATCTGTAATTTGCTGTCAATAGTCAGATAAACATCATTTCCAGCCGTTGATTCTGTAGAAGAAATGGTACTCAAAACTTTACCGGTACTATCAACGAAGATTTTGTTTTCTCCGTGAATTCCCTGCAGTTCGTTCTCACAGGCCTGTTCAATTCCGGCTTTACCGACAATATCATTGGCTACATAGTTTTCGCCTGCTTCTGTTGCTTCCTGAAGCTGTGTGTCGGAAATAGTACCGGTGTATCCGATAATCGGAGCAAAATAGGTACTGTTGTTGTACTTTCGAACTGTCTGCTGTACAACGGTAACTCCTTTAATTTCCGCTTCGTTTTCCGCAATTGCCATCATTGTTTCCTTGGAAACATCTTTGGCTATGGTTGTTGTGACATACTTCTGGTAGGAATTCTGAAATACATTGTAACGAATTGCAATAATTTTCAGAATCATATCATTGGTATGTTCTCCCTTTAACTGGAAGAAATCATTGATTAGATAATTCATCATTTCTGCCGGAGACGCTTTACGATAATCCCTGTTATCACGAATCGGGTTTTCTCCGAAAATATTGCTGATAAAGAGGTTTTTCGCTGCGTCAGAGGTAAAGTTATATTCCCAATGACCTGCAGAATTCAACTGAATCGGGAAATCATAAATAACCGTGTCTCTGTTTTTTTCAATCAGAATAATTGCTTTTTCAACAATCTTATTTAAGATATCGTTCTTCTCGTCAGAACTGTCAATTTTATCTTCAATGGTTACCGAATACGCAAGGCTGTCATAGGCTAAAACCTTGCCTTTGGCATCAAGAATTTTACCTCTTGTACCCGGGGTATAAACGGATTTTTCCGCCTTCTGAATATAAGTACTCATGTAATAATTCTCATTGACAATCTGTAAATCAAAGAGACGAACAATCAAAACGGAAAATAATCCAATTAAGATTAAACTTACAATGAATATTCTGGATTTGATAATTTTTAAGATATTGTATAATAAATCACTTACCAAAGTTTAGTTCACTCTCCTGTTTTTCTGTATAAAGCTTATCGTTTAATTTATAGAATAATTTATAAACAAGTAATGCAATAAACGCTGTAACAACCATTTCCGGGAAAATAATCTTTTCAAAATAGAATGAAAAGTCCAGTTTATTTCTCAACAGGAAACGGAAGACATAAAGCGCTGCATTAAATAATAAATCATTTCCAAACACCAAAAACATAGGAACATAGATATGATCCTCATGTAAAAGATTTCTGGATAAACCACTTAAAAATCCAATATATGTATAAATCAATGCATATAATCCAATGACTTCACCGAACATAATATCAATCAGCAATCCACAAAATAAACCGGTGACACTGCCGAAGTTTTCACCACGCATAAACCCGAACAGACAGGTTACAAGCAGCAAAAGGTTTGGAGTCGGAACATTGGATCCTAAATGCAGTGACAAGGTACTTTGTAAAACAAAGGCAACCAGTATAATCACTGCTGTTACGAAAACTTTTAATAATTTCTTTTTCATATTATCCCTTCACTGTTTCTTTAATTTCAGTAATTACAAGAACTTCATTAATGTGTTGGAAGTCCACTACCGGTAAAATGGTTCCGGACTGGGTCAGCTCGTTGGAATCTTCCGATACTTTATTAACGTATCCTACTAAAATTCCCGGTAAAAATTTATCACTGATTTTCGATGTTACAACAACATCGCCTTCGGAAACTTTTGCTCCTTTTGGAATATCGGTAATATTTAAGAATCCTTTTTCAATCAGCTTTAAATCACCGCTGACAATGCCGGTATCTGTTGCATTGGTAAAGCAAACACTGACACCACTTTCATCATCAATAATAGAACGAACTTTTGCATAGTTCTTTCCAACGTCATAAACAATTCCAACCAGTCCGCCGTCACAGATAACATTCATATCCACGGCAATTCCATCATCGGAACCTTTATTAATTGTAAAAAGATTAAACCAGTTTGTGGTATCTTTTCCAATCACCGATGCTCCTACTTTTTTGAAATGGGAATAATCCTGGTCCAGTTCATATAACTGACGTAATCGTTCCAGTTCGTATTTATTTTGCGAAAGAAGACTGTTCTCTTCCTGCAAATTAGTTACTTTGTCTTTTAATTCTTTATTTTCTTTCTTTAACTGCTGAGCCGTTTTAAATGCATCGGATTTCGATGTTAACCAGCTTCCAATGTGATTCACCCCATCCTGTAACGGAACAACCACAACAGAGACTGCGGATTTTACCGGTTTAGCAAATCCCGGTACTGCCACCGATAAAAGCAGGCAAAACACACAAAACATTGTTAAGATAAATATTAAAATTTTTGGTTTAACTTGAAATTTAGATTTTTTTCTCATGAAACTCACCTTTTAAATTGTTATTCTTCCCGGTTCATACATTAATTTTCTGTATTTTGTATCGGACATAATTGTCAGAATACCGCGAATTACGGACTCTGCCGGATTGTCTACGCGGTTAACCTTCAAATCGGTTTCCTGAGCAATCAGCTGGTCCAGATTTTTGATCATTGCTGAACCGCCTGTCAGATAAATTCCGCGACTCATAATATCTGCTGAAAGTTCCGGCGGAGTTCTTTCCAACAATGTTTTGATTTCTTCTACAATGGAATAGAAAAATGTATGGATGGCATCACAAATGGTATCTTTTGTAATTGCACGTTCCGAAGGAAGGCCGGTAATAATGTTTCTTCCGAAAACATAAATGGTATCTTCTTCGTCTTCATCAATATCCGCATCTTCATCATACATTGCATCCGCCAAGGCGATTTTGATTTTTTCCGCTGTTTTCAATCCAATTAAAATATTGTATTTTTTGCGGACAATATCACAAATCATTTCATCTAATTTATTTCCGCCGATTTTAATGATTTTGCTGATTACAATACCACCCATGGAAATAATTGAAATTTCCGTGGTGCTGGCGCCAATGTTTACAATCATATTTCCTCGGGGTGAAGTAATATCCACGCCAATTCCAACAGCATCAGCAATCGGTTTTTCAACAATTTTGATTTCCCTTGCTTTAATCAGTGATTTTGAAACCACATCAAAAAAAGCCTTTTTGTCTACTTCAGTAACGTCTGAAGGAACTGCGATACAGAAACGACCCATTCTTGCTCCTTTTGTCATATCTGTATACAGGTTTTCAAAAATAGCTTTCATATTTTTCAGGTCTGCGATTACACCATTCTTAATCGGAAAAATAATCCGAATGTTTTCCGGATTTTTTTCATACATTGTGTACGCCTCATCACCATAGGCGTAGAATTCATCTTTCCCGCGAATCGCCACAACATTCTTTTGTTCCATGGTTGTTCGTGTCAGACCATTATATATTCTTATATTTCTTGTACCGAAATCGATACCAAACACACTTTTACTCATAAAATACCCTTTCTATTTCAGAAGTTTAAGTTCTTTCATACTGCTGTATTTTCCATCCCCTATGATAATATGATCAATAATCCCGATTCCTACCAGTTCTCCTGCCGTTACCAGATTCTTGGTTGATTGGATATCAGCAAGGCTGGGGGAACAGTCTCCACTGGGATGATTGTGTATTAAGACACAAAAGACCGCATTACACTGGAATGCCGCAACAAAGATTTCCCGGTTAGATAACAGGGACTTGTTGATGGTTCCGGTAGTCAATAAGTGTTCTTTTATCAAAGCACATTTGGAATCCAAATACAAAGCATATAAATGCTCCTGCTCCAGATGACGAAACCGTTCCATATAATAGCCTGCTATGGTATCAGGCATATCGAACTGTAATTTCTGTCTGGAACGCAACATGGAGATACGTTTTGCTAATTCCGCAATACACAACAACTGACAGGTTTTCACCTGCCCGATTCCTTTCATGTTCATCAATTGTTGCTGTTGCAAATGCATCACCGACAACAGGTTCTGCTCCGGCGTTGCTTCCAAAATCTGCTCTGCCAATTCTTTTACATTGTATCCCGGTCCACCGGTTCTTAAAATCACGGATAATAATTCCGCATCACTTAAGGAAGATGCGCCGTATTTTATACAACGTTCATAGGGTCTCTCACT
>JAEFAB010000027.1 GCA_016292095.1 Eubacterium sp. | reverse complement strand
TTTTATTCATTTTTCAGGATCAGATTTTTTCTGTCCCACGTTCACCGCCCTAGCCAAAGAATAATTCATTTCTTTGGTTTTCTTAAGTTCCACCGAACTTTCATCCAACTGTTTCCGGAAATCATTGTTTTCATTTAATAAACTATCTCTTTCAATTGTGATTTCTGAAAGCTTCTTTTCTGTTTCCAAAAGCTGGTTCTTTGCACTTTCAAGCTCCGTTTCGAGAACTTTGATTTCTTCTTCTGTCATGTGATCACCTCCAATATAAGAAGACCGGGCCGGACTGGTGATCAACCTTCCCCAGGCTTCCGGCCCTTGATCAGGGGAATGAAGCCCAGCCCAGTCCCTACAATAAGTTTACATAATTTGACCGGATTGGTCAATCATGCATTATTTATTGACAAATATTTTTCCAAAATAATTTGACAAAATAATTGATTGATGATATATTTTAATTGTTCCACAAATCAATAAAAAACTATAATAGAAGGGAGAACACAAATGGAATTCAAGTATATGAAAGATCTTGGGGAATATGATGTAGTTGGAATTTTTGAGCATTACCGGATCATCAGTAACGGCCGGGAGGTTATCACAATTCCTGAAGAAACATTGACGGAAAGCGAAACCAGTTATGCAGTTCCGATTTGGGACACGAAATGGAATAAAAAGACCAATTCCATCGAAGCTTATATTTATGGGCATTATTGGTGTATGGGTGTATTCAGTAGCGATAAATACCACGTTTATTTTGAAAGTGAGGACTAAATGACTTTAGAAGAATTTATAGCAAAATGGCCACTGGAGCCTTGGAAAACATATATAATCAGGATTGCTTATAAATATTCTGATGAAATTAATTATACAGTATCAAATGAAGTGGCCAGCACTACAGAAAATATGATTGAATGGCTAAATGATTGGAACGAAGGTCAGCAAGATATAATCGTGTTAGGTTGGTGTGATATTGATCTTGTTCCGGTTCATATTCTTTTACATTGAGGTAATAAACAATGACAGTAGGTGAACTTATACGAACAAACTTTAATTCAGATATTATGCTGGACATATTTGATCATAAAGGACGTGAAGTGTTTCACGGTCTTACAGTCCGTATGGCTGAGGAATACGGAAAACAAAAATTCCATTCAGATTTAGAATTTTATTTTCCATATGATGTTAAGTTTTGGCGGATCATGGCCGGAACCAATAGTTATAGCCTGGAGGTGTGGTGTGAAAATATCTGACACGGAAATAACTAATCTTACCATGCAAGATAAAATGGATATAGTCATGGCCTTAGGATTTTTCTACAACTATTCCGAAAAGCATATCATACAAACAATAGCATCACAGCAAGCTGTTGAACGGATCGGGACGAAATGGATTGATTGTTGCGATGCTTGGGACAGTCCATCATGGGTTCATTAGGGGGTAATATCATGGCGAAAAAGAGTAATGTTCCTACACTTCCACAGTTAAAAAGGATCAGCAAGACAGAAACGCTTCAAAGGACCATGGACCGTTTGGCCCGGAGAGCGAACGCAAGACTTTTAGAGTTAGAAAGATCAGGACTGGATGAAAGTTCCCCGGCTTATCGAGCTGCTAAAGATATGATTGATGGTAATAGATTTACCAGGTCCAAAAATCTTTCTGATACTCAAATGAGAAGAGAGATCGAGAAATCTATCCGGTTTCTTAATATGCAGACTTCCACTATAAAGGGAGAAAATCTGCGTATTGATCGTATGTATGAAACATTAAAGGGAGAAGCACTGATTGACGAAAACACGAATAAACAAGAGTTCTCAGAGTTTTTAAAATCAGATGCCTGGAAGGAACTGAAAAATATAGACTCTACACAGATCATGGGTGAAGCATCCGTTGCTATTGCCAACGGTAAGAGCGTGAAAGATCTGATAGAAAGCTGGAAAGAGTATCAGAAATCAAACGTAGATCCTGATCATCCGGTGAATCCGCTTGAATACTTCGAACGGTGGACGGAAGTTCCTTACGGAGAAGATCCTTTTTCCTATGAGGATGAAGACTAGGTACTTAAGTATATACGTAAGTAGGTGATCACTTTGTTTCAAATAACAGTTCCATGCACTGATGGGGATCATGTTGAAACCGTTTATAACATTGATGATTTCCCTTATTTTCGGTGTTTATTCCTGGATGTGATCAGGACACATAAGAAAAAATCATATATAGCACTTCCGGCCACTTTTGATATTGAAACCACAACGGTCATTCCGGAAGATCCATCGGAAAGGCCGTTTGCTTTTTGTTATCAATGGCAATTCTGTTTAAATGGCTGGGTGTGTTTTGGCCGGAGGTTGGAAGAGTTTGTGGAATTCCTAGAAAGACTTTCACACGAAATGCACTTAACTGAGGAAAGAAAGATGGTCTGCTACGTGCATAATTTCCCGTATGAAATGAGCTTCCTTCGGTCATGGCTGCATTTCCAAAATGTTTTTTCGCTGGATAAGAGAAAACCAGTAAGAGCAGAAGCACTGGAAGGGAAAATTGAATTCCGCTGCAGTTACGCATTATCAAACATGACTTTGAAAAAATTCTGCGAAAACAGTAAAGGTGTTGTTCATTCTAAACTATCAGGGGATGATTTCAATTATGACAAGATCAGGACACCGGAAACAAAACTTTCCGAACTGGAGCTTGCATACTGCTATAATGATGTGAAAGGCCTGGAGGAATGTCTATTAGATCTGCTCAGGACTGATACCATAAAATCAATTCCCATAACTTCCACCGGGTATGTTAGAAGGGATTTCCGGAAGTCTATGAAAGAGAACCGGAGGAACCGAGAGAACTTTGAACATACAAAATTGGATGCAGTGCTTTTTGATCTGCTGCATGATGCTTTCCGGGGCGGTGATACCCACGGAAATATATATCATTCCAATGTAACGCTGGAAAATGTAGGAAGTAGGGATATAGCTTCAAGTTATCCTTTTCAATTTATGGTTCGTCAATTTCCTATCGGACAGTTTACTAAAGTTTCACCGGACTGGTTAAAGAGCCATCCAGCAGTCAGAAAAAAGTATGCTTATGTTTTCAAAATATACCTGGAAAATTTTGAATATATAGGAACATGCGGAAATCCTTATATAGCGGTTTCTAAATTACATGGTAGGAGAAAGATCATAAACGATAATGGAAGGGCTTTAAAAGGCTCAGGATGGCTTTCAGTAACCGATATAGACTGGAAGATAATTTCCCATGAATACAAATGGGAAAGAATGATCATAGATGGAGATATTTATATTTCTAAATATGGAGATCTTCCGGATGAATTCAAAAGCCAGGTAATGAAATACTTTACTGGAAAAACCTTCCTTAAAGGGGATCCGGAAAGCGTTTACGAATATATGAAAAGCAAAAATAAGCTGAACAGCAGTTATGGGATGTGTGTAACAAATCCTTGCAAACCGGAAATAGAATACGATGAAACAACCGGAGAATTTATAGACCAGCAGATCCCTGATGGTATGACACAGTTAGAATTTTTCCAAGATCTTTTAGACAAGTTCTATAAATCAAAAAACAGTTTCTTACCGTATCAATGGGGAGTTTGGTGTACTTGCTGGGCAAGGCTGCAGCTGCGTGAAATGCTGTGGAAAATTGGTGAATACAATGTCTATGAAGATACCGATTCCATAAAGTTTTTAGAACCGGAAGAAGTGCAGCCACTTTTTGAAGAAGAAAACGAAAATCTCAAAGCACTAGCTGTTAAGTATGGAGCATATGCCCAAGATCGAAAAGGAAGAACCTTATATATGGGTCAGTGGGATGATGACGGATCATATAAACGCTTCAAAACATTAGGTTCTAAGAAATACTTATATGAGGATTATGATGGCTCTTATCATGCCACAATCGCTGGAGTAAATAAAAAGATTGGTTCCAAATTCTTTCAGGAACATGGTTTTGAAGCTTTTAAAAACGGAACCAGGTTGGAGAATTCCGGTCACCTTGTAGCGTATTACAATGATGATCTGCAAATAAAAGAAATAGAAGTTGAAGGCTGCAAGATACTGAACGGATCCAACACGGCCCTTGTAAATGGATCCTATACAATCGGCCTTACTGGGGAATACCTGGATCTCTTTGAAAGAGCTTTACGGAAAGAAAGTCTTGTATTTTTGGAATAATATACTGACAAAATAGTATTTTACCATTATAATCATAATTGAAGGGAGGTGAACCGATGCAAAGAACAGTTTTAGTGAATGAATTGCAGAACCCTGAAACCGGAGCAAAAGCAACCGTATACGGAGGAAGGGACAGTGCAACGGCCTTGAAACGGCTTCTTTCTCAGGGGTATGTTATTAAAGATACCTACTCCGGACTTTTCGAAATGGATGAAAAGACTTTTGTTCAGAATGCAACTTTAAAATCACGCAAATAGTACAAAATAAGTATGAGTTTGCAAAAATAACGCAAATATGGAGGATATAAGTATGAGTTTCGCAAGTAAACACAATAAAGGAAGTAAGTTCGATGTAAATATTGAAGGTTTTGAATTCCGGAAACTTTCTGAGCTGGAAGATGGTGCAATTTATCAGATCTGCGGATTGTAT
>JAEFAB010000026.1 GCA_016292095.1 Eubacterium sp. | reverse complement strand
TCGTCGTTGTTTCCTGCGGTTCCGGTTTCTTTCCGGTAATATCATATTGATACTCTGCCGGCGTATGGTCTCTTGGAATCCACCCCATATATTCATCATAGACTTCACACCATGCATGTGCCATATCACTGGTAACTTCAGCGACACATTCCTCATTATCTTCATCAAAAACAAACGCATCTGCAGGAATTGCATATCCTTCCACATATCGGCACGGAACTCCCAAATCCCGATAAAGCAATGTTGCCGCACTGGCAAAATGAACACAAAAGCCTTGCTTCTGTTTCAAGAAAAAATCCACAAAGTCTTCACCGGAAGAATTAACTTCCGGTTTTCTTGTATAATTGAAATCTTCTGAAAAAGCTTCTTCAATATATTCTCTCAACGGGCGTCGATTCTTATCCTCTTTTATTTTTTTACGGACCTTCTCTGCCAGTTTCTTCAATTCTTTGGACTCCTTTGGATAATCCAGATAGTTTTTTTGAACAAAATTTGCATAATGATTCCTATGAGCCCAAACAGCCCATTCATTAATAACTTCTTTAATTTCGTCCTGACCAAATTCCTCCGCAACCTCATAATCTGAAGTATCTCCAACGATTTCCAACTGGTTATGGTCAACAGTGTCCTTAGAAAAAGCTTCCGCATCAAAGCGTGAATAACATTCATAATAGCATGCCTCATTTTTCCCTTCCGTCGGGAACAATTCACCATTAATTCCATATTCATCTGTCATATCATAAGTCGTTCTTCCGTAAGGAATTAATGGTAGTGTATCTTTCTGATTCTTATCGAAAATCGTCATTATATCTTCTCTCGGATAGATACTTTCACCGTTGTATACAATGTAATCAAGCATTCCCTCTCCTAGCAGAGTTTCTATGGTCGACAACACATCGGCACTTTGGTTGTTGATTCGATGAAGAATTGAGGCATTCGTTTCACCACTAATGATCTGACCAGCATCCTTCGTATATAATTTACTAAGTGTATACAATTCCTTTTTTCCACGGGAATCTATGGTATCCCATTTTTCTGAGGAATACCGGGACGCAACATAGGATTTCAGAAAAACAGTTCTTCTGGGTCTTGTTCCCACAACTACTTTTGCTACCTTCTCATGGGTCGGGTTGAATTTCTTCAAGCCTTCCAACTCTCCTTTTCCAATGCCATCCGTAGCGAAATTACCACCTTGCAGTTCGTCCACCAATGAATTCATATCCATATTTTCCAAGTCTTTTACAAGCCTACGCACCCTTTGATACTGCGGTTCACTTTTGTAATCCTGCAGAAATGTTCCATTATAGTAGGTTGTCACTCCAAGGATTGCCAAAATCAGTCCGGCAATCAATTCACTTCGAATCAGCATCCTGGCCTGTTCGCTATAGCGACATACAGAAAGCATCACGATTGCAGCCGCTGTAACTGCCACACATTCTTTTGTCGGAAAATGATTGGTGGAATCACACAACACAAAAGGAACCAGGTAAAGGGCTACTATAACAATAAATCCTTTCTTCTTTTCCATTATTACTGTAAAGAGAACCGTTATACAACAAATTCCCGGAATAACAATCCAAAAGAGTTCTTCCACTGATTTCATCAGTTCAATTGTTTCCAAATAATCTTCAGAAAATAAAATATTATTATAGCCATCAATACAATATAAAATTCCGTCTTCCACTTCCTGAAGACCCCAATACAAAAATGCAATAATTCCCAAAACCACAGCAGCAATTCTTGCAATCAGCAGCGTCTTTTTCCGTACTTTTCCCGCCAGAAAAGATTTTCCGGAAAACAAAAAATAACTGAGTGCTACAACAAAGGGTGCTACAATCATTGTTTCTGTGGTCCAGACCTCCGCACGAATGGATAGCGCTACGGAATATAAAAAGAGTATTTCTGCAATCCATAAAACCATAATCCGTGCAAAATCCAGTAATATGCTATTGTATTTTATTTTTTTCTTTTCTATATAAAAACCTGACATATTCTATTCTCTTTCTAAACAGAAAAGGCTAATTGTTTCCAGTCAATTTTTCCTTTTTTCATTGGAACTTGATACGGTTCATGATTTACAGTGATTTCTCCGTTCAGTGAAACGGTTATAACCGTACTGAAGTATACCCCTCGGAATGCATCCTGATAAATCATTTCCAATTCATTTCCCTGATATGGTTCTACCGTTCCTAACAGGTTCATCAATTCATATACATTCTTTTCTTTGCTGATTTTTTTCTTGCGAACCTTTAAACGCTCTTTCTCATACCAAGCCACCGTATGCACACATTCCTGTTCAAACAACGACAATGAAATCGATGAAACAATTTCCAACGCCTCTAAATAAGCTCTGTTCTTTTCCCTTTTCTTCCCTTTCGATTTTCCTGTATCAATCCAAATCAGTACGGTACTACCCAATGTTTTTCCATAATCTTTAACATAAAGTTCGTTCATCTTTGCAGACAGTTTCCAATGAATATCCCTAACTGAATCCTCTTCTTTGTATTCCCGAACCTGAAAAATTTCAGATACATCATCTCCGCTTTCCTTATCGGAATATTCTTCTGCATCCGCAATAAATTCCCGAGTCTTCTTTGTCACTTCAAGAGGCAACAAATGTGCCTTTGGAAGAATTGTAACACTCATTTTTTGACGGACACGCTTCTTCATTCCAATAATACAAAACAAATCATATACCTTAATGTTTTTTAGTGTAACCGTCATCACCCCACAATGCAGTGCACTAATAGGTACCAGAATTGTCTTTACTTTTCCCCGTGGAATCACTTCCTCTACAGAAAACCTTTTTCGGTCTCCTACCATGGGATTTTCCGCTTTGAAATTGAATCGAATTTTTTGACGGAATAATCGGGAGCGATTTTCTACTACAACCTGCACCGGGACTGATTGTTCCCGTTCCACTGCAAAGTGGTTGTCTTTCACCGTTACTTTTACCCGGAATTTTTCCACCAGGCAGAAGAGAACTGCTAAAACAAAATATGCTCCTTCCAATAACAACAAAAACCCAACACTTTCTTCATCATAAACAAAGTACATATAGAGTGTTCCAAGAAATGCTATTAAAAAAATAATTGTCTGTTTTATCATTTCTTTACTTCTTTCTAATCACCGGAGTTTCCACACTGGAAACAATCTGATCTAATACCTGATTAATGGTAACATTGCCAACCTTTGCCTTTAATGTCAGCTGTACACGATGACGGGCAACAGGGAAAAAGACGTCCAATACATCCTGTGGAATTACATAAGCTCTTCCATTCATCCATGCACGGGCACGGCTCATGGAAGCTAACGCAACAGTACCTCTCGGGCTGATTCCTGCTGTAAGCATTTCATGATTTCTTGTTGCTTCCGCAAGCTTTGCAATAAAGGTCAGCACCTCGTCTTTCATAAATACCTGTCGTGCTTCTTCCTGCATTGCCAAAATATCTTCTGTTTTTGTTATCTCATGAACCTGTTCTGTTAAAGTTCCATTTTGTCTTCTTTTCAGAATCTCCGCTTCTTCTTCTACTGTAGGATATCCCACATTCATACAAATCATAAAACGGTCCAACTGGGATTCCGGTAACAACTGTGTTCCTGCAGAACCTTCCGGGTTCTGTGTTGCCATAACGATAAACGGTTCTCCCGGCACTCTGGAAACACCATCCACAGTGATTTTTCTTTCTTCCATAACTTCCAGCAACGCTGACTGTGTCTTCGGTGATGTTCGGTTAATTTCATCCGCCAAAAACAGATTACACATTAACAGCCCCGGCTGGTAAACAAACTGTCCACTTTCCTTTTGATACATCGAAAAACCTGTCAAATCCGACGGCATAATATCCGGCGTAAACTGAACACGTTTCTCCTCGATTCCCATAGCTTTGGAAAAAGCCACCGCCATCGTTGTCTTTCCAACTCCCGGTACATCTTCCACCAAAATATGACCATTTGCCACAATGGCAGTCATAACCAATTCGATAATATCCTCTTTTCCAACAACTGCTTTTTTCACTTCGTTGATTACTGCATTTGCTTTTCCATATAATCCTGTCATAATCCCTCTCATTCTAAAAAAAGCCCACCTGATAATCCAAGTGGGCTTAACATTTTTATTTTCTTTTTTCCCGACTAAGTTTTTATTTCACCTCATAAATCCATCCTTCAGGAGCTTCAATTCTTCCCATCTGGATGCCCGTTAATGTATCATACAACTTCTTGATTGTTGGTCCCATTTCATCCATTCCGCTTGGGAAACAGATTTCTTCACCGTGGTTGTAAATCTTTCCAACCGGTGAAATAACTGCTGCTGTACCACAAAGGCCACATTCAGCAAAATCTTTTACTTCATCGAACAACACTTCTCTATGCTCAACTTCCATTCCGAGATAATGTTCTGCAACATACATAATAGAACGTCTTGTAATAGAAGGTAAAATACTATCTGACTTCGGTGTAACTAACTTTCCGTCTTTTGTGATAAAGATGAAGTTTGCTCCACCTGTTTCTTCAACTTTTGTTCTAGTTGCAGCGTCTAAATACATATTTTCTGCGTATCCTTCTTCATGTGCCTTTACAATTGGGTAAAGACTCATAGCGTAGTTTAATCCGGCTTTAATATGTCCTGTACCGTGTGGTGCTGCTCTGTCGAAATCACTCACCTTGATTACGATTGGCTTTGCGCCCCCCTTAAAGTAAGGTCCAACTGGTGTAACAAATACTCTGAACTGATATTCATCAGCAGGCTTTACACCAATAACCGGCGAACTACCGAACATGTATGGTCTGATATATAATGTGGCACCGGAGCCATATGGTGGTACGATGTCTAAATTTGCCTTAACAGTTTCAGCAACAGCTTCCACAAATTTATCTTCCGGGTAAACCGGCATTTCCAGTCTTTCACAGGAATCTTTCATTCTTGTTGCATTTAAATCCGGGCGGAAAATTACGACACGTCCGTCTTCAGTAGTATATGCTTTCATCCCTTCAAAACAAGTCTGTGCGTACTGTAATACGCCTGCACATTCACTGATTACTACTTTGTCGTCTGAAGTCAAACATCCTTCATCCCATGCTCCGTCTTTGTAATTTGAAACAAATCTCTGATCTGATGAAATATATCCGAAACCAAGGTTTGCCCAATCGATATTTTTCTTATCCATCTTCTATTTCCTCCGTGCTGTATTAATAATTTAGTATAGGGGAAATCCCTGTGGACTTCCCCGCATTGTTTTAAATATACTACTATTTTATTAGTCGGTCAATAATGGAATCCGCATTATTTTTCAAAATGAGTCCATCCGGAATCATATGCCGGATCCGGGAAACTGTATTCTCCCATGGCAAAATTCAGTTCATCGTTAATACATAACATATTAATCGACTCATCAGTTATATTCACCGGTGGCTCAAGGGCTCCGGTTACAAAAACCTGCTCCGGTCTTACATCATAAGCAATGATTTCATATCCCTGAAGATTTTTCGGAACGGAAACAGACCAAATATTGTCTTTTACATGCTCACATTTCGTCTTTTCATCATTCCAGTCCCACAAAACAGTCTCTTCCTCTTCCAGCATAACATTGACCTGAACATTTTCCGCCTTCCACTTTTCAGGGACTTTGATATAAATTGTTCTTGCATCCTTTAAAACATCTTGCTGACCGTTTTCCTGCACACCCACGCTTCTTTGCATTGTCACATAGGCGATATTGGCAAGATTTTGTTCTTTCAAAAACTTCATGGTGTTTTTGTAGGTTGCATCTGCAATCCAATGAACTGTGATTACCGATCCCTCTTCATCAACGTACTGCAGTCCAATGTCATAGACGTTTTTCTCAGCCTCAATCTCTGTAAGTTCTCCGTCATCATCGTAAGAATACTCAACATCTTTTACGAGACCTACCTCGTTGTAATCCTTTTGCAGAGCAGCAACCAGTTGTTTCAATTCTTTGTCGTTCATATCGATATATTCCTCGTCCCAACGTTTGCCATTTTTCTGATTGATTACAATTTCATTGGTTATAAACCGAATTGGAATGGAATGCATCTTTTCTCTGCTTACACTTGCCATATATTTCGATATTGCTTCGCTGGATACGTGGTCTTCGTAGCTCAGATTATATTCTCTTACCACGGTATCACCGTTTTTCAATCGATAGGTAATTTTATAGTATCCTGATGCAATCGTATCATCGTTACCATCATCACCATAGGTTCGATCCATCTGTTCCACATTATAGTTATATCCTAACGGACAATACATCACATTGTGATATTTACTCTCCGTCATAGAATTTACAATTTCCCGGTGAAACTCTGTGGCAAATTGAATCATTTTCTCGTCTTTACTGAATTCCTGCAGAATGTTCACATTGGACACATAAAACTCCGTCATACCGTTTTGTACACACACGGATTCAATTTCATCGTTTTTCGGAACATATTCATCATATCCAAAACCACCGGTTGTAATACAAAACAAAAATACGGTTGCTACCACAAACACACCACCACATAATTTCAGACTTTTCACATAACCGGATAATCCTTTATTGAATATTAAGTGCAACAGAATATTAGTTGCCATAATTCCAATGAAGAGTCCGATAAAGAACCATATGTAAGTTGATTTGAAACTTGGTGCTTGTAAACCGATATTTGATAATACCCAACCAACACCAAAACCTGCCGCAAAACAGGCAATAAACTTGATGGTATTGGAAAGAACCGAGAAGGTAAATGCATTCTGGGCAGTTTCTGCCTTTCTCTTTTTGCATAAGAAATAGCAGCCTGTTAATACCACGGCACTCAGCAGGATCCACCAAAAGATGTGAATTCCTTTGCAATCTCCGTAAGCTCCGGTATAAGGTGCCACCAACGGCGTAAAGAAGGTATAAACACTTGCTTCAATCTTTGGGTCTCCCAATCCCGGCAACACAACCGTCGGATAAATTCCACAGATTCCGATACAAATCGGATAAGCCGCATTCAGTGCCAGATAAGTAATAATCATATCGGCTACGGTTCCGCTACAAAGAGAAATAAAAGCAATGATTGTAATATTTCCCACAATGGCAAGCATTGCAAGAAGTAAGCTTTCCATATAAACGCCACATCCCTCATAGGTGAGAGATAAACCACTTCCTAAAGCACCAACAATCAACATCGGTACCACAGACATGGTGACAACAGCTAAATATCTTGTAAAAAACATGGTTCTTCTACTCACTGGAAGACTTCCGAAAAAGTCTACACAGCGCTTATTGTGCATATAGGAAAAGCACACAAAAGAACTGACTGTTGACATTGCAATGGCAACAAAAATAAACAAAATCATAATTTCAGGGGCATCATCCATTTCTCTTCGATACTCTGCCATACTTTTCATGGCAATCATGCAGAACACCTGAATCACCGGAAGTGAAAGGAATAAAAATACCCAATAAGCGATGGAAATCGGAAGATATTTTTTTAACGTCCAAAAATAAATCGCTTTGGCCTTTTGCATATTAGTGCTTTCCATATCCTACGTCCTCCATTTCCTTAATAAATACTTCTTCTAAAGTGGATGGCAATACCTGAAGGAAGGATGGCTCAAACCGGTTGATTTGCTCCAGCGCTTCATCCAAATCACCTCGAATCATTACATTAAAATAATTGCCCACTCTGCTGTGAATTTCCACATCCAAGCCTTCAAAAATATCTCCTTCCGGCATTTCATTGAAGGCAAGCTGTACTTTGTTAATCTGATTTTTCAATTCATCGGTATCATCGTTCGTAACCATTTCACCTTTGTGAAGTAAGACGATCTTGTCACAGATATCGTCAATTTCTCTCAGGTTATGAGATGCAATAATGCAGGTCATTCCACGATCTGACACATCTTCAATCAACAGTTTCTTCAGATTCTTTCGAATGACCGGATCCAGTCCGTCAAAAATTTCATCTAAGAACAAATATTTTGGTCTCGCCGCAAAAGCCAGAATCAAAGATGCCTGACGCTGCATTCCCTTACTCATGTTGACAATTTTTTTATCGGTCTCAATCGGGAAGATTTTGCACAGTTCCCGAAACCGTTCTTCACTCCACTCCGGATAAACATTTCGAATTAACATGGCAAGATTTTCCACCGTACTGTCATTAAAGAACCATGGATAGTCCGGAATGTAATAGCATTTTTCCTTAACCTTTTCATTATCGAAAGATTCTTCTTCATCAATGTATACACAGCCGCCATCCGGTTCATAAACTCCTGATATAGTACGAAGTAATGTGCTCTTTCCACTTCCGTTACTTCCTGCCAATCCAAAAATTGCACCTTCTGCAATATCACAACTTAATTGATTTAACGCCACGGTTTCATCGAACCGCTTTGTCAGATTATCTATCTTTATCATTATTCTGCCTCCTCGTAAATCTGTCTGACAATTTCCAGAACTTCTTCCTTCAGCACCCCATGCTTATATGCCTGTTCCACTGATTTTTTCAAATCCTGTTCCACCTGTATTTTCGCCGCTTCCTTCTGTCCCAGTTGATCTGAAATGAAGCTGCCACGTCCCACAGTGGAATATATATAACCGTCTGCTTCCAGCATTTTATACGCCTTGGATACGGTGTTGGGATTAATCCCCAATTCCGCAGCCAGGGTTCTTACCGGAGGTAGTTTTGTATTGCTTTTTAACACACCCAGAGAAACCAGTCTCACCACATCATCATAGAGCTGTTGGTATACCGGGGTTCTGGATTGAAAATTAACCGTAAGCATATTGTTTCCCTTTTCCTTTCTTACCACATTTCAAGAAATTCTTCTTCTGTAATAATTGGAATGCCTAACTCTTTCGCTTTCTTGTTTTTTGATGAACCGGAGGTTGCATCATTGTTAATCAGGTAATTTGTTTTTGATGTAACGGAACCTGTCACTTTTCCGCCTCGTTTTTCAATATAATCTTTTACTGCATTTCTGTTCAGGAACTGATAAACACTTCCCGTTACAACAAAGGTAAGACCTTCCATATTCTGTTCTTCCTTTGGTGCTTCCTGCGCTTCAATTTCAACTTCGTTCAAAAGATGATTCAATTTTTCCACATTGGCATTGTTTGCAAAATATTCACAGAATTTTTCAGCCATAACAGCACCGATTCCATCAATTTGCGTTAGCTGCTCCGGTGTTGCTGCCATAATCTGTTCCACATCATAGTCAAAGGCTTTACAAATGAGTTTTGCATTGGCTACACCGATATTCGGAATTCCCAAGCTGTAAATCAAGGAATGTAATTCAACCTTTCTTGACTTTTCCAATGCCTTTTGAAGTTTCTCAAAGGATTTTTCTCCAAAGCCCGGTGTGGTAATAATTTCCTCATAGTATCGATCCAGATGGTATAAATCCGCAAATTCGTGAATGTATCCTTTTTCAATAAACTTCTCCAGGGTTTCTTCCGATAACCCTTCAATATTCATTCCGTCTCTGGATACAAACAAAGAATACAGTTTCACATGTTTTGCCGGACATTCTTCATTCGGACAATAAAGTGTTTTGACTCCGTTGTCATTTCGAATAACTGTCTTTCCGCCACATGCCGGACAGGTTTCCGGCGGCATTTCCATTCCGCTTTTCGTCAGATTTTCAGAAATCTGCGGAATAATCATATTGGCTTTATAAACTTTAATTGTATCTCCGATTCCCAGTTCCAATTCTTCTACGATACTGACGTTGTGAACACTGGCACGACTGACCGTAGTTCCTTCCAGTTCTACCGGTTCAAAGATTGCCACCGGATTAATCAACCCGGTTCGGCTTGGACTCCATTCAATTTCTTTTAAGGTTGTTTCCGCCTGTTCATCTTCCCATTTAAAAGCAATTCCGTTTCGTGGGAATTTTGCGGTTCTTCCTAAAGAAAGTCCGTAAGCGATGTCATCAAACATCAATACCAATCCATCCGAAGGGTAATCATAGTTTTTTACTTTCTCACCATAATAGGCTACTGTTTCCTCCATAGTTTCGGCATGAACTGCTTTTGCTTCTACAGTCTCAAATCCCTGTTGTTGTAACCACTCCAGTTGTTTTTCAATCGAGTTGTCAAATGCCACATCCTCTGCCGAAATCAAAGCAAAGGCAATGAAATTCACATTTCTTTTTGCGGTAATTTCGCTGTTTAACTGTCGTACAGAACCGGAGCAAAGATTTCTTGGATTTTTGTACTTTGCATCCACATCTTCAATTTCTGCGTTGATCATTTCAAAATCAGAATACTTAATAATTGCCTCTCCGCGAAGCACCAGTTCTCCTTGATGTGGAATAGAAATCGGTACATTTTTAAAAGTTTTCGCATTGGCAGTAATTACTTCTCCCACCTGACCGTTTCCACGGGTTACGGCTCTTTGAAGGCTACCGTTTTGGTATGTCAAAACAACCGTCAAACCATCCAGTTTCCAAGACAGCATTCCCTTCTTATCTCCCAGAAAACTTTTCAGTGCTTCCACTTCTTTTGTTTTATCTAAAGACAGCATTGGCTGTTCATGCTGGATTTTTGGCAATTCACTGACCACTTCATACCCTACATTCACTGTCGGGCTGTTAGAAAGCACCATTCCGGTTTCCTTCTCCAAGCTTTCCAATTCATCATACAGTCGGTCATATTCAAAATTGCTCATAATTTCCTCTGCATCCTGATAATATGCCTTGGACGCTTTGTTCAGCAATTCCACCAATTCCTTAATTCTCTCTGATTTATCCATAAAAACCTCTCTGATTTAATCTTTCATTAATTCTTCATATTCCCGGTCTGTCACGTCCCGATAGGTTCCCTTTTGCAGGTTCCCCAATTCAATGTTCATAATACGTATTCTTTTCAGTTTCTGTACTTTATATCCCAGAGCCTCACACATTCTTCGAATCTGTCGGTTCAGTCCTTGAGTTAAAATAATCTTAAAGGTATGTCTTGAAATTTGTTCCACCTGACACGGTCTTGTCCGCTGATCCAAAATATATACGCCCCGGGACATTTCTCTTAGAAAGTCTTTCGTAATTGGTTTGTCTACCGTTACCACATATTCTTTTTCATGATAGTTGGCCGCTTTCGAAATACGGTTTACCAGACTTCCATCGTTTGTCAGTAAAATCAATCCCTGGGAATTTTTGTCCAATCTTCCAATAGGATAAATCCGTTTCGGATATCCGATATATCGAATGATATTATCCGGATTTTTCAAATCCGAAGTACATTCAATGCCTACCGGCTTGTTGAAAGCAATTAAAATTCTTTCCTCTTCTCTGGACACCCGCTGGCCGTTTACAAGAATTTCATCTGTAATTTTAATCTTCTGCCCCATGACTGCCGGAGCTCCGTTTACAAGAATTTTCCCCTGTTCCACCAGACGATCCGCCTCTCTTCTGGAGCAAACTCCGGCGTCACTGAGATACTTGTTAATTCGAATTTCTTCATGGTCTTCAATTTGTTTTTTGAACTTGTTTTCTTTCATATTTTTTCCAATAAAGATGGTGCCGGAAATCCGACACCACCATATTCTTTCCTATTCTTTTTTGGTAGCAGCTTTCTTTTCCAAACTTAAAAGGAACTTATCCAAGTTTTCATCCTTTGTTCTTGCTGCCTCATGCTCTTCGTTGACGTCACTGAATAATGCCTGTACATCTTTATCTGCTGAAATCTGTTCAATGTATTCTTTTACGTCATCCGGAATTTTGTTTTTAATGTAAACATTGTTTGTTTCACCCTGACGCATTACATAGAATACTGTGATATTCGGATCTGCAGTCGAAATATTTTTGTAAGTTACCTGATAGTATGCATAAACGATATAAGTATCATCATATGGACCATCCTTTGTGTAACACTCTACATCCGAATAGCTTTTCACATATTCACGACGCTTAATGTTATTCAGGTCATCCAAATCCACAACACATTCACGAATGGTATTCATTCGTTTTTCGTCATCTGCAATCAGATATGCTGACAAATAGTTCTGTACCAATTCAGTGATTTCAGGATATTTATCATCTACTAACGGGGAAGATGTGTATGCCTTTGTCGTATCCTCTTCTTTACTTGTTAATGGACTTCCTTTAAACATCTTTACAACGATAACCACAACAGCTACCAGTAATAATGCTAAAACGGAAAATGCAATAATACGGTCAAGTCGTATTCTCTTCTTTGGCTTTCGATTTTGATTGACTGTTCTTCGAGGTCTGTGGATTTCCTCAACTTCTCTGAGCATCTCCTCAATCTCGGAACTTGTTAACTTCTTTTCTTCAGTATCCACTTTTGAAAATCTCCTTAAAACACAATATTAAGGACATCATAACAAAAAAACCCTGAAAATTCAACTTTTGCTCTTCTTAATAGGGCAATATGGTTTATTTAATTGTTGCTTTTTATTTTTTTGTAATGTAAAATACAAGAATGCACCCGTAGTATAACGGATAGAACGCCGCCCTCCGGAGGCGGTAATGCAGGTTCGATTCCTGTCGGGTGCACTTTAATTAATTCCGAATTTCTTGCAAAAAGAGTTCGGAATTTTTTAGTTTTCCTCACCGGGATATACTATTTTCTCCAGGTCCCGTCTGTATATATAAACATGATCGGATAAAATTTCCACCGGATCCAAATCTTCTTTGTTTACCTGACGAATCATTCGGTCCAGCCACTCCATATCCCAATCTGTCCCAAGAACTAAAATCACCTCATGGATGGAACTTGGAATAATGCAAAGGTCACTTTGATGTTCTTCCGCAAACTGTTTCAAAGCTCCCGGATAGGTAATGCATGCAGCACCGTTTAATCGGTGGCTGTTAGACATTACATACATTTCCATATTCTTTTCTGCTTTCAGTTCTTTCACTTCTTCCTTGATTACCTGTTCCACCTGGGAAATATCATAGTTTCCGTAGAAGCTGTCTTCTTCTACCATTCCCTCTTCCTGATCTTCGTAGGTCGCCTTTATATCCTTTAGAATCATATCAGAGATTACATCTTCCATATTTCGTATCCACACCGGGTATTTCTTCCAGGTGTTTTTTAATGCACATTCTCTGATTTCCTCTGCGGTTTTCCCCCATGCGTCCACATTAAAATGATGGATTAACACAGAGGTGACTCCGTCATCCTGACTATCCAGACAAATAAAAAATACGATTGCCAGGTCCAGAAACCGATAATGAGGAACGTCTGCCAAAAGGCTTCGATTCATTTCATAGTTAATCAAACGATAAAAAATTTTATCTTGTACTGTTTCAAAATCCGATAATTGTTCCAAACTAATATTCTCTCGAAATGCTTTTAAACTTTCTTCATAAATCTGAAAAATTTCATTACAGATACTTTCTACGCTCCGCCCTTTTTTGAACTCGTTATAGTATTGTTTCAAATAAATGGACGGTGTCGCATTTTCATTTTTCCGGAGAATGCTGACAGCCTTCATCCGCACGCCGTTATTCTTCAACACATTTCGAATGACGACTGTCCCCTCTCCTATTTTTTCCGTCACAATCGTTGTTAAGTTCTTTTGAACTTCTTCTGTAAAGCTCTCGTATTTCATATCGTTTTTCATCACTTCAAATACAAGAAGTTCACACATAGATACAGTTAACACACTCAATTATAATGTGACTTTCATCATCCTGCAAGTATTATTTGTTTCTAATCGCATCAATTGGTTTCTTTCTGGCAATTCTCCATACCGGAATGAAACTTGAAATTAATGCCACTCCAATACTTACTGCCAACAGCAACAGGATTTGTCTGAGACCATAATTTAAAATTGTAATCAGTACTCCGGTGCTTAGACGCATGTAGTAATTTAAGAAATGTACGCCGATACCCGTTGCAATGCATGCCAGAAGGAAATTAACAAGAGCAATAATCATACTTTCCGCAGCAAAGATTTTAAACACATCACTGCTTCTTGCACCAATAGCTCTTAAGATTCCAATTTCCTGTTTCTTATAAGAAACACTGGTTGCAATAAAGTTTGCTAACATCAGTGCAGCAAATAATGCAAATCCCAAACCAATATATAAGAATACTTTCGATACCGCCTTCAATACCGCATCAATGGTATTTAGTTCCAATGTAACCGAATTTCTCATTTCATATTCCAGTTCCAGATTTTTCTGATGTTTCTGCACCTTAGAACAATAATCCACAATATTGCGGATATCTTTTTTATCCTTAGGCATTGGGGCAACCACATATTCATAAGTTCCCTTTAACAATTCCCATTCCGGTTTATAAGTCTTGTCTGAAATTACTGTGACATCCTTATAAATCGGATATTTTTCAACATCAATTATTCCAACAACTTTCATTTCTTTTTCTTTTCCGTTGGAATACTCATACTGATTTACAGCAATACCATCCTGATTTTTTGCTGCTTCAATGAGTTCTTTTACTCCATCTTTCGGTTCTTCTATACACAGATCTGAGGAAAGAATGATTTCATCTTCTTTCAATTCTTTCTTCTCACCGTCAACCCAGGAAACAACTGAGGCGTCAATCTGATTCATTTTCGCCACACGCTCTGCACAACTACCGAAATTTTCCGTGGAGATGTCGAAATCTACCCCAACAGCTTTTCCAAGTTCCATCCCATTCTGACGCATTTCATTCATCTTTTCTTCAGAAACAACCAATGCTCCTGCCAGACTGTATCCTTTAATTTCCGATAATTCATATCCCAAAGCATATACTGCCAATTTTTCTGCCATGGTTGCATTAGGGATTTCTTTTCCCACCATTTCGTAACGTCCTAAATCTATGTGATTGTTATATATTCCGGAAACCTTATAGACCGCATCTCCCACATGGAGTTCTTTGCCCAGCATATCGTTATAGGATGTAATCTTTTCCCCTTTCTGTCCCGGTTCCTTACAATAACCTGCCTTTTTAAAACTTTCAAAACAGTAAGATGAAATTGCCACTTCATTCTTTTCTTTCGGAAGAGTTCCGGCCACAAATTCATAGCCGTAATTTTTCAAATCTTCCAACTGTAAATTTACAAATCCGGAATAGTAAGTACAGTATGCACTGTCTTCATCTGTTTCGGAAAGGGCATCACCGTCCGCAATATTGGAAATCATCCAATCAATATCCGGAACATATACTCCTTTAAATTTCATTTTATTTTCTTTGGAAATCTTTTTTACATCTTTATCGGTGAAATTTCCATAAGATGAATAATAGCCGTTTCCATTGTCTTCAGCTTTCTTCGTAAAGGACACGTAACTCACCTTGGAATCCACCAGTGATTCCGTGCATGTTTTGGCATTGTCGTAGCTTCCAAATGTATCTGCCAAGGCAAACAATGAAAAGGCCACAAAGGATAACAGAATCGTAATAGTCAGTCGAATCTTTTTATGCTTCAGACCGCTGGCACCGATTTTTACCGCATTCATCAACGGCAATCTTGATTTAATCAGTTTAAAGGTTCGGTCATGATGAACAATGCTGTTCTGATCGGTTTCCGTAAATCCGCCCTGCTTCTTCCCCTTCAGAAAAGCTTTTACTTTTTCTTTTCTTCCGCTTAAGAATTCATTGATTAAAATCCGGTCTTCTTCTGTCAACTGATAGCCTTCAGAAAATACAATACTGTCCTGTTCAAATTCCATGCCGCTTTCAGGCAATTCCACCGACTCCTGACTTCTTTCCACATCACGGATTACTTCTCCGTCTGCCAGTTCGATAATTCTGTCACCGTACTTCTCCGCAAATTCTCTATCATGAGAAACAACAATGACAAGCTTTTCCTTGGACAATTTTTTTAAAGTCTCCAGCACCTGAGTTCCCGTATTGGAATCCAACGCTCCGGTCGGCTCATCCGCCATAATAATCTGGGGTTTCTTAACCAAAGCTCTGGCAATTGCCACACGCTGCTTCTGTCCTCCTGATAATTCATTTGGTTTTCTTCCACCAAGTCCCTCTAGGTCCACCGTTTTAAGTATTTCATTGATTTCATCATTTTCAGCTTTTCTACCCTGTAATTCAATTGCCAGTGCAATATTGGCACCGACTGTAAATTCTTCTAATACATTATATTCCTGGAAAATGAAACCAACGTAAGTATTTCGGTAGGAATCAAATTCACTCTGTCGAAAAGTCTTGGAGGAAACACCCTTAATCAATATTTCTCCATCATCATATTGGTCCAAGCCTCCCAGAAGATTTAACAATGTGGATTTACCACTTCCTGATTTTCCTAACAGGAAAACCATTCCCTTTTCCGGGAACTTCAAATTTACACCCTTTAATGCTTCGACCGCTACACCTTTTTTCGGTTTATACGTCTTTTTTAAGTCTTTTACTTCTAACATTTTTACTCCCTCATCTATATCCGTATTGTACTATGTCAATTAGTACAATACAATAGTACAATTAATACAATTATTTGTCAAGAAAAAAGATGAGAATTTTTTCAAATCCTCATCTTCTGTATTTTTACTTATTATTCTGACGACGAATATTGTCTCTCTTACGTAATGTCGGATCCAGAATCTTTTTACGAATTCTCAAGTTTTCCGGTGTAATTTCCAATAACTCGTCTGTATCAATAAATTCCAAAGCCTGTTCCAGACTCAATACCTTTTTCGGCACTAAACGAAGTGCTTCATCGGAGCTGGATGTTCTGGTATTGGATAAATGTTTCGTCTTACAAACATTGATTTCGATGTCTTCTGCACGTCCGGTCTGTCCCACTACCATTCCGGAATAAACTTTTTCTCCCGGTCCGATAAACAGTGTTCCACGTTCCTGTGCATTATATAAACCATAGGTAATTGCTTCCCCTGCTTCGAAAGCAATCAACGATCCCTGTTTACGATACTGGATTTCTCCCTTGAATGGGCCGTAGTCGTCAAACACGGTATTCATAATTCCGTTTCCTTTTGTATCCGTCATAAACTGACCTCTGTAGCCAATCAGTCCACGGGAAGGAATTGCAAATTCCAAACGGGTATATCCACCCTGTGTCGGAGCCATTCCCTGAAGTTCTCCCTTACGGTTGCTGAGTTTTTCGATGATTGCTCCGGAGAATTCATCCGGTACATCAATATAACAGATTTCCATCGGCTCCAGTTTTTTACCGCGTTCATCGGTGTGGTAAATAACTTCAGCCTTACTTACTGCAAATTCGTAGCCTTCACGTCTCATATTTTCAATCAATACGGATAAGTGAAGTTCTCCACGGCCGGATACTTTGAAAGCATCCATTTCTTCTGTTTCTTCAACACGTAAACTAACGTCAGTATTTAATTCTCTGAAAAGTCTGTCACGAAGATGACGGGAAGTTACAAATTTACCTTCCTGTCCTGCCAACGGACTATCATTTACCATGAAGTTCATGGAAATTGTCGGCTCTGAAATCTTCTGGAAAGGAATCGGCTTTGGATCATCCAAGGAGCAAAGGGTATCACCAATATGCACATCTGCAATACCGGAAACCGCTACGATTGCTCCAACAGTAGCTTCATTGACTTCCACTTTGTTCAAACCGTCAAACTCGTATAACTTACTGATTTTTACCTTCTTTTTCTTATCCGGTTCATGGTAGTTCATCAGCATTACATCCTGATTCACTCTCAAAGTACCGTTATCAATCTTTCCGACACCGATACGTCCCACATACTCATTGTAGTCAATCGTACTGATTAACACCTGTGGATCAGTATCCGGATCCCCTTCCGGTGCAGGAATATAATCAATAATTGTTTCAAACAGATCTTTCATATCTGTTGTTTCCTTATCAATATCCGCAGAAGCGAAACCGTTCTTTGCAGACGCGAAAATAAACGGACAGTCTAACTGTTCTTCATTGGCATCCAATTCAATAAACAGTTCCAATACTTCATCAATGACTTCTTCTGCTCTGGCTTCCGGTCTGTCGATTTTGTTGATACAAACAATAACAGGAAGTTCCAGTTCCAAGGCTTTCTTTAAAACGAAACGTGTCTGAGGCATTGCCCCTTCAAAAGCATCTACCACAAGAACAACACCGTTAACCATTTTCAAAACTCGTTCTACTTCACCACCGAAATCCGCATGTCCCGGTGTATCAATAATATTAATCTTTGTATTTTTATAAGTTACCGCTGTGTTCTTTGAAAGAATGGTAATTCCACGTTCTCTTTCCAAATCATTGGAATCCATTACACGTTCTGCTACTTCCTGATTTTCACGAAATACGCCGCTCTGCTTTAACAGTTCGTCTACCAATGTAGTTTTACCGTGGTCAACGTGGGCAATAATTGCAATATTTCTAATATCCTCTCGCTTCATTTCTCCTCCTCAGTTCACCTTTGTGAACACACTATCTTCTTATATACTCTATCTCTGTTTTTCTCAATTAGCCTTGCCTATTTTATCACATTATAAAAAACTTTCAACCTCTCTGTAAAAAGGGGCCTCCTCTATTTCAGAGAAAACAGCCTTTCCGCTGGTGGCATCTGTAATCTGGGATTGCAATTCTCCAAACAAATCTTTTGCCATGGAAATCTGCATCATAACATCCGCTCCATACTCTTCTGACTCCGGTTGAACATTCAGCTGCCCCAGAATGTATTTAATCTTTCCGATACTGTTGTAATCGGTCTGCAAGCCAAAATGCACCCCTTCGCAAACCTGTTTCACAACAGCATTCTTCAATCCTTCTTTTGCCGAACCGCCGTAAGCTCTTACAAGCCCTCCGGTACCAAGCAAGGTTCCTCCAAAATATCTTGTAACAACAATCAACGTATTATGCACATTATTTCCGCTCAATACTTCCAAAATCGGTTTCCCTGCGGTTCCCTGTGGTTCCCCATCATCACTGAAACGCTGGATTTCATTGTTTTCTCCTAAAACAAAAGCATAACAGTTATGTCTGGCATCCCAATATTTCTTTTTAATTTCTTCTATATAAAGGAGTGCTTCTTCTTCGGATTCAATAGGAAAAACCTGGGCAATAAACCGCGATTTCTTTTCCACGATTTCCCCCTGTCCGAAAGCACTGACAATGTAATATTCTTTCACAATCAATTCCAACCTTTCATTGTTCCATTCCATTACTTTAAAACTGTCCCACAAAAATATAACATACTTCCCCATTTTTTCCAAATATCCTACCGATTCTGTCGATAACTTTTACTTTATTTAATGGAAAGCTTTTGATATAATCTTACATGGAAAAGAATGTTCTCAGAAACATTCTTTATATATGTTTGCCGTATTACGGCGGAATGGAGAATAATATGAATTTTGGATATAAAGAAACGATGGATAAACAGAAGGAATTAGTTTCTGTTCAAAGAAAACTTTTTTCTAAGTCATTGGTTTCCTTATTGAAAGGACTCTTATATGTATTTTGTATTCTGTTAGTTATAGGAGCATCCTTTTTAATTGGTGTTCTTAATGGAATTATTGAAAGCGCACCATCCTTGGACAAGGTATCCATTTTACCTTCCTCCTACTCTACTACAGTATACGATTCAAAGAAGAAACAGATTGCCAAATTAATCACATCCGGTTCCAACCGTATTCGTGTGGAATTAGATGAAGTTCCGGAATGTTTGCAATGGGCGTTTATCGATACCGAAGATGCCCGTTACTACGAACATAACGGAATTGATATTCAGGGTATCGGTCGTGCAGCTTTTATCGCATTGTCCACAAGAAATGTATCAGAAGGTGCCAGTACCATTACCCAGCAGGTTTTAAAGAATAACGTTTTCACCAGTTGGACTTCCGAAGATTCTCTTTCTTCTTCTTTAAAGAGAAAGATTCAGGAACAGTACCTTGCAGTTCAGTTGGAAAAAAATACTTCCAAAGAAACCATTTTGGAAACATATCTGAATACGATTAACCTTGGAGCCAATACTTTAGGTGTTCAGGCAGCATCTCACCGCTACTTCAACAAGGATGTCAGCGAAATCACACCATCCGAAGCCGGTGTAATTGCAGCCATTACTCAGAACCCATCCAAGTATAATCCGATTATTAATCCGGAAGAAAACGCAAAACGTCGTAACAAGATTTTGAAGAATATGTTTGAAGCCGGACACATTACAGAAAAACAGTACAAGAAAGCATTAAAAGACAAAGTATATAAGCGAATCCAGACTGTGAATACACAGTTGGAAAAGAAAGAAGACAAAGTATACTCCTACTTTGTAGACGAAGTAACGAAACAGGTTATGGAGGACCTTCAGACGAAACGCGGTTACACAGAAACCCAGGCATACAACGCAGTTTACAGTGGTGGGTTGAAGATTTATACCACTCAGGATTCTTCCATTCAGAAAATCTGTGACGAAGAATTATCTGACGCATCCAACTATCCATATGCCATCAAATACTCAGTTAACTGGCGTTGGTCAGTTCAGAATCCGGATGGTTCCGTAGACGAATATGATGAACAGGATATCGAAGATTATCACATCAACGTATGTCATCAGAAAGACTTCCAGTTACTTTTCAATTCACAGAATGAAGCAAAGGCCTGTGTGAAAAATTACAAGAAACATTTAAAACAGAAATATTATCCAAAGGGCTTATCCGAAGAGGATGGATATTCGCAGATTCAGACATTATACTATGTACCGGAACCTCAGGTTTCCTTTACGGTAATTGACCAGTACACCGGTTACGTAAAGGCAATTGTGGGTGGACGCGGTAAAAAGCACACCAGTCTTTCCATGAACCGCGCAACATACTCGAAGAGACAGCCTGGTTCAACCTTTAAAATTTTATCAACTTACGCACCGGCCATTGATACCATGGGATACACCTTGGCTTCCACCATCGTGGATGAGCCATACAACTATTCCAACGGTCGTCCGGTAAACAACTGGTACAAAGGTTATAAAGGAACCGTTACGGTTCGAAAAGCCATTGCACAGTCTATGAACATTTGTGCCGTTAAGGTATTAACAGAAATTACACCGCAGTTGGGATTTGATTATCTGAGAAACTTCGGTATTACTACTTTGGTAGACAAACAAGTTGAAAAGAATGGTTCCGTTACAACGGATATTCAGCAGGCGCTGGCTCTTGGTGGTATCACACACGGTGTTACAAACCTTCAGATGACAGCTGCTTATGCTACGATTGCAAATCAGGGTACCTATATTCGTCCTGTATTCTACTCTCAGGTAATTGACAGCGACGGACATGTTATTTTAGACAACACATCCCCTACAACCAAAACAGTATTGAAAGCTTCCACTGCTTCTCTGTTAACTCAGGGAATGACCAGTGTTATTACCGAAGGTACCGGTACAGCCTGTAAGTTGGATAACGGTATGCCGGTATCCGGAAAAACAGGTACCACATCAAGTTCATACGACTTATGGTTCTGTGGTTTCACACCTTACTTAACCGCCTCCATTTGGACCGGTTATGATGAAAACAAAGAGCTTTCCGGTGATCAGGCATATCATGAACGCCTTTGGGCAAAAATCATGAACCGCATCAACGAAAAGAAAAAGTACAAGAAAAAGAATTTCAAGATGAGTTCAGATGTTAAGAAATACGATATCTGCTCTTCCTCAGGAAAGGCAGCCATTAAGGGCGTTTGTCCTACTTCCAAGTCAGAGTATTTCGCCAAGGGAACACAGCCGGATAAATGTACGTATCATTCCGGATCCAGCTATTCCAATTCAGACTACTACTATGACGATGATGATGACGAGGATGAGGATTCTAAGAAATCCGACGATGATGAAAAATCCGACGATTCCAAAAAGAGTAAAAAGAAATCCGATGATTCCTCTTCTAAGAAAAAAGAATCTGCGGATACTTCCAAAAAGAAAGCAAAAAGCAATTCTGATGAAGAATAACAAGAAGTCCCATGAGTTCAACTCATGGGACTTTTCTTTATGCTTATAAAACTATTTTGCTACAGTGACTGTAACTTTCTGATATGCACCATTTTGTGCGTATACATAAACAACACATTTTCCTTTTTTCATTGCCTTGATTTTTCCTGATTGGTCTACCGTTGCAATCGCTTTATTTTCTGATTCATAACGAATCTTTCGATGTACGTTAACCTTCAGTTTCTTTGATTCTTTGATTCCTTTTCCTTTCAATTTAAAAGTTGCACCCTTCTTCTTCAATTTCACCTTTGATTTTTTCGCTGCACTGGTTACTTTCTTATAGTTGCAAACTTTTCCACCTTTCGTAGCTACATGGATTGTATTAGACATTCCTAGTAACTTATCATTCTTATCAAAAGCCGCAATCAGATATTTATAATAGGTTCCTTTTGCCAGCCCTTTTTGTGTAAAACTGTTTGTCTTCACCGTCTGAATTGGTGCATAATGATTTTTCTTTCCACATTTTGCACCATATACCATGTAGTAAGATGCATTCTTTGCCTTTTTCCAAGTTAATGTAATAGCATTTTTCTGCGCTTTTTTCTGCTTTCCAAGAAGGAAGCTGAAACTGGTTCCCTTTGGATCGTTGTCATTTTTCAGATTTGTAACAAACTTACTAACCTGATTTTTTGAAGCACCTACATTGGCTGATGAAATGTTTCCTTCGTCCTTCGGATTTGTCTTTCCTGGATTATCCCCGGTTCCCGTACCATGGTTTACACCCGGAATTTCCGGTGTATTGATTTTTAAAATCTTGGAATAATCGGTATAGAAGTTTGTTAATTCTTCTGCCCCCCATTGTTCATTCTGTTTACACCAATAACGGAATCTCAGTTCAATTGGCGTTCCTTCATGAATTTGTTTGTCTTCCTGAAGATAAATCAATGGAATCCACATATCTCCAGACTTGATTTCAAACTCTCCGCCAATTCCTTTCCAAGTAGTTGTTCCTTGGACACGCCCTTCCATTTCAAGTCGAATTGTTCCACCATTAACTTCCAAATCCACACTTGCTTTTCTCAACGCATCCGGAACTGATAGTGTTACATACGCCACCGGTGCACCATTATAGTCTTCATCAGAAGCAATTCTTAAATTGGAAACATCCGGAGGATTTACCTTGCTCTTGTTATAAACCGGAATGGAATTTGCGTTCTTTCCATAGGACGAAACATCAGACCATTCAGAAAATGTATATTGATCATCCATTCCCTCTGCTCTGGCGGTTACCCGATACCGTGATTTCACGTACAAGGTATGTTGCGACCAATCAATATTAATTCCACACACACCGTCTTCATCGGTCTCTGTCACCTGATACTGCCCTGTTTTCAGGACAGATTTCAGTCCCGGTGTCACTCCACTGCCATTCCACTCTGAACTATTAAACCCACGTAAAAACCAAAATTCATTCACTGTTTTTGGATATACCCTTTCGTCAAGAACAGACCAGGGATCTACTCTGTAATTATAGTCATTATCCATTCCATCAGTATCCCAATAAGTCGTATACTTCCAATCTGTTGGATCATCAATCGCCCAATCCATTTGCAAATTTACCCACAACTCATCATATCCGCATTCCTTAAGCTCTGCCAAATATGCATCATTGTCCGTATCCTGCTTTGCAAGAAAAGAACACATATCTTCTTCCATGCTGTAAGCATAGCTCATTGATGTGTTGGAGTCTGTTCCTAAAAGAAATACAGCAGTATACTTTGGTGCTTGTAATTCAAATGGTAATTTGTTTCCTTCTTTATCGGCTCTCACTTGAACTCCCGATAAAGTTGATGTTAAAACAAGCACTGCACTGCAAACAATTGCAAGCCCCTTTGTTTTTTTCATAGCATCACCTCCATAATTCGATATTCATTTTTATCCGTTCACTACAACTACTATAATTTTATCATAAGAAGATTTATTTTTCATTAAAAAAACTGCAAAAACAATATCACATCGAAATGACATTGCTTTTACAGTTTTCATATCAAATTACTATTTTATTTTAATTTTCTTAGCCTTGGACCAATTTCCTGTATAAGCAGTTCCCTTCTTCACAACGTATGCTCTTGCTCTGACAAATAATTTCTTCGCCTTCTTGAGTTTCTTCGAACTTACTGTAAAGGAAATCTTTTTGTACTTCTTACTTACGAGAACCTTCTTAAAAGATTTTGTTCCTGCGACCTGTACTTCATAACCTGTAGCACCGTTTACTCTGCCAAGAACAACCGTTGCTTTCTTCGCTGATTTTTTCTTTGTTGCTTTCTGAACCTTAACAGTTCCAACATTAACTTTTTGAGGCTGTATTTTTACCGGCTTCGCTGTTGTTGTAGTTTCTTTCGAAGTAAGTTCTGCCTTTGTTGTTGTCTCTTCACTACCATTTTCCGGAACATAAATAAGTAACTCTCCGCCTTTTGAGGACAACCCCTTTAATTCCGCAACAATTTTTACAACATGCCTTCCAGCAGATACATTTTTAATCGTGTATGTGTCGCAAGGAACTTTTTCAAATACAAGAGCATTATCCAAATAAATACTGTAGGTCTGGCCGCTGTTCTTCTGTTCTTCTGTCTCTTCCCACATTACTTTAATTCCATTGTCCACATAAGAAAGCCCCATCAACGCAGAATCTGTCGGTCTGGCACTTTCTGTTAAACTAAAGTTTTCACAGCTAATGATTGAGTCTGAACTGTAATCACCACCACAATCATTTGAAAGAATATTTTTATAATTACTACCTAATAAATCATAACGTTCTTTGGCATCAGTTCCCTGCATAAAAGTATCGACATTCCCAAAATCACCGCCAAATCCAAAGTAAATCGTACCTGCATCCTCATTGGTTATAAACTTTTTATCATATTCAACGTCTTGACCCGCCGGAAGGAAAATCCAATCTCCGAAAATTTTCTTTTCTTCATTGTCAACTTCCAAATATACGAATTTATCTACCTCGCTAGATTTCATATTAAACTTTAATTCGTACTCTCCACCGGCTTTGATGTTTACTTCTTTGGAAACCAGTCCGCCCCAGACACCGATCCAACCAAAGTCTTTTACATTTGTGGTCCATGCATCATCTTCATTTTTTGCCAAATAACCATCAACACCTACATTCCCAGAACCATCTCGTGCACCGAAATAAGCCCCCCAAACACCTTCGGCATTCGTTTCCTTTTCTACAGTTGTTTCTTCCGTAGTAGTTTCATATTCTGGATTTTCGCCCAAATCTGTAACAGTGAAATCACTTACATACACATTACCATGCCATCCATTTTCAACAGCAGTTACAACGTCTGAAATCTCATTTCCTGCAAGATCCTGCTGTGCATCAAATGCTCCCAGCATAATCGTAGCCTTAAATGAATCTAGTCCCTCCCAGTTTGTAAAAGTGTAAGTAAATGTTTTATCTGTTGTTCCAAGTGCAATAACCTGTCTGTCTCCTGATACTTCATCTTCGCCATATGGTGCTACAGCAACATCACCTTCGTCTGTTTTAATAGTTCCACCGAATGCAACGTATGCATATTTCTTTTCGTCTGCTGACGCAGTGAATTCCACTTTGTAATCATGTCCTGCAAGAGCAGGAACATCAACAAATGCCTGAACAGACCATGGGTTAATTCTATATGGGCTAAAGTTCCACTGAGCATCCCAGCCTGTATTTTCAATATTGATTGTAAATCCCTTAGATGCCTGAGTAGCTGACTGTGTCTGTCCAACAGACGGATTATTTTCAGCGCCTTCCTGTCCATTTCCCTTTAACCAACCAGAAATCAGTTCGTTTGTTCCGTTCATTGTTACAGAACCGATGTAACCTTCATTTCCAGCCTGACTAGGTATATACTGTCCCCCCTGTGAGAAGGACCAGTTTGAATAGTTAACATTTGTCCCCTCAGCTTGTACCTTTTTCTGATAGCCTGTAATACTGCAAATTGCCATCGCCATAACCAGTATTGTTGCTACTATTTTTCTCTTTTTTTTCATATTCTTTACCTCACTTTGATTATATAATTATAATAATCCTTACATTTTATAAATTGTTATTGTTCAATTCAAAAAATATACATTGACTCCCAAGTCCATTATAAATAAATTACCACAAAATAACAAAAGGAGGAAGAGCCAAAAATACCCTCTCTACCGTTCTCTCGGTAAAGAGGGTACCCTCTTGCAATTTAGAAGTTTTTGCTTTAACAATTTCTACTCTTTTCTTTTTTGATTCTCAGATTTATTCGCAGCTGTTTTGTTCGTTTTTCCGGATTCCTTTGTTTCCTTGCTCTTCTGACTGTTTTCCTGCTTCTTTGTTTTTCCTTTCGGAGATGTGTCTTTCTTCTTTTTCTTTGTCTTTTTAGCTTTTTTCTTTTTCTCCGTTTTCTTCTTCATGGCTTTGTTCTTTTTTGAAGTCACTTCGGAAGATTCTTTTTCTGTTTGATCCTGTTTTACAACCTCTTTCTCTGTTGTTGTTTCCAAACTGTTTGAAGCAGTTGTCTCCTTTTCTGCCTTTTTCGATTTCTCCGCAACTTTTTTGTGCTTCTTTTCCTTACTGTTCCCGGTTACCGTTTCTTTCGTTTTCGTTTCACCTGTATTCATCTCAACCTTTTTCTCTGTCGTAACCTCGTTATCCTTTGAAGTACTTTCGTTTTCCGGCTTTTCTTCGACTTTCACAAGAACCTGTACACCCATTTCATCAATGGTCTTTTGCGCCTGCTTTTTGACCTGTTTTTCAATGGCTGCCTTTTTATTTCCTGAAACAGTAATATAAACATTATGATTCTTTTCGAAATAATGCTCTTTTTCAATTTCCTGGAGGATATCATCTACTGTTTCATCTAAAGTTTCTCCCACTTTTATCCGCTGAACAATCTCTTTTCCATCTTCGTTCTTGGCTTCAATCTTTTCCACGCAATTGTTTTTCACCAACAATTCCATTGCCGGATTGACCTGAATCAGCACCCTTGTATAACCATTGGTATTGTTTACGAAAACCATCGAGAAGATCATCAACAACATTACCGAACACACAAGAGAATAGCGATAAAATCTGCCAAATCCTTTTTTCTTTTTCACTCCAAAGATTTCCTCTTCTTCATGCTCACTCAGTCGTCTCTGCGCCTCCAATGATACAGCATCAAGGTCAATTTTCGGAGCCAGTTGTTCAAATCCGATATTCAATTTTTTCTTTAAATCATCATTCTTTTTCACTGTTCTTCCCTCGACTGCTTTTTCATTTTTTTCAATCCACGATTATACTTTGCCAATACAGTTCCTAATGGTTTTTCTAATATTTGAGCAATTTCTTTAAATTTGAATCCTTCCACCAAATGAAGAACGATTATGCTTCGTTCTTCCCGGTCTAAAATCCGAAACAAATTTTCCACTGCCATTCGGTCTTCCAAACGGGATATTTGTTCAAAGGGTATTTCACATCCTATTTCTTCCAATGAAACACTCGACTTGTTTGCCTCCGAACGTTTCTTTGAAAGATATAAATTTTTTGCAATCTTCATCATCCACGCCATCGGATTTCCGTAGGCAACGTATAAATGTGCTCCCTGACCGATTTTGATAAAGGTTTCCTGCAATAAATCTTCTGCATCTTCATAATTTTGCGTAAGGGAAAGCAACAAGGCAAATATTGGCTTATAGGATAATTCATAAAGCTCTTTCATTGCCTCGCTATCTCCGGAAGCAATCTTCGCAAAGATTGCTTCATCTATGATAACTTTTGCTTTCGACTTACTCATTCGCAAAACCCTCCGCTTTGCATTTTCTTATTTTTTCTTTTTGAATGTAGTTTTTACATATCCGAATTCTTTATCTTTTTTCTTCTTGATTCCGGTTACTGTTACTGTATAAGTCTTTCCTTTTTCAAGACCATTTACTTTCAACTTCATCTGGCTTTTTGTCTTCTTTAAAACCTTAACTTCCATTTCCTGTCCATCTTCATTCTGTACAGAAACAGTTACGTTTTCATAAGAAACTTTTCCTCTGAACTTGATAATGACCTTGTTCTTGTTGACTGTTGCCTTTGCAACTTTCACTTTAGACTTCTTAACACGAACCTTTTTCGTTGTTTTCTTAGCCTTTTCAACTTTCTTTTCCTGCTTCTGCTGTTTCACTACTTTTGTAGTACTTTCAACAACAGTTGTTTCCTCTCCTAAAACAGGAACGGCTGACATGCTCATTAAACAAACTGACAATAATGCTACTAATAATTTTTTTGAAGATTTTCTCATAGAAATCTCCTCCTTTCATTTATTTACTAGAGACTACGCATTATTGATTTGTTTTATTGCATTGTTTTAAAAAAATTTTTTATATTAATATTTATACCATAGATTAGCTGTTCATAACACAAAAAAGCCGAACCCCGTTAAGGATTCGGCTTTTGAATAAGCACTAAATATTAGCAAACACCCTGAGCGATCATAGCTTCTGCTACCTTTTCAAATCCGGCAATGTTAGCACCTACTACGTAGTTACCTTCAAATCCGTATCTCTTAGCAGCATCACTGATGTTCTTGTAAATGTTAGCCATAATTCCCTGTAATTTGCTGTCAACTTCTTCGAATGTCCAAGAAAGTCTTTCAGAGTTCTGAGACATTTCAAGAGCTGATGTAGCAACACCACCTGCATTAGCAGCCTTACCACCGATGAACCATACACCGTTTTCCTGTAAGTATTCTGTAGCGTCGATTGTTGTAGGCATGTTTGCACCTTCACATACAGCCTTGCATCCGTTAGCTACTAACTGCTTAGCATCGTCGATTAATAATTCGTTCTGAGTAGCACATGGAAGAGCGATGTCACATTTAACCTGCCATACTCCACGTCCTTCATGATATTCAGCTGAAGATTTAGCAGCTGCATATTCTGTAAGTCTTGCTCTCTTAACTTCTTTGATTTCTTTTAATAATTCAACATCGATTCCTTCCGGATCATAAATCCATCCTGTAGAATCTGAACATGTTACAACCTTTGCTCCTAACTGATGAGCTTTCTGGATAGCGTAGATAGCTACGTTACCAGCACCTGAAACAGCGATTGTCTTTCCTTCTAATGTATCACCATGATCTTTGAATAATTCATTTGTGATGTAAAGAAGACCATAACCTGTAGCTTCTGTTCTAGCTAAAGAACCACCGTATGTAAGTCCCTTACCTGTAAGAACACCTTCGTATAATCCTCTGATTCTCTTGTACTGTCCGAACATGTAACCGATTTCTCTAGCACCTGTTCCGATGTCACCTGCAGGAACGTCAGTATCAGCACCGATGTACTTGCAAAGTTCTGTCATAAAGCTCTGGCAGAATGCCATAACTTCTCTATCTGATTTACCCTTAGGATCGAAATCAGAACCACCTTTACCACCACCAATTGGAAGTCCTGTAAGAGAGTTCTTGAAAATCTGTTCGAAACCTAAGAATTTAATAATACCTAAGTTTACTGATGGGTGAAGTCTTAAACCACCCTTATATGGTCCGATTGCTGAGTTGAACTGTACTCTGTAACCTGTGTTAACCTGTACCTGTCCGTTGTCATCAACCCAAGGAACTCTGAACTTGATCTGTCTTTCTGGTTCACAGATTCTTTCAAGTAAAGCTTCCTTCTTGAATTTTTCTTCGTTTGCTTCAATTGCAGGTCTAAGAGAGTTTAATACTTCCTCAACAGCCTGTAAAAATTCTGGTTCTGCAGCGTTCTTTTCTTTTACGCGTGCTAATACCTCGTCTACGTATGACATAATGTAGCCCTCCTAAAATATTTTTTAATCTCTGCATGGAAAGAACCTCAAAGAATGAATCAAAATCCCGATTATAATGCTCTCGCAAAATCTCCTAGTCATCGACATCTTTTGATTTTTTCCGTTTCTTTTCACACTGAGTAAAATTATATCCTAGTTTCTTAATTTTTTCAACCATTTATATTTATTTTCTTAATAAAATAAAGAGAAATTAGTATTCACTTTATTTTATTAAGTTTCCATAGAATTAAAAAAGTTATATTTCCTAGGATATTCTTCCAGGGAGGCCCCCTTTGAACCCCTTTATTTTAGGGCATTTTTGATTTAAACACATGAGAAAAAACATAGCTGAATACCAATGCTGCACTGATTCCCACAGCACTTGCCTTAAAGCCTCCCAGAAACAATCCCAGGATTCCATTTTCATCAATAGCCTCTTTTATCCCTTTCCAAAGATTATGTCCGAATCCCAATAGCGGTACCGTAGCACCCGCCCCTGCAAAGTCCGCAATCGGCTGATAAACACCAATGGCACTCAGCACAACACCCATACAAACAATGCCAACCATAATTCTTGCAGGTGTCCAATTTGTTTTATCGATAAAGATTTGCACACACGCACAAATCAATCCTCCTACTAAAAACGCTTTTAAAAAAATCATAGTTCCCCCTTAACAACTTTCTATCTGCACACAATGTGCAATTCCCGGCACCGGATTTCCTTCATTAAAACTAATGGTGGACAATAAGGCTCCTGTCGGAATAAACAAAATCTTGCGAAAGGCTTGCTTCTTTAACTGATGAAAAATATATCCACAAAGTACTGTGGCAGCACAGGCACATCCGCTTCCACCTGCATGGGTATCCTGACGGGAAGCATCAAACATTTCCACACCACAATCCATGTGCACTTTGGAAATGTCATATCCTTTTTGATTTAAAAGTTCGAACAGAATCGTCTTTCCAACCAATCCCAAATCTCCGGTAATGATTTTGTCATAGTCTGAAGGGGAACATTGGAAATCCTGAAAATGATTGTACAGTACATCTGCTGCTGCCGGTGCCATACATGCTCCCATGTTCTGTGCATCCTTTACCCCGAAGTCCACAATTCTTCCGGTGGTAATTCCCGTAATCTTTGCAAAACCCCGTTCCTTTCCTACAATCACCGCTCCGGAACCTGTAACGGTCCAGGTGGCGGAAAAAGGCCTTTGTTTTCCGTACTCTAACGGAAATCGAAATTGACGTTCAGCACTGGCAAAGTGGCTGGAAGTCATTGCAATGACCCGGTCCGCATTCCCCGCTTCCACCATGATTGCCGCCAGACTTAAAGCCTCCCCCATGGTTGAGCAAGCTCCGTAAATCCCAAACAAAGGGATTTCATATTCCATAATGCCAAAAGTCGTGCCAATCAACTGCCCCAGTAAATCTCCCGCAAAAATATACCGAACCGAATCCTTTGGAACCTTTGCTTTCACCAGCACTTTCTGCACGGCTTCTTTTTGAAAGAGACTCTCTGCCTGTTCCCAGGAATCCTGTCCCATCATGGGATCCTGCTCCACCACATCAAAATATTTTCCCAAAGGTCCTTCTCCTTCTTTCGGTCCCACAACAGAAGCTCCTTCTAAAAGGTACGGTGGTTCTTCAAACTGAATACTTTGTTTTCCAATCATTTTCCCCATATCCTATAACCTGCCTATCTTTTCTTTTTAAATAGTTTTTCCATTCTTTTGAAAAATATACAAAATAAAAACCTCTCATCACCACAGAAATTTTCTGTGACGATAAGAGGTATTGGGGGGCAAAATAATTTGTTTTGCGTTCCTATCCTTCTAATAGATGATTGCAAGGTTATGGTCAATGCAGTATCTCTTTAAAAAGTAAAAATCTTCCCTTGTGAATTCTAAAAAAGGATTCTTTCTTTCACATTTCTTAATTTTGTTCTTTTCGAAAAATTCTAACTCTCTGATGACAAACTCTTCTATGGGACATCCCAATTTCTTTTCGACGATTTGTTTTTCATCCGGCATCGACTTATTCCTCCTTCCATACGCTAGGTCTATTGTAATCTACAAATGTGAAGCGAATTTATGGAAAAATTTGAACAATCCTTGAATACCTTAATCTTTTATTAACTTTTCTATCATGGTTCCACCACAATTAAGATATTAAAACGTTTTAACCAGCCAATACAGTCCTCCGGCAATCCAACTGGATAAAATCCCATAAAGAATTACCGGTCCTGCAATGGTAAAAATTTTTGCCCCTAATCCCAGTACTTCACCTTCCATCCGAAACTCAATTGCCGAAGCAGCAACACCATTGGCAAATCCGGTAATCGGTACCAACGTTCCTGCACCACCATATTTTGCAAGTTTCGGATAAATACCAAGACCTGTCAGAACAACGCTTAATAAAATCAGCGTGATTGTAGTCCAATACGTTGCGTCTTCCTGCTTCAGCCCCCAAAACTGATACAAGGAAAGAATTCCCTGTCCTAAAAGACAGATCATTCCGCCAATCCAAAAAGCATTCCACACATTTCGAAACAGGTTATTATTGGGTGTAATCTGTTTTACATAGTCATTGTACTGTTTCTTTTCTTCTTCACTAATCATCGTTTCCTCCTTTATAGGAATAGGAACTGAACCACTGCAAAAATTGATTTCCCCAATGCAGTAAACAAAATAATCATTCCCACACCCTGATATAATTTCACTCTCCTTGAAAAGATAGCGATTCCATCCAGAGCCTCTGCCAACGAAACTGCCAGGCAGCCAACAAACACGCCCTGGAACAAGCCAATCAAAACAGCTACAGTCAGCGACATCCGAATCGGGATTGAATATATCCAAAACAAATTCCAGAAAACCGCCCCCAAAGTAATTATTGTTTCATAAGTTCTGATAAATGCAGCTGTATGGCTTTGATCCGCCATTCGTGTAACAATTCCTGTCGATGTAATCAACGCGCAGACTCCCGCCGCAACAAGAGCCCCTCCGCTAAATCCTATAATCATTAAAAACACATATGCAATCATGATTTCTTCTTTTCCTTTTGTTCCTGTACCCTTCCATATTCCTCAATGAGCGTTAGATTAATTTCTTTCTCATATTTTCTCATCTCTACTTCAATCGGTGTTGGGTCTTTGGACAATTTTTTATTCGAGAAATGATTGTAAAATACCAGAATTCCGACACCGATTCCTATGGAGTAACTAAGTTCCAAAAGTCTTTCCGCCAGATTCTGATTTCTATAAAACCGTGCAGCAAGTATCCGAAACATATTTTTCACATCCACGTCATTGTTAAAAGACATAATGGAAAAGCCGGCGCCGAAAAAAAGGATGATGCAAATCAGTGCCACCTTACTCCACTCCAGCATTTTGTTGGGTTGCATTGTTTTTTGAAATTCAACAACACATTCGGTTTCTCCCAAATTCTGAACAATCACATTGTCTACCAGCTTATTAATCAAATCGATAATTTCAACAATGGATACAACATACCGTTCTTTCCCATGGGAAGAATCTTCCAATATCACTTTTCCGGAAATTCTTCGGAGTACTTCACTGTTTTTACACTGCAATGTGGCAAGTTCTCCCAGCGTCACTCTGGAATTTTCCACTTCCTTTGACTGCTCTAATTTTACATATAATATTTCCCTGCTCATACCACTATTGTGAACGATTCTTTTACTTTTATTCCCAAAAACAATCAATAATATTATTTTTTCAAATCTGAATTAAAGCATATCGCATTTTTTCCATAATCCGTTTCTCCATCCGTGAAATCCGAACTTGCGGAAGCGACAAAATATTCCCCACCTCCCTTTGTGTTTTGTTTTCATAATATCGTAATCGTATGATTCGCTGTTCAATCTGGTCCAGTTGCTCCAAGGCCTGATTAACGGTTAACCGTTCTTCAATCTGCCCGGTAAAATCTTCTCCCGAAGCAATTCGTTCTAAAATCGGTCGCCCCTGAAAATCCGTTTCTTCATAAGATATGTATTGTCCCTGACACGCCATGGCGCTGACAATTTCTTCCCGATCCAGACAACACTCCTGACTAAGCCAACCAAGGCTTGGCTCTTCTCCATACTGCTGTACATATTTCTGCCGGTTCACTCGAATTTTCCCCTGATTTTCTTTTATTCGCCGACTTACCTTGACCAGTCCGTCATCTCTCAAAAAACGCTTGATTTCCCCTGTAATCATTGGAACGGCATAGGTTGAAAATGCCACTTCGAATTTCATATCAAACCGGTCGATTGCTTTCATTAAACCAATGCATCCGATTTGAAACAAATCTTCTCTGTCGTAACCTCTGTTTTGAAATCGCTTTACAACACTCCATATTAACCCCTGATTCCTTTCGATTAGTTTTTCTCTGGATAATTTATCTCCTGCGTAAGCTCTCTTTACTAATTCCATATGTTCCATTTGTTTTTCTACACTACCCTGTTCTTTTTTAATTTTTTCAACATTCTGATTTTTGTTCCTTCGCCGGGAACGGACTCAATCTCCAAGCTGTCCATAAACATTTCCATGAACATAAATCCCATACCGGCCCGGTCCTCTTCCGGTTTCGTTGTAAAGAGAGGTTCTCTCGCTTCTTCCACGTTCGCAATTCCTTTTCCGTAATCTTCAATTTCCAGATGCAGGGTACTTTCCTTCTTCTCCGAGGTCAACCTGCCCCGAAGAAGAATCGTTCCTTTCTTTTCCTCGTAACCATGAATAATTGAATTGGTAATTGCTTCCGACACTGCAGTTTTGATTTCATCCAGTTCCTCCAAGGTCGGATCCACAGAGGACAAAAATCCGGACACGGCAATCCTTGCCAAGGCTTCATTTTCCGAAACCGCATCCATTTCTAATTGCATATGATTTTTAAATACTTTGTTTTCCATAATTCCTCCTGTTTAGTTCTCTATCCTTTCCATTATTTTGTATAATCCGGATATGGTTAAAATCCGGTCAATGGACGGGTTCACATTTAATGCCTGAACCTTCCCCCTGCCCTTCATCAGCTTGTACCTTCCAATTACGGTTCCCACACCGGAGCTGTCCATAAAATCCGTATTCTGAAAATCAAATACAATTTTACTCACATTGGCTGAAACAATATACCAATCCGACTGTTCCGTAATTTGCCTTGCACTGTGGTGGTCAAATTCTTTCGGGAGCATAATCAGTAATTCTCCGTTTCCCACTTTGTATAACGCCTGCTTATTTTTCATACATCCTCCTTTTCCAACAAAAAAAGAGAAGAATTCATTCATTCTTCTCTTTCGTAAAATATATTTGGTGTTATTATTCTTCACCAAAATCTCCGTCTTCACCTTCGTCCAAATCTTCTCCCGCTGAGTCTTCGTTCTCACCGGAATCTTCATTGGATTCTCCGTCTGAAGCCTGAGACTTTGCTACACTGTAATGGTCTGAATTCGGGAAGTCTGATGCAATCTTACCGAAATACTTCTTAGCATTCTTTTCATCCCCGGAATTCTTATATGCCCAAGCCATATAATAATAAGCATCATCATTGTTCTTATCAATTTCGATGCACTTCTTAAACTGTGCAATTGCCTTTTCATAATCCTGATTTTCATAAGCAGAAAATCCTTCTTCATAGGCATTGGAAGCCATCTTTGTTGACAACTCTTTCGTCAGCTTATCATATACTGCCTGGAAGTTATCCATATCCATTCCATCTTTTGTATTAATCTTATTCAATGCCTCAACACTCTTGTCTGTATTGTTATTCAGATAAGACTGTACTGCAGACAAAAGATATTTGTAGTTATTGTTTACAGTTTTCTGATGTTCATCGGCACTGCCCTTTTCATCCGACAAAATATCGTATTCTTCTTTCAGGGCATTATACTCTGATTCCAGAGAATCGTAAGTCGAGTCTTTAATTGCCATTTCACGCTTGTATTCTACCGCAGCCTCGTTTTTGTCTTCTGTAACTTTAGACATTCTAGCCGGAGTTACGATAAAGTATACCAACGCTGCACCAACTAACAAACCAATAATCAAATGAAGGATTCCCTGTGCTCCGGTCACCGCTTCCTTGAAGTTGTTATTTGGAATAATCACATCATTACCGCTTAAATACTCCCTGTCAACAAGAACCCCACGAAGGTTTCTTCTTCGTTCCATTCTTGTTTCCGGATCATTCTTGCGTTCTTCATCCATATATTCGTTAATCTCACGAAGATAGCGAATACTTAACGGATTACACTTGTCCACCTTTAAGGACTTTTTAATTGTTCTCTTTGCACGTTCGTACTGTCCCTGTTTCATATAGAGCAGGCACAAAAGCTGAGATGCTTTGACCAGCTTTGGATTCTGATTCAGAACTTTCTTCAACTGGATAATCGCCATATCATCTGTATCGTGCTTTGCATAATTTAATGCAACATTAAATTTTTTAATTGTTCTGTTCAGTTCATCGACCTTACTCTTTTCCTGTTGGATAGCAAGAAGATATTTATCTGCCGGGTTGTTGTCCGGCTGAATATTCGTACTCATTACCCACTCAGAAAATGCCTGAACAGTCTCACCCATTTCAAAATAGACCAAACCCAGAAGGTTTCTCGCATCAATGTTTCGCTTATTCAGCTTAACGCTTCGACGCAATGTATCAACGGCTCCGGATAAATCTCTATTTCTGGCTTTTGTAAGACCGGCGTTATAGTAAGTGTTTGATAATCTGACTATTCTTTTATAAACACTCACGTCCATACCGCAATTCCCGCAGAAATCACTGTTTGTGAGGACGCTTCCACAGTTATAACATATCATTTATTCACTCACCCTTTACTATTCTTCGCCTTTCAATCCTTTTACCATGTCAATCATAATATCTGTAATGTCAGAAATATTATTATTGTAGATTGCGTCTTCCGCTTCTTCTATTTCTAAACTCGGATGAAACTTTTTAATTTCTTCTTCAAAATTAATCATCTTGTTCTCCTTTTACTTTTTAAGCTGCTCCAACTGTGCAGTAACCTGTTCCATCATCTGCTCGTATTTTGCTTTCTTTTCTTTTTCTTCGTTGATTTTCTTTTCCGGTGCTTTGTTTACGAAATTCGGATTTCCAAGCATACCGTTTACACGAGCCAATTCTTTGTTCAGCTTTTCAACTTCTTTTTCAAGACGTTCAATTTCCTTGGATACATCTACTAATTCAGCAAACGGCATATAGATTGTCGCCTTTGGAATTACAACAGAAACAGCATTTTCTTCAATACCGTCTGTGTTGTTCTGAATTAATACTTCACTGGCATATCCTAAAGTTGCAAAGAATACCTTACCGCTTTCAAAAATATTTCTTACAGTTTCATCTTCGGAAACAACAAATACTTTTGCTTTCTTGGAAGGTGCAACATTCATTTCAGAACGTCTGTTACGGATGGCACGTACAGCTTCCTTAATGGTTTCTACTGCGGTTTCTTCTGCTTCAAAAGCATATTCTTCTTCATATTTTGGCCATGAAGAAATCATAATAGATTCTTCTTTATCCTGAAGATTGCAGAAGATTTCTTCTGTAATAAACGGCATATATGGATGAAGTAATTTCAATCCGTCGATTAAAACTTTCTTCAATGTCCAAAGTGCTGCATATTTTGTGTCATCATTATCATTGTACAATCTTGGCTTAACCATTTCAATATACCAGTCACAAAATTCTTCCCAAATGAAATCGTAGATTTTGTCGGCTGCAATACCAAGTTCGTATTTATCAAGGTTTTCTGTCACATCCTGTGCCAATTTGTTTCCTTTTGCTAAGATCCACTTATCCGCATCTGTTAAGTTTTCCGGCTTCTTAGACAAATCAATGTTTTTTTCCGGAAGGTTCATCTGGATAAATCTGGATGCATTCCATACCTTATTGGCAAAGTTTCTGGATGCTTCTACTCTTTCCCAGTAGAATCTCATATCATTACCCGGTGCATTACCTGTAATCAGAGTAAATCTTAATGCATCAGCACCGTACTTATCAATTACTTCCAATGGGTCAATTCCGTTTCCAAGAGACTTGGACATCTTTCTTCCCTGATCATCACGAACCAAACCGTGGAATAATACGGTATGGAACGGAAGTTTTCCTGTATGCTCAATTCCTGAGAATACCATACGGATTACCCAGAAGAAGATAATATCATAACCTGTTACAAGAACATCTGTCGGATAGAAGTAATCATAAGCATCTGTCTTTTCCGGCCAACCTAAAGTAGAGAATGGCCAAAGAGCTGATGAGAACCATGTATCCAATGTATCTTCATCCTGTTTTAAGTGATTCTTTCCACATTTCGGACATACTTCCGGAGCTGTTGCTGATACAACTACTTCTCCACAATCCTGACAATAATAAGCAGGTATTCTGTGTCCCCACCACAACTGTCTTGAGATACACCAGTCTCTGATATTATCTAACCAGTTATAGTATGTCTTATCCATTCTTTCCGGAATTAATTTCAATTCGCCATTCTTAACGGCATCAATTGCAGGCTGCGCCAATTCCTTCATGGCAACGAACCACTGTGGCTTAATCATCGGTTCAATGGCAGTCTTACATCTGTCATGAGTACCAACGCTGTGTGTAATATCTTCTGTTTCAACCAAAAGACCTAAATCATCTAAGTCTTTCAGGATTGCTTTTCTTGCTTCATAACGATCCATACCGGCATACTTTCCGCCAAGGTCGTTAATGCTTCCGTCATCGTTTAAGATGTTGATTTCTTCCAAGTTATGTCTCTTACCAACTTCATAATCGTTCGGGTCATGAGCAGGTGTAATCTTTACGACACCGGTTCCTTTTTCCATATCCGCGTGTTCGTCGGCAATAACCGGAATCTGTCTTCCTGTTAAAGGGAGTTCTACCATCTTTCCGATTAAGTCTTTATATCTGTCATCTTCTGCGTTAACAGCAACGGCAGTATCACCTAACATTGTTTCCGGACGGGTTGTTGCGATTTCAAGAAATCTTCCTTCTTCCCCCGCAACCGGATAGTTAATATGCCAGAAATGACCATTCATATCAACGTGCTCTACTTCCGCATCACTGATAGATGTCTGACAAACCGGACACCAGTTAATTAATCTGGAACCCTTGTAAATTAATTTCTTATTATAAAGCTTTACGAATACATCATTTACTGCGTGGGAACATCCTTCATCCATTGTAAAACGTTCTCTGTCCCAATCTGCAGATGCACCAAGCTTCTTTAACTGATTGATAATTCTTCCGCCGTATTCTTCTTTCCAATCCCATGCTTTTTCAAGGAATCCTTCTCTTCCGAGATCATCCTTTTCAATTCCCTGTTCTTTCAGAGCATTGATAATCTTTACTTCTGTAGCAATGGATGCATGGTCTGTTCCCGGCTGCCATAATGCATTGTATCCCTGCATTCTTTTAAAACGTACTAAAATATCCTGCATTGTATTGTCCAATGCATGACCCATGTGTAACTGTCCTGTAATATTTGGAGGTGGCATTACAATCGTAAATGGTTTTTTACTTCTGTCAGCCTCCGCATGAAAATACTTCTTTTCTGTCCACTTCTGATATAACTTATCTTCGATATCAGCCGGACTGTAATTCTTTGCAATTTCCTTTTTCATTTTTTCTCTCCTTTTAAGTGATTTTCGACACAAAAAATCGTGCCAAATGGTATCGGCACGATTCTTAATTATCTATGCAGGTACCGCTAAGAAGGGCGAAACATACGCTCGCGGTACCACCTTCTTGATCACTCATCATATCCTGTAACGGGGACGAACCGGAAGCAACTACACACAATAAAGCTTTGTCACTTCTGCTCCCAAGCTACCTTCACAACCACTTCTTTACAAGGCTTCCACCATCCCCTGCTCTCTGGAAAAGGTTTGTTGCTACTCCTCTTGTTCACTGCATTTATACATACCTAATATATTAAATTTATAAGCTGCTTTTGTCAACAGCAATCTTAACTATTGATTTCCACTACGTATTCCTTCTTGCACTTTTTCACGTAGTCTCCTTCGTTCGCTTCATCCCACTCAGATTGGATGTGAACTTTTCTTCGGATAATCTCGGAACGAAGTCGATTGACTACGGTATCTGAGATACCGTATTTTTTCTGATCGATTTTCAGACGTTCCTCATCCCCTTCCAACAGCGAACAAAGAAGTAAGGATTCCAAAGACTCGCTGGAATTATTCAAACGGTATGCACAACGAAATGCTGCTGCCGCTTCTTCATATTCAAATAACCTGGTATACGCCACGGCAAGATTATTGTAGACATCTCCGTAAAAACGCTCCGGCAATTCTTTGTTCACAGACTTTTTCAAAATGCTGTTATAGTAATTAATTGCCATATTGTATTTTCCGGTATCCATCAGCATATCTGCTTTGGCTTTCACACGCTCTGCTGCTGTTTTGGAACTAAGCATTACCAGATGGTTTTCCAGTTTTTCCGATTCTCTTTCGGAATAATATCCGGAATTCTTAATCACAAAGGCAACCTTTTCTCCTAGGCTTCCTTTATTATCATTAATTGTTCTCAACCCTGCCGCAATGGATGGCTGATTCAATTCATCCTCAATATATGCCAGCAACCCTTCATTGAAAAAACCTTCTTCTACGAGATACAGGTAATTGAACAAATAGTAAGCCAATTCTTCAATGGAATAGATATTTCTGTTGATTTCTTTAATGTAATACGGTTTATCCGTATGTATGGTACATAATGCAATTTTATTCATGTTTCCTATAAAACCTACAGTTCGTAGATTTTACTTACCTCCATTCCTGAACTCTTAAATAATTCTCCGAATCCCAAATCCTTAATGACTATTTCAAATTTGTTTTCATCCAGATATCTGAAGTTCACTTCGATTCTTGTAGTCTTCGGTGGTCTTTCCGGAAATCCGGTCAGATCCAGTTCAAAACCGTCTTTTTGCTGTTTCAACAAATCGTTCACTTCAAAATATGCTTTGGTTGGAGATTCCATAATACATTCTGCCTTGGACTTTGCCTGAGACCAGTAATCCCCTACATTAGAAAGGGTAATGGTATTATCTCTTTCCTTGTATTTTACCGCCATAGTAACTTTTACTCTGGTACGGCCTTTGCAGGAAATCAAATAGTTTTCCAGATTTGGAATATGGAAAAATTCCTTTGCTCCCAAAGCTGCACCTTTCACAATCAGGTTGTTCCCTTTGAAAACTCTTCTGTTTCTACACATCAAAGACAAAGATTTTTCCCAGTCTTCTTCGTAGAACCCGTCTCCGGACAGGTAGATTCCGGAAACCACATTATGTTTAAACGCTTCATCCAAATAATCAAACAATACTTCATCTGCATGTCTTGGATTTTCCTTCACCTGTTCATAGGTTAACAGTTCCGAAAGGTCATCTACTTCCACATAAGCAATGGATGGGCCTCGTCCGTGAATTACTTTCAACTGTCGATTTACTAGTTTTTCTTTGGTGAAAGAAAGGAAGTAAACCCGGTTAATCCAAATGTCTTTATTCTGATTCAACACGTAATATACAAAACTTTCCGAATGACTGATGATGCGGAAATCTCCTTCTTCATATCCCAACCGGAACAAGGTTTCCGTTAATGCTTCCACCAAAGAAGGGGTTACTTCTTCCACGGTAATCAGGATATTCTTTACCGATTGATTATCACATCGTTTTTCAGCCATCTTCAACAGATAAGAAAAGTATGCACTCATAATCTCAATGCTTTTCTCATCACTGTCTTCCAAAAGCATTTCCGGCAGACAGTCATAACTGACACAGTCCGGAATTTCCGCTTTGTTTACAGCTTCTTCTCCGGCATACCATTCCTTCAGATTTTTGTGGTAACAAACCACAGAAGGAATCAGATAATTGTCTTCGGTTCCAAAGCTGATGGATTCCGGATTTCCGTTTTCATCAATGAACGCTAACTGTGTATAGTCTTTTGAAAAATCTATTCCTAAAATTGTACCTTTAACCAAAACATCCTCCTACCCTACAACAGTTTAAACAAATCTTTTCCGGCAATTCGATCCAGTTCATAGGACTGCATAATTTCTCTTGCCGCTTCATTTCTGCCGAGATTTCTGCAAATCATCATGCCGTTAATCATGCCGAATCTGGTCTCGTCATTGTAGGTATTTTTATCTGTAATTCGAACTGAATAATTGTCCAAAACTTTTCCGTTCGGGACTTCATCAGAATATTCTTTAATGCTGTAATTAATTTCTTCTCCATAGAACATAATAATTTCTTTAGTGAAGATTCCCTGATAAATGCTGCGCATTTCTTCATTGACCCGTTTCGTATGCCCTTCAGCAGTCTTGATTTGATAATCAATGTAAACTTTATGCTTTGGATTTGTTCTGAAGTCAATGATTGTTTTATCAATCAAATCAAATGGTACTTTAAACCATTTATTGAATTTCTTATAGAAGTCCAGATTAATATGATTCTTTGCCAAATCACCAATGAGTTTCTTTGCGATTTCAATTTCCTTTTCTGTCAACTCATCCTTCTTGGAAAGAATTTCCACAAAAGCAATTTTTGTAATTAATGTGGTCTGGAAACCATTGCTGTATTCCTGTTCCAGAATTTCCCAAACAATATCCGGGCACTGCACTTTCTTAATAAAGTAATTGAATGTTACATAGGTATAGAAAGCTCTGCGCACCATGGAATTGGTTGGATATTTTAAATATTCCCGGTAGATATTGTAAATACCATCATAAGTGCTTGCCTCAAAAATATACTGAATCAACAGTCTTTCTGCCAGCGTATTATCTTCAATTTTCTTTGCCTGAATGGAAAGGAATAGCTGCTGCAGTTCCAAAGAACCTGCCTCGTAGTATTTTCCGAGATAGACCAGAATGCTGTCTTCTCTGCATCCGTTTCGGAATACAACACCACAGATTTCGGCCAACAACTTGTTGTCCTTCATTTCCTCCCGTTCTACCAGTTCCAGACACATCTTCTTCAATAATTCAACTTCAATGCCCTGATAGCCATAGCGTACAACATATGGGTACACCATCTCAATCATATTTCTTTCAATGAGGACTTCCATCACCTTATTTCTGGATGGAATGGATAATTCTTCCATATTTAATGAGAGAAGATAAATATCCAAATCGCCCTTGTCAAATCCCTTATAGTAGTAATCCACAATGAATTCTTTTAATGCAAGTTCGTACTGTTTTGAGATTCCCTGCATTTCCACAGCTCTCTTTAATTCCACCACTTCTCCCTGATGGTCTAACGGATGTTCCATAATCTCTTCTACATAACGAAGGACGTCCAAATCGTTGGAACGCTGTTCTTCCAGATGAATGTCAATCTTCATCTGTTCCAGCTCATAGGATACTTTGGACATAATGTTTCCGTTTCCGTCTACAAAGACGATAACCGGATTCTTTGTATAAATCTGAACATACGCATTCTTGTTTGTCACGGAAACCATTTGTACATGTTCCATTTCTTTGTGACAAACAACAACAGATTTAATATTTTCATTGTCCACTCTAATCTCATAGGTGTTCAATACCTGAGACAATTTACTTTCCATATCATCTACAACAAAATCCTTTGTGAGAACCATGTTGTAAATCACACGAAGGAAACGATTATTTCTTCCCATCAGAAGCTGTTCTGTTGCATATCGTTCCAATCCATCTCTGAATTTTGCAAACATCGGATCATCCTTCATATTGATAATCAGATTCGCATAGAAATAATCTTTATTTTCTCCTAAAGTATCTGTACCGTAGGAGAAATATTTGTATACAGACTGTTCGAACGGTTTGTACTGTGTTACGTCCGAAGAGTAAATGTAATATTCATATAAATTGGTAATCTTCAGGTCATGGAGCACGCCCAATTCCAACCACTTAAAGTATTCCGGCTGCTTCTTTTCTCCATTGATAATCATGGAACAGATTGCCCCCAGCACTTCATCCTGTTTCGTGTCTTCATAAAAACGGGTCAGGATTTGGAAGTACGTTGTCTGGAAAGTCTTTTCCTTTACCATCAGTTCCGCAACCTGCTTCGCCAATTCTTCATTTGCCATATGATATTTTCCGGCAAAGTTTAACACCTGAATTTCAAACTTATTGATAATTCGTAAAAGCTCCGGCTGCTTGGCAATAATATTAGCCGCTTCGTAATACATTACCGGACTATAGCATCCATCTCCGAACAGACGCTTAATCATGGTATATTTCAAACTTGGATTTTCTTCAAATCGTTCATCCATATAAAAGAGCATCCAAAGCAACTGCCATGTATCATGTCCGCCTTCGTAGTACTGCTTAATTTCATCCTTAATATCACTGGTATAATTCGGATTGTTTTTCTGCAAAGTTTTTAAATAAAGATAGAAGCAATATTCTTCTACGCTGTATTCTTTATTCAGCGCAAGAATTCCTGAAACTTCATTTAAGTATGAAGATGCTTCTTCATTCTGGTTTTGAACAATGGCAATATGAGCCTTTGCCAGAAGACCTACCACATCTTTTCCATTGGAAGAAAGACGTTCATCTGCCATTCTGCTCATTTCATCCATCCACTTAAAGCTGTCGATTTTACCGGTACGGAAATCCAGATAATTCTTAATCAGCCCCATGTTATTTCTTTTTTCACTGATATACTCTTCAATGCTGTCTTTCTGATTAACAATAATCACATCATACACGATACACTCGTGGACGTTCTTAAAGGTAATTCTTCCGTGATTGCTTCCACCGTGAAGTTTTGCTGCATTGATATAGTATTTATATTCTGCAATTCTGCCGTTGAACTCTTCACTGCTAACCTTGTCCTTACAGTTATAAAAGAATTCTCCTTCTACGGTTACGTCTAAGTCAACGTATCCCCAGGTATTCTTATGTATTTCAACTACATCTGCATAATTGTCTTCAATATTTGTAAATTCTTTCAGATTTTCTTTCGTCAGAATGGTAACGCGCTTTTTCAGTCCCATTCCCACCAGAAATTCTTCCATAGCAATATGTCTGTTATGATTTTTCATCAGCTGATTATACAAAGTATATCCATAGCTGTCCTTTTTCAGGAAATAGGTTCTGAATTCTTTGGACATAAATAAAAGCAACGCTTCATCATAGCTTTCCTGAACAAGCTGAAGAAAATCCTGCAATGTATTGACGCTTCCACCTGCCGATGTCACTTCATCTTTTTTAATTGTAATCCCAAACGGAATAGCAAAATCACCACCGGTGGTAATCACGCTGATTGTTCCGCTGCAGACCTGTCCTTCGTACAGATTTTTACCGCTGATTTTATAGCGTAATATATTATTCACTCCGTAAAACTGATTGTTCTCAAAGGTCACGTGGTCATCCGTTGAAAAAGCCACACCTTTTACCGGAAGTCCATTCTTTCCGGTTATTGTGATTTCTCCTTCTACGGTTTCTCCACCGTGCAGTTCCACGGCAATTCTGTTTTCTGAAATTTCCACATCAGGCGTTTCATAATTTGCATTTCCTGATGCCAGTTTTTCCATCAAAAGTTTCACAATTGTACCTCTTTACTCTTTGTCTATCTGATTAAGCATCTCCTTTGATTTTTTTGAAATGCTCTTTTACTTTCACTTCGTATCCCAAATCTCCCGGTTCATAAAATACACAATCGGTTAAACCGTCCGGAAGATACTGTTGCTTCACATAATGATTCGGGAAGTCATGGGCATATTGATATCCGATGCCATGTCCCAGTTTAGCAGCCCCACCATAATGAGCATCCTGCAAATGTGTCGGAACCGGTGCGGTAATTGTATTCTTTACTTTTTCTGTAGCAGCAAAGATTGCATTGCATGCTGCATTGCTCTTCGGTGCCGTTGCCACATAAATAGCAGCCTCTGATAAAATAATCTGAGACTCCGGCATCCCCACCTGATGCACAGCCTGTGCTGCTGCATTTGCCACAACCAACGCATTTGGATCTGCCATTCCCACATCTTCCGCTGCACAAATCATAATTCTTCGTGCAATAAAGTCAACGCTTTCACCGGCATATAACATTTTTGCCAGATAATAAACCGCTGCATCCGGGTCAGATCCTCGCATACTTTTTATAAATGCGGAAATCGTATCGTAATGATTGTCTCCCCCCTTGTCATAGCGCAACGCTCTTTTTTGAACACATTGTTCCGCCACTTCCAGGGTAATATGGATTTTTCCGTCTTCTGACGGATCTGTTGTCAACACACCAAGTTCTACTGCATTGAGTGCTGTTCTAGCATCACCGTTTGCAACTCCTGCCAAAAAGTTTTTTGCATCTTCTGATATTTCTGCATTATAGACGCCCATTCCTCGCTCTTTATCATAAACAGCCCGTTCAATCAGCGTTTTAATATTGTCATAGGACAATGGTTTCAACTCAAAAATGATAGAACGGGAAATCAACGCAGTGTTGACTTCAAAATAAGGATTTTCCGTAGTTGCCCCAATCAGCACCACCGTTCCATCTTCCACAAAGGGAAGTAAGTAGTCCTGCTGTCCCTTGTTAAAACGATGAATTTCATCTACAAACAAAATCGTCTTTCTACCGTTCATTGCTACTGTCTGCTTTGCCTGTGCTACAACTGCTTCCATATCTTTTTTTCCTGCAACGGTAGCATTTAACTGCGTAAATTCCGCACTAGTAGTATTAGCAATCACCTTTGCCAATGTAGTCTTTCCAGTCCCCGGCGGTCCATAAAAAATAACAGAACTGATCTTATCTGCCTTAATTGCTCTATATAATAATTTATCTTTTCCAATGATATGCTCCTGTCCTACCACTTCTTCCAAAGTTCTTGGTCGAAGCCTGCTGGCAAGCGGAGATTCTTTTTCACTGTGTAGATTTCTGGCGTAATCAAATAAATCCATGTTTGACTCCTGATTGTTCTTTCACTTGTCTTGTTTCCTGCTGAAAGATTAAATCTCATAGCAGTCCACCCTTCATTTTACCACAAAATGTTTTATTCTTCTACGCCAGTTCTTATTCCAATTGCACTTTTTTATCAAATTATCCGTGAACTACATCCTATGCAATTTGAGAAATCTTTCAATTTATGGTAAAATATTTGATTGTCGAGGAAAAATAGACTTTTGAATAAAGGAGACTGTTTATGTTATTAGAAAAATATACCGGGATGAGTGAAGATGCTTTAACAACTCAGATTAACAAATATGCTGACCGTTGTGTAACCAATTCTTCTATTGATCCCAATTTATATGATACTTATGATGTAAAAAGAGGCTTGCGTGACCGTATTACCGGAAAAGGTGTTTTAACCGGTCTGACGGAAATCGGTGACGTACATTCTTTTGACATTATTGACGGTAAATCAGTTCCTTGTGAGGGAAAACTTTACTATCGTGGAATTGACATTGAAGATATTGTTCAGGGTTTTTTGGCAGAAGACCGTTTTGGTTTTGAAGAAACAACTTATCTTCTTCTTTTCGGAGAATTACCTACACAAAAACGTTTGGAGAACTTCAATCAGGTATTGGCTCAGTATCGTACACTTCCAACCAGTTTCGTTCGAGATATTATTATGAAAGCACCGGGACGTGATATGATGAACCTTTTGGCTCGTTGTGTGCTCTCCCTCTATGCTTGGGATGAAAATCCAGATGATACATCCATTTCCAATGTTTTACGCCAGAGTTTAAGTCTGATTGCCCGCGTTCCATTAATGTCAGTTTATGGTTATCAGGTTCACGAGCACTATCACAATGGTGGTAATTTACATATTATCAATCCGGACCTTAATTTATCCACGGCAGAAAATATTTTACGTTTATTAAGACCAGATGGCTCTTATACACACTTGGAAGCAAAATTGTTGGACTTGGCATTAGTTCTTCATGCAGAGCACGGTGGTGGTAACAATTCTACCTTCACCAACCACGTTGTTTCTTCTTCAGGAACAGATACTTACTCTGCCATTGCCGCATCCTTAGGTTCTCTGAAAGGACCAAAGCACGGTGGTGCAAATATTAAGGTAAAGCAGATGTTCGATCATATGAAAGACACTATTGATAACTGGGATGATGATGAAGAAATTTCCAGCTATCTTCAGGGCCTTGTAGATAAGAAATTATTTGACAAGTCCGGTTTAATTTACGGTATAGGTCATGCTGTTTATGCAATTTCCGATCCTAGAGCTAAGCTGTTGAAGGGCTTAACAGAAAAGCTTGCAAAAGAAAAAGGACGCATGGACGAATTCCAACTTTATCAGAATGTGGAACGCCTTGCTCCTGCGATTATTTCCAAGGGTCACCGCAGAAATAAGGTGGTTAGTGCCAACGTAGACTTCTACAGCGGATTTGTTTATTCCATGTTAGGACTTCCGGATGCCCTTTACACACCAATGTTTGCTTCTGCTCGTATGGCAGGATGGAGTGCTCATCGTATTGAAGAGCTCATTAACGCCGGAAAGATTATTCGTCCGGCATATAAGAATGTAATTAAGAAACATGATTATATTCCTTTGACAGAACGATAAAAAGCACAGAAACGGTATCAGCAACATCATTGCTAATACCGTTTTTTTTGTCTATTTTATCCGACAGACTATAACCCTGATGCATCAAATCCCCCATCCTACACAAACTGATTTGTTTCTTCATTGTACTCATAATTAATTGAGCGTAATTTTTCCACCAGTGTTTCTTTTTCCACATCTTTTGCTTTGCAAAATTCATCCAGATTTGAATAGTAATCTCTCAAGTTTGTATTTACCACACTTAAAAGCATTACCGGATCCTTTGGTAAATCTCCCATTATCTTATCCCCCATATTAAATAACCAATAATAATTCCACCAATCATTCCAATGATCATATGAACGATTCGCATAATATCCAGCTGCTTCGGACCTGCTTCCTTGTCAAACTGTTTGGATTGTTTGCGATTAAACCGAACCACATCCACCACCAACAGAATACTTCCTACGAAAGCAATTGCAAAGGAAATCAACGCCACTGCCATAGCAATTCCCTGTGCATTTCCTCTCAGAAGAAACAGCATTAAAACAGAAGTTACTGATAAAATTGCTGCGGGTGCAGTAATCATCATTACAATTTTCCCAAAACCTTCCGGCACATACTGGTCGCCTCGGTTTGACATCATTTTATTATTCTTGTTCATTCCATAATAGTTTTTAGCCATCTTCTTCTCCTTTTAGAATCCAATCACTTTTAAAAGACCTGTAATTCCGGCTCCCATAATGATACCGGCAAGAACCACCCCTGCCATACAAGCCGCCACGCTCTTCTTAAAATCCATATCCAAAATGCTTGCTGCCAATGTTCCTGTCCAGGCACCTGTTCCCGGAAGTGGAATTCCAACAAATAAGAACAATGCGAAATAAAGGCCACGCCCCGCCTTTTCTGTCAGTTTCTGACCACCCTTTTCTCCTTTTGTTAAACAAAAAGTAAAGAACTTTCCAATCACTTTCTTATCTTTTCCCCACACAAGAATTTTTCTTGCAAAAAAGAAAATAAAAGGTACCGGAAGCATATTTCCAAGAATTGCAACAATATATGTCTGCAATACCGGCAAGTGATAGGTGTTCAGCCCTACCGGTGCAGCTCCTCTGATTTCCACGATTGGAACCATTGATATTAAAAATACAATAAGATACTTAATTGGTTTCGACATAATTTCTCCTAACTTTTCAATACTTAATAACCTTATAAAGTATATCATTGTAGTATGTTTTTCTCAACTTTTTATTTCCCTTACCCTTATCCTTATCCTTTTCTTTCTGAATTGTTGACTACGATTTTCCCCTCTAATATACTTAAGTTAAAATCATTCACTATTTATAAAGGAAAGGAGTTATTTATGATTAAAGGAAATTTTTCAGTTGGTACCATTATAAAAATCATGTCGCTCATTTACGCCTCAATTTGCATTATAGCAATTATTATTTTTATTATAAGTGAACCTACCGGTTTACTTAATTCAAATCCGCGTTATAGGCAATTGAACGACACAATAACCGGTGCCGAGTCTGCCGATAGCATCTCCGACACCTCCGACACTTCCGAAAATAAAGAAGATCTTGTCAAAGAAATGCTTTTTTTAGAAATCACTTACAAGCTTAAGGTCGTTTTTATTTTGTTACTTGGCACTATTTTTACCACATCTATTTTGTACGGATTTGGTGAAGTTGTTTGTCGATGCATTTCTATCGACGAAAAGTTATCTGCCGGTCACAAAAAAAGTAAAAATATAAAATTTGATTTAGAATAACAATAAAGTCAGGAGAATTAAAACAATCTCCTGACTTTTTCATATATTACTTTTCCTTTACATATTATTTCACAACCAATTTTCCATCTACCACATCAAAAACAATGGTATCTCCTACATGAACCTTTCCTTCCAGAATCACTCTGGCAGCAAGTGTTTCCACATTTTTCTGGATATAACGCTTCAGTGGTCTTGCTCCGTAAATCGGATCGTAACCATTGTCTGCCACAAATTTCTTTGCCGCATCGGTAAGTTCCACTGCCAACTCTTTATCTTCCAGACGTTCATTTAATTCTTTCACAACCAAATCAACAATGCCACCAATGTTCTCTCTTGTTAACGGCTTGAACATAATAATTTCATCCAAGCGGTTCAAAAATTCCGGTCGGAAGTTCATCCGTAATTCTTCCATAACCTGTTGTTCGTTTTCAGCCTTGATATTGCCCTGCTCATCAATGCCTTCCAGCAAATATGCAGAACCAAGGTTAGATGTCATAATGAGAATGGTGTTTTTAAAGTCCACCGTTCTTCCCTGAGAATCTGTAATACGGCCATCATCCAACACCTGAAGCAATACATTGAATACGTCCGGATGCGCCTTTTCCACTTCGTCAAATAAGACAACGGAATAAGGTTTTCTTCGTACCGCTTCGGTGAGCTGACCGCCTTCATCATAGCCAACATATCCCGGAGGCGCTCCGATTAATCTGGATACACTGTGCTTCTCCATGTATTCACTCATATCAATGCGGACCATATTGCTTTCATCATCAAAAAGATTTTCCGCCAGGGATTTTGCCAGTTCGGTTTTTCCGACACCGGTTGGTCCAAGGAACAAGAAGGAACCGATTGGTTTTCCCGGATCTTTAATTCCAGCTTTAGAACGAATAATGGATTCTGTAATTTTTGTTACAGCTTCATCCTGTCCAATCACACGTTTATGAAGCTGTTCATCCAAATGCAAGGTCTTTTCTCGTTCAGTTTCCGACAATTTTGAAACCGGAATTCCGGTCCAGCGAGAAATAATTCTTGAAATTTCCTCTTCGGTAACTGCTTCACGAACAAGACTTAAATCTTTTTCTTTCGTGCGCTGTTCCTCTTCTTCCAGCTGTTTTTCCAATTGCGGAAGCTGTCCGTACTGCAATTCGGCTGCACGATTTAAATCGTAAGCACTTTGTGCCTTTTCGATTTCTTTCTTTACAGTTTCAACCTGTTCTCTCAGTTCCTGCAAACGGTTTACGGAGTTCTTTTCATTCTCCCACTGTGCCATTCTGCTGTTTAATTCGTCCCGTTCTTCGGCCAGTTCTTTCTGCAATTCTTCCAGACGTTCTTTGCTGAGATTATCCGTTTCTTTCTTCAATGCAGCTTCTTCAATTTCCATCTGCATGACTTTCCGTCGCAGTTCATCCACTTCTGTCGGCATAGAATCCATTTCTGTCTTGATCAATGCACAGGCTTCATCCACCAGATCAATTGCTTTATCCGGCAAAAATCGGTCTGTAATGTAACGGTCTGAAAGGGTTGCCGCACTTACCAGTGCACCATCCTGAATTTTAACACCGTGGAATACTTCATAGCGTTCTTTCAATCCACGTAGAATGGAAATGGTATCTTCCACTGTTGGCTCGTTCACCAACACCGGCTGAAATCTTCGCTCTAACGCCTTATCTTTCTCAATGTACTCTCTGTACTCATCCAAGGTTGTAGCACCGATGCAATGCAGTTCTCCTCTGGCAAGCATTGGTTTTAACATATTTCCGGCATCCATCGCGCCGTCTGTTTTTCCGGCTCCTACTATGGTATGGAGTTCATCAATGAAAAGAATGATTTCTCCATTGCTTCCTTTTACCTCTTCCAACACAGCCTTCAGACGTTCTTCAAATTCGCCTCGGTACTTTGCTCCGGCAAGCATGGAACCTAAATCCAATGCGAACACTTTCTTATCCTTTAATCCTTCCGGTACATCGCCTCGGACAATTCTCTGTGCTAACCCTTCTACTGCTGCGGTTTTACCTACACCGGGTTCTCCAATCAGCACCGGATTGTTCTTTGTCTTTCTGGACAAAATACGAATCACATTTCGAATTTCCGCATCACGTCCAATTACCGGATCCAGTTTCTGCTCTCTGGCTCTTTCCACCAAATCCTGTCCGTACTTTGCCAATGCATCATAGGTTCCTTCCGGATTATCGGAAGTTACTTTCACGTTTCCGCGAACAGACTGCAATGCCTCCAAAAACTTTTCTCTTGTAATCCCCATTTCTTTAAAGAGATTTGCCACCTCTTTATTCGGCTTTCCGATTAACTGCAGGAAAAGATGCTCAACGGAAACATATTCGTCTCCCATTCGCTTTGCCTCATCTTCTGCAGAAACTAATACACTGTTCAGAGACTGACTAATGTATGGGCTTCCTCCCTGCACCTTTGGTCTCTTTTCAATCAACTGCAAAACTCTGTTTGAAAACAGTTGTGCCTGAATTTCCATTTTCTCAATCAACTTGGTAATTAAGCTGTCTTCCAGGGAAATCAAACTATATATTAAATGTTCCTGATCTATTTCCTGGTTTCCATATTCTGCAGCAACCTTTTCACAGTTCTGAACCGCCTCCAGGGACTTCTGTGTAAACTTACTAATATTCATCACATGGACCTCCTTAATACTTTTTATCTCGCAGTCTTAACCTCTCCCCAAAAGAGCGATTAGCACTCTCCTTTGTTGACTGCTAATTCTATTTTACACTATTTTTTTAGAAAAGTTAAGACATTATGTAAACTATTTGTTAAATTTTTTATGATGAGTGCCTCCCAAAAATAAAAACCTGTATTGGTATGACCAATGCAGGTTTTTTATATTCTTTATAATATTTCAGCTAATGCCTGATATAGTTTTTCCATCTCCTCATCAGTTCCGACGGTAATTCGCAAGTAATTGTTAATTCTCGGTTTATTCCAGTATCTGACATAAATATCCTTGCTCTTTAAGAAATCAAAAATTTCTTTTGCAGGTACTGTCTTGTGTGTTACAAACAGGAAGTTTGTTCTGGACTCTGTTCCTTCAAAGCCCATTTCTGCAAGCTTCTTCTTTGCGTTTTCTCTGGTTGCAACAATCTTATCGCGAATAGTTCTGAAATAAGCATCATCATTAATTGCTTCCACGCCTGCTAAAATCGCCGGCTGATTCATAGTATAGGAATTGTATGCGAATTTAACATTCTGCATTGCCGTAATCAGTTCTTCACTACCGATGGCGAATCCGATTCTCGCTCCTGCCATAGCTCTTGATTTCGAAAATGTTCCGGTAACCAGAAGATTTTCGTACTTTGGCAGTAAATCTCTTGCGGTTACTGTGCCGAAATCTGCATAAGCTTCATCCACAATCACAATCGAGTCCTGATTGTCCTGAATCAGTTTCTCAATAGAGTCCAATGGCATTTCAATCGCTGTCGGTGCATTTGGATTTGCAAAAATCACCCCACCGTTTGGGATCTTATAATCTTCAATATTAATTTCAAAACGGTCATTTACCGGAATAGTCTGATATGGAATGCGGAACAACTCTGCCCACACATCATAAAAAGAATACGTAATGTCCGGGAATAAGATTGGTTTCTCTGAATTAAAGAATGTCAGAAAAGCCATTCCCAAAACATCATCGGAACCTACGCCGACAAAAACCTGTTTTTCTGAAACACCGTAATAATGAGCAATGGCACGTACCAACGGTCCTACATCCGGAGCCGGATATAATCGTAATAAGTCCGTATTGAAATTGTTCATAATTTCATCCACCTTTGGTGATGGTGGATACGGACACTCATTGGTATTCAGCTTTACCATATTCTCTTTGTTCGGCTGTTCTCCCGGAGTATATGGTGTTACTTTTCTAATATATTTTTCCCATTCTCTCATTTTATTTACCTCTTATGACACTAAATTCTGTTCCTTTTCTTTGGAGTTTTTTCTCCTGACCTGATGAATCGAAATCAGAAGGATTATAAAACATAACGCCAGCAAAAAGCCCAAGGCATCGATAATCACATCCCGTACCTGAGGACTTCTTCCATCTACAAATCCCTGATGAAATTCATCCGTCACTGCATATAGAATTCCAAATCCCTCAGAAAACAAGATTCGTCTAATCTTCTGTCCAATCCAATCAAAGGTAAGCAGGAATCCTCCCACCAGCAGTCCGAGAATTGCATATTCTCCAAAATGCCCTGTCTTTCGGACACAAAAGCTAACTTTATTAAACAATTCTTCCTGCTGTTCTGTACTGAGTTCTGAAAAGTCCGGTTCAATGATTTTTACAATCCGTTCTGTAATTTTATCACTTAACGATGATGATTCTGTCGCTGTCGCTGAAGAAAAACCAAAAATTGTAATCATCCACCAAAGGATGAGACAAAATAACACCATTCGAACGCCCAAGACTTTTCCCTTCGTATGTAATCTGTTATTTTTCAACGGCATGACCTTTTTCTTTAATTACTGCAATCACTTCATCCACATAAGCTTCCGCTTCCTGCTCTGTTTTTGCTTCCACCATAACACGGATCACCGGTTCTGTTCCGCTTTCACGAACTAAAATTCTACCGTTGTCTCCCAGTTTTTCTGTTACGGCATCCACTGCCTTCTGAACGTCTGCATCAGCTCTTGCTTCCGGCTTGCTTGCCACTCTGATATTCTTTAATACCTGTGGATAAATTGTTACCGGATTAATCAGCTCTGACATTTTTTTCTTGGATGAAAGCATAACTTCCATTAACTTAATGGATGTTAAAATACCGTCTCCTGTTGTAGCATATTTACTGAAAATAATATGTCCGGATTCTTCTCCACCAAGACGATAGTTATTATTTCTCATGCATTCATAAACGTACTTGTCACCCACATCCGTCTTTTCATAATCAATTCCCATGGCATCGAATGCTTTGTAAAGACCAATGTTAGACATAATGGTTGTAACAACGGTATTGTTGTCCAGTTCGCCGTTTTCTTTCATGTAAGTACCGCAAACATAAAGAATTAAATCTCCGTTTACAATATGACCTTCATCATCTACACAGAAACAACGATCTGCATCGCCATCATATGCAAAACCAATATCTAAATGATTTCCAATAACGAATTTCTGAAGTTCTTCAATATGTGTTGAACCACAGCCCATGTTGATATTTGTTCCGTTTGGTTCTGCATGAATAACATGTGTTTCAGCGCCTAACGCATCAAATACACTTTTTGCAATTGCAGAAGCACTTCCGTTAGAACAATCCAATCCAACTTTAATATTTCTAAAGGAATGCTTTGCCAATGTCATTAAATATCCCATGTAACGGTTTCTTCCTGCGAAGTAATCCACAGTTCTACCAATCTTTTCGCCTACTGCATATGGAATACTGTCAAAATCTGCATCAATATATTCCTCAATCTGATCGATGATTTCCTGTTCCATTTTTTCACCCTTGCCATTTAACAACTTAATTCCATTGTCATAGAATGGGTTGTGGCTGGCTGAAATCATAATACCGCAATCGAAATCCTCTGTGCTGACAACATAAGAAACACTTGGTGTTGTCGTAACATGCAACAAGTAAACATCTGCTCCTGTAGATGTTAAACCTGCTGATAAAGCATCTTCAAACATATAACTGCTTCGACGGGTATCCTTTCCGATTGCTACGGAACACTTATGATAACGTCCATAATACCAACCAAGAAAACGTCCCACTTTAAATGCATGCATTGCTGTAAGATTTACGTTTGCTTCTCCTCTAAATCCGTCTGTTCCAAAATATTTGCCCATAATTCTCCTCCATTGTTTAGAATATCTCCATCCTTACTATTATATAATAGATGGCATCTTTTTACAAATCCGATACTGCTTTTCCATGCAATCATACCGGCTCTTTTTTCATTAGCTTTCAATCTCCACAAGGATGTTCTCACATTCGTTTTCCAAATCCAACAACACCGCTTTCAGTTGATTCAGATACTCATTCAATCGCTCATCTTCCTTTTGGGAATTGCGCACGATAATCTTCATATCATTAATTCTGGAAGACATTAAATCATAAAATCCATCCAGATTTTTTCCGTAATATTTCGGGAATTCAAATACATCTGCCAACATTCCGTGAATTTCTTTCAAATCATTGATTCCCTGAAAATCTAAAACATAATCCATTGTCCTTCTCCTCAATTAATATAATTGTCTGAAACTTGCATAATGATTTTCCGTATAGAAAATTAATCCGTCGGTTGAATAAATCAATCGCTTCGGACCTCTCTCATCCGCACCTAGCGTATCGATGTCACATTCATAGTACTTTCTTCCTGCTGCCTTTGGAAGCTTTCCTTCATAGTTTCCAAAGTAGTCTCCGCCAATACATTTCCCCGGTGCGTAACGTTCTACGGAACCCCCCTGCCAGCCTAACTGCTTTGCTTCATTCTTTGTAATAAAGTTATTTGGAAGTTTTCCATATTGGTGAATGTAATTAGCCACATCTTCTGCAGAAGTGTAAGAACCGTTCTTGTCCACTTCCTTGGAATGTTTCTGTTCCGGTTCTTCGCTCTTAGACTTCTTTTTCTCTGTCTTTTTTTTCGTCTGCTTTTCAGTTTTTTTCTGCTGTTTTGTCTGCTTCTGCTTTTCGCTCTTTTGCTTATTGTTTTGTTTTACCGTCGTATCTCGCTCAATGGATACAATCTGTTGTTCCGTCCGACTCTGTTGGCTACTGTTTTCGCTAAAGGTACATCCTGTAAACAATGTCATGACCAATGCCAGTAACACTGCCAACACCCGCATAGACGATTTTAAAACGATTCCTTTTTTCATTACTCTTTCTTTCCTTTCCTCTAACGGACAATACAAGTCAATTTCTTATTGTCGATAATAAATTCTCTATTACATACCTGCAACGCTGCTTTCTTGTGAGTGATAATAATACAGGTCTTTTTTTGCAACTTCTGAATGTTGTTAAGCACATGCTCCTCTGTTTTCGCATCCAACGCTGAAGTTGCCTCATCCAGCAGGATAATCGGCGCGTTACTCAACAACGCTCTGGCAATCGCAAGTCTTTGTGCCTGTCCTTCAGAAATACCCAGGCCTTTTTCACCAATAACCGTATCCAATCCATCCGGCAATTTTTTCACAAAATCCAAAATATCGCTGGTTCGCAGTGCATCTTCAATTTCCGCCTCAGTGGCATTTGGATTGACCATTAAAATATTCTCCCGCAACGTTCCGCTGAACAAATAGTTTCCCTGGGGAACGTATGAGAACAATCCTCTTGTATCCGTTCCGGCATCCTGAAAACTACCATCATCATAGAAGAGACGAATGGTTCCTTCCTTTGGATTAAAGACACCAAGAAGCATTTTCATCAGTGTACTTTTACCGATTCCGGAAATTCCGCGAAGTGCGACAAAATCACCTTTCTTCAGGGAAGCATTTCCTTCTTCCAAAACGCTTTCTCTGCCATAATTGAATTTTATATTTTCAAACTTGATTTCTTTTAATCTTCTGTAATAATCATCCACATCAATGGCTTCTCTGCTGCGAAGTTCTTCTTCTACATTTTCAATTTCGATAATTCGTTCTGCAGAGGCCACAATTGCATAATACTGCGGAATGACCTTGGTTACGTTCACAAACGGCATTTGCAACTGGGAAACGAGCTGCAACACAGCAGTCAATGTACCAAAGGACATTGTTTTCCAGCAAACCTGCAACGCACACCAAATCAATGCAAAGAAATATCCGGCATTAAACACAAAAGAAAAACCGGCATTGGCAAGAATGCTGATGGTTCTTCGTTTCATCTTTGCCCGATAATTTATATCCTGCAGCTGATCCCCTTTTTGGGAAAACTGTTCTTCCACGCCAAAAGTCTTTACCACCAACAAGCTCTCAATCGCTTCCTGATAGAAAGAACGGACTTTTCCGTCGGTTTCCTGAACTTCTTTGTGGAGATTTTTCAATTTCTTTCTAAACAGCAATGTTACCGCCGAAACTAAACTTCCACCCACCAAAAATACCAGCGTGAATTTCCAATCGAAGGAAATCAATACGACAAAAGCACCGACAAACTGGGTAATATAATAAATCATATCCGGAATAATTCCGGTCATTCCATCTGTAATAATCTTGATATCACTGGTAATTCGGTTCATCAGTTCCCCACTGTGATAGGAATTGATTTTTTCAAACCGCTTGGATAGAATTCCTGAAAACAGCTCCGAGCGCATTTCCATTTCAAGTCCTGCCTGAGTTCGGATGTTTAAACTCTGATTAATAATTCTCAAGGCAATTCTTCCCACAATAATCAGAAATAAAACCACACCGAAAACCACAACCATCTTAATATAATGGGAGCGTACATCACCCTGTGGTACCTCTGCCGCTTTTTGCGCCGCATCCAATGCATATTTGCTGACAACTGCCAGAGAAGTGTTGGCAAGTGCCAGAAGAACATTAAACAGACTTAAGGCAATAATCTTACCTCGATAACCCTTACTATGATTAATAATCCAATATAATCCCTTTGATTCTTTCATCTTTATCCAAAGATTTTACGCTTGATCCTGCCTAAAATCCGTCTCCCTCTTCTATAGTTCTTTCGAATGGATACCGTATGGCACCAGATTCTTACGGAAAGCCCATACAGAAATCCTTTGCAGGAATAGGTTTTCCCTTCTCTCATAAAGTGCTTTACCACACCGATAATCTGCCGTTCCTCCACACCGTATTCTTTCACATACTGTCCGTCTCCCCGAAGGACATAGGTTCCCTGTCCGGTTTCTACAATTCGATGAAGGACATAGTCCCCGTTATTCCTCTGATATAAAACGATATCATATTTTTTCAGTGGAAAAACCGGCTTAGCGATTGTAACCCGATCCATTCCATCCCGAAGCAACGGAAGCATACTTTTCCCTTTCGGGGTAAACGTCGCTTTTCCACCGTCTTCCAATTGACTCTTTATAATTGGCATCATTTCATCCATTGAAACTACTTTATTCAAACAATCCCTCCTCTTTGGCCTTTTGAATAAACATTTCAACATCCTGTTTTGCCTGTTCTTCAGAAACATCATAAACAGAAAGTACTTCCTGAATTAATTCCTCTTTTGTAATCTCCTGCTGCAGTTTTTCAAAAAGAAAAGCACCGGACTGATTTAAACTAATCATTCCGTTAAAATCAATATTCTCCGCCCCCACCGGAACCACAACATAATTTCCGGCAATATTTCTTAAAATAAATCCATCTTTAATCTTCATTCTATTTCCCTATACTCTTCTGATTTTTTCGTAAGCTGTTTTCACTGCCTCTTCACTAATGTTACATCCCATCTGATACAACGGCGTATCTACAAGAATTTCCTCCATGTGCTTCAGAATCAATTCCATCCGTTCTTCATTCTTTGCAGTTCTAACCGTCTGTTTCATATATTTTGGAATGGCATCAGCCACTGAAATTTCCCGAATCCAATTTTCTTTCGAGCGTTCCAAAAAAACAATCGCCCCCAGTTTTCCTCTGGTATTGGTATTTAAATTCGTTTTCCCGCTCCAAGGCGTTCCGAAAACATACCAACATCCGTCAATACAACGCAGTGTTGGCTTGTCGTCATTGACAATAACCGCTTTATCACCGAAGTATTGTTTCCACAAAGCAGTATGGGTCGACTTTCCCGTTCCGCTGTCAGCCGAAAACAAATACACGTAACCGTCCACCATTACCGCTGATGCATGAAGCATACACCCGTGAAAAGACAACACCTTGCGATGAAAAACCTCCCCGGTTCCGATATATTCCCAGCTCTCTAACGGCATTTTCTGTTCCGACTCTTCATTGACTTCCTGCAATCGTTCCTTCGTCAAAGCAATCTCAATATCTGCCTGATCTTCATCCCAGGTTTCCTTCGCCAGATACTTCTTCGCTTTTTCCTGCATCCGTCTGTAATATGTGGTCATGAGAACCCGCAAATCTGCAATTTCATAACGCTCTTTTTGTGGAATTCCTTCTGTCTCTTTCATTGACTCTCCTTGCTTCATATTACAAAAAACACCCATGGACATTCACAGGTGTTTTTTTCAAAACTTATTTATAATATCCTTTGTTATGTCCATAACCATAACCGTAATTTGAACCGTATCCCTTCTGATAATAACCACTGTAGTAGCTTCCCTTATCTTCCGGATCAACTTTATTCAATACTGCACCTAAAAGCTTACATCCTGATTTTTTCATCTGTTCAATCTGCTTCTGTGCATACTTGTAACTGATGTTTGACTGTGAAATCAGGAAAATAACACCATCTGTCTTCGGTGCAACAATGGCTGGATCGATAACCTGTCCGATTGGCGGTGTATCGATAATTACATAATCATAGTTTTCTCTGGCAGCTGCTACCAGTTCATCAAACTTCTTTCCATTTAACAATTCCGCCGGATTTGGTGGTACCGGTCCGGAAATAATCATATCCAGATTTTCAATATTGGTTGCATATTTCACTTCATCCAATTCCGCAACCCCGGAAAGGAACTGTGTCAAACCTTTGATGGCCTTATTAATCTTATAACGACCAATCAAAACGGACTTACGTAAGTCGGCATCAATAAACAATACCTTTTTACCGGAATCCGCAATGGAAATCGCAAGGTTAAAAGCAACCATGGATTTTCCTTCATTCGGAATACAACTGGTCAATGATATTACCTTAACATCATCTCCACAGAACTGTACGTTCGTTCGGAGGGTTTTATAGGCTTCTCTTGTTTTGAAATCTAAATCTGCAACTTTTTCAAGATTAATATTTAACATCTTCTATACTCCCTCCTTATTTATTCTGTTTTTCCGCAGTGTCATCACTGTCAGATTTTTTATTATTCGCATTCGGAGCATGTCCGTATCCATAACCGTAGCCATATCCGTAACCGCCCTTCGAATCGGCGCTCTTCAACGGAATTGCTGCAAGAACACTTAAACCTAAGTGCTTTTCAATATCATCCGGATTCTTAATTGTATCATCCAAAATGAACATTACAACAACGACAAGAATAGATAATCCAAAGCCTAATACAAAACCAAGCATGGTGTTCTTTTCAACATTCGGACTGGATGGACTGGTCGGAAGTTTCGCTTCATCGATAGCATTTACCGCTTCAATTCCTTCCATAACGTTCTTGGTCTTTTCATTGGCCACGTCACGAACCTTATTTGCAATCTTCTGTGCAAGTTTCGGATCCGTACTTGTAACGGAAATTTCCATGACACGGGTATCTTCAATCAATTCAACCTCAATCATTCCCGCTAAAGCTTCAATGCTCTGCTCAAGGTCTAATTCATCCTTCACTTCCTGCAATACAGGATCACTGGTCAATAACACCTGATAGTCGTTTGCAAGATATGATGCAAAAGCAAGGTCATTGGTAGTAAGTCCTTCGGAATTCGGATCCTGATGGGTAATAATATATACCTTTGTTTTCGCTACATACTGTTCATCAACAAAGTATTCTGTGTAGGCAAATACAATACCACCAACCAGAATTCCTACAAGAATAATAATCATCATACGGTTTAAGATTGCCGTAAATAATCCTCGAAGGTCAATTTCTATCTCGTTTCTGCTGTTTTCTACGTCCATTTTTAGTCCTCTCAATTCATATATTCGTCTGCAATAACTTTTTTAGGATTTTCAACGCAAAGCCATTGAATGTATCCCGGACTGCATTTCTTTTCCAGCTGCGCCAGACACTCTTTCCAGAAAACACCTCGTTTCCCGGTACTGTGCGCATCTGTTCCGACAAAGTAAAGCATATTTTCTTCAATCAGTCTCCGAATAAACTTTTTATCTCTTCCGAAAACACTGGATGCATTAACCTGAAGGTAAGCCCCCATTTCAATAAAGTGTTTCAGCAGTTCTTTGTTCAGTACACCGATTCGTTTTCGAAGGCAACTGTATCTTTCGCAATGGGCAATGATTGGTATATAACCACCATTTAACAAATCTCTCAGATATTTTTCCAACTCTGCGGCTCTGACTCCGGGATAAAATTCCACCAGCACATATCGACTTCCTGCCAGGGTTCTAATATCTCCACGATCCAGCAATGCAATCATATCATTGCACGCCATGATTTCATTTCCAAGATATAAGGACATATCCGGATAAACCTTTGCCACTGCTGCTTTTATTTTTTCAAAATTGTCTTCTACCAGTTTTTTGTTTGGCATGCACTCTCCAAAGTGAAAATGCGGAGTGAAAATAATATTGCGAACGCCCTGCTCATACTCCCTTTTTATAATCTCCATGGAAGTCTCCAACGTATCCGCACCATCATCGACACCAAACAAAATATGGTTGTGTAAATCCGTCATATTTGTCATAGGTTTCCTCCTACGCACACCGAGATAATTATATCAAAAAAGTGTTCTTGAAACAACTATTACTCTTCATTTACCTGTGCTAATTTTGCAGCCTGATCTGCTGCAATACAACTGTCAATAATCTCTGCAATATCACCATTTAAAATCTGTTCCAAACGGTGTGAAGTGTACTTGATTCGGTGGTCTGTTACTCTTCCCTGTGGGAAGTTGTAAGTACGAATCTTTTCGGAACGGTCTCCGGTACCAATCTGACTCTTTCTGGCTGCAGATTCTTCATCCTGCTTTTTCTGTAATTCTAATTCATAAAGTCTTGCACGAAGTACTTTCAATGCCTTATCTTTATTCTTCAACTGGGATTTTTCATCCTGACATGAAATCACGATTCCGGTTGGGATATGTGTTAAACGTACAGCAGAGTCTGTTGTATTGACACACTGTCCACCGTTACCGGATGCTCTAAACACATCAAAACGGCAATCATTCATATCGATTTCAACATCTACTTCTTCTGCTTCCGGCATTACTGCTACAGTCGCTGTAGACGTATGAATTCTTCCGCCGGACTCGGTAACCGGAACTCGCTGTACACGGTGTACCCCACTCTCATACTTCAACTTGGAGTAAGCGCCCTGACCGTTTACCATAAATACAACTTCCTTGAATCCACCGATTCCGTTTTCATTAATATCTACTAATTCTGTTTTCCAACGCATGGATTCTGCGTACATGCAGTACATTCTGTAAAGTTCTGCTGCAAACAACGCAGCTTCATCTCCACCTGCACCACCACGGATTTCAACAACAACGTTCTTGTCATCATTTTCATCCTTTGGCAATAAAAGAATCTTTAATTCTTCTTCCAATTTAGCAATCTGATTCTTTGCCTCATTCATTTCTTCTTTGGCAAGTTCTCTTAATTCATCATCAGACTCTTCATCCAAAATCATCAGGCTGTCTTCAACCGTCTGTTTTGCTTCCTTATATGCTTTATATGCTTCAACGATTGGAGCAAGATCACTTTGCTCTTTCATGATTTTTCTATAATTGTTCTGATCATTTACAACGTTTGGATCATTAATCTGTTCCATAATTTCTTCATATCTTTGTAAAATATCTTCCAACTTATCAAACATTATTTTATTCCTCCATAAACAACTCTGTCATTCCCGGACAAATCCTTTAAGATGTGAATGTCCCGGAACCCGTTTTGTTCTAATATCTTTTGAACATCTGCGCCCTGATCAAATCCAATTTCATAATAAATCTTTCCTTCAGGGTTTAAATGTTTTTTTGCTTCTTTCGTAATTTCCCTGTAAAAGTCCAGCCCATCTTCATGCCCGTCCAGGGCAATCCACGGATCGTGATCTTTTACTTCTTCCATCAGTTCCTGAATCACTGCAGTTCTGATATAGGGCGGATTAGATACAATCACATCAAAGGTTCCTTCAATCTTTTCAAACAAATCCGAGTGAATCAATTGAACCGCGGTTCCGTTTTTTTGATTGTTTTCTTTTGCCTTCTGCAATGCTTTCTCCGAAATATCAGCAGCACTGACCTGTGCATTGTCTGAAAGTTTTGCAATGGAAATCGCAATACATCCGGAGCCGGTACACATATCCAGTACCGTTACCGACGGAATGTTTTTTATATCGCTCAGAACTTTTTCCACCAACACTTCCGTATCCTGTCTCGGAATCAGCACATGCTCATTCACCGAAAACTCCAGTCCCATGAACTCCTGTACTCCGGTAATATGCTGTAACGGAATCTTGGTGCATCTGCGCCGAACCGCCTCCAGGTACTCCTGACTTTTTTCTTCTGAAACCGTCAAATCCGGTCTTAGAAAAAGACTGTTTCTGGTCACCCCCAGAAAATGTTCTGCCAAGAGCATATTATCAATTTTGTAGTCTGCAATTTCTGCCTGTTGCAGTAATTGCTCCCCTTCTTTTAACACATTTTTTGCTAAAATTTCCAATTGTATCCTGAACCTTTACCTTCCCCGTGTGTTTCTTTCAACTTTGCAAGTACACGAGCTTCTTCTTCTCTTTTTCTGCGGTCTTCTTCCAGTTCAATTCCATTTTCACGAAGATATTGTTTCCAGTCAAAAACAGCTTCAACCGCTGCAATTGCCACTTCAATCATATCGTCCGTTGGTTCCTTCGTTGTAATCTTCTGCATCCACAATCCCGGTTTGCTCAAGAGATTTACAACCGGATTGGTACTTCTTCCGGCCAGTTTAATAAACTCGTAGGAAATTCCTGCGATAACCGGAATTAAAAGAATTCGAATCAAATAACGAAGCCAGATTGTTTTGGTCTGCACCAGAATAAAAATAACTATACTGATTACAAGAACAATCAGCATAAAACTGGTTCCGCAACGTTTATGAAATCTTGAACTGTCTCTTACATTATCAACAGACAATTCTTTTCCGTTTTCAATACAATTGATACATTTATGTTCTGCTCCATGATACATGAAGGTTCTTTTAATATCGTTCATCAGCGAAATCAACAGAAGATATCCGATGAAGATTACAATTTTAACAACCCCTTCAATAACCGGAACCTGACGTGCTCCCACTGCCGGAATATAACGTTCACATAAATCCGCAATAAACAAAGGCAATAACATAAACAGACCTACTGCCAAAACAACAGAGAACAGCACGGTAAAAGTCATCACAACCTTTTCCGCTTTTTCTCCCAGTTTATCCAACAACCAGGTTTCAAATTTTCCCGGCTCTTCTTCCTCTTCATCAAAAAAGCTGGCTGAATAAGTCAGGGTTTTAATTCCAAGAATCATGGAGTCCACAAAATTAAATACTCCGCGAATAAACGGCAACCCGATTATTTTCTTCCCCTCGGTTAATCCTTTATACTGTTGAACATCAACTTCAATTTCATCATCGGATTTACGAACGGCCACGGCATAATCCCCTTTGTTTCGCATCATAATGCCTTCTAATACAGCCTGTCCTCCGATGCCGGAAGGATATAACTTATTACATGTATCTTTCTCTTTATTTTCCATCTCTACACCTATTCTAAAATAAGAAAAGAGGTTGAGAAATCATCACTCCTCAACCTGTTATTCTTAAAACTTATTTCATTCCATATTTCTTGTTGAACTTTTCAATTCTACCACGTGCTGAAGCAGCCTTCTGCTGTCCTGTATAGAAAGGATGGCACGCTGAACAAATTTCTACATGGATGTCTTTCTTTGTTGAACCTGTTACGAATGTGTTACCACAGTTACATGTAACGGTTGCTTCATAGTAATCTGGATGGATTCCTTCTCTCATTACATTCACCTCATTATAATATATTTTTTCTCATTGGCAACGCCAATTCGTCTTCGCTTCGAATATTGTCGAATATCCCGAACTTTGTTCGACAACTCAACAGCCTTTATATTGTAGCATAGTATGTTTCGTTATGCAAGCGTTTTTTTCTATGGAAAATCATCCATTCTAGCTGCTGTAATTCGGGCGAATTCGATTCACCTTTGCAATGAATTCCTGATTGTTCTTTGTCTTAGCAAACAAATCAATTACCTGCTCCACTGCATCTTCTTTTCGCATACTGTTCATTTCCTTACGAATAATATAGGAAGCTCCCAGTTCTTCCGACGTCAGCAACAAATCTTCTCTTCTCGTACCGGATTTTGTAATATCCACCGCCGGGAAGATTCTTCGTTCTGACAATTTACGATCAAGCACCAGTTCCATATTACCGGTCCCCTTGAATTCTTCATATACTACGTCGTCCATCTTACTACCCGTATCAACCAATGCTGTTGCAAGAATTGTAAGACTGCCGCCCTCTCTCATATTTCTGGCAGCGCCGAAAAACCGTTTCGGCATATGCAACGCAGCCGGATCCAATCCGCCGGACAAAGTTCGTCCACTTGGTGGAACAGTCATATTGTAAGCTCTGGCAAGTCTCGTAATACTGTCTAACAGGATGACCACGTCTTTTCCATGTTCCACCAACCGTTTAGCTCTTTCAATAACCATTTCCGAAACACGTTTGTGATGTTCCGGAAGTTCATCAAAGGTGGAGTAAATAACTTCTACATTGTCTCCCTGAATCGCTTCTTTAATGTCCGTTACTTCCTCCGGACGCTCATCAATTAATAATATAATAATTTCCATTTCCGGATTATTTTCCAGAATTGCTTTTGCTGTTTCCTTTAATAAAGTAGTCTTACCTGCCTTTGGCGGAGAAACAATCATTCCACGCTGTCCCTTTCCGATTGGGCTGATTAAATCAACAATTCTCATTGCCTTACTATGCCCATCGGTTTCCAAATGCAGACGTTCATTTGGGAAAATCGGCGTCAAATCTTCAAAGTTCGGTCTGGCAAGAACTTTATCCAATCCTTCTCCATTCACCTGATCCACATAATAAAGCGCTCCGAACTTTTCGTTTTCTCTCTTTTCGCGAACTCGTCCTGTGACAAAATCTCCGGTCTTTAAACGGAATCGTTTAATCTGGGACGGTGCAACGTAAACATCATCTTCTCCCGGCAAATAATTATCGCAACGAATAAATCCAAATCCGTCCGGCATAACCTCCAGAATTCCCGTACGGGTAATTCCCGTTTCATTCGGAACTTCATCCTTATGTTCCACGTCTCTTTTACTGTGGCGACGGTTTCCTTTTCTCTCGCTCTGCTTCTCTGTTTCTTCCGCAGTATGTTCCTCTTCAGATACCGCCTCAGCATTTTCTCCGTTTTTCCGTTCATTTTCTTCCAGAATCATATCGATTAATTGTTGTTTTCTCAAACTGGTAACAGACTTAATCCCATTGCTCTTTGCAATTTCACGAAGTTCTGCCACCGGAAGTGTATTTAATCTTTCTCTCATTACAACATTTCCTTTCCTGTTTGTTTCTATATATAATTTCTTTATTACATCATTGGGTATTATGAGGGATTTCCTCAAAGAAAAGTTATCGAATGTTTACCGGGAAATTATAACACATTTTATTGTAAATAGAAAGAATTCATTACGAATTCGGCTTTTCCCTCTGTTTTTTCGGCAATTTTTCTCTTTTTCTATTACAAAAAATGTGCTATCCTAATAAAAGTGTGTTCAAATCCTTTGAACAGCCAATTTGAATTATATGGAGGTACAATCATGACAACTGATGAAAAATCATTAAAGATGCATGCTGACTTAGTTGGAAAGTTAAGCACTGAAACCAAATGTCCGGTTAAAAGCCGTGAAGATTTATCCATCGCTTATACACCGGGTGTTGCAGAACCTTGTCGTAGAATTGCAGACAATCCGGAAGATGTTTACAAATACACTTGGAAAGCAAATACTATTGCTGTTGTATCTGACGGTAGTGCCGTTTTAGGTCTTGGAAACATCGGACCAAAAGCAGCGATGCCTGTAATGGAAGGTAAAGCAGTATTATTCAAAGAATTCGGTGGTGTAAACGCAGTTCCTATTTGTCTTGACACTCAGGATCCTGACGAAATCGTTGAAACTGTTGTTCGTATGGCACCAGGTTTCGGTGGAATCAACTTAGAAGATATTTCAGCTCCACGTTGTTTTGAGATTGAAAATAAATTAAAGGAACGTTTAGACATTCCTGTTTTCCATGATGACCAGCACGGTACTGCTATCGTTGTATTAGCCGGTGTCATCAACGCATTAAAGGTTGTTGGAAAAGAAAAAGAAAATTGTAAGGTTGTAATCAACGGTGACGGTTCTGCCGGTATCGCTATTACAAAGTTATTATTAAGATACGGTTTCAAGGATTTAACTCTTTGCGGACGTTACGGTATCTTAAATAAATCTTGTGCCAATATGAACTGGGCTCGTGAAGAAATGATTGCTTTAATCAATCCTGAAAACAAGACCGGTTCTTTAGCAGATGCTTTAAAGGGGGCTGATATCTTTATCGGTGTTTCTCTTCCGGGTGTTGTTACAGAAGAAATGGTTGCTTCTATGAATAAGGACGCGATCCTTTTCGCAATGGCAAATCCTACTCCTGAAATCATGCCGGACCTCGCAAAGAAGGCCGGAGCGCGTGTCGTTGGTACAGGACGTTCAGACTTCCCGAACCAGGTTAACAACGTTGTTGCTTTCCCTGGAATTTTCAAGGGTGCTTTAGAAGGACGCGCAAAGCAGATTACAGAAGATATGAAGCTTGCTGCTGCTCTTGCAATTGCAAATGCTGTTCCTGAATCTGAACTCAGCGAAGATAACATTATGCCGGAAGCTTTTGATCCGAACGTTGCAGAAGCTGTTAGCCGGGCTGTAAAAGATAACATTAAGTAATTAGTCTGATAAAAAAGATTGGAGTTAAAAAAGCTCAAGAGTGATGATGTCCCAACGGAAGCGGAAGAGGAATTGGATCAAGGAAATATTTTAGACAGATTCACTTCAATCCTATCAACTCTAGCGAGCATTGCATTTTATGTATTTTGGTTTTCATTTCTGACATATATCGATTATATGATGGCAAAAGAAAATCGAAAAGATATTATCATTTTCACATTTATTTTTTGGATTGCAGGGATTGTTTCTGCTGTTTCCACTTTTAGAAATGATAAATAGAAACGTAACAAAAAGCAGCTACGGTTTAGAACCATAGCTGCTTTTTTAAATTCTTTCTATGATGTTAATTTGTTCATAATAAACTGATATATTTCCTGAGAACGATCCATATCCTCCCAGGACGCACACATTTTCGAAGCAATCTGTCGATCCGGAGTCGCAATATTAACTTCAATCAATGTAGACTCCCCTTCTTTTACCTGACAATGAACCACATATTCTCCATTGGATGTTCGGTAATAATCCGATACCGTTCCAACCTCATTTCGCAATTCATAACGATTGTTTACAAGAAACATATCCACATCATCAATAATACTTCCCGGAATTCGGTTTTCGAAAAACTTCAGGCTTTCCCTCCCTTCCGAGGTCAGGTGATAGTATGATGTGTTTCGGTTCACATTCAAAAACACAAATCCGTCTTCGATTAATTCGTTAATTGCTTTTTGTACATTAAAATAACTGGTATATTCCTCGTCCAGAAAAAACTGTGCAATCTGAGTATTGGTCAGAGGAAATTCTACCTTGTTGAGCATATACATAATAATTAATTTATATAATGTTTCTGCTGCCAGCGCCATTTTTTCTCTCCTATCAACCGGAGCACTCTGTACTCCCTACTGATTATCTGTAACTATTTCTTCGATTAGGTTAAGAATTTCTTCTCTTCCCTGCTTGGTCTGTGCAGAAAAAGGAATTACTGTTGTTCCCGGAACAACCTGAAGTGTATCCTTAATCACTTTAATGTTTTTCTGCAACTGACTTCTTTTAATCTTATCCATTTTCGTGGCAATAATGATTGGCTCAAATCCGTTGGCAAGAACCCACTGATACATGTTCACATCATTTTTAGACGGCTCATGGCGAATATCAATCAACAGGAAAATCGCCTTTAGCATCTGTGAACGATTCAGATAGCGTTCAATCATTTTGCCCCACTGTTCCTTTTCTTTCAAAGAAACCTTTGCATAGCCGTATCCCGGCAAGTCTACAAAATATAATTCTTTATTCACATTGTAAAAGTTAATTGTCTGTGTTTTTCCCGGTTGGGAAGATGTTCTAGCTAACGCCTTACGATTTACAAGTCCGTTAATTAAAGAAGACTTTCCCACATTGGACTTTCCCGCAAAAGCGATTTCCACCAACTCATTTTCCGGCAGTTTACTGGTTACCCCACAGACTGTTTCCAATTCAACACTTTTAATTTTCATAACATTTCCTTTATTTTACTAATGCATGTTTCAGAACCTGATTCATCTGTTCCACAAAAACAATCTCCATTCCATCTTTGATTTCTTCGGAAATCTCATCTACATCCGGCAGATTTTTCTTCGGAACAAGAACTTTTTCAATTCCGGCATTCTTTGCAGCAAGAAGTTTTTCTTTCAATCCGCCGATTGGCATAACCTTTCCGCGAAGATTGATTTCTCCTGTCATGGCAACCTTACAGTAAACCGGAATGCCGCTAATGGCCGATAAAATTGCTGTAGCCATAGTAATTCCCGCAGACGGTCCGTCCTTTGGCACCGCCCCTTCCGGCACATGAATATGTAAATCATTTTCAGCAAAGAACTCTTTATCCACACCGTAATCTGCAGCAATGCTACGCACATAACTCAGCGCAATCTGTGCAGATTCTTTCATGACATCTCCCAACTGTCCGGTAATTCGAAGTTCCCCTTTTCCAGGCATTGTATTCACTTCAATCTGAAGAGTCGTTCCACCGACTGCTGTCCATGCAAGACCACGAACGATTCCGATATCATCTTTTTCATTGGCAAGTTCGATATCAAACTTTTTCTTGCCCAAATACTTTTCAATGTTTTTGGAAGTAACCTTCAAATGTTTCTTTCCATCCTGTACAAGGAAACGGGCTGCCTTACGACATATTTCTGAAATCTCACGGTCCAGCTGACGTACCCCGGCTTCTCTTGTGTAATATTTAATCATGGAATTCAATGCTTCATCTGTAATATTCAACTGACTCTTTCGAATTCCGTTTTTCTCGTATTCCTTTGCCAACAGATGTTCTTTTGCAATATGGAATTTTTCATTGTCCGTATAACCTTCCACTTCAATAATTTCCATACGGTCAATTAACGGAAGAGGAATGGTATTCATATCATTTGCCGTAGCAATAAACAACACCTTGGACAAATCAACCGGCACTTCCAAATAATTGTCCCGGAAGGCAAAATTCTGCTCTGAATCCATTACTTCCAATAATGCGGAAGCCGGATCTCCATGAATTCCACGCCCCAGTTTATCAATTTCATCAAATAAAATCAGTGGATTGGAACTCTTGGCCTGTTTCAAGGCATTCGCAATTCTACCCGGCATTGCACCAACGTAAGTCTTTCGATGTCCTCGAATTTCCGATTCGTCATCCACTCCACCGAGACTGATGCGGACATAGTTTTTATTTAACGCTTCCGCTACGGATTTTGCAATGGATGTCTTACCGGTTCCCGGAGGTCCCACCAGACAAACAATCGGGCTGTTGCCCTTTGCTTCCGTAAGAACACGGACTGCCAAAAATTCCAGCACTCTTGCCTTTACTTTTTCCAGCCCATAATGGTCACGGTCTAAAATCTGCTGTGCATTATCAAGGTCCGGATTTTCTTCTGTCACTGTATTCCAAGGAAGTTCCAACATTGTCTCAATATAAGTACGAATCACGTTGGTTTCCACAGCATTTCCGCCAAAAGACTTATAGCGTTTCAGCTCTTTGTACAACTTTTCTTTGACTTCCTCCGGAGCATCCAATGCATCAATTTTTTCTTCCAGGTCGTCTGCTCCTGACATATAGTCGTCTCCCAGTTCTTCCCGGATCACCTGCATCTGTTCCCGAAGAATGTGCTCCCGCTGATTTTTATCCAGACGCTCTTTTACCTTGGTAACAATTTCATTTCGAATAATTCCAATTTCATTTTCCTTATTCAAAAACTTAGCAACCACTTCAAAGCGTTCAATTGTTCCGTCTGCCTCTAAAAATTCCTGTTTGGTTTTAAATCCCACTTTGATGCGCATCATTGACTGCAGCATCAGTTCTTCCAATTTGGAAATGTTCATTAAACTCTGCAACGCAGAAACCGGCAATTCGTGTGTAGAAGAATCAAATTCTTTCAGCATTTCCTTTAATTCTCTTAAGAAGGCTTCTTCCTGATTGTCGTTTAATTCAATTTCTTCAAAACTCTTCGGTACTACCCTTGCTTCCAAATATTCGTTTTCGTCCACAAATTCAAGTACTTCAGCTTTTTTCTCTGCTTCCACCATCACACGAACAACATTGTCCGGCAATTTGCTTAACTGCTTAATGGTTACCAGCGTTCCTACACGATATATGCCATCAAAACCCGGTGTTTCTTCCACCGGGTCTTTCTGTGTTACAACAAATAAACGCACCCCATTAACCATTGCTGTTTCTGCAGCCATGATTGAGGATTTTCTACTGATATCAAAATGAACTGTAGTCCCCGGCAGAATTGTCAATCCACGAAGTGGAATTGCCGGAAGCCTGTAAATTTTTTCTGACATGTATACTCCTTATTAGGCGGTTTTACTTTTTTTCTTTCCTGCTTTTTTCCCCACGTTATCGTAACGTAATTCCGGATCCGCCAATCCGTTGATTACATCTGCATTAACGATACAATCTGTAATGGATTCATCCGATGGTGTTTCGTACATTGTATCCATTACTGCACTTTCAACAATTGCACGAAGTCCTCTCGCACCGGTCTTTCTTTCAACCGCTTTCTTTGCAACTGCTTCCACTGCATCTTCTGTAAACTCTAAGTTTACGCCATCTAATTCAAACAATTTCTTGTACTGTTTTACCAAAGCATTCTTTGGTTCGGTAAGAATTCTTCCGAGCGCTGCTTCATCCAGGAAGTCTAACGCAACTGTAACCGGCACACGTCCGATAAATTCCGGAATCAAACCGAACTTTGTCAAATCCTGTGGCATTACCTGCTTGAATAATTCATCTGCCACAGCATCAGTCTTAATTTTCACTTCAGAATTGAAACCAATGGAACTCTTATCCAAACGTCTTTCAATGATTTTTTCCAGACCGGCAAAAGCACCACCGCAAATAAATAAAATATTCGTGGTATCAATCGGAATTAAATCCTGCTGCGGATGCTTTCTTCCACCCTGTGGCGGAACGGATGCTTCCGTACCTTCCAAAATCTTTAAGAGTGCCTGCTGAACACCCTCACCGGAAACGTCTCTTGTAATAGACACGTTTTCAGATTTCTTTGTAATCTTATCTATTTCATCGATATAAATAATACCGTGTTCTGCGCGTTCAATATCATAATCTGCAGCCTGAATCAGTTTCAATAAAATGTTTTCAACGTCTTCACCGACGTAACCTGCTTCTGTCAATGTTGTGGCATCTGCAATCGCAAACGGCACATTCAAAATTTTAGCAAGAGTCTGTGCAAGATATGTCTTTCCGGATCCTGTTGGTCCAAGTAAAAGGATATTTGTTTTCTGAAGTTCTACATCTAAATCTTGTCCTGCAAGAACTCTCTTGTAATGATTATATACTGCTACAGATAATACTTTTTTTGCATCTTCCTGACCAATTACATACTGGTCCAAAAATGCTTTTATTTCCTTTGGCTTTAATAAGTTGATTTCTTCCGGTTCACTGCTGTGCTTTCCGTAAACTTCTTCTTCCACAATGCTTGCACAAAGTTCAACACATTCATCACAAATGAACGCATCTCCCGGTCCCTGAATCAATCTTCTTACCTGGTCCTCTGTCTTTCCACAGAAGGAACAGCAATATTTTTCTACATTCTTGTTAGCCATAAAAACCTCTCTAAACTTGCAACACAAGGCACCACAATCTGCGGTGCCTTTATTGCTTTCATTACTATCTTTCTCTGATTACTTCATCAATCAATCCGTATGCCTTTGCTTCATCAGCAGACATCCAGTTATCTCTGTCGGTATCTTTTTCAACCACTTCAATATTCTGTCCTGAATTTGCAGCTAAGATTTCATTTAACTTTTTCTTTGTCTTCAAAATGTGTTCTGCTGCAATCTGAATTTCCGTTGCCTGACCCTGTGCTCCACCAAGAGGCTGGTGAATCATCACTTCAGCATTCGGAAGTGCAAATCGTTTTCCCTTTGCACCACTGGACAGGAGGAATGCTCCCATGCTGGCAGCCATTCCGATACATGTTGTTGATACATCACATTTAATGTAGTTCATTGTATCGTAAATTGCCATACCTGCAGTAACGGAACCTCCCGGACTGTTAATGTACATATGAATATCTTTTCCCGGATCTTCGGATTCAAGGAACAGCAACTGTGCAACAACTGTACTTGCCACTGCATCATTGATTTCTTCTCCAAGGAAAATGATACGGTCTTTTAATAATCTTGAGTAAATGTCATAAGAGCGTTCTCCTCTGGAGTTCTGCTCAATGACGTAAGGTATTAATGCCATAATGACACCTCCCTATTCTGATTTTTAAACCTGTTTATTTTGTCTTGTTATAACGAATTATTTAGACTGTTCAACAGCAAATTTTGCTGCCTTCTTAGCACAAATATCTTTCTTGATGTTCTTCTGATCATCTTCTGAAAGGTATCCTTCCAATTTGTCAGCTTCCATCTTGTACTGTTCAGCCATCTTTGCAATTTCATCTTTGTATTCTTCGTCAGTTGCTTCAATTCCTTCAGCAGCTACGATTGCATCTAATACAAGGCTTGTTTCGATTCTTGCCTGAGCCTGTGGCTTAACCTGTTCTTTCATCTGTTCAACAGTTCCGCCTGTGAACTGTAAGTACTGATCAAATGACATTCCCTGCATAGCGATGTTCTGTGCAAATTCTTCGATCATCTGTTCAGCCTGTGCTTCAACCATCTTTTCAGGAATTTCCATTTCAGAATCCTTAACGATTGCTTCGATTACAGCACTTTCTTTTTCTCTTTCAGCATCCTGTGCTTTCTGTTCTTCAAGATTCTTCTTGATGTCAGCCTTATACTCATCTAATGTATCAAATTCTGAAACATCCTGTGCGAAATCATCATCAATTTCAGGATATTCCTTAACCTTAACTTCCTTGATTGTTACTTTGAACATTGCAGGCTTACCGGCTAATTCTTCTGCCTGATACTGTTCCGGGAAAGTAACGTTAACTTCTACTTCGTCGCCAACTTTCTTTCCAACTAACTGTTCTTCAAAAGTATCGATGAATGAGTGAGAACCGATTGTTAAAGGATAATCTTCTCCCTTTCCACCG
>JAEFAB010000025.1 GCA_016292095.1 Eubacterium sp. | reverse complement strand
CAACAAAGCAGAGCCCCCGAGGGAAAAACTGCATAGATTAGGCGAAAAGCGCTAAATTCTGTGCAACAAAGCAGAGCCCTGGGGGAGAAACATGCACAGATTAGGCGAAAAGCGCTAAATTCTATGCAACAAAGCAGAGCTCCCGAGGGAAAAACTGCATAGATTAGGCGAAAAACACACAAATTTATGCATTTATAAGGAAAAGGAAGAGAAAATGGAAGAAAAAAAGCATAAACGAAGAGTGCGTTACAGCGGAACGCATCCAAGAACCTACGCAGAAAAATATAAGGAACATAATCCGGAAAAGTATCAGGATACCATTGAGAAAGTCATCGCAAAGGGAAGTACGCCGGCAGGAATGCATTTATCCATAATGGTGGATGAAATTCTGGAGTTTCTGGATATTAAGCCGGGGCAGACCGGATTGGATGTGACGTTGGGATACGGCGGACATACTACGGAAATGTTGAAAAAGCTGGAAGGAAAGGGACACGTTTACGGATTAGACGTGGATCCTATTGAAATTAAGAAGACAGAGAAACGTTTGGCTGATAGAGGATTTGGACCGGAACTTTTTACACCGATTAATACGAATTTTCAGAATATTGACCGGGTGGCAGAACAGTACGGACCGTTTGATTTCATTTTGGCGGATTTAGGGGTGTCATCGATGCAGATTGATAATCCGGAGAGAGGTTTCACTTATAAGTATGACGGACCACTGGATTTACGACTGAATCCGGAAGCAGGAATTTCGGCGGCACAGCGTCTGAAAGAAGTTTCTGTCGATGAACTGGAAGGAATGTTGATTGAAAATGCTGATGAGCCTTATGCGTATGATATTGCCAAAGAACTGGTTTCACGAAATAAAGGCGGTAAAAAAACAGAAACAACATTGGATTTGAAAAATGCAATTGAAGCAGCGTTAAGAAAGAATAAAGAGTATTCGAAACTGTCAAAGAAAGATCAGGAAGAAACAGCGAAAAAAAGTTGCGCCAGAGTATTTCAGGCGTTGCGTATCGATGTGAACAATGAATTTGAAGTGCTGTATGATTTGTTGGAAAAATTGCCGGGAGCTTTGGCACCGGGTGGCAGAGTTGCAGTGCTGACGTTCCATTCCGGTGAAGACCGTCTTGTAAAGAAATCATTCAAGGCTTTGAAACGGGAAGGAGTCTACAGTGATGTGGCAAGAGATGTGATAAGACCATCTGCAAAAGAGTGTCACAGAAATCCAAGAGCAAAGTCAACAAAAATGCGTTGGGCAGTGAAAAAATAACCTTTTCTTTAGGGGGATTTTCTGCTACAATCATAAGAGTGTGTACCTGTATTATTGCAGGGAAAATGAAGAGAAATAAAAAACTTTAATATATACGGAGGAACGTTATGTTAGGCGATAAAAAAGTTTTGTACAGTGCAATGCAGAGTACAGGAACATTAACATTAGGAAATTATTTGGGAGCTCTTGATAACTGGATTAAGTTGGCGGATGAATATGAATGCTTTTATGCGATTGCAGACTTGCATTCTTTGACAGTAAGACAGGATCCAAAGGATATCAGAAAAAGAGCAAAAGACTTATATACATTATATGTAGCAGCAGGATTGGATCCGGAAAAGAACTGTATTTATTATCAGTCTCATGTTTCTGCACATGCAGAACTTTCCTGGATTTTAAATTGTTTCACTTACATGGGTGAGTTGAACCGAATGACACAGTTTAAAGATAAGGCAGCAAAGCATTCTGATAATATCAATGCAGGATTGTTTACATATCCGGTATTGATGGCAGCAGATATTCTTTTATATCAGGCAGATGTTGTGCCGGTTGGTGCAGATCAGAAACAGCATTTGGAAATTACCAGAGATATCGCAAACCGTTTTAACGGAATTTACGGTGATGTATTTACTGTTCCGGAACCATATATCGGAAAGGCAACAGCAAAGATTATGAGCCTTCAGGATCCGACAAAGAAAATGTCCAAGTCTGATGAAAATGTCAATGCCAGCATCTTACTGATGGATGATCCGGATACAATTATCAGAAAATTCAAGCGAGCAGTAACAGACTCTGATACGGAAATCAGATATTCTGATGATAAGCCGGGAATTCAGAACTTAATCAATATCTATTCCTGCATTACAGGAAAGACTATTGAAGAAACAGAAAAGGAATTTGACGGTAAGGGTTACGGCGAGTTCAAACTTGCTGTTGGGGAATCTGTTGTTACAAGATTGAAACCGTTACAGGACAGATTCTTTGAATTGCAGAAAGAAAAGGATTACATTAATCGTGTAATCAAAGAAAATGACGAAAAGGCAGCTTACTTCGCAAACAAGACCTTAAGAAAGGTGCAGAAGAAAGTTGGTTTGATTGAACGAATCAGATAGATATTAAAAGCACCGCGAGGTGCTTTTAATTTTAGGAGAAGATATGAATTTATTAACGAGATAGAAGAATCACAGAGAACGGGAAAAGAACAAGAGAGAGAAGGAAGAGAAGCTGTGTAAAATTGAACAGCAGTATGGCGTGGATTTTGCCGGCTATCTTTCCAAAGAAGAACTTCGCGTGGATGGGTGTGCTTATGAAGCATCCTATGATTTCCCGGAAATACTCAGCCGCTTGCGTATTGAGGAAACAGACCGGCTGATGGATGTTGGCTGTGGAAAAGGATATGCAATGCATTGTTTCAGTGTGCTTCCTTTCGGGAAGATTGCAGGAATTGAAATGAATGAGGCCTTGGCAAAGATTGCAAAGGAAAATCTGGCAAAGATGTACCCGACAGATTCCCGGTTTGAAGTTGTGGTTGGAAATGCATGCAATTATGCCGGATATGATGAATACAATTATTTCTATCTCTATAATCCGTTAACAGAAGAGGGAATCCGGAAGTTTGTGGAACAATTGAAAGCAAGTCTGGACAGGGAGCCGAGAAATGTTTATCTGATTTATCAGAATCCTCGTTTTTGGAGGGAATTTGTACAGGAGGACCTGTTTCAACGGGTCGTTTCAGCAGAGCGATGTCTGATTTTAAAACATCAAAAGTGATTCGTAGAGGGGGGAGAAAATTCTTTCCCCTTTTTTCGCATTTATGTTATACTCTAGGGAAAAGAACAACACCCACGAAAGGAAAAAGTTCAGATGATTAAAGATATTCAGGAAGAAATTTTAAAATTAAAAAAGGAAAAAGATATTTGCATTCTGGCACATTGCTATGAAAATCCGGAGATTTTGGAAGTGGCGGATTTTACCGGTGACAGTTATGCCTTGGCAGTGAAAGCTTCTCAGGTAGAAAATAAAATTGTCATTATGTGTGGCGTACGCTTTATGGCAGAAACCGTGAAGATTCTTTCGCCGGATAAAACTGTAATTTTATCTCACCCGGAAGCAGGTTGCCCGATGGCAGAGCAGTTAGATAAAGAAATGATTGTTCAGGCAAAAGAAATGATGCCGGATTATACTGTAGTAGCTTATGTGAATACAACCAGTGAATTGAAGACTGTTTGTGATGTCTGTGTTACATCCTCATCAGCAGTTACCATTTGCAAGAAAATTGAAAATGACAAGATCTTATTTATTCCGGATCCACAGCTTGGTAAGTGGGTTTCTGAACAGATTCCGGAAAAGGAATTTAAAATTCTGGGAGCAGGATGTCCGACCCATTGTGCCATGACTGTAAAAGATGTGGAAAAGGCAAAGAAGTTACATCCGAATGCATTGCTTCTGGTACATCCGGAATGCAGACCGGAAGTAACAGCACAGGCAGATTACGCAGGTTCCACTACAGGTATTATGAACTATGCAAAGCAGAGTGATGCAAAAGAATTTATTATTGGTACAGAAAACAGCATTAAGACGCATTTGCAGATGGAATGTCCGGACAAGCAGTTCTATTCTTTATCCAAAGAATGTATTTGTCCGAATATGAAACTGACTACACTGGTAGACGTGCTGAATTGCTGTAACGGAACCGGTGGAGAAGAAATCGAATTAGAAGAAGAAACCAGATTAGCGGCAAAACGTTGTATTGACGAAATGATTCGTTTAGGAGATTAAAGTATTATGAGTAAAGCATTGATTGCCATGAGTGGCGGTGTGGACAGCAGCGTTGCGGCAGTGTTAATGAAAGAACAGGGTTACGATCCAATCGGTGTAACCATGAAATTATACGATAATGAAGATATTCAAATGGAGCATGAGAAGACATGCTGTTCTTTAAGTGATGTGGAAGATGCCAGAAGCGTTGCAGTAAAAGTGGGATTTCCATATTATGTGTTCAATTTCAAGGCAGAATTCAATGAAAAAGTAATTGAAAAATTTGTCCAAAGTTATATGAACGGAAGAACACCGAATCCATGTATCGATTGCAATCGCTATTTGAAATTTGCTGAACTGTATCGTCGTGCAAAAGAACTGGGATGTGAATTTATCGTAACGGGACATTATGCCCGCATTCGATATAATGAAGAAACAAAAAAGTATGAACTGATGAAAGGTATAGATGATTCTAAAGACCAGAGTTATGTGTTATATCATTTAACACAGGAACAGTTGGCTCATACAAAGTTTCCGTTAGGAGAATATACAAAAGATGAAATTCGTGAAAAGGCAGAAAGTGTTGGATTGTTAAATGCCCATAAGCATGACAGTCAGGATATCTGTTTTATTCCGGATGGAAATCACAAGAAATTTATTGAAGGATATACCGGAGAAAAAGTTGGTTCCGGAGACTTTTTGGATATTAACGGAAAAGTTGTTGGAACCCATCAGGGATATTATCGTTATACCGTAGGACAGCGTAAAGGTGTTCAGGTAAAACGGGATGGAAAGAATTACGTTTTGGAAATCAAGCCGGAAAGCAATGAAGTTGTTATTGGAAGAAATAAAGATTTGTTCCACAGTAACCTGATTGCCGGAGATTTTAATTGGATTTCCGGAGAGGCACCGGCAGAACCGATTCGTGTTCAGGGAAGAACCCGTTACCATCAGGCCTTGGCAGATGCTACCGTTACAGTGATGGAAAACGGAGAAGTGAAAGTGGTTTTCGATGAACCACAGCGTGCCATTACAAAAGGACAGTCCGTTGTGTTATATGATGGAGATGTTGTTTTGGGTGGCGGAACTATTTTGGAAATTGGAGAATAAGTTCAGAACCTACTGAACTTCTATAAGTTCAGCCCCTCACTGAACTTCTACAAGTTCAGCCCTCACTGAACTTCCACAAGTTCAGCCCTCACTGAACTTCCACAAGTTCAGCACCTCACGATAATTCGTAAAACAGCGACTTCGTCGCTTACCATCTGCTTCGCAGCTGGGTTTTACTCATTTGTGAGGCGCTCCGCAAATCAAAAAAACCTTACCTTAAAAAGCCTGCGAGCAGTCTTTTAAGGTAAGGTTTTTTTGATTGCTGAACTTGTTTGAAAAAAATCTAATAAAACCTATTGACATTATAGGAATTAGGTGCTAATATCTCTATATCCTATAAAACAGATGGGAAATAAATGGATTAAGGAGATTGTTATGAAGAGGACTAAAACGTACTATAACAGACATATGATGAAATTATACTGTTGTAATTATAAAGGAAGTGATAATATAGTTATGGACGTTCGAATGTGTTGTCCAAATCATATATTTAAATAAAAGGAGAATTAAAAATGGCAAATATAAAAAATAATGCATCAGAATTAGTTGGAGGAACACCTTTAGTAAAGGTTACAAATTATTCCGCAAAGGAAGGCGTTACAGACGCTACAATCCTGGCTAAGTTAGAATACTTTAATCCGGCAGGTTCTGTAAAAGATCGTATTGCTTTGAAGATGATTGAAGAAGCAGAAGCAAACGGAGTATTAAAAGCAGGCGGAACAATTATTGAGCCTACTTCAGGAAATACAGGAATCGGTATTGCAGCCATTGCAGCAGCAAAGGGATACAGAGTTGTAATTACTCTTCCGGAAACTATGTCTGTTGAAAGAAGAAACATTATGAAAGCATATGGTGCTGAATTGGTTCTGACTGATGGAACAAAGGGAATGAAGGGGGCCATTGCAAAGGCAGAAGAATTAAAAGAAGAAATTGAAGGATCTATTATTTTAGGTCAGTTCGTTAACCCTGCAAATCCTAAAGCACACAAGGAAACAACAGGTCCTGAAATTTGGAACGACACAGACGGAAAAGTAGATATTTTTGTAGCAGGTGTTGGTACCGGTGGAACAATTACCGGTGTTGGAGAATACCTGAAAGAACAGAATCCAAAGGTACAGGTTGTAGCAGTGGAACCGGAAACAAGCCCGGTACTTTCAGAAGGAAAAGCCGGTGCACATAAGATTCAGGGAATCGGTGCCGGATTTGTACCTGATGTATTGAATACAAAAGTATACGATGAAGTAATCCCTGTTTCCAATGAAGATGCATTTGAAACAGGAAAGAAAATTGCAGCAGAAGAAGGTGTATTAGTTGGTATTTCTTCCGGTGCGGCATTGTACGCAGCAACACAGCTTGCAAAGAGACCGGAAAACAAAGGAAAGACGATTGTAGTATTGCTTCCTGACTCAGGAGACAGATATTACTCAACAGCACTTTTTAACTAAAAAAAGGAAGATTGGAGAAATAAAAAATGAGCGAAAGAAATTATAAATTTGAAACATTACAGATTCATGTAGGACAGGAACAGCCGGATCCGGCAACAGATGCCAGAGCAGTTCCAATTTATCAGACAACATCTTATGTATTTAGAGACTCTGCCCATGCGGCAGCTAGATTTGGACTTGCAGATGCAGGAAACATTTATGGTAGACTTACAAACTCTACACAGGGCGTTTTTGAAGACAGAATTGCAAAATTAGAAGGTGGTGTAGCCGGACTTGCAGTAGCTTCCGGTGCAGCAGCAATCACTTATACCATTCAGGCATTGGCAGGAGCAGGAGAACATATCGTTGCTCAGAAGACCATTTACGGTGGTTCTGCAAACCTTTTAGCACATACATTGCCTACTTATGGCATTGAAACAACTTTTGTTGATGCACATAACTTAGAAGAAGTTGAAGGCGCAATTCAGGAAAATACAAAAGCAATTTATCTTGAAACATTAGGAAATCCAAACAGTGATATTCCAAACATTGATGCGATTGCAGAGATTGCTCACAAGCATGGACTTCCGGTTGTAGTAGATAATACTTTTGGTACACCATATTTTATTCGCCCGTTAGAACATGGTGCGGATATCGTTGTTCATTCAGCAACAAAATTCATCGGTGGACACGGAACATCTTTAGGTGGTGTTATTGTTGACGGTGGCAAATTTGATTGGGCAGCCAGCGGAAACTATCCTGGAATTTCTGAACCAAACCCAAGTTATCATGGGGTTCGTTTTACAGACGCGGCAGGTCCTGCAGCATTTGTAACTTACATCAGAGCAATTCTTTTACGTGATACAGGAGCAGCGATTTCACCATTCAATGCATTCCTTTTATTACAGGGTACAGAAACATTATCTTTAAGATTGGAAAGACATAACGAAAATGCAAAGAAGGTTGTGGAATATCTTGCAAATCACCCATTGGTTGACAAGGTAAACCATCCATCCCTTCCGGATCATCCGGACCATGAATTATATGAAAAGTACTTCCCAAATGGTGGTGCAAGTATTTTCACATTCGAAATCAAGGGCGGTCAGGAAGAAGCACATAAGTTCATTGATAACCTTCAGTTGTTCTCATTACTTGCAAACGTAGCAGATGTGAAGTCCTTAGTAATTCACCCGGCTACAACAACACACAGCCAGGCAACAGAAGAAGAACTTCTTGCACAGAATATTAAGCCAAACACAATTCGTCTTTCTATCGGAACGGAAAACATTGATGACATTCTTTTAGACTTAGACGAAGCTTTTAAAGCATTATAAAAATAAATAAGCCATTATGTATAAAGAACTCCTTTCGGCGTGATACGATTTGTTAAAAAATTGTTCACAAAGAAGGGAGTTTTTTATACGGAATTGACAAAAAAAGCAGACAAAAATCGGAAGATTGTACATAGGGGAAATCGGAAATATATGTTATAATCGAGTTTACGGGCAAGTCTCGTAGGGAAATTGAAGGGAAAATTGAAAAGGAGATTATTATGAGACCAGTGAGAAAAGGGTTAGCAGTATTGCTGACGCTTGTTTTGGTGTTGTCAATGATGCCATTTACACAAGCTGAAGTCAGCGCTGCAAAGAAAATGAAACTCAGCAAAAAGAAAATCACTTTAACAGTGGGAAAAAAGAAAAAAGTTAAAGTGAAAAACGCTCCAAAGGGCGTAAAAGTAAAATGGAAATCTAAGAACAAAAAAGTAGCAAAGGTTTCTAAGAAAGGTGTAATTAAGGCTGTTAAGGCCGGAAAGACTACAGTAATTGCAAAGGTTGGAAGCAAGAAACTGAAATGCAAAGTAACTGTAAAAGGTACAAAAACCGTTGCACCAAAGACTACAAAGAAACAGGAAACGACAACAAAGAAAAGTGCAGCTCCTACAGAAACAACAAAAGCTTCTGCAGAAACAACAATTGCACAGAATACAACAAGCCAGCAGGCTACAACAAAAGCACAGAATACCACAGCGGCACAGAATACCACAGTGGCACAGACAACTGCGGCACAGGCTACTACAGCAGCTCCGACAACTGCACAGCAGACAACTCAGACTGTAACCGTTGCAGATATTTATGCCAACGCAGCCTTCTTAGGAGACGGCGCACAGGGTGGTGCTTTAAACAATGTTTATAAAGCAGTAGTTATTTCAGGAGATAATGTTACTCCGAATAACATTCAGAATATAAAGGGGATTGTAGGCATTCATGTGATTATGAATGACGCAAACATTGGAGAAATCCTCGTAAACGGAATTGTGGGTACCGGAGTCGTAGAAGGCGCAGGGGTATTCATTAATATTAATGACTTAACAAAAACGGATAACGAAGTGATCGTGAAAAATACTGACGGAAGTCAGAAAGCAGTTATTCGTATTTACAATAAAAACGGTGACGGAACTGCTGTAGAACCATCTACACAGAACCAGACCGGTGTACAGCCATCAACAGGCGCACAGCCTACAGGTAATACGACAGAACCATCTACAGGTGCTTCAACAAAATTAGGCAATGTAGAAGGACTTTCCTATGCAGGAAATGAAAACCTTCCATATTACTTTGCATGGGCAAAAGCGAATGATGTGGATGGATATCACGTATTTGTAAACGGGACAAAGATTACTGATGTAACAGACGGATGCGTGAATTTAGATGCTTCATTGTTTGCAGCAGGAGGAACATTCGTTATTGGTGTTCAGGCATATAAGGGAACTCTTGTATCTGATATTGCAACCATTGAACATAAGGTTACAGCACAGTCTACAACCAAAGAGCAGACTACAAAAGAGACAACAACAGCACAGTCTACAACCAAAGAACAGACTACAAAAGAGACAACAACAGCACAGTCTACAACCAAAGAACAGACTACAAAAGAAACAACAACTGCACAGCAGACAACAAAGGAAGTTACAACACAGGCACCAACACAGGCTCCGACAACAGCACAGCCAACAACTCAGGCGAGCGGAGAAGACATTTATGCAAATGCTGAATTTTTGGGAGATGGAGCGCAAGACGGAGCGTTAGCAAATACTTATAAAGTGGTTGTTACACAAGGGGAAGTTAGACCAAATAACATTCAGAACTTCCAGGGAATTGTTGCAATCCATAACATCTTTAATGATGCAGAT
>JAEFAB010000024.1 GCA_016292095.1 Eubacterium sp. | reverse complement strand
TTTGTTATAGAAATATTGTTAGAAGAAGGTATCTTAAAGCCATTGACTGCTAAACAGAAAAAGGCTGTTTTCTCGGTAGTTATGATTAGAGAATGAGCAACCTGGGAAATAAATATGTAGCAATTTTCTCGCACTTGTTCTATACTAAAAGTGTCGTCAAAGTGTCGTCAAATTTTTCGGAAACTAAAAATAGTGACGATATAAGATATAGAAAAAGCCTATAAACAGGCGGTTTGATAAGTAGAAAATTAAGATAAAAAGTCAATAAGCTCCGTGAAGGTGGTAGAACAGTAGGTTCTGGTAAGGTTGCTACAATTATTGAATAATCCTGGATTATTGAATATTATATAGTAATTATTCATCCGCATCGGTATCCGGTGCGGATGTTTTTTACACATTTTAAATGCAACGTAGTGTATGAGGGATGATGCTAAGGCTCCGGAAAGAGAAAAGAAATATGTTAGAAGCAGATAACTGAAATTCCCTTAACTACGTGGTTGGGGGCATTTTGTTAATGTGTAGAATTGTGAAGTATGGTAGAATAAAGAAGATGAATAGAGAGATGTTAATAGATGAGCGGATATAGAATGGGGGCAGTAATGTGCCGGAAAAGTAATGGCTGACCATTATGGCAAGATGTTATGGAGGCTATATGTTGAAAGAGAAGATAAAAGAGATATTTACAAATTGGGATGAAACACTCATATGGTCTTGTCTACAAGGCGTTATGGGAGAAATCCATACGAATGTTTCACAGGATGCGGCGATGGCGATATTAGGGGATTTTGCTTTTTTCGCAGGAAATCCGGATGAAGAATTGGTTCGGTTCAAACCGAAGAGTTGCGAGCAGGATTTTATTATTATGGTTCCGCAAAGCGAGGAGTGGGCTCATCTGATTGAAAACAGTTATGGGAACAAAGCTAGGAAAGTCACAAGATATGCCATCAAAAAGGAAAAGGATATCTTTGATGTTTCCAGGTTGGAACAGGTTACTATGAGCCTGCCGGCAGAATATGAATTGAAAATGTTAGAGGCGGCAGAGTTCGAGCTATGTCAGAAGAATGCATGGGCGCATGATTTGATTTCTCAATATAAGGATTATGATGCATATAACAAACTGGGACTTGGCGTTGTTGTGTTAAAGGATGGGGAATTACTGGCAGGGGCATCGTCTTATAGCAGATACAACGAAGGAATTGAAATCGAGATTGATACACGAGAAGATCAGCGAAGGAAGGGGCTGGCCTATGCGTGTGGAGCAAAATTGATTCTGGAATGTATGAAGAGGGGATTATGCCCAAGTTGGGATGCACAGAATAAATGGTCAGTGGCTCTGGCAGAAAAACTGGGATATCATTTCAGTCACGAGTATACAGCCTACGAGATTTTTGGTTACTAATAGGAACGGATGGAAAAATGTTAATAGAAACAGATAGATTGATTTTAAGAGAATATACTCTGGATGATTTTGATGCACTTTTTGAAATCATGTCAGATCCGGAAACAATGCAGCATTACCCGGCTCCTTTTGACAAGGAAAAAACCATGAGATGGATTATGTGGAATCTGGAAAACTACGAGAAATATGGTTTTGGTCTTTTGGCTGTTGTGCTAAAGGAAACTGGTGAGTTTATAGGAGACTGTGGGATTACCATACAGAATATTGACGGAGAAATGCTTCCGGAAATTGGTTATCATATTCACAAGAAGTACTGGAGAAGGGGCTTTGCTAAGGAAGCAGCACAGGCTATAAGAGACTGGGTATTTCAAAATACGCAGTATGACACCATTTATTCGTATATGAAATATACCAATGTCGGTTCCTATTCTACTGCGGTGGCGAATGGCATGAAAAAGGTGAAAGAATACCCGGATTCGAAAAATACAATTTCGTATGCGTATGCAATCACACGTGAGGAATGGAAAGCAATTAAAGAACAACACTTTTACAGTCAGATTCAGTTGGCAGCCAAACAAACGATAGAATACATAGGGAGAGTTATTAAACCCGGCATGAGTCTGATTGCAATACGTAAGGCTTGTGAGGAAAAACTTCTGGAGTTAGGTGCAGATTCTTTTTGGTATTGGGATGTGGGTGCATTTGTATTTGCAGGTGATGAAACAACGATATCGGTATCGGGAAGGGAATATATTACTTCGGACAGGGTGATAGAAAATAATGATATCATTACAATCGATTTAAGTCCGCAGATTGGCAATATTTGGGGAGACTATGCGAGAACTATTATTGTGGAGAATGGCAAAGTTGTTGGCAGCGTTGAACTGATTGAAAATCAGGAATGGAAAAGCGGACTTCAAATGGAAGATAAACTACATGGTGAGCTATTGCGTTTCGTTACAAAGAAAACGACCTTTGAAGAACTGTATGATCACATGAACCGGTTCATTGTGGAAAATGGATTTGTAAACCTGGATTTTATGGGGAATCTTGGACATTCCATCGTAAAAAATAAGGAAGACAGAATTTACATTGAGAAGGGGAATCAGCAAAAGCTTGGCAATGTAAATTATTTTACATTTGAGCCACATATTGCATTCCCGGATTTAAAGTATGGGTATAAGAAAGAGAATATTTATTATTTTGATGGAGATAGGCTGGTAGAGCTTTAGTGGTTGGCAGAGCGGATAGGAAAGAATTATGATCAGAGAAGCAGATAAAAAAGATTTAGATGAAATACTACAGTTATACTTATATCTCCATGAGGAAGATATACCGGAAGATTCAGAGCATTTGAAAAATACGTGGGACAATATCATAAATGATGAAAATCACCATCTGATTGTATGCGAACAGGATGGTAAAATTGTGGCGTCCTGCGTATGCGTGATCATTCCCAATTTGACTAGAAATGTTCGCCCATATGCGTTTATAGAAAATGTAGTGACACATAGAGACTACAGAAAGAAAGGTTATGCTACGGCATGTCTGAATTATGCGAAGCAGATTGCAGAGCAGAATCACTGTTATAAGATGATGCTACTCACCGGTTCCAAGAAAGAAAGTACATTAAACTTTTATAGAAACGCAGGCTATAACAGTTCAGATAAGACGGCGTTTATTCAGTGGATTGATATGAAAAAGGAAGGATGATAACGGATGGAAAGAGCAATATTATCTGAAATGGATAGTGTTGTAGCTGAAGGGAAAAATAAAAGAATGAGAATTGGAGTGGATGAAAAAATGAATAATTACGAAATATTGCATCTTCCGAAAAAACAATGGAAGAACACTATTATTCCAATGAGATATACAACGGAAGAATATTATGATTTGAAAATAAATAAAGAAGACAAAAGTCTGTGTATTGAGTTTGTGAAAACAAAATCGGATGAGCCAATAAGTCATTATCCTGAAGAATATGATTTTCCGGATAAGCTTTATCAGGATCATTGGGAGAATGCCTATGCATGGGGAATTGTAGAAGAGAAAAATGGAGAGAAAGAACTTCTTGCGTGTATTGAGACATGTCCTGAAGAATGGTCCAACAGATTAATAGTTACCGAGTTGTGGGTTCACGAGAATTACAGAAGACAGGGAATTGGTCACAGATTGATGTCTATTGCAAAGCAACAGGCAAATCTTGAACACAGGCGAGCAATAATATTAGAGTCACAGTCCTGCAATGTTCCCGCTATTAGTTTTTATCTCAAGGAAGGTTTTGAACTAATCGGGTTTGACAGTTGTTGTTATTCGAATAATGATATAAAACGAAAAGAAGTCAGAGTGGATTTGGGTTATTTTACAAGAAAAGATAAAATCGACAAAGATAAAATTGTAATCAGAAAAGAGCAGGAAGTAGATTACAAAAAAGTTGAGCAGATGGCTCTTAATGCATTTTGGAATAAGCATCAGCTTGGTTGTAATGAGCATTTGCTTGTTCATAAAATGAGAAAAAGCAAAGATTACATTTCAAGGATTTCAAGAGTTGCAGAAGTGGATGGTGAAATTGTAGGGGCAATATATTATGCAAATGCATGGTTGCAAAAAGATAATTCTGATGAGAAAAAGGAGATACTGACTTTTGGACCACTCGTAGTTGATACTAAGTGGCAGGGATGCGGAGTTGGAGGCGTTTTGTTGGAAGAAACCTTGAAACTTGCCAGGGACGAGGGCTATGAAGGCGTTGTAATTATGGGCGAACCTGATTATTATCCTTTGCATGGATTCAAGACTTGTGACCAGTTTGGCATTACTACAATAGATGGAAATAACTTTGATGCTTTTATGGGAATAGAATTAGTCGAAGGTGCACTTTCTGATTTTGGAGGAAAGTTCATTGAGTCAGGAGTATTCGAAGAACTAACGGAAGAAGAAAACGAAGAATACACTAAGTTGTTTGACACATCTGAAAAGCAAAAATTCCCAAAACAGTGGATGTAAAGAGAGTGGTATAGTACCATTCTCTTTTTTATGTTTGGATTGTTGAAATTGCGGAAATGGATAAAAAATTGATAAAGCAAAATAATGGCTTATGAAGTGGATAAAAAGCAAAATGTATTAACGAATATTAACGAAACGTGAATAAAAACATTGACACATGTTAACGATTGTGATATTGTTTAATTACAAATGATACTGGTATTTAATTTGAAATATTACATGAAAGGAGTCAATATGTTTATTGAAGAAAGACATCAGGCTATATTAGCTTGGTTAAATGAGAAAGGAAGTATTACTAACGGAGATATTCAGGAACAGTTTGGGGTTAGTTATGATTCAGCAAAGAGAGACTTAAGAATATTAGAAGAAAAGGGGTTATTAAAAAGAACTCATGGTGGAGC
>JAEFAB010000023.1 GCA_016292095.1 Eubacterium sp. | reverse complement strand
GGAGTACCCGGAAAATTAAAAAATTGGCGAAAACACGGGTACGCCAGGAAGAAATCGAGAAGGAAGGAGTACCCGGAAAATTGAAAAAGAGGCGAAAACACGGGTACGCTAGGAAGAAATCGAGAAGGAAGGAGTACCCGAGAAATTGAGAAAGTGAAAGAAACACGGGTACACTGAAGGATGTGAGCGAAGGGGGGAGTGTATGAGAAGATTGATTGTAGAAATAAAAAAGGAAAAGAAGAAAATTGAGAAGATTTGTGAAACTGTAGAACAGCAGCTACTTCAATGTGGAGATGTTCAAGGGGGGAGTGTGGACGTAAAGGAAAAGCATAGTACACTTCAGTTTTACATAAAGGGAAACAATCAAAAATATGAATATATTCCTGCTGGGGAAAAAGAGAAAGCTGAAAAAATAGTCCGGTATAAATATTATAGGAAGATAGAAAAAATTGCGAAAAAGGAATTAGAGTTGCTAACAAAGGTAGAGATGTTTTTAGAAACTCAATCAATTGAAATGGTGTATGCTAACATGGGAAAAATAAAACAGCAATTGGTGGAACCGGTTGTTATTCCGAGGGAACAATACAGAAATACGTGGCTTGAAGAAGAATATGAAGGAAAGAAATTCAGCGAGGATAATGTTGAGATATATACGGATCGAGGAGAAAGAGTTCGCTCTAAATCTGAAAAAATTATTGCTGATAAATTATACAGGGAAGATATTCCATATCGATATGAATATCCGTTAATATTGCCTGGAGGAATCGTGTTTTATCCTGATTTTACAATTTTAGATGAGGAAAATCGTAGAAATCTGATTTATGAACATTTTGGAATGATGGATAATGAAGAGTATGCGAACAATGCAATTGCGAAGCTACAACTATATGCAGAGGCAGGATATATTTTAGGGGATGACTTGTTTATCACAATGGAAACATCTACAAAACCATTTGACAGTAGAATGTTGGACGGGATAATTAAGCAAATAAAAAATTAAATTTTTTTCAACACATGACATCACTTAATTGTATCTATAGTGAAAGGAGGAAGGGACATGAAAGAATCTTTGTTGCGTACGGACGAAGAACAAGAATTTACAGAAATATATTATAGACATGTGGATGCTGTGTTCCGCCTTTGTTTTACTTATTTAAAGAATAAACAGGATACAGATGATGCAGTGCAGGAAGTTTTTTTGAAATTATTGAATTATAAGGGGGCTTTTGAAAGTGAAGAACATCGAAAGGCGTGGTTGATTGTGACCGCATCAAATTACTGTAAGAACTTTTTGAAACATTGGTGGAGAAAGCGTAAGAATATTGATAATTATACAGAAATCATTGGAGGCGCGAGTTATGAAGTGGATGAAATGATGGAACTGGTTTTGGCGCTACCGGATAAGTATAAGACAGCAGTGTATCTATATTATTATGAAGGATATGACAGTGCACAAATTGCTAAGATGCTTAATAAACCGGCAGGCACCATACGAAGTCATTTATCGACTGCAAGAAAAATGTTGAAGAAGGAAATGGAGTAAGAGATATGGATGATAGAATTAAGAAATCTTATGACAAGATTACACCAACGGATTCAAATAAAAAAGAAATCCTTTTGAAAATTCAGAACTCCAAAAAAGAAAATGCGAAATCCAATGGATTTTCTTTGGTAGGGAAGGAGTTTTATATGAAAAAGGCAGTAGCGGCAGTTGTGATAGCGTTATGTGTGCTATCAGTTTCCACAGGGGTGTATGCGACCTATCGTTGGTTGACCGGAAAGCAGGTTGCATCAGAATTGGGGGATCAGAAACTGGCAAAATATTTTGATAAGAGTGAAGAAGAAATTAAAATACAAGAGCAGGGAAAATATAAAGTAGCATTTTTAGGAATGGTTTCGGGAAAAAACATTAGTGACAATCTTTCGGATGATACCGTGGATGCCCAGATGGACTATTTTGTGACGGCAGTGGAACATAAGGATGGGACGCCCATGAGCGATGAGGAAGACGTAGTGGCATCACCGTTTGTTCAGGGTGTTTCACCAATGGAATTCAATATATATTCTATGAAGGAGAGTTGTGCAAGAGGAATCAGAAAAGATGGTGTTGTCTACCTTTTGACAGAATGTCAGGATGTGGAAATTTTTGCAGATCGTAAAGTGTATCTTGCAGTCATGGATGGACCAAACATGGGTCAGGGATATCGGATGGATGAAGAAACCGGAGAAATTACAAGAAACGAAAAATTTGAAGGGTTGAATGTTTTGTTTGAACTGGCGTTGGATGCAGGTAAGGCTGATAAGGAAGTGGCACAAAAATATCTTGACCAAGTTCGAAAGGAGATGGAAACCACAGAGGATGAACAAAACAGTGCTGAACCGAAGGACGATTTGGAAAATCTGGAAGAGGCATTGAAAGAGGCAGAAGTCGTAACAGGGTCAAGGAAAGCGTTGCGGCCGGGAGCAGACGGTTCTCTTAATTATGAAACAAAGGAAATCTATTTTTCAACGGATGCTGATTTTGTTAAGAAGAACGGAACACAAATTATGACTTGCTATGGGGAGGAGAATGAACAGGATTGCATTGTGGTTTTCTCCTATGAAAACGGAACCTATTATGGAGAGTTATATCTTTGTGATAAAGAAATATTGAAAAAATATGAGAAGAAGCGACGTAATGGAAAAGAGATAAAATAAACTTAAATCGGATGAGAATTTCTCATCCGATTTTTGTTGTTCATTGGGAAATCGTGTAATCACTGCGAAGCAGCGAAACGAATTCGAAGTGATTTAAAAATGAGGGAAATGTATAAAAACGATACAAATGTCTTGCATTTTTTTGCTTTTCTTTTCTGCGATTGGCAGGAATAAAAAATGAAACCATTTTTCAAAAAAGGCGAATTGACAGAAGAAATTAGTATTTCTTAAAATCGGCTTTGAGAGAAAAGGGAAAATCATTTATCGAAGGAGAAGTAAAAATGAAAAGAAGAAAGATGTTAAGCTTTGTAATGGCGTTTACGTTGCTGGTAACATCCGTCTTTGGTGGGGTCTTCGAATCCTGCCGATTTAGCGTGCTTGCAGTGACGGAACCGGTAGAAGAAAATTGCTATTACAACATTACAAACCTGTCAACGGGACGTTTGATTGATATCCCAAGCAGTACGGATGCAGATGGCACATTATTACATACATGGAGAGTAAACGGCTCTACAGCAGAGCAGTTTTCTTTTGTAAAAGCATCCACGTCCGGATATTATGAGATTATTCCACGCTGTGCGTCCACGCGCGCGTTGGACAATCCTTCCAGTAGTATGAGTGCGGGGACTCAGTATCAGATTTATACGCAAAACCATACAGACTCCCAGCAGTTCAAACTGGAAAGCGACGGAAATGGAAATTATTACATTATCAATAAAAAAAGCGGAATGGCTTTGACGGATATGTTTGATTCTGCCACTTCGGAAGACAGTGTCAGACAGCAGGTAAAAGCCGCCGATAACAGACAACTTTGGAAGATATCCAAAGTACCAAATGAATATACTTTTATCAATCCGATTAAGCCGGACGGTGCGGATCCATGGGTAGTCCTTGCAGGAAGCAAGTACTATCTTTGCTATGCCAACGGGGATAAGAAAATTTATATTCGCCCGATGGATAAATTGGAAAATATGCGCAGCGCAAAAGATACATTAATCTATACAGCACCGGACACAGGAATGTACAGTAAGGAAACCTGGGCACCGGAGCTTCATTATGTGGACGGACATTGGTATGTATACTACGCTGCAGATGACGGAACCAACGCAAATCATCGTATGTATGTGTTGGAAGGTGGAACCAATCCGGACAATCCGTTGGATGGAGGCTACACCTTCAAAGGAAAAATTTACGACACCAGCAATGACCGTTGGGCAATTGACGGAACGGTCTTAAAGTATAACGGGGAGAATTATTTTGTTTGGTCCGGATGGGACGTGTCGAACGGAAACGAGCAGAATCTTTATATTGCAAAGATGAGCAATCCGTGGACGTTGTCTACTTCCAGAGTTTGTATTTCAAAACCAACAAACTCCTGGGAAAAAACAGGATCATCCAGCATCAACGAAGGTCCTCAGATTCTTGTGAATGGGAATAAAGTACATATTGTTTACTCCGCAGCAGGAAGCTGGTCAGACAATTATTGTCTGGGATGCATTACCTGCACGGATGGAAATTTATTAAATCCATCTTCATGGACAAAAAGTGCCAACCCGGTATTTAAGAAGACAGAACATGTCTTTGGAGTAGGCCATGCATCTTTTGTGAAATCAAAAGACGGAAAAGAAGACTGGATTGTTTATCATGCCGCACAGTACAGCGGTTCTAAATGGTCCAGAAATATCAGAACCCAGATGTTTACCTGGACAGACAACGGATATCCGTTCTTCGGAGAACCGATTGATCAGGGGGTATCATTGACAAGACCGTCAGAAACTTATACCGCACCGGTAAACACAACCAGCTACTATAAAATTGTCAATGTAGGAACAGGAAAATCACTGGACATTCCGGACAAAGGAGATGCCAATGGCATTAAGGTTCAGACATATAAAAATAACAATACCATTGCTCAGCGTTTCCGATTCAAACACACAGGAAACGGTTGGTACAGTATTGTTCCGAAATGTGCAGAAACAAGAGCCATTGATAATCCGTCCTCATCCAAGGACTGTGGAAAAGAATATCAGATTTACACACAGAACGGTTCGGCTGCACAGAAGTTCAAGTTCGAGTATGTAGGCGATGGAAAGTATCGCATTATTAATAAGGCAAGTCTCTTTGCTATGGCTGACACCTCAGAACTCGGGGGAAGTTATGTGGCACAGAGAACATTGCAGAATGAAGACTATCAGTTATGGAATATTGTTCCAATGGATGAAGAACCAAGTTACGAGCCGACCAACAATGTGGTTGTTTCCGATGGGGACCAGTGGAATTCCCTGGGTGCATGGTCCTACTACTTTGGAAGTTGGGACAATGCCAACGGAACATATAGTGGCGGAAGCACTGCAGACAAATTTGCTTTGAATATTACTTCAAACAATAAAGCATTGTGGGGAATTCAGGCGGCTTTGGATAACCAGCCGGTTGTAAAAGGACATCAATACCGCTACTCCGTTAAGGTAAACTCCAGTGCGGCAGGAAGTATCCTGAGCAAAGAAGATGTATCCAAAGATCACGAAAAAACAACACAGATTGTGGCAGGAAATACAGTGATTACCGATACATTTACGGCCACAGATACAAAGGCAAAAATTCTTTTTGAGTTGGCTTCCGGAATTGATGCAGGAACAACGTTGCAGTTTACAGAGTATTCTCTGGTGGATTTAACGGCTCAGGAAACCACAACTGAAGAAACAACAACGGAAGAAACGACTACAGAAAAAGAGACAACAACAGTAGAAGAAACAACAAAACAGAGTGAAGTGACAATTGGTGAAGATGGACTTGCTACCTCGGAAAAAGTGCGCATCAAGGGATACCAGATTAGTACTTATTTCGAAGGAAGCAGAATTGTTGCTTCAGTAGATAAAACCATTGACGGAAAGCGCGTGGTGGATTTTGGTCTGGTATTCGGATTGAAGCAATACAGTAATACGGACACCAGAATTGAAAACAGCGATCTTTATGTGAGAAATGACCACGCCTATGTAAAATCCTACCAATCCACAGATATGGATATGAACAGTACCGCTAACGAATCTAATGCACAGACAAAGAACTTCATTATGACAATGAAGTATGGAAGAAAGAACAAAAAGGCAATGGAAGCATTGTATAAGGTGCGTTCTTATGTTGTTCTGGAAGACGGTACCTATGTATACAGCAAAGTGGGAAATTATTCAGTCTTTAAAATTGCAAAGGTGTTGTATGAAGGATGCCTGATGAACTCGTTGACAACACACAACTATTTGTACAATACCATTTTGAAGACAGTTCAGGATGATTACAAAGAAGTGAATTATACCTGGGACAACACCATTTTGAGACCATAAGGAACGGAGGATAATATGAAGAGAATATGTTCATTGTTGCTTTCCATTGTAATGATTGTCGGTTTGTGCTCTAACATTTCCCGGAAAGCGGCTGGAGAAGTAATACAGAACGGAAACACAAATGACTTCCCGATTGTATCAGGAAGTACAACTGCTACCATCTGGGTTGATAGTGCAGAAGAACAGCCGGTACAAAGAGTAGTAACCGATTTTCGAGATGATGTAAAACGTGTTACAGGAAAAACACCCACAATCAGCAACAGTTCCACCTTGCCAAGTGGACCGGTTGTGATTATCGGAACGATTGGGAAAAGTGCTCAGATTACCAATTTGATTAACAACGGAAAAATTACTACAGCTGAAGTGCAGGCGGTGAGAAACCAGTGGGAAGCTTATCTGATTAAAGTAATTGATAAAAACACCATGGTCATTATGGGATCGGACAATCGTGGTGCGATTTTCGGAACTTATGAAATTTCAGAGGAAATGGGTGTGTCTCCATGGTACTATTTTGCCGATGTACCAATTCAGAAAAAGAGTAATGTCTTTATTCCGAAAGGAACATCCATTACTGATAAACCGGATGTAAAGTACAGAGGAATTTTCATCAACGATGAAGAAAAACTGGGTGCCTGGGTTGTCAATAAATTTAATCCTGCAAACAATGGTTCCGGAAAGATGGGACCGGAAATCTACGCTAAAATTTTTGAATTAATTCTTCGTTTGAAAGGAAATTACATCTGGCCGGCAATGCATGTAAATGCCTTTGACAATATTGCAGAAAACGGCGATACCATCAGAAGATATGGCGTGGTTATGCGAAAGACCGTTTCCGCCGGAGATGAGTGGGGAACCTTTAAAAAGAAATATGCTTCCCAGATGGGAATCAGTGCCGATTCTTTGTCTTATGACTATACGGTAAATCCGGAAGCAGTCAAAGCATTCTGGAGAGACAGTATTTCCAAACACAAAAATACGGAAGTACAGTGGCTCTTGGGAATGAGAGGAACCGGTGACGAACCGTTCAATACTGCAAACTTAAGCGACTCAAAATGGGATAAATACGGAAGTACTTCTGAAGGACGAAAAGCAGGACTGCTTTCGGAAATTATTGCAGAACAGATTAAGGTTCTGGAGGAAGAACTTGGAAAAGAAAAGGCTGCGCAGGCATGCAAAGCAATTCTTCCATACAAGGAAGTTCTTCAGTTATACAATAATGAAAACTTCACCTTGCCGGATGATATGACGGTTATCTGGTGTGACGACAATCACGGAATGGTTCGTCGGACACCGACGGAAAAAGACCGCCAGCAGTCCAAAGGAGGAATGTACTATCATGCTTCTTACTGGGCACCGGCAAATCAGAGTTATATGTGGATGAGTTCTATTCCACTCAGCATTATCGGAGAAGAAATGAGCAAATGTTGGGATACAGGAATTCGCAATATCTGGGTGCTGAATGTTGGAGATATTAAACCGGCAGAAGGTGAAATGGACTACTTCATCCGCTGTGGATGGGATGTGGAGAAATACACAAAAGATTCTGCGGGATTTTCAAAGGAATGGATTCAGAGAAACTTCGGACAGTCTTTGAGTGAAACGACAGTGAATGAAATTGCCGATATTTTAACGACATTCTATCATCACTCCAATATCCGAAAAATAGAACATATGCGTTTGGACCTCTTTGACCAGACTTATTATAACGAGTGGGATAAGCGCATGGAAATGTGGCAAAATCTGTACGACAGAGCAGCAGCAGTTGCCAATGCAATGTCGGCAGATATGCGGACCGGTTTTTATGAACTGGTGCAATGTAAAATTAATTGGGAATATCTGACCAATAAGGCATACTATTATGCGGACAAAAGTACCCTTGCTTATGATCAGGGAAGAATGGCTTCGGCACAGAACTTCTCGGATATTTCCATTGCCACGGAAAAACAGAGAAAAAATGAAATTGCTTATTACAGTACAATTGCCGGCGGAAAATGGGATGGATTAATTGATCCTGAAAAATATTCTCCACCGGTAACATCCCAGCTTCCGGAAACTAATCCAACGTTGGTTTTGGAAGATGCAAAAATGGGAGTTGTCGTGCAAGGTGAAGAAAAGCCTGTCAAGAAAACTTCAAAACTGGTTGTAAATCAGTATGGTCAGGACGGAAAATTTGTGGACATCTTTAATCAGGGAGCAGACAGTTTCTCCTGGAGTGCTTCAGCGGATGTGTCATGGATTTCATTGTCTCAGACTTCGGGAACCGTCAATGATGAACAACGAATCTGGATAACCGTGAACGACTACAGTAAAGCGAAAGGAAAATCCGGTGTTGTTACCATTCAGTCCGGGGATACCGTGAAGAAAATCAAGGTAGTGGTGGAAGACATTCCAACCGGTCTGACAAACTGTTACGTAGAAGCAGATGGTTATGTTTCCATGGAAGCAGAGCATTACACGACAAAAGCAGATGTAGGCGAAAAGACTTGGAAAACATTGACCAATGCAGGCCGCGGTTTCTCGGGAGATATGGTGCAGGTAGTGGACCCGGCATTGGGATTGGTGGCAGAAAACAGTATCAACAGTGCCAATGCTCCATCGCTGAGTTATGACTTCTACTTAACTTCCGAAGGTGCATTCCCAATGGAAATTTATCGTCTCCCAACCATGAATGCGGTGCCAAACGGAAAAATCAGATTTGCTTATTCCATTGATAATCAGGCACCGGTTGTAGTTTCTTCTACGGCAGTGGATGAGGGAACAACCAGCAATCAGAATAAGCAGTGGGTAAAGAACCTTTTTGGACAAATTGAGAAGCATCAGGTGACTTTGCCGAATTTAAGTGCAGGAAAACATACGTTTAAAATATGGATGGTAGACAATTATATTGCCATCGATAAAATGGTAATTTACACCGATGGAATTGTGCATGAAAGTGCCAATGGTCCGGATGAAAGTTACCACAGCAACTATCAAACAACCTTCCGTAACAGTGTAAATCCGGGAAGCAGAGAATCCAAAAAATTGTCTGCAAAGAACGTGAAAGAACAGTGGGGAAGCGGAAGTTTTAAGGAAAGCAACGGAAAAGTCGGAATTGAAGCAGAGTACGCCATGGAAAATGTCTTGCAGTCAAAAGATCAGATTACTTCTGATATGGCAGCTTATACTGTTTCCAAAAAGCAGAAGGCTTCAGAAGTCAGCGGAAAGTTGCCGAATGAATGGAGGCTGACTCAGTCGGATACAGGGCTTGCTATGCGTGTTCCGGACAAAGGTTCCGGATGGTCTACTGCAGCACAATTTCCAACATACAGTCCGGAATTGAGTTATCGCGTACAGTTTAGTACAACCGGTACGTATTCCCTCTGGCTTCGTTGGAGATATGTGGATAATGCTTCCGATTCAATCCGTGGCGGAATGGACAACACCTACGTAGACGGGCAGTTTACCGGAAGCGGTGGATTTTACAGTGACAGCAAAGATGAAAAGTGGTACTGGCAGAAGGTTGCCACTATGGATGTTTCTACCGCGAAAGAACATTTGGTTTCATTGTGGGTAAGAGAAGACGGTTTAATGGTGGACAAGTTGTACTTAACAACCGGAACAGAAACACCGACGGATGACAGTTTCGTAGTATCCGGAAGAACAGGGACCACAGCGAAAAATTCCTTGCTGCAGACAATTGCCGAAAAGAAGGCAACCATGAAGCAAACTTCCTATCCAACGGGAACAGAGTTAGGTTGCTATTCGGATACGGCATATCATGCTTATGTGGAAGCATTGAATACAGCAGAACAATATGCAAAAGGCGGCAACGTTACGGAATCCGGCGTTACAAATATGTTGAGCAAACTGGACACAGCGGAAACCAATTTGAAGAATTCCGTGTCTTTGGACACGATATGTTCTGAGTATCATGCTTACCGTGATTTTGAAAAAGACGTAGTTGGAAAAACACCGTTTGGATTTGATGTGATGGCATTAACCAACGGTGCAACTGCCAATGTGTTAAAAGAAGGAGACAATAAATTCTTAAGCGTTCAGACTTCATCCACAGCCGGTAAAGCAAACTTGTTCTTCCCATATCAGGGACAGGTATTCTCCGATGCAAATCATCGGGTGGAAATTGGATTTAGGGCAAGATTTACAGGAACCTTCCAATATGCCAATGCTGCAATGATTAAGAATGATGTTGAAAAGTTTGCTATGGTTGCGGCATTTGATAATACAAATCAGTCCAAAGATATTCGTGTTCAAAACGGAGGAACGAAAACAGCAGTACAAAAATTTGAGTCCGGACAGTGGTACGACTTCAAAATGACTGGGGATTGTGCTCAGGGAACATATACGGTTTCTGTGAACGGTGTGGTTGTAGCAGAAAATTACAACTTCAGAGATACAACAGGAACAAATCTGATTGGTCATTTATTGGGAATTGACGGCTTTGCAAACGGAAGAGTAGATTACGATGATATTTATGCAAAGGTAATTGAAAGCAATGCGCAGAACAATGCATCCAAAATGGAACAGGCAATTACTGCTCTGAAATCAGACATGAATCGTTATTCCTATCCATTAGGAACCAAAGTGGGATGCTATCGTCAGGAAAAATACGATTATCTGATGAATCAATTAAATGCAGCGGAGCAGGAAGCAAAGACAGGAACCTTGTCGGAAGAACGACTGGAGGCTTTGGGAAAAAACATTGATAATGCCAAAACAGATTTTGACAATTCCTTAATTACGGTGGACAGCAAGAAGCAGGTGTACCATGCGTATCGTGATTTTGAAAAGGATACCTTAGGGGAACTTCTCCCATACGGAATTCGAACAGTGCGAATGGACCAGGGCGGAAAAACAATTATTGTGGAAGAAAACGGAAACAGATTTTTAAGACTTTCCACCGGTTCTGAAGCAGGGCATATCAATATGCTTTATCCTTATGTAGGAGATACGAAAGTATCCGGTGATTGCAAGATTGTTGTGGAATACGATGCAAGACTGAATGAAGGATTGCGCTATGCCAATGCCATGATTGCGAAGAATCAGTCCGACAACGCAGCAACCACCATCGCTTTTGACAACGCCAGTCAGGCTAAGAAGGTACTGTTAAAGAAATCCGGTTCTTCTTCCACAAAAGTGGCGGAATACACTTACGATACCTGGCATAATTATAAAGCCATTCTTGACTTCGACCGTCAGGTCTATGATGTGTATATGGATGGAGAAATTGTTTCGGAAAGTTATCCGTTCAGAACGACGGACACAGAAGAACTGATTGGTCATGCCTTTGGCATTGACGGATTCAGCAACGGACAGTTTGACCTTGACAATATTAAGGTGTACACCGTGGACGAACAGGCAGAAGATGAAATTCCGGTTAGCGATGGAATTGAAATCAATGGTTATCAGATTAGTGCAATTGCCAAAGGAATGCGTGCGGTGTATTCTCTGGATTCCAGCATTGACGGAAAACAGGTTGTATCCTGCGGAATGATTTATTCTCTTTCCGATTACGCGAACAATGCGGATCTTTATGTGGGAAGTGAAAATGAATTTGTAAAGAGTTTTGAAAGTACCGAGGAAGGTTTTTTAGATCATAATTATTCTGAAACAGGAAAAGACAACAGCTATGCGCTGATCATGTTATTTGCATCCAAGAATCCATTGGAGTATACCACTCGTTGGAAGATTCGTGCTTACGCAAAACTGGAGGACGGAAGCTATGCATATTCGAAAGCATATACTTATACAATCTTCGATGTGGCGGAAGTGATGTATCAGGGAAAAATGATGGCTTCAGCAAACAAACACAATTATCTGTACAGTGATATTCTGTCCTTAGTCGACAGTCAATATCCGGTAATTCCTTTTGAGAAAAAGAACAGTTATGTGATCTTTGATGACTAGAAAACAGCGCTTTCTTTATTGTTGAAAGATTTTACTAGCATTTTTGTGCATTCGATAGTATAATAAAACGTGGTCTGCCTATGAATTGTATTAGGCAGACCGAAGAAACAAGGAAACGATGTTTTATTTACAGGAGGAAACCAAATGGTTAGAGCAATTGTAGGAGCTAACTGGGGCGACGAAGGAAAAGGTAAAATTACAGATATGTTAGGTGAAAAGTCTGACATTATTGTAAGATTCCAGGGAGGAAGTAATGCAGGACATACAATCATTAATGAGTATGGTAAGTTTGCGTTACACTTACTTCCATCAGGAGTATTTTATCAGCACACTACATGTATTATTGGAAACGGTGTTGCATTGAATATTCCATACCTTCAGAAGGAAATTGATGACATTGTATCAAAGGGCGTTCCAAAGCCACACATTTTAGTATCAGACAGAGCACAGATCTTAATGCCATATCATATCGATTTTGATGCATATGAAGAAGAACGTCTGGGCGGAAAGGCATTTGGCTCAACAAAGTCAGGAATTGCACCATTTTATTCAGATAAATATGCAAAGATTGGATTCCAGGTATCAGAATTATTTGATGAAGATACATTGGTTGAAAAAGTTGCAAGAGTTGCAGAACAGAAGAATATTTTATTGGAACACATGTATCACAAGCCATTAATTGATCCAAAGGAATTATTGGAAACATTACATGAATACAGAGATATGGTTGCACCATATGTATGTGATACTTCATTATACATCAGCAATGCTTTGAAAGAAGGAAAGACTGTTCTTTTAGAAGGCCAGTTGGGAACTTTAAAGGATCCTGATTTTGGTATTTATCCAATGGTAACATCTTCTTCAACATTAGCAGCTTACGGTGCTATCGGAGCAGGTATTGCACCATATGAAATCAAAGATATCATTACTGTTGTTAAGGCATACTCAAGTGCCGTAGGAGCAGGTGAATTTGTCAGTGAAATCTTTGGTGATGAAGCAGATGAACTTCGTCGTCGCGGTGGTGACGGTGGTGAATTTGGTGCTACAACAGGTCGTCCACGTAGAATGGGATGGTTTGATGCAGTAGCCAGCCGTTACGGAGTACGCATGCAGGGCGCAACAGAAGTAGCTCTTACCGTATTAGATGTTCTTGGATATTTGGATGAAATTCCAGTATGTGTAGGATACGAGATCGACGGAGAAGTAACAAAAGACTTCCCTGTAACAGCAAAGCTTAAGAAAGCAAAACCTGTTTACGAAGTACTTCCGGGATGGAAAGAAGAAATTAGAGGAATTACAAAGTATGAAGATCTTCCAGAAAATTGTAGAAAGTACATCGAATTCATTGAAAAAGAATTAGGTGTTCCGGTAACAATGGTCAGCAATGGTCCGGGAAGACATGAGATTATCCATAGGGCACAAGCCTAAATAAAATAAAAGAAGCGACTGTGGGAGCTTGCTCACAACAGTCGCTTCTTTTATTTTATCCGGCTTGTGCCCTATGGATAAGATGTGGTATAATAGTCTATATTTTAGTACGGATTTATTACAATTGAATAAGGAGGGATTACTATGAAAAAGAAGTTATTGGCACTTATTTTATCATTGGCACTGGTAGTGACTATTTCACCTGTAGGCAGCAAATCGGTTAAGGCGGACGAGACAAAAACTTATACCATGGGACAGACTGCTACAGGAACAATCACAAAGACAACGATGTATTATCTGACTACCTACTCTACAGATACTTACACTTTTAATGTATCAAAAGATATGGATGTTGCAGTTGTGTTTACAGCAAAGACAGATAGCCTCAGATGGACATTGAGCAGTTCCGGTAGCGGAACATATGTGTATGATTATAATACTGTCCCGGCTGGAATGGTAAATACTTATAAGAGATTTCTTCCGGCAGGAAGTTACACATTCAAAGTTAGCAGTGGCGGAAGCCAGTACTCCTTTGTAATTAAAAATACCAATGCATATCAGTTGAAATTTGCAAAAGCTAGCGAGGCAATAAGCGGTGCTGTGAAGAAAAATGTTGGATTTACATATAATTGCAGTTATGACTATGCGAAGAAGTATTTTTCAATGAAAAACAGTAACAGCAAAGTGGCTGACTGCTCTTATTCTTTGAATACCGATGGAACGGGGACAATTACATTAGATCCGAAGAAAGTCGGAAAGACTGTTGTAAAGATAAGCCTTGTCGGCGGAAATACTGCGTCTTATACCGGAACAGTAAAGAGCATGTGCTTGTTTGTTGCAAAAGGAAAGAGCGTTAAAGCACCGAAGCCATCCGGAGTGAAAAAAGTAAAATGGTCTAGTAAGAAAAAGAAAGTTGCATCTGTGAATAAAAAAGGAAAAATAAAAGGAAGGAAAGATGGACGCGGAAAAGTCATTGCAAAGGCAGGAAAGACGAAATATACATACACGATTGTAGTTACGGACTTTATTAAACTTGGCAAAAAGGTCTACAAGGAAATTGAAGAAAATGTAAGAAATCCGGAGAATTTCAAAATTTATAATGTATACAGCGGATTTGACAAGAATATCATTAAAGGTGTTTCAATACCGGTAGTATTTGTTGACTTTGGATATCCAAATTCAAACGGTGCAATGGAACGAGGAAAATGGATTGCGTTTTATGATGATGTTCACGAATTAAAGTACTTCTCAGTGAGTTCTTATGCAGACCTGATGAAACGAAAAACAATTAAGGCAAGTAAAATTAAAAAGTAAAAAAAGATTCCCCTCTGCAGGAGGGGGATTTTTTTGCCTTAAAACAATGTCACAAAAAATATATATTTACAATTCAAACAGAAAGTGATATATTCGAAAAGACGAAGAGGGGGGTGAATGAAAAATGGGAAGCAGTGATATAATTACAAAAAAGTACATTGCTGACAATGAGCGCTTTGCGGACATTTTTAATTATTATATTTTTGATGGGGAAAAAACAATTTTGCCGGAACAACTGGTGGAGAAAAATCCTATTGAATTGGCAGAGGTAGTGAAAAAAGATTTTGGAGCATATGCTACAGAACGGGTACGGGATGTGCTGAAAGAGGCTGTGATAAAGCAGTCAGGGGACACATTGTTTATTCTTTTAGGAATTGAAAATCAGTCTAACGTTCATTATGCAATGCCTATTAGAAACGGGTTGTACGACTTTATTGATTACATTTCTCAAGTGGGTGAAATTGCAAAGGAACACAAAAAAAGGAAAGATTTAAGAGACGATGAATTCTTGTCGGGGTTTTCTAAATATGATAAAATCAAGCCAGTGATAACTTTAGTTGTCTATTTTGGTACAGAAGAGTGGGATGGTCCGAGAAGTTTATATGATATGTTTGCAGTGAAAAACGAACAGATATTAAAGTATGTTAGCGACTATAAATTAAACTTGGTGATTCCTTGTGAAATCAATGACTTTGAAAAATTTGAGACGGATATAAAGTATGTATTTGAGTTCTTGCAGGCTGGACGGGATAAAGAAAAAATACAAAGATTAATGGAAGAAAAATATGATATTTTTTCAAATATGCCGGAAGAGACTGCCAGAGTTCTCCAAGTATGTGCGGATGTGAAGTATGTGAAGAAGGAGGAAGAAACAGTGAGTATGTGTCAGGGACTAAAGGACTGGGCAGAAGAGGAACGTCAAGAAGGAATGAAAGAAGGTCATTCTTTATCGATTAAAGTAATCAAAGAATTAAAACAGGGAAGCAGCGTGGAAGCTGTGGCAGAGAAGCTGAATATTTCAGTTGATGAAGTGGAAGAAATTCGTGAAGCAATGGGAGAATAGAGATGTTAGAATTTATTAAGAGCAGACGAAGTACGCGAAGATTTTTGAAGAAGGAAGTAGAGACAGAAATACTTGATGAAATTATTGAAGCAGGAAGGTATGCGCCAAGCGGTGGAAACAGTCAAACGACGCATTTCATTGTGTTGAAAAATCAGCGGGTTTTAGAGGAATTGGCGGAATTGGTTCAACAGGAATTTGCTAAGATGGATGTAACACCGGGGATGTATCGTTCAATTGTAAACTCTATCAAAGCATCTCAAAAAGGAGGGTATCGGTTTCATTACGATGCTCCGATTCTCATTGTGACAGCAAATCAGAAAGATTATGGAAATAATATTGCGGACTGTTCCTGTGCGTTGGAGAATATGATGCTCATGGCAAATCATTTGGATTTGGGAAGCTGCTGGATTAACCAGTTGAAGTGGCTGAATGAAAATCCGGTTATTCTGGAATATATGTATCAGCTTGGATTAAAAGAAAGTGAGAGGGTATATGGAGCATTGGCGGTAGGATATCCTGACACTCCGGACGGTCTTCCGGTGCGGGAACCACTTAAGAGAACCGGAAATGAAGTGACAATGATTCTATAAAAAAAGAAGGAAAGAGTTTAGTTCTTTCCTTCTTTTTCGCCTCTTGTAACGACTCCGTGAATCATAAGGATTGCATATAAGACAAGCGGAATCAGGAACATTGCCCAGGCACTTGCTTTCCACGCAGAAGCATAAAATTCACTATTGTTAAAATAATTCAAAAATGCAAAAACTAAAGTCAGTAAAGCACAGAGAATCATAATGACAACGGCAGCGAGTGCGACAATTCTTCTAAGTTGTTCTATTTTTTTAGGATATGCCATAGTTTTCTCTCCATTCGATTTGATTCTTGCCTGTATATCAGACTTTTATAGTATAAATGAATAAAACTATTATTGCAATTCCTGTTTCGACTTTGTATAATAGGCAGGTAAAGAAAAATATAGTTCGCCTTTTGCGGGAACGAAACATCGGAGGAAGAAATGGAAGAAAAGAAAGAAGAAAAAAGCTTATTACAAACCTGGCGAGAAATTGCTTATAATCAGGAACAGAGTAAAAGAGACTATAATAAATTTTGGGCAGGATATTTTATAGAAGAAAAGAGAGTTTACAAAGAACTCCTTGCAAATCCGGAAGAAGTAGTAACCGGAACAGTAAAAGATTTAGCTGAAAAATATGATTTACAGCTTCTTGTAATGGTTGGATTTTTAGATGGAATCAATGACAGTTTGAAGAATCCAAATCCAATTGAAACAATGACTGCTGACACAGAAGTAAACTTAGGATTTGAACCGGAACTGTTATACAAGAACATGGTAGCAGCAAGAGCTGAATGGTTATACGAATTAAAGGAATGGGATGACATCATTCCAAAGGATCGTAGAAAAGAATTATATAAAGAAGAAAAAATGTCAGGCACAGTTATTAAGGGCGAAAAAGTGGGACGTAACGACCCATGTCCATGCGGAAGCGGTAAGAAATATAAAAAGTGCTGTGGAAGATAATAAAAAAATGGAATTGATTTTGGTCAATTCCATTTTTTTATTCACAACGTTTTTTGGCAAGTTTTTTCTTTGCGTCGGAATGACCGATAATAATATCGTATTCCGTAGCACGGATTGCATTGATTAATTCCAATGCTTCATCACTGGTTTTATTGGCGATGGATAAAATAGAACCATTGCGAATCATAAAGTTAATCGAATAATTGTGATTTTGATTGAATGGGTTCAGTGGGAAATTGCCAAGACGATAACACCAGATGATGTCACGAAGGGGAATAACGCTGACGCTCTTTTTCCCAAAGTCCACAAAATAGTTTTCCGTAATATACATATCGTTGATCTGAATGTAAGTTCCTTCTGATAGTTCTTCCTGCGCTTCTGTAAGAATTTCCTGCTGAACGCTTTTTCCTAAGAAAGAACAAACCGGATAAAGGGTCGGACTAAAGTATTCTACAATGGATTGTATAAATCTTTTTGCATTGATAAGGAACACAATTAAAATAATCCAAAACAGGAACATGTAGAAAAACGGGTGATAGGCTTCATTGCTGACAATGAAAGGTTTCGTCACCTGAAGCATAGAGTCTTTGTCCCAGTTCAAATCCTTGGCAAATGATTCTGCCATTTCGTCAAACGCGGAGTCATATTCAATTACTTTCGCTTTTAAACGATAGTCGGTTAAGGTCTTTTTGGGATTTTCGGAAACAGGAATCAGGAAAAAGGTACATTTTCCATGGTCTAAACTATAGTAATATCCATACTGTTTTCCGGCAACCCCTACCAGATCGTAACCGGCGTAGGTGATTTTTTTCACGGTAATGTCAATGCATTGCGTATTCTGATCAATCTTATCAATACTTTCAATCTTGGAAGGATGAAAGATATTGATAAAGGGAAGAGAAAGCAACACGATGAGACAAAGCACAATCATAACAGCCGGAAGACGCAAAGACGTCAAACAGACGGATTTTATTTTCTGATGTATCTGTAACATAGTGCCTCCAAATATTAGAAATTCAACTGATAGTAGTATAATGGAGTCTTATTTTTAAATCAAGTGATGTATTGCCATAGAGGGGGTTTCTTGATAAAATGAGGGGGATTAACGGAAAGAAAACAGGGTAATACTATGGATGCATATACAGGGTTTGCAGAAGTTTATGATCAGTTTATGGATAACATTGATTACGACGGATGGTGCAACTATTTAATTGAATTGTTGAAACAATATCAGGTAGTTCCGGAAGGAAATGCATATCAAAATCGAATTGTATTGGAACTGGGATGCGGAACCGGAGCAATGACAGAAAGACTGGCAAAAGTCGGATTTGATATGATTGGAGTGGACTATTCTCAGGAAATGTTAAGCATTGCTATGGAAAAAAATCCGGGAGATATTCTGTACCTAATGCAGGATATGAGGAACTTTGAGTTATACGGAACAGTGGCTGCCGTTGTAAGCGTCTGTGACTCCATGAATTACATTACGGAAAAGGAAGACCTGGTAGAGGTATTTAAACTGGTAAATAACTATCTGGATCCGGAAGGAATTTTTATTTTTGATTTAAAGACAGAGCATTATTATAGAAGTTTAGGGGAATCTGTAATTGCAGATGACAGAGAAGAGTGTAGTTTCATATGGGACAACTATTATGATGAAGCAGAAAAAATTAACGAATACCAGCTGTCTCTTTTTGTCCGTGGAACGGATGGACGATATGATAAATATGTAGAAGAACATTTTCAACGAGCCTATTCGATAGAAGAAATTCGATGGGCACTGGAAGAGGCCGGTATGGAATGGGTTCAGGCATATAGCGCGTTTTCGAAGGAAGAACCGAAAGAAGATGATGAAAGAATTTATATTATTGCAAGAGAAAAAGGAAAAAAGAGGTAAAGAAAATGGATTATATTATTCGAGCAACTGCGGCAAACAATCAGATTAGAGCCTTTGCAATCACATCAAAGGAATTGGTGGAAACTGCCAGAAAAAATCATAATACCAGTCCGGTTGCTACAGCAGCGTTAGGAAGACTGTTAACCGGTGGCGCTATGATGGGTGTGATGATGAAAGGGGAAAATGATAAGCTGACTTTAATGATGAAAGGGGACGGACCAATCAACGGAGTAACTGTTACTGCAGATTCCAAGGGAAATGTGAAGGGATATGTAGGAAATCCGAATGTTCTGATTCCGGCAAACTATGCAGGCAAGTTGGATGTAGGTGCGGCAATCGGCTATGGAACTTTAACAGTAATAAAAGATATGGGATTAAAAGAACCGTATGCCAGCCAGGTACCATTGGGCACCAGTGAAGTGGCTGAAGATTTGACTTACTATTTTGCTTCCAGTGAACAGGTTCCTTCAGCAGTAGCGTTAGGGGTATTGATGTCAAAGGACAATACGGTAAAGCAGGCAGGGGGATTTATTATTCAGTTAATGCCTTTTGCCAGTGAAGAAACCATCAGCTATCTGGAGGAAAAGATTGCAAAAATCACATCCGTGACAGACTTATTGGAAAAAGGAATGACTCCGGAAGAAATATTGGAAGAAGTGCTTGGTGAATTGGGCGTGGAATTTAATGATAAGATTCCTACGCAGTTTGTCTGCAATTGCAGCAAAGAAAAAGTGTCAAAGGCATTGGCAAGCTTAAGCAAAAAGGATTTGAATGACTTGATTAATGACGGAGAAGAAATCGAAGTGAAGTGTGATTTTTGTAACACAACATATCAGTTTACAATTCAGGAATTAAAGAGGTTAGGAAATAAATGATGAGATTTGGAATTATGGGAGCCGGAAGTATTGCGCATGCAATGCTTTCGACTTTGTCGCATATGAAGGAAGCAAAGGCGTATGGAGTTGCTTCCAGAAGTTTGGAAAAAGCAGAAGAATATCGGAAACAATATCAGTTGGAAAAGGCCTATGGTTCTTACGAAGAGATGGTAAAAGATGATGCAATTGATGTGGTTTATATCGCAACACCTCATGCCCTTCATTTTGAACAGGCAAAACTTTGTATTGAACATGGAAAGCACGTACTGTGCGAAAAAGCATTTACGGCTAATGCAAAGCAGACGGAGCAGCTGATTGCACTTGCAAGAGAAAACGGTGTATTTTTGGGGGAAGCGATGTGGACCCGGTTTATGCCGTTAATTAAAAAATTGCAGGAAGTGATTGCAGAAGGAACCATCGGTGAGGTAATGTCTATGACAGCAAATCTGAATTTTCCGATGTTGCATAAAGAGCGTCTGGTGAAACCGGAACTGGCAGGTGGTGCGTTATTGGATGTGGGAATTTATCCGCTGACAATGGCATCAATTGTTATGGGAAATGAGATTGATAAGGTTGTGGCAACCGGAGTTCTGACAAAAGAAGGCGTAGACCTAATGGGCCAATATACCCTCGTTTATGAAAACGGAAAAATGGCGGATCTGAATTCAGGGATGTGTACCTTCAGTGATGGGAATGCGGTAATCTATGGAACGGCAGGAATGATTAAAGTGGAAGGATGCAATTGTCCGAGAGCTATGAAAGTATGGGATTCATCATGGAATCAGGTAATGGATATTTCAGCTGAGGATGTTGCGGATTATGATGCGGAAGGTTTGACCGGGTATGAATATGAAATACGTGCCTGTGTTCAAGCAATTGAGGAAGGAAAAACAGAATTTAAGGAAATGCCATTGTCCCTAACAGTGCATATGATGAAATTGATGGATGAAATTCGAGGACAACTTGGCGTAAAATATCCTTTTGAATAAAGTACACTGAAATCACTTAAAAAAATAAAACAGTTTTTATAAAAAAACTGCTTGTAAAAACGTTTTAATTTATGTATATTGAAAATGATAGCGATAACATGGACGGACTTACAAAAGAATATTTATTTTTTTCAGGAGGAGAACAATGAAGAAAATGTTGAGAGGGATTGCGTTGGCAGTGGCTGTAGCAGTGGCCATTTCGGGAGTGAACTATCAGGCTAAAGAATCCAAAAAAGTTGAAGCAGTTGAAGTGGGTGAATACGAACTTGTTTGGTCTGATGAATTTAGTGGAAATGCGTTAAATTCGAGCAATTGGAACATCGAAGTAAACGGTGAAGGCGGCGGAAATAACGAACTTCAGTATTATACTAACAGTGCAAAAAATATTGAAGTTAGCAAAGGAACACTGAAAATCCATGCTTTAAAAGAAAACTATGGTGGAAAGAAGTATACATCCGGACGTATTAACACACGTAACAAAAAGTCATTTAAGTACGGTAAAGTTGAAGCTTATATGAAGTTACCACAGTTTACCGGTTCATGGCCGGCATTTTGGATGTTGGGAGATAATCTTGGTTCAGCAGGTTGGCCAAGATGTGGTGAAATTGATATTATGGAAGCTGTTAATGCGGAAAATACAGTTTATTCCACATTACATTTCTATAATGAAAAGATTGGAGAACATGATCAGACACATGGTGTTGGCTATAATTTTTCGGCACAAAAAAATAGAAGCCAGTGGCATCTGTATACTTTAGAATGGGATGAAAACTGGACAAAATTCTATGTTGACGGTGTTTTGACACAGAGCTTTGCAGTGTCTGTAGAAGAAAGATCTGAGTTCCATCAGAAATTCTTTATTATCTTTAACTTGGCAATTGGTGGACAGTGGCCGGGATACACAATCGATGATACGGCATTCCCGGAAAAATCAACCATGGAAGTTGATTATGTTCGCGTATATCAGAAGAAAGAAGTGGAAACAGAGACCCGTTATATCACTGAAAAAGACATTGATGTAGTCAGTGATGCAAATCAGAATTTTACTTCATATGCAGCAGGTAATAATTCTAATTGGGCAGGTTCTGCAATGTTGTCCGGTGATAATATGAATACAACCGGTGGTTCAATAGATGTTTCGAAGATTGGTACCAATATCTGGGCGGTTCAGGTACATTCTCCGTCTTTGGAAGGAATTGGAGGAAATACATACCAGCTGAGTACGACACTGGAATCTTCTATTGATAAACAGGTTCGAATTAAAGTTCGAGGAAATGATACCGATGATTGGATTTTTATGGATGAAACATTGTATTTGAAGGCAAATGTTCCACAGACGTTGACAAAAGAAGTAGTGATTCCTTCCGGTTTTGAAGGATTTTTGAAATTAGATTACGGTTTCGGAAACTTCGGTGAAAATGGAGAAAACTTGCCGGAAAATACAGCCTTTAACGTAAAGATTTCCGATACAACTATGAAGACTCATAAGGTATTTTATGAAGTAATTGTAAAAGATCCTACTACAAATACCCAGAATCAGGGCGCTACAGCGAAGACAACTTTATCAGAAGAGAAGCAGATTGCAGAATTCCAGAAGAAGTGTGGAAAAGCAAAAGTTAAAGTTGCAATAAAGAAAAAATCAGCAAAGAAAGTGAAAGTAACATTGAAAAAGACTTTGAAAGTTGCTGATGGATATCAAGTATGCATTTACAAGTCTTTAAAGAATGCAAAGAAGAACAAAAAGGCAATTGTGAAGTATACAGTGAAAACAAATAAGAAAAAATTCACTGTTTCCAGCAAGAAAGTGAAAAATAAAAGAAAGCTTTATATTCGTGTCCGTGGATATAAAGTATTTGGTAAGAAGACTGTTTACAGTAAAAAGTGGTCTGTTACTAAGAAAATCAAAGTAAAATAATATCGTTATTGCGGTCCGTCCCATAAAAAAATTGGGACGGACTTTTTTTATACATATACTGTAATAAGCATAAAAAATATGGTATGATAGAGAAGTTGAATAAACGTATTGGAGGGAATCCTTTTGAAACGAATAATTATTACTATCATGGCGGCGCTTTTTCTCTTAAGTATGCCTATTGCAGTTAGCGCCGGAGAATTGGATGAAAATGAAAAGCAAGTATTTAAACAATTAACGAATGAGAATTTTCCTGTGAAAATTGAAACCAGATATCTGAATCAGTTGGAGAATTATATGATTCGAGATGATGTTTCTATGGTTAAGGAAGATGTGGAAGATTTTGTTTCGTCTCTGCGTGATGCGTTGTTGGCGCAGAAGGCGTATAAAAAAGAAAAGTCTATATCAAACTTCAAAAAGATGTATGTTAACGCGGAAAAGGCAGGAAGCATCATTGGTTTGATTTTTGAATATGATAGTACTGTTGGAAAATTTTATGCATTGGATTCAGAAGGGTATATTGTTATCGACACCGTTAGTCCGATTAAGAAGACCGGAGACGATACAGTAACTACTGATGCAAACAGTTGGAATTTTTCCGTGGAACTCTTTTTTGCAATTGCTGTGGGACTTTGTGTAATTGGGCTTTTGGCAAACTTTAGAAGATGGAACCGAAAGATTCGTGCAAAACATCGTAAAGAATATGATGATGAGGAAGATGACGAACTGGAAGTTGCCAGCAGAAAGACCAGAAAGGCAAGAAGACAGACATTTACATACATGAACTTCAAGGAAATTCTAAAGTATTTCTATGTCCCGATTATCATGGGATTGATTGTGATTGGTGTAGGATATGCCGTCTTCAGAACAACATCTGATTTGTGGAACAGTGTGGCAAACAACTTCTTGAATACGCAGCCAATCTATTTAACAGATGATTTGGAAGCCAAACCATTTAAGGGTGACGAAAAAAGTCAACGGAAAGAAATTAAGTTGAGCGGTATTACCGTTCCAAAGTTCAGTCAGCATTATGGAGAACTGGCGTGCAAGGAATTGGAACTGGATGTTCCTGTTTTTTGGGGAGATCGTCCGGAACAGTTGGCAGTTGGTGCAGGACAGTATATCGGTAGTTTTTTACCGGGATACGGAAAGACGATTTTAATTGGTGCCCATAATACCACATATTTTTCGGCGTTGGAGAAAGTAAAGAGTGGAGATGAATTTAAGTTCACTACGACCTATGGAATCTATCGTTACAAAGTTGTGGATATGAAAGTTACGGGAAAAGATTTCGATAAAGCCTATGATTTAGCAAGTGATAAAGAACAATTGGTACTTTACACCTGTTATCCATACGGAACATTAAACGGAACAAAGACAAAAAGAATGTTTGTCTACTTAGACCTTGTCAGTGGACCAACAATTAAGAAGTAGGAGGAATATCATGAGCAGAAAATATAGCAGACGCAAATTGAAAAAAGATATTATATGCTACTTCCTTTCCTTTGGTTTAATGCTTTCATTGATTACGCTTTCCCTTTCCGCACTGGGATATTACAGTCTGTTGAGTGTTCACGGCGTAACCCATACAGCAGAACGAGTGGATTACTACGACTATCTTAAAAGTGAAATGATGCAGCAGGCATATGATATGGCAATTCCATATGGAGTGGACGAAATAGTCACTGTGTATAACAACAAAAAGGATGCCACAAAAACAGAGGTGACAACATCTGAAGAAACGTTGGCTGAAGAAACAACCCAGATAAAACAGGTTACAAAGAGTAATGTGGAAATTGAGGGCATTGTATTTTTAGATGAAGTATTTTCCGTTGATAAAATTCAGAGTGATGTGGAAAATTACCTGAAGGCAAAAGTAGACGGGAAAGAATATACAATTAAAACAGATGAAATGGAAAAGAAACTTCTTGAGACTGTTCAGAAATCAAAGAAAGATTTGACGGACGAAGAGAAGGAATCACTGAATGCGTATAGTGCGCAGGTAATGGAAGTGTATAAATCCAAAATTCCTTTACCAACATTACCGATAATTGTTAAGGGAATCAATGTATTTTCAAAAATTATCTGGTTCACAATTCCAATCAGTATTTTAGTAGGATTGTTATGTATTTTCGCAATTATGTCTATGAGAACAGAGACTTATAGAGGGTTACGTTTTGTAGCATATGGCGTTTTAGGCGCGGGAATTACATTGACTACTGTTTGTGCGGCAATGATTTCTAACGGTTCCATTTACCGATTGAATATTTCCAATGCGTATATGCGAAGATTCTTCACATATCTTTTGGGACACGAAATGCTGATGCAGGTGTTTGCGGGAGTTGTGATGCTGGTGTGTGGTGGAATTATGGTGTATGCCATTGCCAGAATTAAATTCCGAGGAAGAGTTTAAAAGAGAAACAATAAATGAAGGTCCGGCAAAATGGAAATTTTGCTGGACTTTCAAACTTTAGAGTGTTAAAATATCTGATATATAGTATGGTTTTAGGAGGAAGACGAATGAGTAAAAAATTGAGAAATCCTGAAGTGGACCATTTATTTGAAGCCATTTTAACATTAAAAGATAAAGAAGAATGTTACATCTTTTTTGAAGATGTTTGTACTGTAAATGAACTGTTATCGATTTCACAGAGATATGAAGTTGCAAAGATGTTAAGAGAAGGGCATACTTATTTGGAAATTGCAAATGCCACCGGAGCATCTACTGCGACAATTAGTCGTGTAAATCGTTCTTTAAATTATGGAAATGACGGTTATGATATGGTACTTCAACGAGTGAAAGATAGTGAATAAAAAAGATATTCGGCTTAGTGCTGAATATCTTTTTTTTTGCTTATTTTTTCTTTTGATCTTTGTTCTCGGAATTCTCGGTTTTAGGCATAGCATCAATTAGTCGTTCAATAATCAGTTTTCTGAGAAAAATGTCATAGTTCAAAACGGAAATAAAAGAGAGTAGTGCCAATTCGTCACTGGAAGAATTTAGCTTCTCCAGCATCTTCTTGGAATCCTCATAGGATTGAACAATTGGTGTGATGGTTTCCGAACTCTGAATGTGCTCCAGGTAAACCTTGAATGCTTTTTCCAGAGAATCGTCATTGTCCTTAAACTGATTGGACATTACCGGATTTAAAATGGAATTGACATCATTGATGGAAACTACATTTTTAAAGAAATAAATCAAAATTAGTGCAATCAAATGATCTTTGGAATATTTTTTCTTTTCCGGTGGTGGCATGAGATGACTTTTAACATAGTTGTTAATCATGGTTTTGGTTAACAATTTATCATCATCATGACGCTGTGCCATTTTTAACTTTTCATTCAAATATGTAGTAACCTGATCCATATATAAATCAATTCCAGGCATATCATCAATATTAAAATTTTGTACATCCTGAAAGACTTCCGTGTATAATTCTTCGATGTTCATAATCTCTCCTAACAATCTTTGTTTTTCATCATTTCTTTCTAATAATCATATCACGTAGTAATTAAAACGACAAGTGGTATCCACGGTGCAGAAACTGAAATAAGGGTACAGAAATTAGTTAGATTGGGTGTGTTCAAACGAAGCAAAAAATAGTATAATGAAAAAGATTTTGGGTAATAAAGATAAAGGATGAAAGCATGAATAATATTTATGAAACATTGAATGATATGCAGCAGTTGGCGGTGTATCATACCGACGGACCGTTACTGATTTTAGCCGGTGCCGGTTCCGGAAAAACAAGAGTTTTAACACATAGAATTGCATATTTGATTGAAGAGAAAAATGTGCAGCCATACAATATTATGGCAATTACGTTTACGAATAAAGCAGCAGGAGAAATGCGAAATCGTGTGAATAAAATTGTGCAGGGAAGAGCTAACGAAGTTTGGGTCAGCACATTCCATTCCGCCTGTGTGCGAATCTTACGTCGTCACATTGACATGATTGGATATAACAATGATTTTGTGATTTACGATACGGAAGACCAGAAGAAATTGCTGAAAGAAGTAATCAAACGATTAAATTTGGATCCGAAGCAGTACAAGGAAAATGGAGTTCTTGGAAAAATATCCGATTTCAAGAATAAACTGATGACTGTTTCCGATGTAAGAGATATGGCAAGACGGGATTTCAGAATGGTAAACATGGCAAATATCTATGATGATTATCAGGCAGCATTGAAGAAAAACAATGCATTGGATTTTGATGATCTGATTATGGAAACAGTTAAACTGTTTACCCATTGTCCCGATGTTTTAGAAAACTACCAGGATCGTTTGAAGTATATCATGGTAGACGAATATCAGGACACCAATGCGGCACAGTTTGCATTTATCAGACTGTTGGCCGGGAAGCACCAGAACCTTTGCGTCGTTGGTGATGACGACCAGTCGATTTACAAATTCCGTGGCGCGGATATTACCAATATTCTTCAGTTTGAAAAATATTTCCCAAATGCCCGAGTTGTGAAACTGGAACAGAATTACCGTTCAACAAAGAATATTCTGGATGCAGCCAATGCTGTAATTCATAACAATCAGGGAAGAAAAGACAAGACTCTTTGGTGTGATAACGACCAGGGAGAAAAAATTGATTTATATCAGGCTGAGGATGCTTACGCCGAGGCGGAAATGGTAGCGCAGTCTATTAAGGAAAAAGTAGATTTCGGCAAGGCAGACTACAGCGATTATGCAGTATTGTATCGAACCAATGCCCAGTCCCGTGCATTGGAAGAAAAATTGCTGATGAAAAATATTCCGTACAAAATTATCGGCGGACAGAACTTCTATCAGAGAAAAGAAATCAAGGATGTTTTGGCATATTTACGTTTGATTGCCAACGCGACAGATGATATTGCAGTAGAAAGAATTATCAATGTTCCAAAGCGAGGAATTGGTGCGACGTCCATTGATAAGGCAAAGGCTTTTGCGGCAACATATGACATGAACCTTTATGAGGCACTGTTAGAAGTGGAAAATATTCCGGAATTAAGCAGAGCAGCTTCAAAAATTCAGAAGTTCACTGACTTGATTGAAGACTTAAAGGATGAAATGAACACCTGTACATTGAAGGAATTGGTCAACAAGGTTCTAGAGGAAACAGGATATGTGGCGGAATTGTCAGAAGAAAACACTGACGAAGCCAATGGTAGAATTGAGAATATCGATGAATTAGTCAGCAAAGTTGCTGAATATGAAAACAGCACAGAAGAACCATCCCTGTCAGCATTTTTGGAAGAAGTTGCGTTGGTTTCAGAAATTGACAATCTGGACGAAGACAGCAGCTACGTCGTGCTGATGACAGTACATAGTGCGAAGGGATTGGAATTCCCGTATGTATTTCTTTGCGGAATGGAAGATGGATTATTCCCGGGCTATATGAGCATTATGGCAGATGACAAGGGAGAGATTGAAGAAGAACGAAGACTTTGTTATGTGGCAATAACCCGAGCGATGAAGCATCTGACCATCAGCTATGCAAAAAGAAGAATGATTCGCGGTGAAATGCAGTATAATATCATTTCCAGATTTGTGAAGGAAATTCCGCAAAACATTGTGAACAGCAAAAATGTAACAGACCGTGTTGCTGCCGGCTACGAAAAGACAAAGCCGTCCTTCAGCAACTTCGGAGGCTATGAAGGAAGTTTGTCTCACTCCGGAGGATCCGGTTATATGGGCTCCGGAAGAACTTATGGTGGAAACAGAAACTTTGCCACCAATGAGCATAAAGGTGCCTTCAAAGCAATGGCGAAAAAACCGGCTTACGGGACTCCATCCACAAAACCATCATTTGGAAAAGAATTTTCCGTAGCAAAGGCAACCATTGACTATAGCGTAGGTGACCGGGTGGAACACACAAAATTTGGTGAAGGAACCGTTCTTGGAATCGAAGATGGACCAAGAGATTATCAGGTCACAGTACAGTTTGATACTGTCGGACAAAAAATGATGATGGCATCGTTTGCAAAATTGAAAAAATTGTAGTAAAAAACCCATGGGAGTGATATAATAACACTATTAAATCATTAAGGAGAGGTGACAGTATGGACGAATTAATTAAAGGCGTAAAAATTGGAAAACTCATCACCAAAGATGAAAAGAAAGATACTCTTAGAATCATCGCAATCATTGCCGGAGTAATCGCAATCATTGCAGCAGTCGCAGGTGTAGCGTACGGAATCTACAGACTTGTGAACAGAGATTTATATGATGACTTCGAAGATGACTATGATGATCTTTTCTACGATGACGAATATGATGATGAGGATGACTTCGTTAAAGAATAGCCGTGTACAACGAGTCGAATAAAAAAAGAAAAACACTTCCTTGTGCTTGCACAAAAGGAAGTGTTTTTCTTTTTTTATTCGACGACTGTCGCGAGCGCGAGCACGAAGTGCAAAGCGCGCGCGACTCGTTGTACACGGCTATGATCGATTACCACCACTTTGTTATCGGCATAGCAGTTGAAATCATAGAGGCTTACATATACATCGGAATCACCATTATTTTCATTTTCAGGAAATGTTTTTTTACACAACTAAAGAATAATATGCTAAGATAAAGATATCAATTAAAGATATAGTGAAGGCAGTCCACAAACAAGTGAACTGCTCTTTTATTGAAATAGAAGAGGAGTCCAAACAAAATGAAAAAAGGTGTTGAATATACAGGAATAGTAACAAAACTAGCTTTTCCAAACAAAGGAGAAGTGGATTGTGGTGAAGAAGGAATTGCCAGTGTGAAAGGTGTTCTTCCGGGACAGAAGGTTCAGTTCGTCGTATCCAAGAAACGTTCAGGGAAAGCAGTGGGACGTTTAAGAGAAGTTTTGGAAAAATCCGCAATCGAAGATACCGAACCAAGATGTCCACATTTTGGAGATTGCGGTGGCTGTAGCTATCAGACACTAAGCTATGAAAACCAAACCAAGCTGAAATGTGAAATGGTAAAAAACATATTGGATCAGGCAATCAAAACGGACTATACATTTGAGGGGATTGTAGGCAGCCCGGTGCAGTGGGAATACAGAAATAAGATGGAGTTTTCTTTTGGAGACGAATTCAAAGATGGTCCTTTAGCGTTAGGAATGCATAAGAAGAACAGTTTTCATGATATTGTAACTGTAGACCAGTGCCGGATTGTACACGAAGACTACAGAAAAATCCTTCGTTGTATCCTGGATTATTGCACAGAAAAGAATTTGCCATTTTATCATAAGATGCGTCATGATGGATATTTGAGACACTTACTGGTTCGCAGAACAACAAAAACGGAACAGCTTTTGGTTGGATTGGTTACTACATCGGATTTGTCTTATGAAGAACAGGCTGATTTAATGACATTGGTAGAAGCATTAAAGAATTTGGATTTAAAAGCAAAGTTGTGTGGTGTGATGCACATCATAAATGACGGAATTGCCGATGTTGTTCAAAGTGATGAAACAAGAGTGTTGTTTGGAGAAGAATTCATTTACGAAGAATTGTTGGATTTGAAATTTAAGATTTCTGTCTTTTCATTCTTCCAGACTAATTCTCTTGGAGCGGAAGTACTCTACACAAAGGCAAGAGAATATATCGGAACAACAAAAGATAAATTGATTTTTGACCTGTACAGTGGAACAGGAACCATTGCACAGATTGTTGCGCCGGTCGCAAAGAAAGTAATCGGTGTGGAAATTGTGGAAGAAGCAGTGGTGGCTGCAAGGGAAAATGCAGCATTAAATGGATTGAATAATTGTGAGTTCCATGCCGGAGATGTTTTAAAATGCATTGATGAAATCAAGGAACAGCCTGATTTAATCATTGTGGATCCACCAAGAGATGGAATTAATCCGAAGGCACTGCAGAAGATTATCAATTTCGGAGTAGACCGATTAGTCTATATCAGTTGTAAGCCAACAAGTCTCGCACGAGATTTGGAAATGTTACAGGAACAGGGATACCGTGTGGAAAAAGCATGCGCTGTGGATCAGTTCCCGTGTACAAATCATGTGGAGACGATAGTATTGCTATCACACGGGTAAGGCAAATCGGAGTTTTTTACTTTCTATGCCTCTTTTTCTTTGATGCAAATCTAGCATGCATAGATTTTGTCGGTTTTGCCCTCATCTATGCATCTTTTTCCCTAGATACAGCTCTTGCATGCATAGATTTTGGCAGTTTTGCCCTCATCTATG
>JAEFAB010000022.1 GCA_016292095.1 Eubacterium sp. | reverse complement strand
TTGTGTTGTAAAACCGGGAGTAACTGCTGATCAGATTAATGCAGCTATGGAAGGTAAAAAGGCTCTTGTATTTACACCGGGTATTTACGAATTAGATAAAGCAATTGAAATCAAGGCAGAAAATACTGTTGTTTATGGTATGGGTCTTGCAACAATTAAACCGAAAAAGGGAAATCAGTGTATTACAGTAGGTGATGTTGATGGGGTACGTATTGCCGGCGTATTATTTGATGCCGGAACTACAGAATCACAGGTGTTGTTAACTGTTGGTACAAAAGGAAATACAGCATCACACGCATCAAACCCTGTTGTATTATCTGACTGTTTCTTCCGTGTAGGTGGTGCAGACCAGAATAATTGTAAGACAAAGACATGTGTTATTATTAACAGCAATGATACCATTTGTGATAACTTCTGGGTATGGAGAGCAGACCACGGTGCAGGTGTGGGCTGGAATAAAAACACTTGTGCAAACGGTGTAATCTTTAACGGTAAGAATGTTACTGCTTACGGTTTAATGGTTGAACACTTCCAGAAAGTTCAGACACAGTGGAATGCTGATGGTGGAAGATGTTACATGTATCAGAGTGAGCTTCCATATGATATCACTTCTCAGAGTGTATGGAATGAATCCGGTTCTTACGGATATACAGATTATAAAGTTGCAAGCAATGTAAAAACTCATGAAGGATACGGAATTGGTATTTACTCATGTTATCAGAAAGCACAGTGCTTCTTAAAATCGGCTATTACCTGTCCGGATACACCAGGTGTTAAGTTTACAAATGTATGTACTTATTCATTAGTTGGTAATGGTGGTATTGATTACGTAATCAATAAAGCCGGATATCCTGTATTAGGAAATGGTGAAATGAGTAAGGTCCTTTCATACTGTAATGGTGTTGCCAAAGCAGATAAAGAGGGAGAAGCTGCAAAAGTGAAAATATCATCTTCATCTGTAAAGGTAAAAGGAAAGAGTGCTTACGAACCAAACTTTAAAGTAACTTATACCGGAAAAGAGATTAAACCAACAGTTACTGTTGTTCACAGAGGAATTACTTTAAGACAGGGAATTGACTACAAAGTAACCTATACTCCTGCAACAAAGATTGGAAGCACCGGTGTAATCAAAGTTACAGGAATCGGTAATATCAAAATTCGTACAGGCACAGAAGTTTACAAGTATAAAGTTGTTCCTGGAAAGGTTAAGATTTCTAAAAAGAAAATCAGCAAGAAGAAAATCCAGTTAACATGGAAGAAAGTTAACGGGGTAAAGAAGTACGAAGTATCTTACTCTACAAAGAAGAAGTTCCCTAAGAAGGAAACGATTAAAAAGATTGTTAAGAAAAACCAGATTACAATTAAGAGAAAGAAAAAAGGCAAATATTTTGTAAAAGTTCGTGCTTATGTAAAAGTTGGTAAAAAAGTAGTTTACGGAAGTAACTGCAAAGTAATTACAGCAAAATAATTTGATTGAAAAACCTGTCATTTTCGGATGACAGGTTTTTTCAAGAGATGCTTCCTTGTCTTGTGTGCTTCATTGAAAACTATCACAACATATGGTATTATGAAGTTTGGAGTAAAATTATGCTATTAAGTGAATTAAATGGAATAGGGGAAAAAACTGAAAAGATTTTTAATCGTGCCGGAATTGAAAAGGTTGAAGACTTGATGTCGTATTATCCAAGATATTATGACACCTATGAAGAACCGGTTTTAGTTCCGGATTTAGAATGCGATAAAACCCAATCTGTTTATGCCACAGTAGTGAGGGACCCGGTAATTCGCAGAGCAAAACGTCTTGTGATTGTTCAGGGATACTTGAGAGATCAACAGGGGAACGGTTTTCTTGCGACCTGGTTTAACGCTCCTTTTTTAAAAAGCAAACTGACTCTTGGCAGTAAATTTGTGTTCCGAGGGTATGTGAAAGAAAAAAACGGAAGTTTCGTAATGGACCAGCCAAAGATTTTCGGGGTTCAGGAATACGAAAGAAAGATGGGAGAAATGCAGCCGGTTTATCCTTTGGTTTCCGGACTGACAAACAATATGGTGCAGAAGGCTGTGAAACAGGCATTTGAACTGATAGAGCCGGAAGAAGTTCTGCCAAAGGAACTACTGGAAACTTATCAGTTGCTTGGACGGGAAAAGGCACTGTATCAGATTCATTACCCACAAAACATCAAGGAAATGACAGAGGCGAGAAATCGTCTGGTGTTTGAAGAATTCTTTAGTTTCATTTATTCCTTGAAATTATTGAAGGAAAATAATGAAAAACTTCCGAATCAACATGTTCTGATAGAACCGGAAGCGGTACAAAACCTGATTGAGGAATTGCCTTATGATTTGACGAAGGCACAGCTACGCACCTGGGAAGAAATCAAGAACGATTTTCAATCGCAAAATGCAATGAATCGACTGGTTCAGGGAGATGTAGGTTCCGGTAAAACCATTATTGCAATCCTTGCATTGCTTACAGCAGCACTGAACGGAAAGCAGGGAGCTATGATGGCTCCTACAGAAGTTCTTGCACGACAGCATTACGATAATATTTTGAAACTGTTGGAAGAAAATCAAATTGATTGTAAACCGGTCGTGTTGGTGGGGTCCATGACTGCAAAGGAAAAAAGAGAAGCTTATGCTCTGATTGAGAGCGGTGAAGCTCAGATCGTGATTGGTACTCACGCATTGATTCAGGAAAAAGTGCAGTACCATAATCTGGCATTGGTCATTACAGATGAACAACATCGTTTCGGTGTAAGACAGCGTGAAGCCATTTCCACCAAAGGGGATAATCCTCATGTGATGGTTATGAGCGCGACGCCGATTCCAAGAACTTTGGCGATTATTGTATACGGGGATTTGGATATTTCCATTATCGATGAACTTCCTGCCAATCGACAGCCTATTGCAAATTGCGTTGTAGGGAAAGATTATCGCCCGAATGCATATGATTTTATGAAGAAGCAAATTGCACAGGGCAGACAGGTTTATGTGATTTGTCCTACCGTGGAATACAGCGAAGCGGTGGAAGGGGAAAATGTTATTGAATACGCGGATAAATTGAAACATGTTATGCCGCCTTCGGTAGCGGTATCCTTTCTTCATGGACGTATGAAAGCCTCCGAAAAAAATGAGATTATGGATCGATTTGCAAAGAATGAGATTCAGATTCTTGTCTCAACAACGGTTGTGGAAGTCGGGGTGAATGTTCCGAATGCAACAGTGATGATGGTTGAGAATGCGGAACGATTTGGTCTGGCACAGCTTCATCAGTTACGAGGACGTGTAGGGCGAGGGCAATATCAGTCCTATTGTATTTTTATGAATGGTTCCGGAAAGAAGGATGCCACGGAGAGACTGAATATCTTATGTCAATCCAACGATGGTTTCTTTATTGCCAATGAAGATTTACGGCTCCGAGGTCCTGGGGATTTCTTTGGAGTGCGCCAAAGCGGAGACTTTGAATTCCGTTTGGGTGATATTATGAATGATGCAGGCACTTTGAAAAAAGCGTCGGATGCAGTAAAGAAAATTGTGGATAAAGAAATTAATGTTTCTGCACAGGAGTTTGCTCAGTTAAATAAAATGAAACAAAATCAAATTAACATATAAAGGAGAAAAGAAATGAATATAGTTGTACTTTGTGGAGGAATCAGTACTGAAAGAGAAATATCAATTACATCCGGATCAATGGTTTGTGCCGGCTTAAGAGAATACGGGCACAATGCAGTGATGTTAGATGTGTATTTTGGAAATGATGATTTGGATGTGTTTGAAAAGGCAGAAAAAGAATATGATATCCGGAAAGAGAAGGAAATCATTCAGTCCTACACAGAGAAGATTGAAGAAGAACAGAAGACAAGAACATTATTCTTTGGAAAAAATGTTATTGCGTTATGTCAGAAGGCAGACATTGTATTTATGGCATTACATGGAAAATATGGTGAAGATGGATTATGTCAGGCAGCATTTGATTTAAACGGAATTAAGTATACCGGTTCCGGTTATCTTGCCAGTGCAATCGGTATGGATAAAGGTGCAACAAAGCAGATGTTTAAAGGCTTTGGTGTTCCAACACCGGATAGCTTATGGCTGAAGAAAACCGACGAATTTGATACGCATCGTTTGAAAGCAAAATATCCGGTGGTAGTAAAAGCTTGTAATGGTGGATCCAGCGTAGGTGTATATATTGTTCAGAATGAAGAAGACTTTAATGAAGCAGTTGAGAATTGTTTTAAATTAGATGATGAAATTCTGATTGAAAAGTATGTGAAAGGCAGAGAATTTTCTGTTGGAGTTCTTTCCGGAAAAGCGTTGCCAATCGTTGAAATTATTCCGAAGAACGGATGGTATGACTATAAAAATAAATATGAAGCCGGTGCTACAGAAGACGTTTGTCCGGCACACCTTTCTGTTGAATTGACAGAAAAAATGCAGAAAATTGCTGAGCAGGCATGTGATGCAATTGGTGTTGTGGCTTATGCAAGAGCAGACATTTTAATGGATCAAGATGAAAATATGTATTGTCTGGAAGTAAATACCTTACCGGGTATGACACCAACCAGTCTGGTTCCAATGGAAGCAAAGGCAATCGGATTTGATTTTCCGGAACTTTGTAATATGTTGGTTGAATTATCATTGGAAAAATATCAGTAAACGAATGGGAGAGTGACATGAGAGGTTTAACACTAGAAAATATTGCAAAATGTACCGGGGGAATTTACGTTGGTGATGAGGCACTGAAAACCAAAGAAATTACCGGCGTGGAAAAGGACAGCCGATTAATCGAAGAAGGATTTTTGTATCTTCCTTTTGTTGGTGCCCGTGTGGATGGACATGATTTTATTGATCAGGTTTTTGAAAAGGGAGCTTTGGCTACGTTATCGGAAAAGGATTTGGAGCAATGTAAAGGACCTTATATTAAAGTGGAGTCTGTAGGGCAGGCATTAAAGGATCTTGCTGAATTCTATCGCAATTCTCTGGACTGTAAAATTATTGGGATTACCGGAAGTGTTGGAAAAACCAGCACAAAGGAAATCATTGCATCAGTGTTAAATGAAAAATTTCGGGTTCTGAAGACCGAAGGGAATTATAACAATGAAATCGGAATGCCGCTGACTATTTTAAAAATCAGAGAAAATCATGAGATTGCCGTTATTGAAATGGGAATCAGCGACTTTGAAGAAATGCATCGCCTGGCAAAGGTAGCTCGTCCGGACGTTTGCGTGATTACCAATATCGGAACCTGTCATTTGGAAAATCTCGGAGACCGAGACGGCGTGTTCCGTGCCAAGACAGAAATGTTTGATTATGCAAAAGAAGACTGTTTTGTAGTATTAAACGGTGACGATGATAAATTGAGAAATGTACAGGAAGTGCATGGAAATAAACCGGTGTTTTTCGGAATTGAAACGGATCAGGATGTGAAAGCATTGGAATATTCAGCCAATGGAATTCTCGGAACGAACGTGAAAATCCAATATTATGATCAGACTTTTGAAACTACAATTCCTATTCCGGGATTTCATATGATTTACAATGCAATGGCAGCATTGTGCATCGGGGTTCATTTTGGTATGAATCTGGAGGAAATCGATGCGGGAATCCGCAAACTTCGGGCAATCTCCGGAAGAAATAATATTTTTGAAAATAAAGGACGTATTGTGATTGATGACTGCTATAACGCAAATCCAATGTCCATGGAAGCGTCTTTGAAAGTGTTGGCAAATGCTGACGGACGTACTGTTGCTATTTTAGGAGATATGTTTGAACTGGGAACAGAGGAAGAAGCATTACATTACCATGTAGGACGTGTTGCTGCCAGGGAAAATATTGACTTGGTAATATGTATTGGAACGCTTTCAAAGAAAACCGCGGAAGGTGCTAAAACCGGCAGCGGAGAAGTATTATATTTTGAAACAAAAGAAGCATTTGAAAAGCAGATGCAGGATTTACTGAAGGATGGAGATACTGTATTAGTAAAAGCATCCAACGGAATGAAGTTTTCTACAATTGTTGCAACCTTAAAGGAGTAGTGGATGAAATCAAAAATCCTTTTGTTTTTGGTGGTTGTCTTTCTGGCCGGTAATTGGAACGGCCCGACAGATATTTCGGCAAAATCTTATTATAGTCAATTGAATAAGGAACAAAAGGATTTGTACAAGATTTTCCTGGATCATTTCTGCTTTCAAGACGAGAAAGCGTTTACCCTGGAATTGAATCAGTCGTTCCAAGGGATTCCAATGGAGTCAGCTGTTTCAACCAACCGATACAATTCGCTGATTGCTTATTCCGCCTTGTTTCTTGATAACCCGCAACTGTACTGGGCTAATGAAATATCACTGTCATATACCGGAGGAAATGTCTTTTTAGATTCAATCCTTGTTTCATCCAGAATATCTGACGTGAAAGTCAAACTTTCTGTGAATCAGGCATATTACTATGAAGACTTGTATGAGAAACAGTTGACAAAGGCCATTAAAATAATCAGAAAAAAGATTGGTAAGAGCAAATCCAAAGTCAAAAAACTGAAAGTTATTCATGATTATCTTTGCACTAACACAAAGTATTCTCATAAGAATGCAACAAAGTCCGGAAGCCAATATCGATATCTGCATACAGCTTACGGTGTCTTTGTAAAAAAGAAGGCGGTTTGTGATGGATATTCCATGGCAATGAAAGAGCTATGTGACTATTTTGACATTCCTTGTATGGTTGTGTACGGTCGTGCAAAAAATCCGCATGGTGCATATGAGAATCATGTGTGGAACGTGGTGAAAATCAATAAGAAGTGGTACGCCGTTGATTGTACCTGGGATGATAGCAGCAAGTCAAAACAGTGGTTTTTGTGTGGAAGAAAAAAACTGAAAACCACCCATATGGAACTTCCGAAACACGCAGATGTGTTACAGGAAGGTGTATTTTCTTATCCAAAGATTACAAAGAAATCTTACAAAAAATAACAATCCTTCATAATGTTTCCAGTGTATTATCGAAAGATATACACATAATACTAGTGTAACAACTTCAATTGAATGGTTGCAAAACAAGTATGAATAATATGGAGGAAATTATAATGGATAACAATTCAAAAATTAATGTTCCTGAAGCAAAGAGTGCTTTAAACCGTTTTAAAATGGAATGTGCTTCTGAAGTTGGAGTGCAGTTAAAGGATGGATATAACGGTCACTTAACATCTGCTGAAGCAGGTTCTGTTGGTGGACAGATGGTTAAGAAGATGATTGAAGCTCAGGAAAGACAGATGAGTGGTAGATAATTATTTAACATTAAAAGGATTCACTGAAATATGTGAATCCTTTTCTAATGTTTTGGTTTGACGGCCAGTGCGTCAAAAATATTTTGTACATAGGAAAGAATGGAGTCGTCATTGATTTCCTTTGTTTCGATATAATCCAATCGGTCCGTGGCGTTTTCCTTGAAGGTTCGCGGAAACAAGTCGGTGGTTTGAAACAGAGGCAGATAACATCCGTTCTTTTTTTCATAACAGGTTGCCTTAGTTGCCTGCTTACGATATTTTGCATCTACAAAGGATGCAATACTTTTATGAATTGCACGGTCTTCCAGTGGAAGATAGTAATAGTCCTTATATTGTTCAAAAAAGAACTTTAGCTCCCCGGAAAACTGCTGCACTGTAATCTGAACTCTGTTTTGATTAGCCCGGAAATAAAGACCGTTGTACTGATAAGAAATCGGTGCGGGAATTCCGGTATTCGGTGTGATCTGAATTTGTAATTCCACCTGCTGATTTCCGGCGTGGTCTTCATAAGGAACAAAAGTATAGTGTTCTAAGGAATAATTACCCGATAACAAATCGGGGATGGACAGGAGGGAAATCAGTTTTCCCATATTCAGGACATCTTCTTTATTGTGCATGAGCAGTGGCAGAAGAAGTTTGCCGTCTTTGGTTCTTAAATATTCCTGATAGAGGACCACCAGTTCGCCGCCGCTGAACGGATCCACACGCTGAATGGACAGAAAAGTTTCGTAAGTCTTCAGACGATTGTTTTCCAATCCGATGAGATGGTTCAATTTAGATACCGGTTTATAAATATCCACGCTTTGCATTTTCTCAAAGGAAAAATCCAGATGAATTTTTTGTCCTCTGGCAACGACGAAAGGAATATCAAAAGAATTACCGTTAAAATGAATGATGGTATTAAAAGGCTGCATAAACTTATGAAAAGCCATCAGAACATTTGCTTCGTCATTGCGGTTTTCCGCAAGCCATTGAGTATACATGAGAACATCTCCTACATAGTACATACATCCAATGAGGTAGATGAAACACTTTTCTCTTGAAAAACCGGTGGTTTCGATATCAAAAAACAAAATCCTGTCTTTGGAAGAAAATTTTTCCAAAGGGTATTCGATTGTAAAATCCACTTTTTCTCTAAATACTAACATAAGAACAGTTTAGCATATTATTGCCAAAATACACTAAAAATGTTAAAAAAATAACAAAAAAACAGAAAAAGGAAGACATATTTCGTTGAACAAACGGTTGAAAAGTATTAGAATATAGAGTTGAGTGCGAAAAAATAGGAAAAAATCATTGATCAATATTAATTTGAAGGAAAGGTATGAGAAGATGGCGTTATTAACCTTTAAAGGTGGAATTCATCCCTATGAGGGAAAAGAACTGACAAAAGATATTCCTGCGAAAAGATTATTGCCACAAGAAGAAGTTGTGATTCCGGTTGCTCAGCACATTGGTGCTCCCGCAAAACCGGTTGTGGAAGTGGGACAGAGAGTATTGAAGGGGCAGCTGATTGCTGAAGCAGGAGGATTTGTCTCTGCAAACATTCATTCCTCTGTTTCCGGGACAGTAAAGAAAATTGAAAAGAGACTGGTTCCAAACGGTTCCAAGGTTCTCTCTATTATTATAGAAAACGACGGACAGTATGAAGAGTTTGTTTATGAAGCTACACCGGCACCATGGACAAAGGAAGCAATTCGTGATGCGGTAAAAGACTGCGGTGTTGTCGGCTTGGGTGGTGCATGCTTCCCGACTCACGTAAAACTGACTCCAAAGGATGACAGTGCGATTGAATATGTTATTGTCAATGCGGCAGAGTGTGAACCATATATTACAGCAGACTACAGACGATTAAAAGAACAGCCACAGGAAGTAATTGAAGGGCTGAAAATTATGCTGAGCCTCTTTGAAAATGCAAGAGGGGTATTTGCTGTAGAAAACAATAAACCGGATATTATTGAACATTTAAAAGAATTAACAAAAGACGAAGACAGAATTACCGTGGCTGCTTTGAAAACAAAATATCCACAGGGTTCTGAAAGACATATTATTTCTGCGATTACCGGAAGAAAAATCAATTCAAAAATGCTTCCGTCTGATGCCGGTTGTATCGTGGACAATGTAGACACAGTATATAACGTGTATCAGGCAGTAAAATATCATAAACCGTTAACAGAACGTATTATGACCGTATCCGGTGACGGCGTGAAAAACCCGGGAAACTTCATTGTTTCTTTTGGTATGAGTCATGCACAGATTGTGGAAGAAGCCGGCGGATTATACGACGAAATAGAAAAAGTCTTATCCGGTGGACCGATGATGGGGCAGGCAATGTTTACATTGGATGTTCCTGTGATTAAAGGTTCATCTGCTTTGCTTGCTTTTAAGGTGGATGAAGTGGCACACGCAAAACAGACCAACTGTCTGAATTGCGGAAAATGTGCACAGGTATGTCCGGAAGGCCTGATTTGTGCAAAGATTGCACAAGCTGCAGACGCAGACGACATGGAACTTTTTGTAAAAATGCACGGAATGGAATGTATCGAATGTGGTACATGTAATTACAACTGTCCGGCAAATCGAAATATTACTCAGTCTGTACGTACAATGAAACGTAAAGTTCAGGCAGAACGTAGGAAAGGATAAGGGTGAAATCAATGTATTATGTATCTTCCAGCCCTCATACGAAGGCGAAACTGACAACTCAGAGAATTATGCTTGATGTAGTACTTGCAATGATTCCGGCAGCACTTTTCGGAATTTATAATGCAACAAATTTATTCGGTACGAAATACGGAATCAGAACATTGTTGCTGATTGTAGCTACCATTGCATCCTGTCTTGTTTCTGAATGGATTTTTAATAAAATCACAAAGAGAGAGAACTCTTTGTTTGACCTGAGTGCCGTTGTAACCGGTATGATTCTCGCATTGAATCTGCCATGTACTTTCCCATTCTGGAAAGCAATTCTTGGTGGTGCATTTGCAATCATTATTGTTAAGCAGTTATTTGGCGGATTGGGTCAGAACTTTATGAACCCTGCTTTAGGAGCAAGATGCTTTCTTGCGTTATCTTTTGCAGCTGACATGACAGCCTTTTTTCCGAAGGGTGTTGTAGGCGTGGATGCCGTATCCGGTGCCACACCTTTGACTGCATTGAAGAACGCAGGAGATACCACAACATCCATTATGGATTTATTTATCGGAAACTACGCCGGTACCATTGGTGAAACCAGTGTAATCGCGTTACTTGTGGGAGTTCTTTACCTTGTGGTTAGAAAAATCATTGATTTGAGAATTCCTCTTACATACATTGCAGTATTTGCGGTGTGCATTATGTTATTCAACAAAAGCACAGATGTAGAATTTTTAGCACGTCATATTTTTGGTGGTGGTCTGGTCTTTGGTGCATTCTTTATGGCAACCGACTATACTACTTCACCGATTACAAAAAGAGGACGTTATATTTTCGGAATCTGTCTTGGTGTTCTGACAGCGATTTTCAGAACCTTTGGTGCAAACGCAGAAGGGGTATCATTTGCAATTATCTTCTGTAACCTTTTGGTTCCGTTGATTGAAAAATATACAATTCCAAGAGCATTCGGTATTGTGAAAGGAGAGCAGTAATATGAAAACTATGGTAAAAGATACTTTAATATTATTTGCAATCACCTTAATTGCCGGATTGGGCTTAGGGGCTGTATATAATGTCACAAAAGACGCAAGAGCTGAGCAGGAAGAAAAAACAAAACTGGCTGCGTTCAAAGAAGTAATGCCGGAAATGGCAGAATATGAAGAAGTTGCCTCCTTTGATGCAGCTGCTGCAGAAAAAGTGATTGCAGAACAGATTGGAAAAAACGAAAAAGATGCAAAAATCAGTACAATTAAACCGTTCAATGCTGTTATTGACGGTGCTGTTTGTGCGAAAGATGCCGGCGGTGAAGAAATCGGCTATATTATTACAGTAACAGATAAAGAAGCTTATGGTGGAAGTCTTCAGATGACAGTAGGTGTTTTGAAGGACGGAACAGTAAAGGGAATTTCTTTCCTGTCCTTAAGCGAAACACCGGGTCTTGGAATGAAAGCAAAAGAAGATGGGTTTAGAAAGCAGTTCCAGGACAAAAAAGCAGACTATTTTGTATACAATAAAGCAGGGGCATCAAAGGATAATGAAATTGATGCAATCAGTTCCGCAACAATCACAACCAATGCTGTTACACACGGCGTGAATGCAGCCATTGAATGTGTTAATTATATCGAAGGAGGTGACCGTAATGAATAAATATTTAGAACGTTTATTTAACGGAATTATTAAAGAAAATCCAACCTTCGTTTTGATTCTTGGAATGTGTCCGACTCTTGCGGTAACATCTTCCCTGATGAACGGTGCGGGAATGGGTATGAGTACCCTTGCGGTTTTGGTAATGTCCAATATGGTTATTTCCATGTTGCGTAAAGTGATTCCGAACGGTGTACGTGTTCCTGCGTTTATCGTTGTTGTTGCCAGTTTCGTAACAATTCTTCAGTTCTTATTACAGGCGTATTTGCCGGCATTAAACGAATCGTTGGGGATTTACATTCCATTAATCGTAGTAAACTGTATTATCCTCGGTAGAGCGGAAAGTTATGCTTCCAAAAATCCTGTTGTATTATCCATTTTGGATGGTTTGGGAATGGGACTTGGATTTACCATTGCCTTATCCCTTTTAGGAGCCTTCCGTGAAATTCTCGGAGCAGGTACGATTTTAGGACACAATATTCCTTCGTGGGATGGAATCGGAATTTTTGTTATGGCACCGGGAGCCTTCTTTGTTTTGGCCTTCCTCATTGCTACACAGAATTATATTCGTATGAAGCAGGGCAAGAAGCCTCGCAAACTTCAGTGCGAACAGGGTTGTGCAGGATGTTCCGGATGCGGATCCGACTACACTGCCTGTGATAAATCAGAGAAGGAGGAGGCATAAATGGTAGAATTATTGTTGATTGCCGTAGGTGCGGCACTGGTTAATAATGTTGTTTTAAGTCAGTTTTTAGGTTTATGTCCGTTCCTTGGTGTATCAAAGAAAACGGATACTGCTGCCGGTATGGGAGCAGCGGTTATCTTCGTAATATTAATTGCTTCCGCAGTAACATACGGAATTTATTACGGAATTTTAGTTGTTTTTGGTTTAGAGTATTTGCAGACGATTGTGTTTATTCTCGTAATTGCCGCTTTGGTTCAGTTGGTGGAAATGATTTTAAAGAAATTCGTAAAATCATTGTATCAGGCGTTGGGAGTGTACCTTCCGTTGATTACAACAAACTGTGCTGTATTGGGTGTAGCAATTTCCAATATTGATAATGGTTACAGTTTTATCCAGAGTATGGCTTGTTCCTTAGGAACATCCGGCGGATTCTTGATTGCGATTGTTATTCTTGCGGGAATTCGTGAAAAATCCGAAGGAAATAATATTCCAAAGCCATTCCGGGGAACACCGATGGTTTTAATTGCATCCGGATTGATGGCAATTGCCTTTACCGGATTTACCGGAGTAATCTAAGAAATAAGTTTGTATGATATAAATGGAGGAAAATATGGAAGTATTATACGCTGTATTAATTGTTGGCGGAGTTGGTCTTCTGATAGGAATTGCCTTAGGGATTGCCGGAAAGTTTCTGGCCGTTGAAGTAGATGAAAAAGAAGTGGCAATCAGAGAAGCGTTGCCGGGAAACAACTGTGGTGGTTGCGGTTATCCGGGATGTGACGGTTTGGCAGCTGCAATTGCCAAAGGAGAAAGTGATCCTGCGGCATGTCCGGTAGGAGGAGCACCTGTTGCAAAAGTGATTGCGGATATTATGGGAGTGGAAGCGGAAGTCGTTCCGAAAATGGCTTATGTTGCCTGTGCCGGAGACTGCGATGTTTCCAAAAACAAATACAACTACTACGGAAACATGTCCTGTAAGGATGCTGTGAATATTCCGGGTGGTGGTGCAAAAGCATGTGATTATGGATGTTTAGGACTTGGTTCCTGTGTACAGGTTTGTGAGTTTGATGCAATTCATATTGAAAACGGCAAAGCTGTAGTTGACCGAGATAAATGTAAAGCTTGCGGAAAATGTGTTGATGCCTGTCCAAAGGGATTGATTTCAATTATTCCGGCAGATACCAAGTATATGGTAAAATGTTCGTCAAAGAACAAGGGAAAAGACGTAATGCAGGCATGTAGCGTTGGCTGTATCGGATGTGGTATGTGTGCCAAAATTTGTCCGGTAAATGCAGTGGAATTTGACTATAACATTGCATGGATTCAGCAGGATCTTTGCGAATGGTGTGGCGCCTGTGCAGAAAAATGTCCAAAGAAGATTATTGAAAAATTAGATTAGTCTTAAAGAAGCAAGTCGTAAAAGATTTGCTTCTTTTTGTATATTTCCGGGAAGACTTCACACAATATAAACAGTGCGAGGTGTGAATAATGGAATTAAATCATTTTATTACCGGAAATATGAAAAGGGATATGGAGAAGATGGACAAACTGCTTCATATTTCTGAGAGTTTTGATCTATTGAAAAAACAGACGGAAATCGGAGGCAGAAAAGCGGTATTTTATTTTATCAACGGTTTTTGTCAGGAAGATTTGATGCAACGACTGGAAGACAGTTTATATCTGGTGAAAAAATCAGATATGAATGTAGAACCTCAGGAATTTGCAGATAAATATATCCCCTATGTCGAAGTGGATTTGTACGGGGATGAGTACAATGTGATTACATTGTTACTATCCGGAGTGACTTGTTTGATTATTGACGGGTTTGCGCAGGCATTTCTTATTGATACCAGACAATATCCTGCCCGGAATGTTATGGAGCCGGAAAAGTATAAGGTATTGCGTGGATCGCGAGATGGATTTGTGGAAACCATTGTGTATAATACAGCCTTAATTCGTCGAAGAATCCGCAGTACGAATTATATGTGTGAAATCGTTCGGGTAGGAGAGAGTTCCCGAACGGATATTGCCATCTGCTATATGGAAGACCGGGTAGATCGAAAACTGTTGAATCGAATTAAACAGCAGTTAAGCCGGATTAACATCGATGCATTACCCATGAATCAGGAAAGCCTGGCGGAATGTCTTTACAAAGGACACTGGTTCAATCCCTTTCCAAAGTTTCGATATACGGAACGACCGGATACGGCTGCAGCGGAAATTCTGGAAGGACAGGTGGCAATTCTTGTGGACAATTCTCCGGCGGCAATGCTGCTTCCCACCACGATTTTTGATGTGATTGAAGAAGCGGATGATTATTATTTCCCGCCGGTAACGGGAACTTATCTGCGATTAGCCCGTGCTTTTATGGCGTTGATGTCTTTTGTGCTGATTCCCCTGTTTTTGCTGTATGCAAACAATCCGGAGCTGGTGCCCGGATGGCTTCAATTTGCCCAATATAACGAAACGGATTATATTCCGATTTTCTGGCAGATTATGCTGTTGGAAATCTCTATTGACGGATTGAAACTTGCGGCAATCAATACGCCCAGTACTCTGAATACTCCGCTCAGTTTAATTGCTGCAATTGTGATTGGAGACTATGCGGTACAAACCGGCTGGTTTAATCCACACACCATGTTATATATGGCGGTAGTTGCTATTGCAAACTTTACCCATGAGAATTATGAACTGGCATACTCTATCAAGTTTTTGCGTATGATTGCTGTGGTTTTGACACAATTATTCAATCTTTGGGGCTTCATTCTGGGATGTCTTGTTGCGGCGCTGGCAGTGGTTGCCAACCGAACTATTGCACAGACCAGCTATATCGCACCATTGGTTCCTTTTCAAGGGCGGGAATTTTTAGAGCGGTTTTTCAGAGTTTCCATTAAATCCAACAGAAAAGAATGACAATTTATTTGTATAAAGTAGGGAAATGTGTTATGATACGAGGGAAACATTTGTTCTGTTTTGAACGAGGTTTCAAATAGATGATAAGGAAGCGGAGAATACTATGATTTCCTATGTAAAGGGTATTGTTGAAGAAATAGAAACAGATCGTGTGGTTTTGGACCATGATGGAATGGGATATAATATTTTTATGCCACAATCGGATTTGGAAGTTTTGGGCACCGGAGAAGAAGTGAAAATTTACACCTATCTCAGTGTCCGTGAAGATGCCATGCAGTTATTCGGCTTTTTGAGCAGAGAGTCGTTAAAGATTTATAAAATGCTTCTGGGAGTCAGCGGTGTCGGACCAAAGGGAGGGTTGGCAATTATTTCCGCCTGCCCGGGAGACAGCCTGCAAATGGCTATTATTTCCGGAGATTCCAAAGCGATTGCAAAAGCACAGGGCATTGGCAATAAAACGGCACAGAAAATCATTTTGGAATTAAAAGATAAGATTGATGTGGAGGAAATGATTTCTGCTACGGGAACAGAAGATAACGGAAATAAAACCACATCCACTGTTCAGTCTGATGCCATTGAAGCATTGGTTGCACTGGGATATTCTCAGAGTGCGGCTTACCAGGCTGTAAAGCAGGTTGCCGGTTCGGAGTCCATGGATGTAGAAGAAGTTCTGAAACTTGCATTAAAGAATATTGCATTCTAACGATTACAAATAAAAAATCAGAGGTTGATTTATGACAAAAAGAATCATTCAGACGGAAGCCACGACAGAAGATAAGTTTTTGGAAAACGGGTTGAGACCTAGTTCCTTGAGCCAGTACGTGGGGCAGGAAAAAGTAAAGAATAATTTGAAAATATTTATTGAGGCAGCAAAGTCCAGAGGAGAATCTCTGGATCATGTGCTGTTTTACGGACCGCCGGGACTTGGAAAGACGACCCTTGCTACTATTATTGCGGAGGAGATGGGGGTACATATTAAAACTACATCCGGTCCAGCCATTGAAAAACCGGGAGAAATGGCGGCGATTTTGAATAACCTGGCACCGGGTGATGTGTTGTTTATTGATGAAATACACCGCTTGAACCGTCAGGTGGAGGAAGTGTTGTATCCGGCAATGGAAGACTATTCCATTGACATTATGATTGGAAAGGGGCAGGCAGCCCGGTCCATTCGTTTGGATATACCGAAGTTTACATTAGTAGGAGCAACTACCAGAGCCGGACTATTAACTGCTCCTCTCCGTGACCGGTTCGGTGTAATTAACAAACTGGAATTTTATACAGTAGATGAGTTAAAGAAAATTATTATCCGTTCTGCGGAAGTGTTGGGCGTAGAAATTGAAGAATCCGGTGCGTTGGAAATGGCTAGACGTTCCAGAGGAACACCCCGTTTGGCAAACCGTCTGCTAAAAAGAGTCCGGGATTTTGCAGAAGTCCGATATGATGGTGTGATTACGGAAGAAGTGGCAAAGACAGCATTGGATCTTCTGGAAGTGGATAAATTGGGACTGGATAAAGGGGATCGTAGCATTCTGGAAACAATTATTTTTAAATTTGCCGGAGGTCCGGTGGGACTCGATACTTTGGCAGCGGCTTTAGGTGAAGATTCCGGAACGATTGAGGATGTTTATGAACCTTATCTTTTGCAAAACGGTTTAATCCAAAGAACGCCAAAAGGAAGAATTGCTACCTTACGTGCCTTTCAACATCTTGGTGTTGAAAAAAATGATTAAAAATGATATGCTTTATAGTATCAAAATATAAAGAAGGAGAATGGAAAAATGAGAAAATTTTCAAAGAAATTAGTCGCAGTTGCTGTATCCGCATCTATGATTGTTGGTTCAGCAATGTCTGTTTCTGCGGCTGTAAAAGATGGAACTGATGTAGTTTCAACAGGAAAGGCTTGGGAAAGCTTTTCTATTTTCACACATGAAGATCATGTAAATGGGGAATCTAAAGCAAAGGATAATATTTGTTGGTATCACAGTCTTTTGAATACAAACAAAGTAACAACAGACCAGCATTATGTTGGCGACAAAGTTACAGATGCTCAGCTTAAGGCTTTAAATGATGCAATCAAAGAAGAAAACAAAAACAAAGCAAAAGATAAGCAGACTCCTACAGTAACAAAGCATGCTGATACTTGGGGAGTTCAGGATTCACATAAGTGTTTCGGTGAAAATGCTAAGATTACAGCAAAATCTGCTACAGGATTTACAATGAATGTTATTAGTACAGGTTGGAGTGCTTCATGGACACCAACAGGTGAAGTTGGAAACTCAAACCCTTGGGGGGTAACAGCCACTAAGGTAATTAATGTAGACAGAGGTCGTACATACAATGTATCTTTCAAGATTAAGAGTACATTAAAGAACGAATTAGAAAAAGAAGAAGAACGTAGTGATAAGACATATTACAACGTTGGAACAGGAAAGTTCAACTATGTTAAGCATATCCATTTCAAACTGTATGATGACACAGATAAAGACGGTGCAGCATTAAAGCTTACAGGATTAAAGGCTACTCAGGGTGGAAAGAGCGTAAACGAAACAAATAAGGAATTATTAAAAGATTATGCAAACTTCATCAAGTTAGATAGTAAGAATACTGCTGATGACGGATGGGTTACTGTATCATGCAGTGTTAAGATCCCAAGTTCTACAGCAACATATCAGAAGAAGAAAAAACAGGCTACTGTTGGATTTAAGTTCGCATTTGGTGCATTCTTAAAAGAATTCATCGATGAAAATAATATGTCCGGTACTATCGAAGTGAAAGACATGAAGTTCGTAGCAGGCACTCAGGGACCAGTTGCACCAGCTTCATTAAAGGCTTCTAAGGTTAAGAAAACTTCTGTAAAGGTTTCTTTCAAGAAGGGTATTGCTGCTAAGAAATATCAGGTACAGTACGGTACAGCTTACGACAAAGAAAAAGCTAAAATTAAAAAAGCTAAAGTAACAAAAGCTTCAGGAAAGAAGAAAGTTACATTAAAGAAATTAAAAGCTGGAAAGAAATATTACATTCGTGTTCGTAGTGTAAACGGAAGCAAGAAGAGTGACTGGAGTAAAGTCATCAAAGTTAAGACTAAGAAATAATTAATAGTTTACTATGCATAAGAGACAAGGAGAGGGACATGTCATCGAAGAATTATATCGATGTTATCATCGACGGAAAAATATATAATATCGGAGGATTCGAAAGCGAAGCTTATTTGCAGAAAGTTGCCTCATATATCAATAATATGATTATGGAGTTTAAGCAGAATGACAGCTATCGGATGCAGAAGATGGACATGCAGAGAATTCTTCTTGAAATTAATATAGCAAATGATTATTTCAAAGCAAAAAAACAAGCTGATTTATTAGAAAGTGATTTGGAAATAAAAGAGAAAGAAGTTTATGATTTAAAACATGAACTGATTATCTCTGATGCGAAAGCGGAAACAACTAAGAAAGAGTTGGAAGAAGCTGTGGAAAAAATCAAAGCACTGGAAAAAGAAGTTGTAAAACTTCAGGCAAAAATCAAAAAATAAACTTAAGCGATCAGGTAGTTTTGCCTGGTCGCTTAATCTATGTTACGGCAAGGGTATTTGGGAAAGATTAAAAAAGTAGAGGTTTTAAGAATGAAGGTAGAATTATTAGCACCGGGCGGAAGCTATGAAAGTGTAATCGCAGCTTTTAATGCAGGTGCAGATGCTGTATATACTGGTGGAGAATTGTTTGGCGCAAGGGCCGGTGCAGACAATTTAACCACAGAACAACTTGTTGATGTGATTCGCTATGCACATCTTCATGATAAAAAATTATACCTTACCATTAATACCCTGTTAAAAAACAATGAAATCAAGAGACAGTTATTTGATTATCTGAAACCACTTTACGAAGCGGGTTTGGATGCGGTGATTGTTCAGGACTTTGGTGTAATCCGATTTGTCCACGAATTTTTCCCGAAAATTCATATTCACGCCAGTACCCAGATGACCATTTTCGGAACAAGAACAGTGGAAGAATTAAGAAGTCTTGGTGTTACCAGAATTGTTACGCCGAGAGAACTATCGTTGAAGGAAATTGAAAACATCTATCAGGATACAAAGATGGAAATTGAAAGTTTTGTTCATGGGGCGCTGTGTTATTGCTATTCCGGCCAGTGTATGATGAGCAGTTTTATCGGCGGTAGAAGTGGAAATCGTGGTCGTTGTGCACAGCCTTGCAGAATGGAATACGATTTAATCCGTGATGGAAAAGTAATCAATCAGAAAGATGAAAAATATATTTTGAGTCCGAAGGATATTTGTACCATTTCATTGTTACCGGAAATTATTCAGTCAGGAGTCTATTCTCTGAAAATTGAAGGACGCATGAAAAAGATGGAATATATCTCCGGTGTTGTAGAAATATATCGAAAATATTTGGATTTATATGAAACTTCTCCGGAAACTTATCGGGTTTCCAAAGAAGACCTTGATAAATTGGCCAGTCTGTTTAATCGAAACGGATTTAATGAAAGCTATTATAAGCAGCATAACGGAAGAAACATGATGTCTTTAAAGAAAGTGGACTTCCGTAAAGAAAATATAGAATATACAACTTATTTAAAAAATACTTATGCGGGAAAGAAATTGAAAAAACCGTTGGATTTGCTGGTAGAATGTAAAAAGGGAAAACCTTTTACAATAAAGTCTCAGTTGTATTTGAAACACCTTGATGAAGAGCGGGAAATTGTGGCATCCGGTGCTGTTCCGGAACCGGCTCAAAAGAAACCAATTGATAAAGAAACATTAAAAAAACAGATTTCAAAGTTGGGAAATACAGACTTTATTGTTAAAAATATTGAAATTTCAATGGATGATGATATTTTTCTGCCAATCAGTGAAATAAAAGAAGTACGCAGAACGTTTATTGAAATGACAGAGAAAGTTCTTTTGGAACAATTTGAAAGAGCAGAAGAACTTCATTTGCCACAGACAGAGTCACTTCCAAAAACAAATGCAAAGCAACGATGTGGAGTTACTGCTTCCGTTTGGAATGAGAAACAGTTTTCAACAGTTGTGGAATCGACCTTAGTCGAAGATGTGGTTTTGGAACTGGCACAGTTTTCGAAAAAACAGATTCAGAATTGTATTCAGAAGGCAAAAACGAAGGGAAAGCGCATTTTTTTGGCATTGCCGTATGTTTTTCGGCAAAAAGACGAACAATATTTTGCAAAGGAATATTCTGAGGTTCTTCGGAATGTTTCGGGAGTATTGATTCGAAATATTGAAGAATATTTTTACATACGAGAATTCAACTGTGATTTGGAAATACGCTTCGATTATAATGTTTACAGGATGAATGATTATGCATCAGCGTATATGAAAGAATTACAGGTTTACAATACAATTCCTGTGGAATTAAATTCCAAAGAAATCAGGCAGCTTCACTGTGAAAACAGCGAGATGATTCTTTACGGATATATTCCGTTAATGATCTCTGCCGGTTGCGGCTTGAAAACTTTGAATCAATGTGATAAAAAGAATCAAAGATATCAGCTCAGGGATCGAAAGGGAAATATGTTTACAGTGCAGTGTGTTTGTAACTATTGTTATAATCTGATGTTAAACTGTAAGGCATTATCTCTTTTCAAATTCGCAGAAGAAATCAGTAGTATGAACATTTCCTCTGTGCGCCTGTCATTTACCATTGAGAATGAAAGAGAAGTCCGGGAAGTTTTGGAAAAGGCCCAAAAGGCTTTGATTCATCATCAAAAAATCCTGGAAGATGAAAATACAACAAGAGGTCATTATACCAGGGGCGTCTTATAATTAATGGAGAACTATATGGAAACTTTTATTATTGTAACATCGAAATATTTATTTATTGTGCTCATGCTGTTTTACACGTGGGAGTCTTTTAGTGCACTGCGGCATAAGCGACCGGAGGATAAAGCAGGAATTTTTCAGAGACAGAATGCAGCAATTTTTCTAACATATTTATTGGGAATTTTTGTGGTGTACATGAATCAGACGGATACGTCAGAAATCAATGTAATTCTCTTAGGAGGAGTACAGCTTTGTTATCTGATTATTGTTTTAGGGGTGTTCCCGATTATTTATCCAAACATTAATAAAGCGATTTTAAGCAATATGTGTATGCTTTTGACAATCGGATTTATTATTTTGGCACGACTCGGAATGCAAAGAAGTATTACCCAGTTTATTATTGTATCCATCGTAACGATGCTTTCTCTGGTAGTACCGTATTTGATGAGTAAATTTCAGATGTGGAAAAATCTCACCTGGGTGTATTGTTTTGTTGGAATCGGATTATTAGTGACTGTAATTATTCTGGGACCGATGATTAATGGTGCCAGACTCTATATCACCATTGGCGGTGTTCGAATTCAGCCATCTGAATTTGTAAAGATTATATTTGTATTTTTTATTGCAGCGGTTTTAGGGGAAACTGCAAAATTGAAACAGGTGTTTATCTCTGCAATTTTTGCAGGATTATATGTAATTATTCTTGTATTCTCCACAGATTTGGGAAGTGCCTTGATTTTCTTCACAATGTATCTGTTTATGGTCTATGTTGCTTCCAGAAAATCGATCTATTTGTTTTTAGGAGGCGGTGGAATGGCGGTGGCATCTTATATTGCCTACCATCTGTTCCGACATGTTCAGGTCCGTGTGCAAGTATGGCAGAATCCTCTGGCGGAAGAAACCGTTAATGGATCCAGTCTTCAGGTGGCACAGTCCTTATTTGCTTTAGGGAGCGGAGGATTATCCGGAACCGGTTTATATCAAGGGTTTCCCAAAAAAGTTCCTTTAGTAGAAAACGACTTTATTTTTTCCGCAATCGGGGAAGAATTCGGTGCAATTTTTGCCGGACTTTTAATTTTGGTCTGCCTAAGCTGCTTTATTGAATTTTTAGCCACAGGAATGGAGCAGGAAAGTACCTTTAATCGTCTTGTATGTGTAGGATTAGGGGTTGGATATGCAATTCAGGTGATCCTGACCGTTGGTGGTGCAATCAATATGATTCCATCTACCGGTGTAACTCTTCCGCTAATCAGTAGTGGTAGAAGTTCCATTGTCAGCACTCTGTTAGTTTTTTCCATTATTCAGGGGTTGGCTATTGTTGGAAGTAAGAAAAAGACACCAAAGCAACGTAAAAAAACAATGAAAGGAGAACGTTATGTCTCGACAGAATTACAAGAAAGATATTAAACAAAAGCGAAAAGAAGAAAGACGACTAAATAAACAAACTCTTGTAACTACAATTATTTTCTCCTTGATTTTCGTTTTTATGCTTGGATATTATGTGCATTTTGTTTTAAAAGATGCACCGACAGTTATATCTAGCTCTCAGAACGGAAGAATTAAAGAACAGGCAAAGAAAGTCGTTCGAGGATCGATTCTTGCCAAGGATGGAGAAGAACTTGCTTACACCGACACCAATGGTACCGATGATGATTTTGAAGACGACGCGAGAAGATACCCATACGGAAAAGTATTTGCTCAGGTGATTGGATATACAACCAAAGGGTTTACCGGTTTGGAAGATGTTTGCAATTATGATTTGGTTATGCCGAAGAATAATGCTTTGAAACAGATTGAAGATGATTTTACCGGCAAAGTCCTTCACGGATGCAATATTCAAACCACTTTGGATGTAGATTTGCAGAAAACCGCTTATAATTCCCTGGGGGATTTTAAAGGCGGAATTATCGTTATGGATCCGGATACCGGAGCAATTTATGTATCGGCATCAAAACCGTCTTATAACCCGGAAAATCTGGAAGAAAACTGGAAGAAATTAAACAAGAAAGCGGATGCTCCGTTTATGAACCGTTCTACCCAGGGACGATACATGCCGGGGTCTGTGTTTAAGATTGTTACAACGCTGGCATATATGCGCCAGAACAGTGATTATAAGAATTACAATTTCCAGTGTAACGGAACAAAGTCCTTTGATCATTTTCAATTGGAATGTTATCACGGAACCGTTCATGGAAATGAAACCCTGGAAGAGGCATTTGCAAATTCCTGTAATGGTGCTTTTGCTTCCATGGGGCTTGAAATTGATACAGATATCTTTAATCAGACGGCAGAAGATTTGCTGTTTAACAATCCTTTGCCAATTGCTGATTTAAAAACCAGTACAACTTCTTATGTGAAGAGCGGAAGTTTTGAACTGGATGAAAAATCAGAAAAATATAATGATTATTATGTAGCGGAGTCCAGCATCGGACAGCAGGATGTGTTGGTTTCTCCGGCACAGATGGTATTAATTGCTTCAGCCATTGCCAATGATGGGGTTATGATGAAACCTTATTTGATTTCTCAGGTGATGACAGATGACGGAGATGTTGTTCAGGATGCATCACAGTCGGAAGCAAAAACGTTGATGACAAAGAAAGAAGCAAAGCAGCTGAGCAAATATATGGGTGCTGTATGTGAATATGGTACTGCAAAGATTTTTGCAAACAGTGAATACAAAGCCTACGGAAAGACGGGAACTGCTGATTTAAGTTCTTCCGGAGACGGAAAAGTAAATTCCTGGTTTGTTGGATTTGCGAAAAAAGGTGGAAAGAAACTGGCAATTGCCGTAGTTTTAGAAAATATTAATGACTCCGAAGGGTCTGCCAAGGAATGTGCAAAGAAGGTTTTTGACCGCTATTTTAATTAACCTGAATCGTTTCCTTGCATTATGCTGGTTATTTTTGTATACTTAAACCAATGAATAGTAACGAAAATCCGTGATAGTGCGGCACACGTTGGAACAGGAGGAATCGCTATGGAAAAAGCGGTTAGTTGTGGCGGTGTGGTTATATTTCGTGGCAAGATTTTACTGCTATACAAAAATTGTCGAAACAGATATGAAGGATGGGTTTTACCAAAAGGCACTGTGGAAGCCGGTGAAACACATGAACAAACGGCGTTAAGAGAGGTACGAGAAGAAACTGGAGTAAAGGCGAAGATTATTGAATATGTTGGTAAAAGTGAATATTCCTTCAACATTCCAAGGAATGTGGTAGAAAAAGAAGTTCATTGGTATTTAATGACTTCCGAAAACTATTTCAGTAAACCACAGCGAGAAGAGTATTTTATGCATTCGGGATATTACAGATATATTGAAGCCATTCATTTACTGAAATTCCCAAATGAAAAAATGATCTTAAAAAAAGCTTACCAGAAGTATTTGGAATTAAATAAAAAAGGTAAGTAAAAGTAGACGTAGTAGAAGGCTGTTGCGTTTGGTTTTCCAGCGCAACAGTCTTTGCGTTGAAACGCTCGTGACAATTTTCAGTATAGAAACTTCAAACAATTAACATTCGGAGAAAAGACATGTACAAGATTAATTATCAAAAAGTATTGGAAATGAAGTTAAAACAGATTGAGAAAGAGGAGAAAAAGCCAAGACTTCTTCTTCATGCTTGTTGTGCACCATGCAGTAGTTATGTATTGGAATATCTTTCAGAATATTTCCTGATTGATGTCTATTTCTATAATCCGAATATTTCCTCAAAAGATGAATATCAACAACGTGCATTTGAATTACTTCGTCTCGTGAAAGAAAAAGAATTTCCGAATCCGATTAATGTGATTATTGAAGAATATAATCCGGAGGAATTTTATGAGATTGCACATGGCCTGGAAGCCTGTGAAGAAGGTGGAAAGCGTTGTTTTGAATGCTATAAACTTCGACTGGAGCAGACGGCGGAAAAAGCTTTGATTGGAAAGTATGATTATTTTACAACAACGTTGTCGATCAGTCCGTTGAAGAATGCGAAAAAATTAAATGAAATCGGTGCTGATTTACAACACGATTATGGAATTCATTATCTGTTCTCGGATTTCAAAAAGAAAGACGGATATAAGCGTTCCATTGAATTATCAAAAGAATACAATTTATATCGACAGCACTATTGTGGATGTATTTTCTCGAAAAGAAATACAGCTGTTTGTAAAAATGACTAGAATATGATATATTCAAGCGTAGAAATTTCAGTAAGGAAGGTTGAATAATATGATTTGTCCAAAGTGTGGAAAACCGATCCGTGAATCCATGTCCGTATGCCCTCATTGTGGTGTCAAGATTGCATCCTATGCCAGTGGCAAAAAGGGAAGGATCAATGACAAAACATCTATCGTTGAAGGCATTGATTTGGATGATGAATTAGTGGATGAATACAAGGGAAGAAATCTTAATAATTATAAGAAAAAGACAAATGCGAATGCGAATTTGAAAAAACCGCAGAGTAAAACAAATAAAAAGATTAAAAAGAATATGGATAGTGAAAACAAGAAGAAAAACAGTAAAAAGACAACCTTTACTGTTATTTTAGTGGCAATTGCCGCTGTTTTACTGTCTGTTACAGGAACTTATCTGTATCGTGAAAACGAGATGAAGAGCAAGTATCAGAAATATATTAAAGAAGGCCGTAACTATTACAGCCAGGAAGATTATTCCAATGCAAGAACAAGATTTATTGAAGCTGCAAGAAATGCGGTAACCAGTGAACAGCAGTTGGAAGTTTATTCCCTGCTTTACAATATTGATGTGATGACGGCAGCGGACTATAAGGAAAAAATTGAGTTTCTGGAAAAACTGATTGAGTTGGACAACACAGAAGTTCAGTATTATAAAGATTTGTATGTGCTATATCAAAATCATGATATGGAATCAAAGATTGATGTATTGAAGGCGTCTGCACCACCTTCAGTTCGAACAGAACTGGACAAGTATGTTGGAACCATTCCGGTTGCTACACCGGACTCCGGTACTTACAATACAAAGATTACATTGGAACTGGTAGCAGATGATGATGTAAAAATCTATTACACAAAAGATGGTAGTGATGTTACGGAAAGTGATACTAAGATCGAGTATGATGGTCCGATTAAATTAAAGAAAGAGGGCAGTTATACTATTCGTACCTGTTCGATTGATAAACACGGCGTGTCCAGCAAAGAACAGATTTACACCTATACCATTTCCTTTATCCATGTAGATGAACCGGAAATTTCCATTGAAAGCGGTTCTTATCGTGAAATGAAGAAAATTGAGGCGACTGCTGAAAAAGGATGTACGATTTACTATACAACAGACGGCAGTACACCGACAAAGAACTCTAAGAAGTATAAAAAACCGATTGAATTTGAACGCGGCAATAATCTCTATCGATTTGTTGCAATCAATGAAAACGGTATTCCAAGTGAAGTAGTGGATCGCGTTTATGACTATACTCCAAAGTATGATTGTACTTATGACACAGCGGTTAAGAATGTGAAGGCAAAATACGGAGACTTGGATGAGTACAATGAATACGAAGACGGAAAAGTTGCAAACTTCACATTTAATGAAGTAGCAGAAATTGATAAAGAGGATTACTATATCATCACTTATTCCTTAGAGGATGGAAGTGAGAGCCAGAAATATGCTGTATCCTGCAGCGACGGAAGTTGCCACAAGGTATCCGGCAGTGATGGAAGTTACCATTTTAAATAAACACAAAAAAATGTACCAATACTCAAGATTGGTACATTTTTTTATTGCATACTGTTTTTAGGCAAAAAAAATAATGCGGATGGCGGGACTAAAACCGCACATTCTTTATTTATCGGCGTTTCAAGGACTTTTACCCCATTTTGTACCCCATAAGTACAGGAATTAACTAATTTTTATCTGTAAATCGTTCATGGCGTTTACTTTGTTTTCTGTCATTACATGAGTATACAAATTCAATGTAATTGATACATCTTTATGTCCTAATATTTCAGAAAGAATTTTATAGTCCTGTGGGCGTTGCTCAATAAATCGAGTTGCGAAAGTGTTTCTGAATGCGTGACAGGTAAAGTATTCAATGTCCGCCTGCTTGCAAATTCTTTTTATCTCTCTGTTTAAGGCGTATTCTCTTAATATTTCACCTTCGATAGATGTAAAGAGTAAATCTCCATAATTAAAGCCGAATATTATTCTATTCAAGTTTTCCTGTGATCTAATTGTTTTCAATATATCGTCTGATAGTGGAATATCTCTTATTCCGCTCATAGTCTTTGCATCATCCTGTACATAATATGAGCCTGTTTCCGTTCTTGAAATGGTATGGCGTATGTAAATAAATCTGTTTATTCTGTCAATATCGCCACGCTTTAATGCTCCCAACTCTCCAACTCTCAAACCTGTTTGTATCATCATTTTAAAAGCATTGATGTAAAAACTGTTTCGGGTTTCTGCAACTTCAAAGAATTTCACAGTTTCTTCAATGCTCAATGCCCTGTGGCGTGTTTCTGTTATTGGTGGTACATCCCTTTTCAGTTTCTTTAATGCCTTACATGGATTTTTTATGATTGTTTCATCAATTACAGCACTATTAAAAACGCTGTTAAGATGGGAGTAGCAGATATTCAAATTTTGTGGTGTTTTTCCTGCATCGAGTAAAGATTGTCTTGTGTATTCAATATCACGTCTTGTAATGTCTTTAATACGCATTTCTCCAAAAGTTCGGTTATTTGCCATTACAACATTTGAAATATTCTCAAATTGGCATTTTTGACCTCTGATTGTGCTTTCCCTAACCTGTTTACGCCTAACCTCTGTGTAGTGGTGGTAGTAGGCGTTAAGAGTAGGATTGTATAAGTTCTGTTCGCCCTGTTCCAATTCCTGCCTTTTCTCAAGTTCTTTGCTTAATAATTCCTCTTTAGTTTTTGCATAAACGTAAATTCGTTTTCCCTCAAATAAGAATGATTTTCTTAAATAACCATTGTATCTTTTTGTCCTTGCCATGATAATTCCTCCTTTCCTGTGTACACTTATATTATATAACATATACTCGCTTCATTCAATTACTATTTGTACACTTATACATTTTCTGATATAATTTCTAAAAAAGAGAGGTGATCTAATATGTCTACGGAAGCACAGAACAGAGCAACACAGAAATACAAAAAAGAACATTATAAGAGAATACCGCTTGAAGTATCATTGGATAAATACACAATAATAAAAGAACATACAGAGCGTACAGGGGAAAGCGTGAACGGATTTATTAAGCGTGCCATTGATGAAACTATGGACAAAGACAATAATAAATAATTACTTTTCTTATATTCTCTAATATGCTAATATTCAATTAAGGATTGTTTTTTTAATATTTCTATTATGAAAAAGGGGACTTGCAACATTTAATATGTTCAAGTCCCTTTTTGGTGTCCTATGCAGTTTTTTCTGATTGGATTTCTAAAATCAATGCTTCAACTTCATCAATAGTATTTTTGTCTATTTCTTGCATGGATATTTTTTCTATTGGCTTTTCTCCAACGGTATCCCTAATTAAAGTAAACGCCTTAATGACAGCATGTTCATTTGTGGAATTTAAAGCAATATCAAATAATTTTAAGGCTATGTGTTCCGCACCTGTCATAGTTAAATTATCAATAGTTATTTCACTATCCAACAAGCCTTGCAAACAATCTTTTAATAATTTCTTTTCACGTCTTGCCTTTCCGCTTGCCTTTCCTCCCTTTGTGCCTTGTTCTTTTCCTGTGATACTATCAAAGTTTTTTAATCCGCTCATATTTGGAGTTTTGTTCATTACTAACACCTCTCTTTTTTCACGCTTCATTCACGCTTCAAACCGTACTTTTTTATTTTCCTAAAAAGAATAAAGTTTCTGCAAATAATATTATTGATAATAGCAAAGTAGCAGATTTCCAAAATCTTATTTTTTTCTTTTCTGCCTTTAATACATCAGATGCCAACATAGAAACACCCCCTTTCATAGAGTAAAGATATTCATCATATTTTCGCATAACCTATGGTTATATCTTACAATGTGTGTTTCCTGTATAACATAAATTTGTAAAAATACCTGTTTTTGTTATTTCTCATATAACACATAGATTATTTTTGCTTGTTTTGTTATCTCTCATATAACAGTATGTTATTTCTCGTACACACGGTAAAATTAACTGCTATTTTTCCATTTGTTAGAAAACTTATAAACATTTACTTTTTTTACTGCCTTATTGTTTTCAACCTTTTCTATAAATCCTGCAACAATCAACTGTTTTAGATAATTGCTCCCATTACTACGCTCAATGCCATATCTTTGCATGTGTGAAGCGGGAAAAACGAAACAATTTTCTGTATAGTCTATTCCGTATTCTTCTTTATGTTTGTACAAGCAGGATTTCCCACGATTTGATTTTGATTGCACCCTGCAAAGAGTGTAGAATTGTTTTGCTCCACAGGACAATTTTTGATACTGTTCACTTTCTAACATTCCATTGTAGATCATTCCAAAAGTATCAGTTTTACCTGTACTTGCATAAATATCCTCAATCCTTTTCTTTCTTGCCATTGGATAACACCTCTTTATCATTTAAAACTGTATTAAATTCTTTTTGACCTTTGATTGTGTTTAAGGTGTCGTTGATTGGTTTTACTGTGGTTAAGCGTGATACAGCCTGTTTTCGTAATAACCGAATGAATGCTTGTTTTTCTATATCGTCCTTTGCAAACCAATAACCCTCTGTACCACTACAAATACCAACGCCAACACGTCTTGCATCCTGTACCATCCTTTTAACCATAGCAGGCTTTACACCTAATTTCTCCGATAATTCTTTTTGATGTATGGCGTTTTCCTTTCCTATTGGGATTGTGTTTTTTAATAAATCTATATTATCCATTACATTCCTCCGTTAACGTATTCATATATTCTTGGATTTTATCAATTCTATATAATGTACGCCTTCCAATTTTAATAACTGCACCTGCGTTTTTACCAATTTGTAATGCTGTGTTTCTTCCAACTGATAACATAGTCTGTAACTCATTGATGTCTATCGTGATTTTCTTATCAAATTCAATAGTGTTTCTTTTATACATTTTATTCCTCCTTAAATATGTTTGTTTGTGTAGGTTTCAGTGTTAACACGATACGTATCTTGTGTTATAATAAGCATATTAAAAAAATGACGTTGGTGCTATGCACTTTGAGATCATTTAAAAAGCATTAATAATATTAAAAGTCTGTTAACAATATTAAAGATTGAAATAAAATTTAGTAACATGAGGTGTGGTATGGAATATAATGGAAAATTATTTTTAGAAAGATTAAAGGAAGTCTCAAATAATAAAAAGCATTATGAAATCGCAGAAGATTTAAATGTTTCAGATGAAACGGTATCTCGATGGAATAATAAAATACCAACAACTGATAATCTTTTAAAAATATCAGAACAGTATAATTGTTCAATAGATTATTTATTAGGCGTATCAGATGTTGAGATTTGTAAGAAAAAAAATCTTAGCGATATTATTCGTGATTTGTTTTTTTATTATTTATTAAATGAAGATAGATCTATAAGATTTTGTAGTGAAAGAGAAAATGTTTATGCAAGTAAATATCTTGGTTATGGTGAGGTTATTTTTTATGGGGATGAGTTTTATAACTTATTTAAAGAATTTGAAGAACAGAGCAAAGCATTTAAATATTTGCCACACGAAATGAGGGTTGTTATTATAAATAATCTTATTGATAAATATAAAGGTATGATTGAAATAGAACCCTTTATATTATAATTACCATATAATTTTTGTATATTTCAAAAAAATCTTTAATATAGATATTTTTGTGTTTGTATATGATCTGATTGATTATTTTGGATATGTTATCTTATATATTAACAGTAGAGGGGCAGTTTTGAGATTGGTCATTTTATATGGTTTCTAAAGAGCGGTTTTGCATAGCATTATACCGTTCTTTTTTTGATTGAAATCATTACATTTATATGTCCCATTTTATACCCCATTTTGTACCCCATAAGTACAGGAATTAGTTGAAAACGGAAGAAAAGCAATAAACAAGGATAAAAGAAGTGCAGTTTTACAAAGTCCCATAAATAAAGGGATTGAAGCAAAAAAAACTGCCTAAACAATGTTAGACAGTTCTTGATAAATTTGAATGCGGATGGCGGGACTTGAACCCGCACGCTTTGTGGGCGGCAGATTTTGAGTCTGCTGCGTCTGCCATTCCGCCACATCCGCATAACAGTAGAAATATTATCATTTATAGCTTCGATTGTCAAGATAAAAAAGATATTTTTTGAGGTTTTTGAACAAAAAAATAAATTGTGCAAAATTTGTTTGCAAAATACCCCTAGGGGGTATATAATAAATTCGAATCCGAAAGAGGAGGTGACAGTCGAATGAAGGAATGTAATTGTGAAAAGAATCATTCCGTGACGGAGTGTTGTCAAAAGAAGAAAAACAGAGAAGAAAAAGAATATAAAGATCTAATGAACCGCCTGAGTCGAATTGAGGGACAGGTTCGCGGGATAAAGAAAATGGTGGAGAATGATGCTTACTGCACAGATATTTTAATGCAGGTTTCAGCAATCAATTCGGCCTTGAACAGCTTTAACAAAAAACTTCTGTCTAATCATATACAAACCTGTGTAACAGAAAATATTAAAGCAGGGAATACAGAAGTGGTAGAAGAACTGGTTGATACGTTACAAAAAATGATGAAATAGTTAGGAGTGTAAATCAATGAAAGAATATCAGGTAAAAGGAATGAGTTGTGCTGTTTGCCAGGGAAGAGTCGAAAAAGCAGTGCAGGAATTGCCGGGAGTGGAGGAAGTTCGTGTAAGTTTGTTGACGAATTCCATGCAGGTTCGCGGAACGGTTTCTGATGATGTCATAGAAAAAGCGGTTAAGAAGGCCGGATATCAGGCAAAAGCTGTGAAACAGGATGGAAAAACAGAAACTGTGACGGATGCGGCTTTAGAGGATAAAAAAGCTATATTCAGAAGATTTCATGCATCTTTAGTATTATTGTTTCCGTTAATGTATCTTTCCATGGGGCATATGATGGGTGATTTCCCGGTACCGGAATTTTTGGAAAACAATCCGGTTGCTTTCGGGGAGACGGAATTGTTGCTTACAGTTGCGATTTTGATGATTAATCAGAATTTCTTTATCAATGGTGCGAAAGGAATTCTTCATCGGGCTCCGAACATGGATACCTTGGTTTCCATGGGATCATTTGCGTCTTTGACATACAGTATCTATATTTTGTATTGTATGATGGAAGACCAGCGACTGGGCAATCATATTGAAGTGTTGAATCACATGCATGATTTTTATTTTGAATCTGCTGCCATGATTGTAACATTAATTACATTGGGCAAATTTTTGGAAAGTTATTCCAAAGGAAGAACCACGGATGCTTTAAAGGGATTAATGGCATTGAAGGCGAAAACTGCAACATTAATCCGAAAGGATACGGATGGGAAGCAGATTGAACAGGAAGTTGCCATTGAAGTGATTCGTGTGGGAGATTGGTTTGGCGTAAAGCCGGGAGAAACCATTCCTGTAGACGGTAGAATCATTGAAGGAATTTCAACGGTTGATGAATCCTCTTTAACCGGTGAAAGTATCCCTGTAGATAAAAAGGCGGGAGACAAGGTTTCTTCTGCAACAATTAACCAGACCGGTTATCTTATTTGTGAAGCAGAACGTGTTGGGGAAGATACAACGCTGGCTCAGATTATTAAATTAGTTCGGGATGCGGCAACCAGTAAGGCGCCGATTGCAAAGGTGGCGGATAAGGTTTCCGGAGTGTTTGTCCCGGTTGTAATTTTGATTTCCCTAGTCACTTTGTTTGGTTGGCTTATTGCGGGACAGACACTTGGTTTTGCTCTTGCCAGAGCAATTTCCGTATTGGTAATCAGCTGTCCGTGTGCCCTGGGATTGGCAACACCTGTGGCAATTATGGTTGGTAACGGCGTCGGTGCCAATAATGGTATTTTATTTAAAAGTGCAACTGCACTTGAAAATGCAGGGAAAGTTAAAACCATTGCTTTTGATAAGACCGGTACTTTAACCTTAGGAAAACCGATTGTGACGGATTTGTTTGGAGAAAATGTAACTGAATTGGTGGAAGTTGCTTATGCACTAGAGGATAAAAGCGAACATCCTTTGGCTAAAGCAGTGAACAGTTATGCGGAGAACCAAGGTGTTTCTAAGCGCGAGGTGACTGAGTTACAGGTTGAACCCGGTGTTGGTCTGAAAGCAATGATGGGAGATGTTCCGATTTGCGGAGGAAACAGACTCTATATGGAACAACTTGGAATAGAAGTATCGGAAGATTATCTGCAATGTAGTGATGTGTATTCTGCACAGGGAAAGAGCAGTCTCTTTTTTGCAAAGGATAATCGGATTATCGGAATGTTTGCTGTGGCAGATCAGTTGAAACCGGATAGTGAAGCAGCGGTAAACGAATTAAAAAAACTAGGCATAGATGTCATGATGATTACCGGAGACAATGAAAGAGTGGCAAAATATATCGGTGGTGAAGCAGGGGTTACAAACGTAGTTTCCGATTTGCTTCCTCAGGGAAAAGAAGAAGTCATTCGCAAGCTGTCTGAAGAAGGAAATGTAGCCATGGTTGGTGATGGGATTAATGATGCTCCGGCGTTAACCAGAGCGGATATTGGTATTGCAATCGGTGCGGGAACCGATGTGGCACTGGATGCAGCGGATATTGTATTGGTAAAAAATTCATTGAAGGATGTTCCGGCTGCAATTCGATTAAGTCGTAGTGTTTTAAGAAATATTTATGAAAATCTGTTTTGGGCATTTATTTACAATATTATTGGGATCCCATTGGCTGCCGGCATGTGGTATCCGATGTTTGGACTGAAACTTAGTCCGATGTTTGCAGCGGCTGCAATGAGTCTTTCCAGCCTTTGTGTAGTGTCCAATGCATTACGCTTAAATTTAGTGAAAATCAAAAAAGAAACCTAAGGAAAATTCTTGTCACTCCTTTCGGATAACGGTATAATGTTAGAAGTTAGGAGATAAAAAGATATGAGTAAATTTGTTTTAATTGACGGACACAGTATTTTGAACAGAGCATTTTACGGAGTGCCTGTATTTGCTAATTCAGAAGGAATTCATACCAATGCGGTATTTGGATTTTTAAATATTCTATTTAAAATTATTGATGAGCAACAGCCTGATTATCTGGCTGTTGCTTTTGATGTTTCGAAACCGACTTTTCGACACAAAATGTATGACGCTTATAAGGGAACAAGAAAGCCTATGCTTCCGGAACTGAAAGAACAGGTTCCGTTGATTAAGGAAGTGCTTCATACCATGAATATTAAGACGGTGGAATTGCCGGGATACGAGGCGGATGATGTGTTGGGAACTTTATCTTTGCAGGGGGAACAGGAAGGCTTTACGGTAGCTGTTTATTCCGGCGACCGAGATTTGCTGCAGCTGGCTTCGGAGACGGTTACAATTTGTATTCCGAAGACAAAAAAAGGGCAGACTACGGTAGAAAAGTACAATGCCAAAGAAGTCAAAGAACTCTACAAGGTTACGCCGAAAGAGTTTATTGATGTCAAAGCATTAATGGGAGATTCTTCCGACAATATTCCGGGTGTTCCGGGAATCGGAGAAAAAGGCGCCACAGCCATTATTGAAGAATTTGGTTCGATTGAGAATGCTTATGAACATGCAGAAAGTATTTCCAATACAAGAAACAGAAATGCTTTATTGGAAAACTATGATAAGGCACAAATGAGTAAGGAACTTGCTACCATTAATCGCCAATCGCCGGTGGAAGTGGATGTAAAGGATTGCGTTTTCGGTGACATTTATACGGCAGAGGCCTTGAACATGATTAAGCGATTGGAATTTAAGAGCATGATTGCCAGATTTTCCAATGTTTCTTCCTCCAACGATTTTGAAGAAGGCTTTACGACGGTAACCGATTATTTCGAAGCAGAAGAAATCTTTGCCAAAGCTATGGAACAAAAAGAAATCGGTCTTTTCATTGATGATAAAAAGACGTTTGGAGTAGCTCTTGCCATGGATGGCAAAGAAACCTATTTTATCACGGAAGAAGGATTCATTACTAAAGAATATTTGGTCGGTCAGGTGCAGAAACTTGTTGCCGGCAACGGATGTATCAGTATTCTGAAAATTAAAGAAAACAATGACCTGTTACAGGCAACGGAAGAAAATAATTTATTTGATATCGGATTGGCTGCATATTTAATCAATCCGTTGCAGAAAGTTTATGAATATGATGACATTGCCAGAGATTATCTGGGAATTACTGTTCCTTCATACGAGGAAATCTTCCCGAAAACAAAGAAAGGGGAAACACCGTCGGATGAAGTGCCGGAGAATGTTCTGAAATATGCATGCTACAATGCCTACGTTGTTTTCAAAGCAAAGGATGCTTTAGAGAAGCGTTTAAAAGAAGAAGAAATGTGGTCGGTCTATCAGGATATTGAATTACCGCTGACCTACGCTCTTTATGATATGGAACAGGTTGGAATTCGTGTAGAAGCAAAAGAATTAAAAGAATACGGAGAACGACTGCAGGGTGGAATTAAAACTTTAGAGAAGGAAATCTTTGCAGAGGCCGGACATGAATTCAATATTAATTCTCCGAAACAGTTGGGAGAAATTCTTTTTGGCGAAATGAACTTACCGGGCGGTAAGAAAACAAAGACCGGATATTCCACATCAGCCAGCGTTTTAGAAAAACTGGAACCGGATTATCCTTTTGTAGGAAAAATCCTGGAATATCGCCAATTAACGAAGTTGAAATCAACCTATGCCGACGGTTTGGCAGGTTATATCGGTGAAGACGGAAGAATTCACGGCACATTTAACCAGACCATTACAGCAACCGGAAGAATCAGCTCCACGGATCCGAATCTTCAAAATATTCCGGTGCGAATGCCTCTCGGAAGAGAAATCCGAAAGGTCTTTGTACCAAAGGACGGATGCGTTTTTGTGGATGCGGATTATTCACAGATTGAACTTCGTCTGTTGGCTCATATGTCCAATGACAAAAATCTCATCGAAGCTTATAAAGGCTCCAGAGATATTCATGCTGCGACGGCATCCTTGGTATTTAAAACGCCAATTGATGAAGTGACGAAAGAACAGCGTAGAAATGCCAAGGCTGTTAATTTCGGAATTGTATACGGCATCAGTTCCTTTGGATTAAGCCAGGGATTGTCAATTAGCCGAAAAGAAGCTGAACAATATATTCATGACTATTTTGAAAGTTATCCGGGGATTAAGAATTATCTGGATCAATCCGTGGAAGATGCGAAGACAAAAGGGTATTCTGTTACAATGTTCGGAAGACGCAGACCGATTCCGGAACTCAGTGCAGGAAACTTTATGCAGCGTCAGTTTGGAGAACGTGTTGCCATGAATGCACCGATTCAGGGAACTGCTGCAGATATTATGAAAATCGCAATGATCCGCGTTGCGAGAGAATTAAAAGAGAAATTATTGAAATCTCAGATTGTCTTACAGGTTCACGACGAACTTTTGGTGGAAGCATATCAGGATGAAGTCGAGGAAGTGAAAGAAATCCTTGTGCGCAATATGAGTGAAGCCGCAACGTTGCATGTACCGTTGGATGTTGGTATTGAAGTGGGTAAAAACTGGGATGAAGCACATTAATTGAAATGGAGAAGACTATGATAATTGGTGTTATCGGAGGCGTTGGCAGTGGGAAATCAACGGTTCTGGATTATTTGGAACAGCAGTATTGTGCAGAAATCATTAAATCCGATGATGTGGCTAAAGAGTTGATGGAACCCGGAAAAGAAATTTTCAACCGGGTGGCAGAAGCCTTTGGCGAAGTTATTGTGGATGGTGTGATTGATAAAGAAAAAATGGCAAAGTTGATTTTCTGTAATGAAGAACGCAGAAAGCAATTGAATGCAATGACTCATCCCGCAACGATTCAGGAAATAAAAAAAAGAATGAAAGCGTCTAAGGCGGACATTGTTGTTGTGGAGTCAGCACTTTTAATCGGAACCGGAATCGAAGAGGAGTGTGATGAAATCTGGTTTGTATTTTGTGAACGAGAAAAGCGCATTCAGAGACTGATGGACAATCGCGGTTATTCCAGAGAAAAATCTGAGAGCATCATTGATAAACAACCTTCCGACGAGGAATGCAATCTGGTGGCAGATGAGTTTATTGATAATTCTTATTCAGCTGCGGATACCAGGGAAAAAATTGATATGATTTTATCCACACTTCCTTGTGGATTTTAAAAAATAATTGACATAAAAATTTGAAAGAGTTACAATGTGTAGCGTGCTACATATTATAACTCTTTTTTATTTTTCAGGAGGTATTTTATGATTTCGATTGGTTATAAATTTAAAATCATTGATAAGCTTTTTAAAATCAGAATAAACAAAAGTCTGGAAAAATACAATATTACCGAAGCACAGATGGCTGTGCTGTTTTATTTGGATCATCATAAAGAGGAAAAGATTACCCAGAAGGTTCTTGCTCAGGAATTTTCCATTAAGCATTCCACTATGTCCGGAATTCTTCAGCGATTGGAAGAAAAGGGATACATTAAGATTACCGTGGATGCGGAAAATAAGCGGTTTAAGAACATTTGCAGCACAGAACAGGTAAAACAGTTCCATAGTGAAATGCACCATCACAGAGATGAGACGGAAACTATTTTGTTAAATGGTTTTGATGACAAAGAGAAAGAACTATTAAACAGTTATCTGGATCGAATTTATCAAAATCTTAAGAACAGCACAGAAGTTTCCGATAAAGAAATAGAATGTTTTGAAAGGAGAAAGAAATGATTCGTACATTAGCAAAAGAACTTAAAGGAGTCAGACTGGTTTCTGCATTAACGCCCTTGGGAATGTTAGCGGAAGTTATTGTTGAAAATTTTATTCCCTTGCTGATGGCAAAAATTATTGATTCCATTGGAAAGGGAGATTTGAAGACTGTTTACGCGACAGCGGGAATTATGTTACTTCTTGCCCTTGCCGGATTGTTATCCGGATTTATGGGCGGCGTCTGGGGAGCGAAAGCCTCTACCGGTTTTGCCAGAAATTTAAGAAAGGCAATGTTTGAAAAAATTCAGACCTATTCGTTTTCAAATATTGATAAATTCAGTTCTGCCGGTTTGGTTACCCGAATGACCACGGATGTTACCAATATTCAGAATGCCTATCAGATGATTTTAAGAATGTGTGTCAGAGCACCATTCAGTTTAATTACAGCCATGGTGATGGCTTTTGTGGTATCTCCGCGTATGGCAAGAATTTATCTGGTGGCTGTTTTGATTTTAGGAGTATTTATCGTTATTCTTACTATCAATGCTCACAAATATTTTACGCAGGTATTTAAAAAGTATGATGCTTTAAATGAAAGCGTGCAGGAAAATGTAACTTCTATGCGCGTGGTAAAAGCCTTTGTTCGTGAAGATTATGAACGGGGAAAATTCGGCATTGCCAGTTACAATATTTATAAAATGTTTATTCGTGCAGAAGGTATTGTTTCCTTAAATGCCCCGATGATGATGCTTACGGTTTATTCCTGTATCATGATGATTGGATGGACCGGTGCTCATTTAATTGTACAGAGTGGAAATAATGCCGCACTGGGCTTAACAATCGGTGATATGACATCTTTACTTGCATACTGCGTCAATATTCTCATGAGTTTGATGATGCTTTCTCTCATTTTTGTTATGGTTACTATGAGTGCGGCCAGCGCAGAAAGAATCGCGGAAGTCTTAACCGAAGAACCGGATATTACCAATCCGGAAAATGCTTTAGAAGACGTTCCGAACGGCTCCATTGAATTTAAAAATGTAGTCTTTCGTTATAACAAGACCAGTGAGAAACCGGTTTTGGAAGATATTAATTTGCAGATTGCTTCCGGAGAGACCATTGGAATTATCGGAGGTACCGGTAGTGCAAAATCCAGTCTGGTTAATTTGATTTCCAGATTATATGATGTGGAAGACGGTGAAGTTCTTGTAGGTGGCAATGATGTACGAACCTATGATTTGGATACACTTCGTAAAGAAGTCAGTGTGGTATTGCAGAAAAATGTGTTGTTTTCCGGAACTATTTTGGATAATCTTCGCTGGGGCGATGAAAATGCTACCGATGAAGAATGCATTCGTGCCTGCAAATTAGCTTGTGCCGATGAATTCATCGAAAAAATGCCGGACAAATACAACAGCTATATTGAACAGGGTGGAACCAATGTTTCCGGTGGACAGAGACAGCGTCTGTGTATTGCCAGAGCTTTGGTAAAGAAACCAAAAGTTCTGATTTTAGATGACAGTACCAGTGCGGTAGATACCGTAACAGACAGTAAAATTCGTCAGGCATTCCGAGAGGAAATTCCAAATACAACCAAGATTATCATTGCTCAGAGAATATCCAGTGTTCAGGATTCAGATCGTATTATTGTAATGGATGACGGTAAAATCCATGGCATCGGAACCCACGAAGAACTGTTAAAGAATAATGAAATTTACAGCGAAATCTATACACAACAAACTACTGATAATGCTGACTTTGATAAAAAAGGAGGTGTACAGTAATGGCAGAAAAAGTAAGAGAATTTAAAGGAATGCGCGGTGGCGCAAGAGGACCGAGACCGAAGGTTGAAAATCCTTTTGTGACATTGGGAAGACTGTTGGCCTTTATGGGGAAACACTATGCCGTTCAGTTGATTATCGTTCTGATTTGTATCTTTGTCAGTGTATTTTCCAATGTTCAGGGAACCTGGTTTACAAAAGATTTGGTAGATGTTTATATTAAAGGAATTCTGGAACACGAAAAAACTTTTGCGGATTTAGCCGGTGCAATGATCAGAGTGGCCTGCTTTTACGGATTGGGAATTCTTGCTGCATTAGTTCAGGCAGAGGTTATGGTTTTTGTTACACAGGGGACTTTAAAAGAATTAAGAAACGAAATGTTCAATCATATGCAAAGTCTTCCGGTAAAATACTTTGATACTCACAGCCATGGCGATATTATGTCCATGTTCACCAATGATATTGACACCTTGAGACAGATGATCAGTCAGTCCATGCCACAGATGATTAACAGTTTGATTACTGTATGTAGTGTACTGTTTTCCATGTTCTTCCTGAGTGTTCCATTGACTTTGATTTCCTTGGGAATGATTGGTGTTGTAATGTTTGCTTCGGCAAAATTAACGAAATTATCCGGAAAATTCTTTGTGGCTCAGCAGAAGGATTTGGGGGCGGTGAACGGTTATATTCAGGAAATGATTACCGGTCAGAAAGTCGTGAAAGTTTTCTGTCATGAAGATGAAGCGGTGGAAGAATTCAATGAATTAAATGATTTATTGTTCCAGTCAGCAAACAACGCTAATAAATTTGCCAATGTTTTAGCACCAACCAACGCACAGTTGGGAAATGTCAGTTATGTACTTTGTGCCTGTGTAGGAGCAGTTCTTGCCATTGCACACCCATTGGGATTTTCCATGACTGCAGGTTCATTAATCAGTTTCCTGACATTTAATAAACAGTTCTCACAGCCGATTAATCAGATTACAATGCAGATTAATAGTATTGTTATGGCTATTGCCGGCGGAGAACGTATTTTCAAATTGTTGGATGAAGAACCGGAAGTGGATGACGGATATGTAACATTGGTTCGTGCGAAAAAAGAAGGCGGACGAATTGTTGAATGTCAGGAGCGAACAGGAATGTGGGCTTGGAAACACTTCCATAAGGAAACCGGAGAAACTACTTATGTGGAAATGAAAGGTGAAATTGTCTTTAACGGAGTGGACTTCGGATACGACGATGAAAAGATTGTTCTTCATGATGTGAAAATGTATGCAAAGCCGGGAGAGAAGATTGCCTTTGTTGGTTCAACAGGAGCCGGCAAAACAACAATCACCAATTTGATTAACCGGTTCTATGATATTCAGGATGGTAAAATCCGATATGACGGAATTAATATTAATAAAATTAAAAAAGCAGATTTGAGAAAATCTCTCGGAATGGTATTACAGGATACTCATTTATTCAGTGCTACAGTAATGGAAAATATCCGTTACGGTAATCTGGAGGCAACAGACGAAGAAGTTATTGCAGCGGCAAAACTTGCCAATGCCGACAGCTTTATCCGAAGATTGCCGGATGGTTACAATACTATGCTTACCGGAGATGGCGGAAACTTAAGTCAGGGCCAGAGACAGCTCTTATCCATTGCCAGAGCTGCGGTTGCAAATCCGCCGGCATTGATTTTGGATGAAGCCACATCTTCCATTGATACAAGAACCGAACGTATGGTTCAGGAAGGAATGGACTCTTTAATGAAGGGACGTACGACTTTTGTTATCGCCCATAGATTGTCTACAATTAAAAATAGTGATTGCATTATGGTATTAGAACAGGGTAGAATAATAGAGCGTGGAAGTCATCAGGAATTGATGGAAGCGAAAGGTACATATTACCGATTACAGACAGGAAATTAAATTCAGGAGGATGAATAAAATGAAAAAAATCAGTACAAATAAGGCACCTGCTGCCATTGGACCATATTCACAGGGAATTATTACAGGAAATCTTTTGTTCTCAGCAGGACAGATTGCATTAGATCCTGCAACAGGAGAAGTGGTAGGAACTACAATTGAAGAACAGACAGAACAGGTAATGAAAAATCTGGGCGCTTTATTGGAAGAAGCAGGTTCTTCTTATGAGAAAGTTGTCAAAACAGTTTGCTTCCTTGATGATATGGGAGACTTTGCAGCGTTTAATGAAATTTACGGAAAGTACTTTACAGAAAAGCCTGCAAGAAGCTGTGTTGCAGTAAAGACTCTTCCTAAGAATGTGCTTTGTGAAGTAGAAGTAATCGCAGAGGTGTAATCATGATTGATCAGAAGCATTTGGAAGTGACAAGCTACAACGGAGAAGGATATTTACCTTTAATTGATTTTGAAAGTTGGAGAGTTGCGGAACTTCGTTATTGTGAGGAACTGGAAGTGGATCAACTGAAAGATATGCAAAAGCATGATGAGTCTGATGAAGTGTTCGTTCTTCTTGCCGGGGAATTTACTTTGTTCTTAGGAGGACAGGGCGATACCATTGGAGAAATCGAAGCAGTAAAGCTGGAACCATTGAAGCTTTATAATGTGAAAAAAGGAACATTCCATACACATACACCGGAGAAAGGTTCTACGGTATTAATCGTTGAAAACAGAAATACCTGCGATGACAATTCACCAAAGGTAAAACTGACTCCGGAACAGAAGGCAACCATAAAAAAATTATATGAATCATTACAGTAATGTTTGCATAAAGCGAAGAATTTGTGTATACTTACTCAGGACAAAAGTATAAAAAAAGGAGAAGAGCATGAAAAATTTTAAACAAGTATGTTCAATGATTATGGTAGTAGCTTTGATTATTTCCGGAAGTACATTGATGCCACTTCAGATTAAGGCTGCAAATTTAGTTTCAGGAAATTATGAATATGTATTGAATGGCGAAGGAACCGCTGAAATTGTGAAATATAACGGAAAAGAAAAAACAGTCACAATTCCTTCTTCCTTAGGATCTAAAAAGGTAACAGGCATCTGTCCTGAAGCTTTTAAAAATAATTCAACCCTTCAAACACTTACAATTCCTGAAGGAATTACGAAACTGGACTGGAATTGTTTCTATAATTGTTCTGCATTAACGAAGGTGAATTATAATGCAATTAAGTGTGATGGAAATGCTACACGTATCTTTAGAGATTGTGATAATTTGACGACAGTAACCATTGGAAATAAAGTTGAAACAATCGGTGGCAGTTTATTTCAGGACCTCCCGATTAAAAGTGTAACAATTCCGAAATCAGTAACATCAATTGGATACAATGCTTTTAGAGGTACTTCTCTGAAAAGTGTTACAATCCCAGAAAACATTACAGAACTTAAATTTTCAGCATTTGAAGATTGTAAATCATTGGAAACTGTGTATTACAATGCAGTTAAATGTGATGGAGCAGCGATACCTGTTTTTAGAGGATGCGATAAATTGAATAAAGTAATCATTGGCAGCAAAGTTACAATCATCGGAACCTGCTTATTCCAGGAAACTCCGATTACCAGTATTGTAATTCCGGCAAAGGTTACAGATATTAGATATAATGCATTTAAAAATTGTTCTAAATTAAAGAGTATTTCTCTTCCGGAAGGATTGAAATCAATTTCTTTTAGTGTATTTGAATATTGTGACAGTCTTACAGATGTTTATTATGGAGGAACAAAAGAAAGCTGGACAAAAATCCAAGTTGGTGATAGTAACGAAAATCTAATTAAAGCAAAGATTCACTTTGGAAAGATTCTGGTTACTCCATCAAAAATCACAAAAGCTACAAAGAAGAAAGCGAAAACAATGAAAGTGTCCATCAAAAAAGTTGGTGGTTCAGCGGGATATATTGTTCAGGTTTCCGCATCAAAGAAATTTAAGAAAGTTCTTGTAGAAAAGACAATGACTAAAACATCCGTCACAGTTTCTTCAAAGAAAATAAAAGGGAAAAAGACATTATTTGTTCGTGTTAGAAATACTCAGAACTACAATGGAAAACTTTTTCTGTCAAAATGGTCCAAAGCGACAAAGGTAAAAGTAAAATAAAGAAAAGTAAGAACACTCTGTAGCAATGCTATCGAGTGTTTTTTACTGTAAATTCCTACAGGGTTATGGTAAAATGATTTGTGGGTTTACGACTTGAGAAAGAAGATTCATAGTATGAGATTAGATAAATATTTGACGGCTATGGGGATTGGTTCCCGCAGTCAGGTAAAAGAATATATCAAAAAAGGAAAAGTGAAGATTAACGGCGAAATTTTGAAAAAGCCGGAGTATCATGTGGATGAAGAAAATGATATAATAGAATTTCAGGGGATTAATCTGGAATACAGTAAGTTTTACTATTATATGCTTCATAAACCGGCAGGGTATTTAAGTGCCGTGAAAGACGATCATTGTGAGACAGTGTTGGATTTGCTGGACGTTACACCAAAAGAGGGATTGTTTCCGGTGGGACGTCTGGATAAAGATACGGAAGGCCTTTTGTTGATTACCAATGACGGGATTTTGTCCCATGAGTTATTGTCTCCAAGGAAACATGTGGATAAAAAGTATTATGTGGAACTGGATGGGGTGTTAACAAAAGAAGATGCGGAACATTTTCAAAAGGGTGTGGATATCGGTGAGGATAAGCTGACGAAACCGGCAACCCTTGAAATCCTAGAAGGAAATGATAAGGCTTACATTACCATTACCGAAGGAAAGTACCATCAGGTAAAGAGAATGTTTCGTTCCATTGGATTGACGGTAACCTACCTGAAACGAATTTCCATGGGATCTTTGGTTTTGGATGAAACATTGGAAAAGGGAGCATATCGACCGCTTACGGAATCGGAAATTGAGGAGTTAAAATGCAACAGATAGAAATCGGTGCCAATGAAGCCGGACAACGTTTTGATAAATTTCTGGCAAAATATTTTAAAGAAGCAGGAATGGGTTTTCTTTATAAAATGCTTCGAAAGAAAAATATTACATTAAACGGAAAAAAGTCTGACGGAAAGGAGAAACTCAGTCAGGGTGATGTGGTTAAAATCTTTATGGCAGATGAAACCATTGCTAAGTTTCGGGGGATTCAGACACTGGAACTGCCGGAAGCAATCCCGCTTCAAGTGGTTTATGAGGACGAGAACGTTCTAATGATTAATAAACCTTCCGGAATGCTAAGTCAGAAGGCATCTGACTCAGATGTATCGGCCAATGAATATATTATTTCTTATTTGATTCAGGAAGGTGTATTGAAGAAAGAGGAATTATCCACTTTTAAGCCTTCTGTTTGCAACCGATTGGATCGCAATACCAGTGGCCTGTTGGTGGCAGGAAAATCTTTGTTGGGATTACAGGTTCTTTCGGAAATGTTTAAAAACAGAACGATGGATAAGTATTATCTGGCTCTGGTAGAAGGCTCTGTGAAAGAAAAGGTGAAAATCACCGGATATCTGAAGAAAGATGAAAAGACCAATAAAGTAACAATTTCCAAAAAATCCGAAGAAGGAACCTATATTGAAACGGAATACGAACCCTTGGAGGTTTCAGAGGAAGTAAGCTTATTAAAAGTAAAGTTAATTACCGGAAAAACCCATCAGATTCGTGCACACCTGGCATCGGTAGGACATCCGATTATCGGAGATTTTAAATACGGAACGAAAAAGGTTAACCAGAAGTATAAAGAACGATTTGGAATTCAGGATCAGATGCTTCACGCATGGAAATTGTGTTTCGGTGAAATGCCGGAAGGGTTTGAACAATTGGCGGATAAAGAAATTACAGCAGAAGTCCCGAAGACTTTTTCAAAGGTTTTGGGAAAAGAGATTAAAGGATAGATTATGGGTACATGGAATTCCAGAGGATTGCGTGGTTCAGTTCTCGAAGAAATGGTTAATATGACAAATGATAATTACAGGGAAAAAGGTCTGGCATTGATTCAGAAAATTCCTACCCCTATTACACCTGTAAAAATCGATCAGTCTACCAGACATATTACGCTGGCTTACTTTGAAAAGCAGAGTACGGTGGATTATATCGGTGCGGTTCAGGGTATCCCTGTTTGCTTTGATGCGAAGGAATGCGCCACAACCACGTTTCCGATGATGAATATTCATGAGCATCAGATTCAGTTTATGGAAGATTTTGAAAAGCAGGGAGGCATCGCCTTTATTCTGTTGTTTTATTCTAAACTGAATGAAACCTACTATATTCCTTTTGCAGATATTAAGCGATTTTATGAACGAAGCATTTCGGGAGGAAGAAAGAGCTTTACATATGAAGAAATCGATAAAAGCTTTCTGATGAAATCTGCCCCGGGTGCATTGATTCATTATCTGGAAGGAGTACAACTTGACTTGAAAAAAAGAGAGTAAAAGAAAGATTTGACTTTTTAAGGAATCTAGTATATACTCTATTTCAACTTGCTAACAAGGTAACAAATTAGCACTTTAATGCAATAAAGCGAAAGAGGTATCAAATGAGCAAAGTATTATTACATACTCCTGAAGGAGTAAGAGACGTGTACGGAAAAGAATGTTCCGTAAAATTAAGTTTGGAAAATAAGATCAATGAGGTGTTTAATCGTTTTGGCTATCATAACATTCAGACACCTACTTTTGAATTTTTTGATATATTCAGTAAAGAAAGAGGTTCTGTAGCATCAAAGGACTTATATAAGTTCTTTGACAGAGAAGGAAATACACTGGTTTTAAGACCGGATATGACTCCTTCCATTGCCAGAATGGTTGCAAAGTATTATATGGATGTAGATACACCGGTTAAACTTTGTTATAACGCTAATACTTATATTAACAATTCTGAATTACAGGGAAAATTGAAAGAAATCACTCAGCTTGGCTGTGAGCAGATTAATGATGATTCTGTGGAAGCGGATGCTGAAATGATTGCTTTGGTTTCAGAAGCTTTAAAAGCAGCCGGTTTAAAAGAATACTTAGTGGAAATCGGCCATGCTGATTTTTATAAGGGACTCTTACAGGATTGCGGTTTAGATGAAGAAGCGGAAGAAGAATTAAGAATCCGTATTGAAAATAAGAATAACTTTGGTGTAGAAGAATTATTGGATGAACATGGCGTAAAGGGAGAAGCGAAAGAAGCATTGCTGAAACTTCCTGCATTGTTCGGTTCCGTAGATGTTTTGGATACAGCAAAGAAACTGACTTCCAATGAAACTGCATTGAAAGCTATTGAACGTTTGGAAGAACTGTATTCCATTTTAGATGATTACGGTGTTGCAAAATATATCAGTTTTGACTTGGGAATGGTTAGCAACTACAAGTACTATACAGGAATTATTTTCAAAGGATATACTTATGGTTCCGGAAATCATATTGTAACCGGTGGTCGTTACGATAAACTTTTAGGACAGTTTGGCAAAGAAGCTGCAGCTATTGGATTTGCAGTTTACATGGATCAGATTATGATTGCCCTTGCTTCGGAAGATAATCGTAAGAACTATGATTACTCTTTCCGTGTTGTTGTTTATGAACCGGAATTCAGAAAATATGCATTACAGCTTGCTACGGATTACAGAAATCAGGGAATTAATACGGAATTGATTTCAAAGAAGGAAGATATTTCCATTGAAACCTATGTAAAGGCCAAGAAAGAAGATGGTGCATCCGTTGTTACTTATGTATCCAAAGACGGTGCAACAGAAATTTAAGAAACAGTCAGAATTCTGCAATATAGAATGAGGAGAATAAAATGAGATATTTAACATTTGCGTTAGCAAAAGGAAGACTTGCAAAGACTGCAATGAAAATGTTTGAAGAAATCGGCATTGAATGTGAAGAAATGAAAGACGAAAAAACAAGAAAACTGATTTTCGTCAATGAAGAATTAAAATTAAAGTTCTTTTTGGCAAAGGCCAGTGATGTTCCTACTTACGTGGAATACGGTGCGGCGGATATCGGTATTGTCGGAAAAGATACGATTTTGGAAGAAGACAGAAAGTTATATGAAGTATTGGATTTAGGTTTTGGAAAGTGCAGAATGTGTGTATGCGGTCCGGAATCTGCCAGAGAATTATTGAAGAACCATGAAATGATTCGTGTTGCTTCCAAGTATCCGAAGATTGCCAAAGATTATTTCTATAACAAAAAGCATCAGACTGTTGAAATGATTAAATTAAACGGTTCGGTAGAATTGGCGCCAATCGTTGGACTTTCCGAAGTAATCGTGGATATTGTTGAAACAGGAACAACATTGAAAGAAAACGGTTTGGGTGTTTTGGAAGAAGTTTGTCCATTGTCAGCCAGAATGGTTGTAAATCAGGTTAGTATGAAGATGGAAGATGAACGAATCCGAAAGATTATTACAGACTTAAAGGCAAAGATTGAAGAAAAATAAATTGGTTTTGAGGTGAAAAAATGAGAATTATTAAGTTAGATGAAGAATCAAAAAAGAATATTCTGGATGATTTATTAAAACGTAGTCCAAACAACTATACACAGTATGAAGAAACCGTAGCCGAAATTCTTAAGAATGTAAAAGAAAACGGCGACAGTGCAATCTTTGAATACACAAAGAAATTTGATCAGGCAGATATTAATGCCGGAAATATTCGTGTAACAGAAGAAGAAATTCAGGAAGCATACGAAACCATTGAAGATAAAGAATTAATCAATGTAATTCGTCGTTCCAAAGATAATATTAAGGAATATCACGAAAAACAGAAGCAGTACAGCTGGTTTGATTCCAAGCCGGACGGTTCTATTTTAGGACAGAAAGTAACTGCAATCGGAAGAGTCGGTGTTTATGTACCGGGTGGAAAAGCAGCATTATCTTCATCCGTATTGATGAATGTAATTCCTGCAAAGGTTGCCGGTGTAGATGAACTGGTAATGGCTACCCCTCCGGGAAAAGACGGTAAAGTAAATCCTGCTATTCTTGTGGCAGCAAAAGAAGCCGGTGTGGATGTGATTTATAAAGTCGGTGGAGCACAGGCAATTGCAGCACTTGCTTACGGAACCGAATCTATTAAGAAAGTAGATAAAATCGTTGGACCGGGAAACATCTTCGTTGCTTTGGCTAAGAAGGCTGTTTTCGGTTATGTGGGCATTGATTCTATTGCCGGACCAAGTGAAATTTTAGTAATTGCGGATGAAACAGCAAATCCAAGATATGTTGCTGCAGATTTACTTTCTCAGGCAGAACATGATGAACTTGCTTCAGCAATTCTGGTTACAACCAGTCAGAAACTGGCAGAAGAAGTTTCAAAATATGTTGATTTGTTTGTTTCCAAGTTAAAACGAAAGGAAATCCTGGAAAAATCATTAGAAAATTATGGATACATTTTAGTAACGGATACTATGGATGATGTGATTGATGCAGCCAATGAAATTGCATCAGAACACTTGGAAATCGTAACAGCAAATCCGTTTGATATTATGACAAGAATTAAGAATGCGGGAGCAATTTTCCTTGGAGAATACAGTTCTGAACCATTAGGCGATTATTTTGCCGGTCCGAACCACGTTCTTCCAACCAATGGAACAGCGAAATTCTTCTCCCCATTGAGTGTTGATGATTTCATCAAGAAATCAAGTATTATTTCATTCTCAAGAGAAGCTTTGGAACCGTTGAATAAAGATGTTCAGAAATTTGCCAAGGCTGAGGGATTGACAGCACACGCAAATTCTATTAGAGTTCGTTTTGAAGAAGATGACGAAAATGTAAATTAATCCATAGCGAAAGGAGTGGCTTATGAGCAGAATTGGAGAATGCAAAAGAAATACTTCCGAAACACAGATTGAAATTTCCATTAATTTAGACGGAAAAGGCGATGCGGAAGTAAGTACCGGAATTGGTTTCTTTGATCACATGTTAATCAGCTTTGCGAAGCATGGCTTGTTTGACTTAAAGGTAAAAGTGACCGGAGATTTGATTGTGGATTGTCACCACACCATTGAGGATACCGGAATTGCTTTGGGGGTTGCCATTCGCAAGGCGTTGGGAGATAAGAAATCCATTAAGAGATATGGCTCTATCATTTTACCGATGGATGAATCCCTTGTAATGTGTGCGTTGGATTTATCAGGCAGACCATACCTTGTATTCAATGTAGACTTTACTACAGATCGTGTTGGATATTATGATACCGAAATGGTTAAAGAATTCTTCCATGCTGTAACTTATGCAGTGGGAATGAATCTGCACATTAAAATGCTGGAATCCGGAAACAATCACCACATGATTGAAGGAATTTATAAAGCATTTGCTAAGGCCTTGGATCAGGCAACTATAATTGATGACAGAATCACAGATGTTCTGTCTACGAAAGGAATGTTATAATGGCTAAATTCAGATTAATGCCATCCATCTATTTGTTCAATGGTGAGATGGTTGATAAAGATACAAAAGAAAAAATCGGAAACGGAGATTCAGTAGCACAGGCTGTTTATTTAAATAACCTTGGTGCAGATGAATTATTAATTTTCGATTTATCGGAAACGGATGAAGAACACGAAAAAAATATCAGCACAATGATTAAGATTTCCGATGAAGCAGATATTCCGACAATCGTTGGTGGAAATGTAAAGCGTCTGGAAGATGTAAAGAAGTATTTGTACAGCGGTGCAAAGAAGAGTTTTCTTGATACATCCAAGGAAAGCAATCTGGAACTGTTGAAAGAAGCGTCTGAACGTTTCGGAAGCGATAAGATTGCTGTTTTTGTTCATGAAGATTTTGATTTTTCAAAAATCAAGCAGTTAAAATATGACGGAGCATCCTTAGTGATTGCCGATAACTGTGCACGTCAGTGCTTTGGTCAGGGAATCCGTGTTGCTTCTTACAATGCAGGAATTGAACCGGCAGAATATGTGGAAATGGGAATCGGTGAAAAGGTTTACGGCATTTCCGAAGTTGTTATGGACGAAAATTATGATTATTTGGGAATTAAAAACGAATTATACAAGAATGGTGTATCAACGAACGTTTTTGTTCCTAAAATTCAGTTTTCAGAGTTAAAAACCAACGCAGACGGTATGGTTCCGGTTGTCGTTCAGGATTATAAGACAAACGAAGTATTGATGCTTGCTTATATGAATGAAGATGCATACAATCTTACCATTCAGACCGGAAAAATGACTTATTACAGCAGAAGCAGAGATGAAATCTGGGTAAAGGGTGAAACATCCAGTCACTATCAGTATGTGAAGGAAATTTCTGCAGATTGTGATTTGGATACAATCCTTGCAAAAGTTCACCAGATTGGAGTGCCTTGTCACACCGGTGCTGAAACCTGTTTCTTTAACGAAGTGGTTAAGAAAGATTATGATGATTCAAACCCAATGAAGGTTTTTGAAGATGTCTACAACGTAATCCTTGATCGTAAGGAACATCCAAAGGAAGGTTCTTACACAAACTATCTGTTTGATAAGGGAATCGATAAGATTTTGAAGAAGGTAGGAGAAGAAGCGACGGAAATTGTTATTGCAGCGAAAAATCCGGACCCTCAGGAAATCAAATATGAAATTTCCGACTTCCTGTATCATGTCATGGTATTGATGGCAGAGAAAGGTGTCAGCTGGAAAGAAATTATTAAAGAATTATCAAGAAGATAAAACGAACCCCTGTATTAGAAAAGCTAATACAGGGGTTTTATTATACAATTTCTTCATCTTCCGGATAAAGAATGCGTTTTGGTTCGTTGTTTCGGATTAATCGGATATAATCATGAATGGAATTGAGGGGTTTTTCCGTTTCAATTCCGGTAAACACAATATCGTGATGGTGATTGTCGGAACCACCGGTGATTGGAAGGTCGTATTCTTTCGCGTACATGTATGCCTTTCGGTTTTCTGATTCGTAATTTCCGGCGTTGAAAACTTCTACACCGTGAACCAGTTTAGGGAAAAGACGAATCTTCGGAATATATGGACGATCCCGAAACGGATGGGCGTGAATCACCATTCCGCCGTATTTGTTTATCTCATGAAATTGTTGTTCCAAAGTCCAATGTTCCATTTCCGGATGTCTTAACAACCATTCTTTATCTAATCCATAAATCAAAAAATCTTGACCATCATATGTTTCTTCCCAACCGAAGAATACTTTTAACCCGATTTCATCACCGCATTTTTTTGTTTTTTCGTAGCCTTCGCAGAAAAGATTTACCCGTTCGGCCCAAGGAAGATTGTGGGGTACAAGACAGGTTTTTCCACGGAAAAAGTGGTTTGTTATGATGATTCCGTCGTATCCGGCTTCTTTGAAAGCTACTGCCTGAAAGACGCCGGAAGCAGAAGCACAACCACTGACATCAGCGGTATGAACATGTGTATCATATTTAAACATCATTTACTCCATATTGATTGTAAAAATCGTTCTATTATAGTATTATTATTGTGTATGTCTAAAATTATATCACAAATTAAAAATTAAGGAAAATAGATATGAAAATCGAAAGAAAACTTGCCTTGTCGGATGAGATATTATTGCAAATTGAAAAGCCTGCCAGATACATTGGAAATGAAGTAAACATGGTAGTAAAAAATCCGAAAGAAGTGGATGTGCGTTTTGCCATGTGCTTCCCGGATGTTTATGAAATCGGGATGTCTCATCTGGGGATTCAGATTATCTATGATATGCTGAATAAAAGAGAAGACGTTTATTGTGAACGTGTTTATTCCCCATGGGTGGATTTAGATAAAATTTTAAGAGAAAAGAATATTCCGTTATTTGCGATTGAGTCCCAGGAACCAATTAAACAATTTGATTTTCTGGGTATTACTTTGCAATACGAAATGTGTTACACCAATATTTTACAGATTTTGGATTTGTCAGGAATTCCTTTGAAGGCTACAGAACGTGGCGAAGAGGATCCGATTGTAATCGGAGGTGGTCCGTGTACCTATAATCCGGAGCCGATTGCAGATTTCTTTGATTTATTCTACATTGGCGAAGGGGAAACTGCTTACGACCAGCTGATTGACCTGTACAAGGAAAATCAGAAAAAGGGCGGAAGTCGTCAGGACTTTTTAGAAATGGCTGCCCAAATCGAATGTATTTATGTACCACAGTTTTATGAAGTTTCCTACAAAGAAGACGGTACAATTCAGGAAATGAAAAAGTTGAATGAACATGCAAGAGATTCGGTGAAAAAACAGATTGTTCTTGATTTTGAATCTGTTTCTTATCCGGAAAAACCGTTGGTTCCTTTTATTAAGGTGACACAGGACCGTTGTGTGCTGGAAATACAACGCGGATGTATTCGAGAATGTCGTTTTTGTCAAGCAGGTTCCGTATATAAACCACTTCGTGAAAAAAGTCTGAATCGCTTGAAATATTTGGCTAAGACTATGCTTCAGGCAACAGGACATGAGGAAATATCACTGAGTTCCTTAAGTACCAGTGACTATTCTCAGCTGAATGAATTGATGGACTTCCTTTTGGAAGAATGTAAGAAGAAAAAGATTAATATTTCGTTACCATCCCTTCGTATTGATGCGTTCTCTTTGGATGTTATGAGCAAAGTACAGGATGTAAAGAAAAGTTCCATTACCTTTGCACCGGAGGCGGGAACCCAGAGAATGAGAAATGTCATTAATAAAGGATTGACGGAAGAAAATATTTTAAACGGTTGTGAGCAGGCCTTTAAGGGCGGCTGGAATAAAGTGAAGTTTTATTTCATGCTGGGGCAACCAAATGAAACAGAAGAAGACGTTGATGGCATTATGGATTTGTGCGAAAAAATCGCAGAACTCTATTATGATACAGTTCCAAAGGAAAAGAGAAACGGAAAATGTCAGATTACTGCCAGCACATCTTTCTTTGTTCCGAAACCGTTTACACCGTTCCAGTGGGCACCAATGTGTACTGCAGAAACATTTCTTGAGAAAGCAAAACGGGTAAATGATAAACGAAAAACATTACTCAATCAAAAGAGTATTAAGTATAACTGGCATGAATCCGACATTAGTGTGTTGGAAGGTTTGCTTGCCAGAGGTGACCGTCGTCTTTGTGATTTGATTTTATATATTTATGAACACGGCGGAATTTACGATGCGTGGTCAGAATTTCACGATCAGGCGTTGTGGGAAGAAGCGATTCAGGTCAATAATGTAGATGTTGATTTCTATGTGACAAGAGCACGCGAGGAAGACGAATTCCTTCCGTGGGATTTTATTGATATCGGAGTTACAAAGAAATTCCTTCTTCGTGAATGGCATAATGCGTTAGAAGAAAAGGTTACACCAAACTGTCGAATGAAATGTTCCGGTTGCGGTGCTGCCGGTTTTGGAGGAGGAATCTGTTATGAAAATTAGAGTGCGCTTTTCCAAACAGGGAATGATGAAGTTTATCGGTCATTTGGATATGGTTCGATATTTTCAAAAAGTACATCGTAGAGCGAATGTAGATGTGGTTTATTCCGAAGGATTTTCACCGCATCAGAAAATGTCTTTTGCGGCACCTCTGAGTGTAGGGTTGTTAAGCAAAGGGGAATATTATGATTTGGAAGTTTACTCATCTAAATCGACTAAGGAAATGCTTCAGGATTTAAATGCTCAGAATGTGGATGGCATTGAGATTTTAAGTTTTAAAGAATTGCCGGAAGGGGCAAAAAACTGTATGTCCATTGTTGCCGCAGCGGATTATCTGGTTCATCTGGATTTACCGGAAGAAAAAATCCGACAGTTTATGGCACAGGAAGAAATCTTTGTTTTGAAGAAGACCAAAAAGAGTGAAAAAATGGTTGATATTCGTCCTATGATTTATGAAATGGACGTGCAGGACGAGGGTGTATTCATGAAAGTGGCTCAGGGGAGTGCAGCAAACTTAAAGCCGGATCTGGTGGTGAAGAGTTTGTTTGAATATTTGAAGGAAGAAGCTCCGTTAAATATTTTATATGAGCGACTGGATATGTATTGTTTGGAAGATGATCAATTGATTTCGTTGGATGCCGTTGGGGCGGATATTGAATAGCAGAAGTATGAAATGAGGTTCATTTATGGGAAACAAATTCATTATATCGGATTTTTATCAGAAACATATGCTTGGCTTTTATCTGGTTGATGGAAAGGTTCAGAGAATTGCTGATATGGCAACGGACAATATCGTTGGAAATATCTACTGTGGCCTTGTTTCCGACCTGGTTAAAAATATTGATGCGGCTTTTGTTTCCATCGGAAGCCAAAAAGGATTTTTGTCTACCAAGAAATGCGAAGAACCGTTAAAATGCGGTGACAAAGTACTGGTTCAGGTAGAATATGATGCCATTAAAACCAAAGATTACGGTTTGACAACCAATATTTCTCTGACAGGGAATGCTTTGGTATTAACGGTTGGAAATCATGCGGTTTCCATCTCTAAAAAGATTCAGGATGTTACGAAACGAAATGCATTAAAGCAGATGATGGAACCATATAGAAATTCGGAATATGGATTTATTTTGAGAACCCAAAGTGAATTCATGACAAAAGAGGAAATTTGTAGTGAGGCGGAAAGGCTGATTGCACAGTGGCAGGATATTCAAAGAAAATTTACCTATGCAAAACCAAAGGAAATTCTGCTTTCACAGAATAAAATTGTTGAGACTGCTAAGAAATATGCTGAAATGGATGCTGTGGAAATTATCACCGACAGGCAGGAAATCGCCCATCTTTTAGGAAAGGAAAAGATTCCTTTTCGTTTGTTTGAAACAGGAAAAGTAAGCCTGTGTAATTTATACCGACTGGATAAAACAGTGGAGGAATGTTTGAGCAATAAAGTCTGGCTCCGTTCCGGCGCGTATCTGGTAATTGATTATACAGAAGCTTTAACAGTGATAGATGTGAATTCGGGGAAAGCTGAAATCAAAGGGAATAAAGAAGATGTGATTTTTGAAATTAATCGGGAGGCAATGCATAAGATTGCCGAGCAAATAGAACTCAGAAATCTGTCGGGTATTATTTTAATTGATTTTATTAATATGAAAAACAGTCAACGAAAAGAAGAGATTGAAAAAGAATTGAATGAAATTCTCTTGAAACAGAGCGTTTATGCAAAGGCTTACGGATTTACGAAACTGGGATTAATGGAAATGTCCAGAAAGAAAAAAGATAAGCCGTTTCATGAAATTCTTTAAGTGCATTTCACAACGAGGAAGGAGAAATGAAACAGTGAAAAAGCAGTTTTATGTACTATTTCTTCTCATAGCTACGGCGCTTGGTGTCACTGCTTGTGGAAGTAAGGGGGCTGTTAAAAAGAAAACGGAGGAAACAAAAAAAACGGTTGAAAATGTGGATTTGTCCTGGTATATCAATTTTTCATGGTTTAATTCCGGATGGGGAAACAATATGGTTTCCAAAGAGATTACGAAAAAGACCGGATGCAATATCAACTTTGTTGTTCCTACCGGTGATCCCAATGAAAAACTGGATTCCATGATATCTTCGGAAAGCCTTCCGGATTTGATTACTCTGGGATGGTGGGAACCGGAAATCAGTCAGATGATTAGCGAAGGTGATGTTTATGCATTAGACGAACTTGCCGATCAATATGATCCATACTTTTATGATGTGGCCAATGATCAGGTTGTTCGTTGGTATACTTCCGAGGATCAGCATTTATATCAGTATCCAAATTCAGCCTGGTCGCCGTCTGACTACGAACAGTATGATAACCTTCCGTCCAATCAGACGTTTATGGTGCGAAAGGATATTTATGAAGCGATTGGTTCTCCGGATATGACTACACCGGAAGGATTTGTTGCAGCTGTGGAGAAAGCAGCTGAAATGTTCCCAACAGTAAACGGAAAAGATTTAATTCCTGTGGGTTCAACGGAATTCGGAGACATCGGATGTGATTCTTTTGATAATTACCTGATGAATTTCCTCGCAATCCCGTATATGGATGAAAACGGCAGAGCTCTTGACCGTAATTTGTCGCCGGACCTGATTGCATGGTTAAAGGCCTTTAGAAAACTTGGAAATAAAGGGCTTTTGAAAGATGAAATATTTATTGATACCAGAACTCAGATGTCGGAAAAAATCGCCAACGGTCAGTATTTCTGCATGATTTACCAGTATACCGATATGGCAGATCAGCAAAAAGAATTATATAGCAAACATCCGGAAAGCATTTATATTGCTGTGGATGGTCCGAAAAATTTAAAGGGCGATGATTACACATTACCGGGAACCGGAATTAACGGATGGACGGTAACTTTGGTTTCTAAAAATTGTGAGCATCCGGAAGCGGCCATTAAATTAATTTCTTACTTAATCAGTGAAGAAGGTCAGAAGATGACCTGGCTGGGTGTAGAAGGAAAAACCTGGGATTACGACAAAGACGGAGTTCCACGGTTCCATAAGGATGTGTTGGAGTTATTGAATTCAGACCGTGCAAAGTTTGATGAGTTGTATGGAGCAGACTCCTGTTACTGGATGTTCCAAAATGATGTTTTGGCGAAACAGTGGCTGGGCGATGATGAAAACGATCCAACTACACAGTTGAAACAATGGACTTATCCGTATGTGGTTTATAATGGTCAGTATACCATTACCTTCGACCAGGATTCGGAAGAAGGACAGATAAAAGCAAAGGCAGATGCGTTATGGGGAGAAACTCTTCCAAAGCTTCTCTTTGCAAAGAGCGATAAAGAATTTGACGAAATTTTTGCAGACTTTAAAAAGGCTCGTTACGCGATGGGATACGATAAAGTGTTGGATGCCTTAACAAATAAAATGAATGAAAATATTGAAAAATTAGGGTTAGATTAAGAATGAAAAAAAATCAAAAACATAAACGAGGCTATCTTTCGTTAGGTCAGAAAGTGATTATGCTGATTGTTTCCACCATGCTGTTCTGTGCATTGCTTTGGACTATTGTAATGTTTGTAAACATGACGCGAAACGCTAAAGATAATGCGCTGATTGAAGAACGTGCCTTCATTAATCAGGTAAAGTCCGATGTAAACAGCGTCGAAGAAGTCTGTAACCTTGCGAAGCAGATGGTATCTCAAAATGTCTCTTTAATTGGATATATGAAGCAGGTAAAGTCGGGAGAAGACCTGAGTACAGTGGATAAAATCGACTTTTATAATACGGAACTTGCCTATATCGATAATATGACAAATTTAAATCCATATCTGTACCAGATTCGTTTGTTTGTCAATGCGCATGTAACGGAAAAGAAACCTTGTTTCTATTCCATTGATCGTCTGAAAAATATGGAATGGTACGGAAAGTATGAGGAAGAGTCTTGGGAGTTAAACTATTACGACAGCGCTTTTCCGGAAAGAACAAACCAGTCGACAAAACTGGCAGGGTTAATTAAAAACATTCTGGACGACCATGACCATTTACTGGCTGTCTTAGAAGTGTCTACGGATATTGAAAATTTAATTCCGAACTTTTACAAGAGTAATTACGGAGAATGGAACTTCTTTGTGGACGATGAGAATAAGATTATTTGTTCCGATGAAAACAGCGCCTTGTTAAATAAGAATATTGATGAGATTTTAGAATTTCTGAAACAGAAAAATCAATCGGATTATTTATCATTTATGGGAGAGGACGCGATTGTTTCCACTTTGGAAATTCCATCCCTGAAAGGAACCTATGTCCATATTTCCAGAACAGGAGATGTGGTAAATTCCTATTATCGAAGCCAGATTCCTTATATTCTGGTCGTAATTATTTCCATGATCGTATTTTCCGGTCTGGTTATCTTTTTGATTTCTCATATTTTTAAACGATTTGATACATTGACTTCATCAGTTAACCGAATCAAAAACGGGGAACATATTATGCTGCCGGATGAAGGCGATGATGAAATCTCTGAGATGGCACACCAGATTAACGACATGATTCTTTCTTTGGAAAAACTGAATAAGGAAACCGTAGAGAATGAACTTCTGATGAAGAATACGGAAATTAAAGCGTTGCAGAACCAGATTAATGCTCATTTTATGTACAATGTTTTGGAGACCATTAAGATGTTGGCGGAAATCAAAGAAGATTATGAAATTTCCGATGCTGTAACTTCCCTGGGAGAAATGTTCAGATATTCTGTTAAATGGAGCTCAGGTATGGTAGAATTGAAAGAAGAGATTAAGTATATTCGTAATTATTTGAATCTTTTAAATCTACGTTTTGACTATGAAATCTTTCTTTCATTGAACATTCCACAGGAATATATGAAATTAAAAATTCCGAAAATGTCCCTTCAGCCGTTAGTTGAGAATTCGGTTTATCATGGAATCGAGAACATTGCCGAAGATACGTATATTTATATTAAGGCTTACGAAGAAGGAGATGTAATCAGTATCGAAGTTTCCGATGCCGGTGTAGGTATGACGGAGGAAACACTTCAGATGCTTCGAAACAGATTGAATTCTGTGGATGCTGTCAGTGAGGACAGTGATCATGGTCGTGCATTATATAACGTAATGCAGCGTATTAAAATGTATTTTGGTCCGGAATACGGCATTGAAATATATTCGAAAGAAGGAATCTATACGAAAGTTGTAATTCAGATTCCAAAAGAGAAGGAGAAGGATGAATGAGAACACTGTTATTAGTCGAGGATGAAAAACTAATAAGAAAGGGAATTCGTTCTATTATTGAGCGTTCCGGTGTGGAAATTGAAGAAATTATTGAATGTCCGAACGGGGAAGAGGCATTAAAAGTATTAAAGGAACGTGAAATTGATGCGATGTTTACAGACATTCGCATGCCGAAGATGGATGGGGTGACTTTGGTAAATGAAGTTCAGAAACTGGATCACAAACCATTGATTGCGGCGATTAGCGGTTTTGATGATTTTGAATATGCGGTTGAACTGCTTCGTAACGGAGTTCGTGATTATATTTTGAAACCGGTAGACCGTAATAAGATCGCTAAAACACTGGAAACATTCCAGAAGGAACTTGCTTTCACGGAAACAGAGTATAATCGTAAAAAACGAATTGCCATCCAGCAGTTACAGTATATGTTGTTCTATGATAATGTAACGGAAGTGGAAGTGGAAAATATTTGTTGTGCCGTGCATCCGTATATGCCGGTAAACAATTTCGTTGTTTTCTGTTTCGGAAGTATGGATGATACGGATGATTTAACTTCTCCGGGAAAATATTATTATGTTCAGGGCGAGAATTATATGAATATGATTATTGCCGATGACCGCTATAAACTGGAAGTTGCTGAAAAATTGAAAGGTTCTTATTATGGAATTAGTCGCAAGTACTTCAATTTTATGGATGTAAAACAGGCATTTTGTGAAGCAGCAAAAATGAGAAAAACAGCTTTTGAAACCTGCAACCATGTGATTGATGCAGCAACTTACAAAGAACCGGAAGCTGAATTCCAGTATGGTGTTAAAGTTATGATGCAGACTGCAAACTTAATCTGTTCCAACAAGTTGGATGAAGCGTTGGCACAGATGCAGTTGTTTGTAGAAGGTGTAAAAGAACGAAAGTATTCGATTGATGAATTTGAAGAACAGATGGATATTATTATTTCCACGACTATGAAAGTTTACAAGAATACTTTAAAGAATAAAGAAAACGAAGTTCGTGAACTGTTGGATATGTTTAGTTTCCAGACCATCGATGATTATATGCTGGTGGTAAATGACTGGATTAAGAACTTTAATGAATTGATTGGAACGGATGTTGATGAACATAAGACCGGTCAGAAAATGGAAAAGGCCATTGAGTACATTAAAGAAAACTATGCAACAGATTTGAACATGGCAGTAGTTTCAAACTATATTTCCATGAACTATTCCCTGTTCTCCTTTACATTTAAGCAGTATACCGGTACAAACTTCGTAAACTTCTTAAAGAATATCCGTGTTGGTGAAGCAAAGAAACTTTTAACGGAAACGGATATGAAGGTTAATGAAATTTCGAGAGCCGTAGGATATGACCATGAAAAGCACTTTATGAAAACATTTAAGAGCATTACAGGTCTTACGCCTTCGCAGTATCGTAATAACTTAGGATAAAAAAGATGAAGTGTATTAGAAAAATTATCAACTTGAAAACGCTCAAGAAATTCCTGATTGCCTGCATCGGCATTGTATTGCTGGTTGGTATTGGAGTTCTTATAATCAATCTGGTGATTGTGAACTCTGTCAGCGATAAAATTATTTCCGTTGAAGAAGCGGCAGAGCTGGATGCAGACTGTATTATTGTTTTAGGCGCCGGTGTCAGACCGGACGGCACTCCAACCTGGATGTTGGAAGACCGAATTCTTGTAGGACAGGAGTTATATGAAAAAGGGGCTGCAAAGAAAATACTTGTTTCCGGTGACCATGGCCGGGTAGATTACGATGAAGTCAATACGATGAAGGGTTATTGTATTGAGAAAGGAATTCCTTCCGAAGATGTGTTTATGGATCATGCCGGATTTGAAACCTACGATACCATGTATCGTGCCAAAGAGGTTTTTGGAGCGAAGAAGGTTGTGATTGTAACCCAAAAGTATCACCTGTACCGCAGTTTGTACATTGCAAAGAAATTGGGGCTGGAAGCTTATGGAGTTTCCGCAGACCTGAGAGGTTATGGTTCCATGCAGTGGTACAGAGAAGTTCGTGAATGGCTTGCCCGGGTGAAATCCTTTGGAAAATGTATTTTTAAACCGGAGCCGACTTATTTAGGAGACTTTATTGATATTCACGGCAGTGGTGATGTGACGAATGATAAATAAAAAACAGGACTGCTTGGTACAGCGATGTATCAAGCAGTAAATTATGTAATAGAGGAGAAATGATATGGACAAGAAATCGATTGGTGAATTACGAAGACGTATGAAAAAAGACGGCTGTACCATTACCAAAATGTGTGGCTGTTACGTCAATGACCAGAAAGAAAAGGTTGTTTTGATTGATGAGTCTTTCCTGAATTTGCCGGATGAAGAATATTATAAATATATGGAAATTGCCAAGAAAGTACTTTCTACGAATCTTGGAAACAATTTACTGGAACTGAACTTCCCTTTGGAAGAAGAACAGCCGGGTGGACATCAGCAGTTTTTAATGGGGTTAAAAAAGAGCGCTTTAAAAGACGAAGGATTGCTGAACAGCTTTTACGATATGATTATTGAAAAGTACGCATCTTTAGGAAATTATCTGATTTTATTGTTCCATGATGTTTATGACGTTATGACCAAAACAACAGATAATAATAAGCTGGATGAATCAGAAGAAATTTATGAATATGTCATCTGCGCTATTTGTCCAATGATTCTTTCCAAACCGGGATTGGGATATAACAAAACAGATGATCGAATCGGTACCTTGAACAGAGAATGGATGGTTGGAATGCCAGAAAGTGGATTTATCTTCCCTGCCTTTAACGAACGTAGTACCGATATTCACTGTGTTCATATGTATACAGCGGATTCTCAGGAACCTCATACTGAATTAATTGAAGATATTCTCGGTTGCCGTGAAAAACTGACCTTTGCTCAGAAACAGGATGTGTTGACCGAGATGGTTCAGGAAGTTGTAGCAGAAGAGGACTTAAAAGAAGTAATGCAGTCAGTCAATATTGAACTTGCTCAGAAGTCTGATGTGGAACCGGAACTGCAGGTCAACGGAACGCATATTAAGGAAGCCTTGGAATATGCAGGAATTCAGGAATCCAAAGCAGAGAAGATTGGCCAGGATTACATTTCATCTATTTCCAATCCGACAGAAGAAGACTTACCGCTGCTCAGTGATTTGATTCCGAACAAAGCCGCAAAGATTGTAAAAGACAATAACGAAAAGGTTCTTTTGAAAGAAGAAATCAAAGAATTGAATCGCAGAATTTCAGAAATTACTGAAACCGGAGGGGATATTATTATCAAAGTGAACTCCGAAAAGAAAGAGCAGATTCGTCGGGAAAACATCAACGGAGAAAGCTGTTTGGTTATTCCGGTTTCAGCGGATGAAAATGTTAAGATTAATGTTTGACAAGTAAGAAACAACGTGTTATTATACTATGGTATGCCGCTCAGTGTGGTTATAAGTAATGCAATGCATTCACCGAAGCTGGCGAGTAATGAGTAATAGGAGGTACCCATATCATGTACGCAATTATCGCAACAGGTGGTAAACAGTATAAGGTTTCTGAAGGTGATGTAATCAGAGTTGAAAAGCTCGGTGCAGAAGCTGATGCTAAGTTTACTTTTGACCAGGTTCTTTTGGTAAGCGGTGATGATGTTAAGGTTGGAAACCCAACAGTAGCAGGAGCTTCTGTAGAAGCTACAGTTGTTGGTGATGGAAAAGCTAAGAAGATCACAGTTTACAAGTATAAGAGAAAAACAGGTTATCATAAAAAGAATGGTCATAGACAGCAGTATACAGAAGTTAAGATTGATAAGATCAATGCTTAATCAGGTGGTGTTTTATGACAAACATAACGATTTATCGCACAACAGATTATTATCTTGGTGTTGAGGTTTCCGGTCATGCCGGTTATGCCGAAGCTGGAGAAGATATTGTATGTGCAGGGATTTCCGTATTAACCATTAATCTGATTAATTCTCTGGAAAAAATATCTGAAGATGCTTTTTCCGTTAAGGAAGATGAAGAGAACGGTTATATTAAGGTTTGGATGTCTTATGAAGACGATGAAGAACCTTCCTATGAATCCCAGATTTTGTTTGATTCCTATTTCATAGGAGTTGAATCATTAGAAAAAGATTATAAGGAATTTATAAGAGTAGAAATTAAGGAGGTATAGCTATGATGAAGATGAACCTTCAGTTCTTCGCCCACAAAAAGGGAATGGGTTCTACAAAGAACGGTAGAGATTCAGAATCTAAGAGACTTGGTGCTAAGAGAGCAGACGGACAGTTTGTTAAGGCTGGAAACATTCTTTACAGACAGCGTGGTACAAAGATTCACCCAGGTGTAAACGTTGGACGTGGTGGAGATGATACATTATTTGCTACTTCAGACGGAATCGTAAGATTCGAAAGAAAGGGTAGAGACAGAAAGCAGGTTTCTGTATATCCGGTAGCTGAATAATTATTATGCAGATAATTAAGGCTTCAAGTCATTTTATGATTTGGAGCCTATTCTTTTATGCAGTTGAATGCAGGAGGTATTTATGTTTGCAGATTATGCAAAAATTTTTATAAAATCAGGAGCAGGCGGAGATGGACACGTATCCTTCCGTCGTGAATTATATGTGGCAAACGGCGGACCAAACGGTGGTGACGGTGGAAAAGGCGGCGACGTAATTTTTGAAGTGGATAAGGGACTGAATACATTATATGAATTTAGACATAAACATAACTTCAAAGCGGAACCGGGCCAAGAGGGTGGAAAACAGAACAAAACAGGAAAAAACGGTGCAGACCTTATTATCAAAGTACCGGAAGGCACTCTGATTCGTGAAGCAGAAACCGGAAAAGTTGTCGCAGATATGAGTGGAGACAATCAGCGCGTTACAATTTTAAAAGGTGGAAAAGGTGGAAAAGGAAACCAGCATTTCGCAACAGCGACTATGCAGGTACCACAATATGCTCAGCCGGGTCAGAAAGCGATGGAATTAAATGTTACTTTGGAATTAAAGAGTATTGCGGACGTTGGATTGGTTGGATTCCCGAATGTCGGTAAATCCACCTTATTATCCCGCGTAACCAACGCAGATCCAAAGATTGCAAACTATCATTTTACTACTTTAAACCCAAACCTTGGTGTTGTGGATTTAGATGGTGGAAAAGGATTTGTTATTGCAGATATTCCGGGATTAATTGAAGGTGCTTCTGAAGGTGTTGGACTTGGACATAAATTTTTGAAACATATTGAACGTACAAAAGTAATTATTCATATGATTGATGCGGCATCTGTAGAAGGTCGTGACCCAATTGAGGATATCAAAGCAATTAATAAAGAATTAGAAGCTTACAATCCGGAATTGCTGACTCGTCCACAGGTGATTGCAGCCAATAAGATTGATGCAATCTATGAAGGAACCAACGAAGTTATTGAAAAAATCAAGGCTGAGTTTGAACCGGAGATTAAAGTATTTCCGATTTCTGCTGTCAGTGGAAAAGGTTTAAAAGAATTACTGTATTACGTGAAAGAATTACTGGATCAGTTTGATGATGCTCCGGTAGTCTTTGAGCAGGAATATGATCCGGAAGAATTTCATGATAGAGAAGTACTTCCATATACCGTTGAGAAACTGGAAGACGGTTTATATTGTGTGGAAGGACCACGTATCGAAAGAATGCTTGGTTATACCAACTTAGATTCCGAGAAGGGCTTTATGTTCTTCCAGAATTTCATGAAAGACAATGGAATTTTGCAGGAGTTGGAAGATTTGGGAATTGAAGATGGTGATACCGTAAAAATTTACGGACATCAATTTGATTACTACAAGTAATCAGTAACCCGTTCGCCTTCCAAAGCGGATTAAACACTTGTGTTTGAGACCTTTGGGAGGTGAATGGGTTAACTGTGGTGCTAGACACCACAGCATGGAAATCGCAGATTTTCATGCTGATTACGTGTTATCCACGAAAGGAGCAATAAAATGAATAGCAAACAGAGAGCTTATTTAAGAAAAATTACTGCTATGGAACAGCCGATTTTCCAAATTGGAAAATCATCCGTTACACCGGAGCTTACTGCAGCAATCGACGAAGCTTTGGAAGCAAGAGAAATATTGAAAATTCATGTATTAAAGAACTGTATGGATGATGTAAAAAGTATCGCTTACGTTCTTGCGGAACGTACTCATTCAGAAGTTGTTCATGTTATCGGCAGAAAAATTGTCTTATACAGACCTGCCAAAGAAGAAAAGGATCGCAAAATTATTTTGCCTTAGAAGGAGATACGATGAAAATTGGTATTTTAGGTGGAACCTTTGACCCGATTCACAGCACTCATGTTCATATTGCTTTGGAAGCAAAAAAACAGTTTGATTTGGACAAGGTTTGGATTATGCCCACACCTTACCCACCGCATAAGGATAAGAACGCTATTACCGGTAATTTTCACAGAGTGAATATGATTAAAGCGGCCATTAAAGATTTGAATGGCCTGGAATATTCTGATGTGGAGATTACCAGAAACGAGGCAACCTATACAGCAGATACGTTGTATTTATTGCATGAATTACATCCGGAAGATGAATTCTATTTCATTATGGGAAGTGATTCCATTGCTTATTTCATGAACTGGTACAGACCGGACGTTATTGTGAAATATGCAAAGCTGTTGGTTGTTCGCAGAAAAGATGAAAGCTCCGACAAAATGGATGCAAAGATCCAGGAAATTGAAGAAGCCTTCGGTATTCGGATTGGTATTATTTCCACGGAATCTTCAGAAATTTCATCCAGTCTTATTCGAACTGAAAGCTACGAAGTAATTAAAGACATGGTCCCTGAAGGAGTCTATTCGTACATTCTTCAAAATGGACTCTATAATAATTGCAATGTCAACAAGGCATGGTCTGTGAATAAAATTATGGATGATTTAAAAACGGTACTGAAAGATTCCCGTTTTGAACACACCATGGGAGTGGCGAAAACCGCCAAAGATATGGCAGAGTGTTTCGGAGTGAACCCGAATCAGGCGTATATGGCAGGCGTTTTGCATGACTGCGCTAAATATTTATCAGAGGAAGAATTGATTTCTGTTTGTAAGGAACATGAAATTGAAGTGACCGCTACAGAAGAACAGGCACCGTACTTACTTCATGCGAAGGTTGGTGCGTTGTTTGCTGCTGAAAAATACGGTATTACCGATGAAGAAATTTTGTCGGCTATTACTTGGCATACAACCGGGAAGGCGCAGATGAGTAAACTGGAACAGATTATTTTCTGTGCGGATTACATTGAACCAAACAGAACCCGTCAGCCTCACTTGGATGAACTGAGGGAAATTGCAAAACGAGATCTGGATTTACTGACATACCGGATTTTAGAAGATACGTTGGAGTATTTAACGAAAAAAGATGCATCCACCATTGATTACTATACAAAGGATGCCTATGAATACTATAAAAAAATCATTGAAAAGAGGTAGAACATGACTTCAAAGGAATTAACAAAAATTGCATATGAAGCATTAGACGATAAAAAAGGAAACAATATTACTGTAATCGATATTTCAGGAATTTCCATTTTGGCAGATTATTTTATTATCTGCGGTGGAAATAACGAAAATCAGCTTCATGCATTGGCCAATAATGTAGAAGAAGAAATGCACAAAGCAGGAGCTGCATTAAAACATACAGAAGGATATCAGAATGCAAACTGGATTTTAATGGATTTCCAGGATGTTATTGTGCATATTTTGAATGAAGAAGACCGTGCATTTTATGCATTGGAAAAAATCTGGAGCGACGGTAAAGTAATTTCTCCGGAGGAATTATAAAATGTGGGCTTACGAAAGTGTCTTTTATCAGATTTATCCTTTGGGATTATGCGGCGCACCCTTTGAAAATGATGGTGTCGAAGCACATCGAATTCAGCGAATTCATTCCTGGATTCCTCATATTAAAAAGTTAGGGGCGAATGCAATTTACTTTTCGCCTTTATTTGAGTCTGATACTCATGGATACAATACACGAGATTATAAAAAAATCGATTGTCGTTTAGGCGATAATGAAGATTTTTCTGCTTTATGTAAGGATTTGCATAAGAATGGAATCAAAGTGGTTTTAGACGGTGTTTTTAACCACGTAGGCCGTGGTTTTCCACAGTTTCAGGACGTTATTAGAAATCGTGAGAATTCTCCTTACCTTCATTGGTTTCATATTAGTCTGGAAGGAAATTCCAATTACAATGACGGACTCTGGTACGAAGGATGGGAAGGTAACTATGACCTTGTAAAACTGAACTTAGGAAATGAAGAGGTTGTAAACTATTTACTGGATGCGGTTCGTTTCTGGATTGAAACATTTGATATTGACGGCATTCGTCTGGATGTGGCGTATTGTCTCGATTATGAGTTCTTAAAGAGACTGCGCCGTCATTGCGACAGCCTGAAAGAAGATTTTTTCCTGGTGGGAGAAATGCTTCATGGTGATTATAACCAGAGAATGAATGATGAAATGTTGCATTCCAGTACCAACTATGAATGCTACAAAGGACTTCATTCCAGCTTCAATTCCATGAATATGTTTGAAATTAATCATTCTCTTTTAAGACAATTCGGACCGGAAAACTGGACGTTGTATCGTGGAAAACATCTTCTGAATTTTGTGGATAATCATGACGTGACGAGAGTTGCGACAATTTTACAAAATAAAAATCATTTGAAGCCGATTTACGGCTTGTTATTTGGAATGCCCGGTATCCCATGCATCTATTACGGAAGCGAGTGGGGAGAACAGGCTGATAAATGTCAGGGAGATCCTGCACTTCGACCGGAAATCGAAGCACCACAGTGGAATGATTTGACAGAGTTTATTGCTGTTTTGGCGAACATCAAAAAAGAAGAAGCAGCATTGAATTACGGGGACTTCAGTTCGGTAGTTCTGACCAATCATCAATGTGTGTTCCGAAGAAGTTTCGAAGGAGAAAACATTTACGTCACAATCAATGCTTCTCAGGATTTATACACCGCTTACTTTAGTTGTGAGAAAAATATGGTTACAGATTTAATTTCCGGTGCTATAATAGATATCGGTGCCGGTTTACAGATGGAACCATATTCAGTATATGTACTGAAATAAAGCACCTTGGATAGAGTTTTTATAGAAAGGAATCAATACAATGAGTAATACACCATTAGTTCCTGTTACCTTGCTTACAGGGTATTTGGGAGCAGGAAAAACAACATTATTAAATCAGGTTCTTACCAATCAGAAGGGATATAAAGTTGCCGTTATCGTAAATGATATCGGTGAAGTAAATATCGATGCTTCTTTGATTGCAAAGGGCGGACAGGTAACTCAGCAGGATGAAAACCTCGTTCCTCTTCAGAACGGATGTATCTGCTGTACATTAAAGGTTGATTTGATCAATCAGATTATTGATTTAATTCGTACAGGAAGATTCGATTATATTTTGATTGAAGCAAGTGGTATTTGTGAACCAATTCCAATTGCACAGTCTGTTACAATGTTGGATGGTTCTTATGATAAACGTGCGAAGATTGCTCGTCTTGACAATATTGTTTCTGTTGTGGACGTTGCAAGAATGGCAGATGAATTCGGATGTGGAGAACATCTTGTAAAAGAAGATATCGACGAAGAAGATATCGAAAATCTGATTATTCAGCAGATTGAATTCTGTAATACAATTATTTTGAATAAAGTCGATACTGTTTCCGAAGAAGAACTTGGTAAAGTTAAGGCGATTATCAAGAAACTTCAGCCGAATGCAGTAATGATTGAAACAACCTACGGTCAGGTTGATGTGGATGAAATTTTAAATACAAATCGTTTTGATTTTGAAAAATCCAGCATGTCAGCCGGATGGATTCAGGAATTAGAAGCAACAGAAGAAGAAACAGAAGTTCCTGAAGAACATGACCATGAACATCACGACCACGAGCATGACCATGAACATTGTGAGCATTGCGACCATGATCATGATCACGATCACGAGCATGAACATGATCACGAAGAAGAACATGGACATCATCACGGACATCACCATCACCACCATCATCACCACCACGGTGAAGGAGAAGTGGAAGAGTATGGCATCGGTTCCTTCGTATATTATCGAAGAAGACCTTTTGCAAAAGCTAAGTTTGAAGATTGGTTAGACGAAATGCCAAAGACTATTATTCGTGCAAAGGGTATTATTTGGGCAAACGAAAACAATAATGATGCATATATGTTTGAACAGGCCGGAAAGCAGATTAACATTACCAACGCAGGTCAGTGGGTTGCAACAGCACCACGTCGTGTACGTCAGAAGATGATGAAGGAAGATCCAACGCTTGTAAGAGATTGGGATGAACAAATCGGCGACCGTATGATTAAAGTTGTATTTATCGGTCATGATATGGACAAAGAAGCAATCATTAAATCATTGGATGATTGTTTAGCATACTAAAGTTGAAAAGTCTTTAGAATTTTTCTGAAGACTTTTTCATTTCTATGAAATAAAAGGGTCTATTATTTTGTTTTATTAATAGAATGATAAATATCGTACAGAAAAGGGGATGATGTAATGAATAATAAGTTTTTTAAAATGTGCTTATTTTCTATAGTGTTTATGATGTTGTTTACTAGTGGAACAGTCTTTTCAACAACAATTTCCGCTGCACAATCAAAAAAGAATATCCATCAGAGTGGTGTGTATCAATATACTTTAAATAAAAAAGGGGAAGCGACCATTGTTTTGTTTGACGAAACAAAAGCTACAGCAAAAGAATCGAAACACATTGTTGTTCCTAAAAGAATTGATGGTCATCTTGTAAGAACCATTGGAAAAGATGCTTTTTATAAACAGGGTGGAACAAAATCAATTGTGCTTCCAAATTCTATCAGAAAGATTGGCTATAGTGCATTCGATGGATGTACGAACTTAAAATCAATTAATATTCCAAATGGTGTAAAAGTCTTGAACAGTTACACCTTTGGGGATTGCATTAGTTTAAGAAAAATTCAATTACCGAAGTCAATCACAACAATAAAAAAAGATGCTTTTTATGGAACCGGAATTTCTGAAATTTTCATTCCGAAAAATGTCAAAAAAATATCCTATCGCGCTTTCAATCAAAATGCAAGATTAAAGAAGATTACTGTTTCTAAGAAAAATAAGAAATACTGTGCCGTTGATTTTGTATTATACAACATAGATAAAACGGTTTTGATTCGTTATCCAAACGGAAAAGGAACAGAATATACAATTCCAGAAGGTACGAAAACTATTGGAGCTTATGCATTTTCCGGATGTAATATCACTAAGATTGTTGTTCCAAAGAGCGTGACAAAAATCGAGAAATATGCTTTTGGTTGGTGCGAGGCATTAAAAGAAATTACATTTTATAATTTTCATATTCAGGTTCATAACAGTGCTTTTCAGTTTTGTTATGATAATTTAAAGATTATAAGAAAACAATAGAAAAAAGAGTTTTCAATCAAAAAACACAGTGCTTATTTTACACTGTGTTTTTTGATTTATAATACCATTCTTCGGTAAAGGGAACGAACAATTCCCACAATCGTACAATCATCTACAATAATCGGATCCATATCATCATTTTCCGGCTGAAGTCGGATATGACCTTCTTCTTTGAAAAATCTCTTTACTGTAACGGAATCATCGATTAGAGCAACAACAATATCTCCATTCTTTGCTGTAGACTGTTTTTCAACAATTAAATAATCGTTTTCGAAAAAGCCTACATTAATCATACTGTCGCCATGAACCTTTAAAATAAAGGATTCTCCACTTGGCATAAATTCTACTGGAAGAGAGAAGTAGTTCTCTATGTTTTCCACAGCCAATAATGGTTCGCCGGCTGCTACACGACCAATAATAGGGATATTTCCCATTTCACGTCTGGTTAAACCAAATTCATCATCCATAATTTCAATGGCACGAGGTTTTGTCGGATCACGTCTGATAAATCCGTTTTCTTCCAATGTATTTAAATGAGAGTGTACGGAAGAAGTAGACTTTAAGCCAACCTTTTCACAAATCTCACGAACTGTAGGCGGATATCCCTTCTTTAAAATTTCTTCTTTTATATAATCTAAAATCTGTTGCTGTTTCGCAGATATTTTTCCTGGCATAATTTATTCCTCCACTTCCCTGTAAGTACGAATTAATGTACTTTCGATATGATAATCTTATCACAGTTAAAGAAAAGATTCAATGTTTTTTCGAACAAATATTCGAAAAATGTGTTGACAAACATTTGTTCGGGAGTTATGATAAGGGTACAAAAACGAACAAATGTTCACAAACATAGTTATTATGGAGGTGTTATTAATGAATAAAAGAGTTATTTTTACAGGATGTTTTATCGCTTTATTAGCATTTGCAGTTTTTTCAGCTGTTCGCTACACAAACGTAGAAGTTAGGGGAGGCGAAGCAGTTGCTACCCATAAAGCATACATTAGTTATGAAGTACAGGCTGGTGATACATTGATTTCGATTGCCAGAGAACAGGTAAAAAATACTAATATTTCTGTTGATGAATATATCGATGAAGTAAAGGAAAATAATCAGATGCATAGCGATAAAATTATTACTGGAAACAAAATTATCATTGCAACTTATGCATTTGAATAAATCTTGATTATAACCGTTGTACCCGCGAGGAAAAAGGAGTAGCTACCAGTTGGTAGTTACTCCCTTTTATTTAGTCATTTCTTAATTTAACTGCATTTCTTGCTTTTCTACGTCGCTCATCTTCAATGGCAGCATAATGCTTTTTCGTAGTGTTCACGTCCTTATGTCCCAGAACATCTGCCACGAGATAGATATCGCCGGTTTCTTTATAGAGCGAAGTACCATAAGTACTACGAAGTTTATGCGGCGTAATTTTCTTTAAGCTGGTAACAAGTCCGGCATATTTCTTTACCAGATTTTCCACAGCTCTTACACCAATTCGTCTTTTTTGCAAAGAAAGAAACAGTGCATTCTCATGTCCGGTAACCGGAACAATCAGTTTACGCTGATCTATATAGGCAAGCAGAGCTTTTTCTACTTCATCGCCGAAGTAAACAACGGTTTCATATCCACCTTTTCTTCGAATCTTAATGCCTGAATTTTTAAAATCAATATCATTAATATCAATTCCCACACATTCCGAAACACGAATTCCGGTTCCGAGAAGGAGAGTAAGAATTGCCAAATCACGAACCTTTGTCTTTCCGTGAAATTTCTGTTGAGATTTTGATAATTTATCCCCTAATTCCACTTCATCCAACAAGATGCTAACTTCATCAGCATCCAGACGAACAATCTCTTTTTGGTGCAATTTTGGCATTTCTACGATTGCTGCAGGATTGCTTTGGATCTTTTCTTTCTTGTAGAAATAGCGATAGAGTGTACGAAGGCATGCGAGCTTTCGCATAATTCCACGTTCACCGTTGGTGTGTTCTTTCCCGTCCTCTGTAACGTAATACTTTAAATATTCCAAATATTCTTCAATATCCGTTGCCGTAATTTGATCTAAAATGGAAATCGGAAAATCACGAATTTCTGTATTCTTCAAATCAGGATTGTTCTCGTGCATGTAATTGAAAAATACCGTCAAATCGTACCCGTAAGCAATTCTTGTACGGGAAGAAGTAGTAGGTTCAATACCACGGAAAAACTCTCCGAGAAATCTCGGAAGTCCCTGCTGAAGTTCCCTTAATTTCAGTTCATTGTCTATAATTACCTGCTCATGGTAATTTCTGGGATTAGAAGCCATATTGTACCCCCTAATTAAATCCTTTGTCTAAAACCGCCTTGAAAAAGCGCTGCTTACAATCAGGATTTTCCTGATTTAACTGTCTTACCAGATTTTTAACATATTCACGTTTCGTATGTCCGTCCACAGGACACGGATTTTTCGCAACCGGCAATTCATATTTTTTCGCAAAACCGATGACATCCATTTCCGGAACGTACATCAGCGGTCGAATAACCGTTAAATCCATGCGATCCAAATAAGTAACCGGTGAGAAGCAGTGGAAGCGTCCTTCATAGATTAAAGAAAGAAACATAGTTTCAATCATATCATCTTTGTGATGGGCGTAAGCAATCTTATTACATCCCAATTCTTTTGCCAGATCATTTAAAGAACCTTTTCGCATTTTTGCACAAAGAGAACATGGATTGGTTTCCTTGCGGTTTTCAAAAACAATTTCTGCAATATCAGTTCGAATTACATGGTATTCAACACCTAATTCGTCACAAAACTCCTGAATTTTGGAAAAATCCTGAATTCCAAATCCAAGATCCACTGTTAGCGCGACAATTTCAAAGGATTCCGGGTAGAATCTTTTCAGACCGTTAAGGGCATAGAGAAGTGCCAAACTGTCTTTTCCACCTGATATCCCGACTGCAATTTTATCACCGGCCTGAATCATATCATAATCCGAAACGGCACGGCGTACATAACTAAATAATTTCTGTGCTTTCATCTGTATTATCCTTACTAAAAAAATATCTTGGTCTATTATAAAACAAAGGTTATATAAAGACAACTTTTCCTTGCCCCCTTTTTGAAAGTAAGATTCTAGTATTTGTGTCGTATTTTCATAGACATTAATAATAAAATAAAGTAAAATATTAATATATATGTTTGGGACGGATTAGAACAGGCAGCTTGGAAGAATAGTGCCTGTTTTTTTATGTAAATGAACTTGTTGTAACTTTTTATTTTAAAGGAGGGTGTAGCATGTTTAAAGTAATTAAGAAGGAGTTGAATTTTTCAATTGTAACCTCGGTAATTTTTGTTGTTTTAGGAATGTTATTGATGTTTTACCCAGATCGGATTTTGGGGAATGTTGCATTTGTAATTGCAATTCTCGCATTGGCTTATGGATTTATTATTACAGCCATTAACTTTTCTGAATTATCCAGTGGTGGAAATCCTATGTTGGGCGTATTATTAATTATTTCCGGAATTGCTTTGCTGATGTATCCAAAAAGTTTAGGCGTATTGGTTGCAATGGTAGTAGGAATTTGGTTTATTTCAGATAGTGTTAATCGAATTAAAATTGCAGTAATCTTAAGAGATGCGAAGGAACCAAGCTGGTTATTGCTTTTCCTTGTATCCGTTGTATCGTTAATTGCCGGAATAACATTTATATTTGCTCCGTTAGAATCAGCAATTGCTTTAACAATGCTTGTAGGTGCACTGATGGTATTTTATTCATTATTTGATATTTTTGGAAGCGTACTGATTAGAAGAAACTTCGATGCAATTGAAAAGGCATTAGAAGATGCAAAAAAAGGAATGGAATAACTAATCATTCATAGTTAAAAATAGAGTCCGTGTGGACTCTATTTTTTGTACCGCTTTTGGTAATTTTTTTGACATGATTCTTTCTCCATGGTAGAATAGTATCAAATAGAAGAAGGGAAAATCCCTTCCCTATTTGGTAGGATTATTTTAATCAAGTAGTGACTTGATTGCTAAAAGGATGCTTGCGACATCCTTTATCACGGCAATGAAAGTCACTATTTTTTTGATAGCAGCAACGTTATGTTGTTGTTATTTGGGGGGGTAACTGCTACATTCGGTAAGGATTTGCCTTACAAATTGTAGCAATTAAACTGATTAACTGCAGAATGTAAGGCTCAACACTACAAATTGTAGCAGCATAGTCAAGGGTCTATCATATGATAGGCTCTTTTTTGTGGACAAAATTCTAGTATCTGAAAAAACAATATCACACCGTCTTTTAAAATTTGATATAATGGCGATATTTTTTTGCCCACAATTGTTAATTTTGAATACTCTTGTGAAGAATTCAGTTCTAAGCAACAATGGGTAAGTTCTCAATTGTTGAATCTTTCAAATTATTGTATAATTTTAAACGATGTGTCAAAAAACACACCAAGGAAAGATTGGAGGGTATATAATGAAAACTTTTAAGAAAATTTGTACTTATGGTGCAGTATTCACACTGGCATTGTTAGTACAGCTTGGAGCAAAAACAACTGTTGCTACAGCAGCAACCCATGACATTGATGTTCATACAGCATCAAGAAAAGACGAGGTTGTGCATAATTTAACAATGAAAAAAGGAACAAGCACGACCGCAAGTTATGATTTCAATGTTAGTGGAGAGACTGTAAAATCCAGAACATGGACAATTGAAAAGACTGAAGATAAGAATGTTGTGTCCATTTCTAATGCAACAAGTAAAACATGTACGATTGAAACAAAAGCTGAAGGAGTGGCTACTATTACACTTAAGATTAAAACAAATTCCGAAAAAGTTTATACGGAAAAATTTTCTGTATCTTCTTATACAGATATAGAAAATACAACAGGGAAAATAAACACAGCTGACACACCGTTTAGAAGAGGAGCAACCGCAACAAAATATGAGGCTGACTCTATAAGAAAGACTTTAAACGTAGGTGATAAAGTTACAATTAAAGCAAAATGCGATAATTATTATTATGTTGAGAGTGATGGAGTTAGCGGATATACATATTGTGAAAAAACAACAGCCTTAATTAAATCCATAGAATTTAAAGACAATAAAGGAAAAGCAATATCAACAACTGGAGATTTTATTTTAAATCGAGGCCTATCAATCAGCACTGAAATCAAACCATCATACGCTGATGAAGGATATACATTGAATGTTGCGGATAAAAATATACTATCTGCTAGTGTATCAACAGGTATTATAAAAGTACCTAATGCTGGCAGTTCAAATGATGGAAAAACTACTGTTACATTTAAAGGGAAAGAAAGTGGGTTGGAAAAAACAATTTCTGTTAAGACAAATACTGCGGCAACAATCACTGCGTCTTCCACAACGAATAGGGAAGCAAAGCAGACACTTTCGTATAATATTAAATCAACTGACAAAAAGATAGTGAGTTATGTAAGAACGATTCACTATGCTGATAAAGACGAGGTGGTATCAGGGAAAATCACACCTTCTTATAATCATACAGAAAAAATAGATTATAATACATCATACAAAAGCTCTTTTTATGTTGTATTAGAAGACGGTTCGAGATCGAAGGATTATAATTTCCAATATTTTTGGGTTTATTTCAAGCCGAATCAGTCAGGTGCATTTCTTGTCAATGGTTCTCTGAATACAACACTTTGGCCTCAAAAGACTGAAATGATTCTTCCGGTTGTAGATACAACAGCTGAACCTAAGGATTTTAAAGGTTGGGTTACGGAAGAAAACTCACCTCAAGTTAGAGGCGGTTTTAGATGGTCAAAAATTACTAAGAATACAACATTCTATGGCAGATGGGTAGATATGTGTAATCCTTTAGCGAACATTGATAATCTTTATGATGATAAATACAAGGTGTTAGAAACAAGGCTTTCAAATACTGACAAATATAATAATATGGATATTTCTGTAATGAACTATTTCTATGGTTCTGTGGATGTTAAAGGAATTTATTTTGGAACTAATAAGAATTATTGGGAAAATGATTATATAGTTAGTGGTAGTCCTAGATATTATGGTTTAAGTCATATCTATAGTTTTACTGTTAACGTTTTAACCGCTTCTAATTATTACATATGTGCAGTGGATCAGTACGGAAATACTCAGATAACTGAACTATCGACATTTACTGTAACTACAAATGTTGATGGAAAAGAAGAAGTCTATGGCTTTCAAAAAGGTTTGTCGGTTTCAGCGGGTAATTTGAGAGAGCCTTCTAAAGAAAACTATACATTTTCCCATTGGAGCAAGGAAAAGAATGGGAAAAATGCCTTTGCAAAGGGTAGTTTAACTAATTTATCAGGCAATACAATTCTTTATGCAGTATTTAATCACAATGCGGCTATATATGATTCTGAAGGGAAAATAATAACATATGTTTCACCGGAAAATAATACTTTAAAAGAGAATGAGCTGAAAATTCCACAAAAAAAGAATTATACATTTTCTCACTGGAGCAAGAAGAAAAACGGTGAAAATGCATTTAAGAACGGTGAAATTAAATTAAGCGAAGATATTAAGCTTTATCCAGTATATAATCATCATGCAGCTCTATATGATTCTCAAGGAAATTTGAAAACATATGTTTCGCCGAAAAATAATACTTTAAAAGAGAATGAGTTGGATATTCCACAAAAAAAGAATTATACATTTTCACATTGGAGTTATGAAAAGGGCCGTAAAAATGCGTTTGAGAATGGAAATATTGAATTGACTAAAGATATTAAACTTTATGCTGTATATGTAAAGAACTCATACACTTTTGAAGATTTTAGATTTGGTTTTAAAAATTTTGATTGTGATAAATCAACTGGACATTGTTCTGAATTTGTAATAATTGGAATTGCATTTGCATATGGACTAGATTACACTCCGGAGCAGTATGGTAAAAAAACATTGGGTGAGTTAAAAGGTGGAGAGAAATATGATGGAATAAGTATTCGCGATTATATTTGTCAGTATCGTCATAATGAAGGTAATATAAAAACAGATATGTTAAATGGTGTATCAGAAACAATCTCGCAAAATAAGAAGATTTATGTATCGGAAAGATACTCAAATAAAGTAAGTGATGCTGAGTGTAAAGACGTACTGAAGAAGAATTTTGATAGTATAATTGCTTATTTTAAAACAAACAGTCTTCCTCTTTATACAACATTTGCATGGAGAGAATACAAAGATGAAGATTATAAAAAATATGCCCATGGTGTGGTGTCTTATGGGATGAAGATTATAAATAACCAGGCGCATATCTATCTTGCTGATTGTAATTTCTTTGATGAAAATGCTAAAACAGAACTTGTGATTGATTTAGACAGTAAAGGAAAGGCGACAGGAACATGGCAATATAAGAGAACTGATGGGGAATCTTTTGCTGATAATAGTATATACTTATCTTGCAACAGTGCCACAGATAATAGAGGATTTATATCTGCCTATACAGTTAATCCTTCTTCATGCTATCGCTAATTTTCATAAGACAAGCTTTTTAAAAGTTGAAGATTAAGGTCTTCAACTTTTATTGCTGTAAGTACATCTTTATTACTATGAAATAATGAAAAATTATGTATAGTTGCAGATGTGCGTAGTTAGAGATTCTAGTATCTGAGTTACCTTAATATGGCTAGGGAGAAGAATTATCGCTTCCTTTGAGATTTTTATAGGTTCATACATTTTTGTATGAGCCTTTTAACATATTCACATGTCTTAGTAGTTCCGTTAAATTTCATTTGAAATGCCACATTTTTTGACATTCAGATATCCAAATTAAAAAACAACAAAAACACTTAAAGTCATACAGGTTTTAAGTGTTTTCTTTTATGAAATGTGAATCTACAGGTGTTTGAAGATGTAACTGTAATGTTTGAATATGGCGATGGGATTGGTTCAGATATTGAAAACTATAAAGAAATTGGTCAGAAAGCTGTTAAATTAACTGGTGAGAGAGCAGAGAACCTTGAACTGTACGTAGACCGGTACGCAATGCTCAAGAAATATCCTGATATGAAAAGATTTGTTAGACTTACCGGTAGAGGAGAGACAGAAGTGTTTGCTATGGAATTAGATATTATTCCTTCAAGTGTACGTGCAACCTGCAATCACTACCTTTTGACACACCTATCTTTCTTTACAAAAGATTTGGACTATCTATATCGAACACTGAAAAGTGTATATAAAGGAGAAAAGCTTGAAGATTTGCTGTAATACTTGACCACAACAAAACATTAAGATACTATAGAGATATGCTAGTTGAAAAGGATGAGAATTTTAGAACGGAAGTATTAGATTATTATCGAAAGGCACCAGTTATAGTACAAAAAATAATGCAAAGTAATGAGAAAAATGAGGAATTAGATAGTCTGTACAGGAATTTAGTTCAGAAATGTGTTTCGTTACTAAAAGAGGAGAAGTATGAAGAGGAAAAACAGCATTATGTAAATGTATATCGTAGCCTTTTAGAAAAATATAATTGCTAAGGAGAACAACTATGAAGAGGATATTAAAGAATATTGTATTATTTACCTTTCTCTTAATAAATTTTGTGATTGTTTTTCACTCTGAAAATATTCAAGCAAAGTCATTTAAGATTATTAATGAGAACCCTACAAAATTTGGAGGATATTATTATATGTGTTTACAATCAACACAGTATCCTACAGTTTTGAAAATATCTAGAAGCAGTTCAAAAAATGGAATATATGATAATGTTACTGACTTGGAACTAGCAAACTCACCTTATATAAATAATAATAAAATTTATTATGTCAATAAAAAAGAAGGAACATTTGTGACAGATCAGTATGGAATTATGAGATGTACACTTGTTCTAAAAGAATACGACATAAAAAATAGAAAGTCTAAGACTATTGGAAAAATTGCTTCGGATAAAGTTGATGGACAAATTGTTTATTTTTACAAGAATAATCTATATATTCAGCTCAATGAAGATGTTGATGGTACAGTAAAGTCATTATATTCAATAAATATAAAAAATGGAAAGTGTAAAAAAATAAATAAAAATTTTCATATATATTCAAATGCACCAAATAGTAATTATTCATATAAAAATTTTTTGGTAGGAAAGAACTATACAACTGGTACAGGTGGGTATCAACTAAAAGTAGTTAATTTGAAAACTGGAAAAGTTAGAAATGTATGTAAATCATGTGGAGCAACATATGTAAAAGGTAAGTATATTTATTTTGTAAATAGAAAAGGCATTTATAGTGAAGATGCCACTTATGCATTAGGATACAAAACAGCCAAAGTAAACAAAATTAAATTTGGAAAGTCAAAGGCTAAGACATTAAAGAAAATTAAAGTAAATACATGTACTTGGTTTAATAAATTAACTAATAAAAAATTGGTATATACTTCAGTAGTGAGTAAATCAGGAAGCACAAAAACAAAAACGATTAAATTTAAATAAAAGGGAGGAACGGCGATGAAGCTTAGTAAGAAGGAAGTCAAAAACAACGCAGGATATTAGTTTACTCGCATTTCATACCAATTCATACATCTCCGGAATAAAAAAATTCCGGAGATTTTTGTGTCCTATTTGTGCTTATAATTCGGTAGAATATTCATTAAAGAAAATTAAAAATCCTATACTAAATGCAACGATACTATATTTGTTGCTTTTAGTATAGGATTTTACAAGTAAAAAATAATGGACTTTTTGAAACTACACTTCAAATGCCCGGAAATACTGATAAAGTACATTTTATAAAAAAGTGTACTTTATTCTTTTACAATCATAATTAATAGAAATAATAAAGTCTATTTTTATAATCAATATACACTGAAAAAAATTCTATAAAAAGTCGATTATTGCTAACAATTGTTAGATTATCAGGAAAAAAGTTGAGGTTAATTTTCACATTATGATATAATCAGAGTATGAATAAATGGTGTTGTAAAAAACAAGATGTCGTGCTTGTTATTTGGCTGATAC
>JAEFAB010000021.1 GCA_016292095.1 Eubacterium sp. | reverse complement strand
TGTGGCTGTGCAATAACCATCAAAGAATCCTTTAATGTATCAATCATTACTAATGCACTGTTAGATTCAACTGTATGTCCGTTGTTATCTGAAATAACACATCTGAACATTCTTCCGTGTGCTGCTTCAGCTACTACGAAACTCAAGCTTGGTGTATTGTATCCATCAGATGATGAGTTAGTCCATGTTGAACCACCGTCTTTACTCATCTGCCACTGATATTTTACTCCGTTTCCTGTAGCACCTCCTGTAAGTGAAACTCTTTCAGACATTGAAACCACTTTATCCTGTGGCTGTGATGTAATAACAATCTGTCCAACAAGACTTTCAATATATACTGTTGCTGCATTCGAAGGAAGACTCTGACCCGATCCGTTTACAACGATACATCTAAATTGTCTTCCGTGTGTTGCTTCTGTTGCTGTAAAGCTTAATGAAGCTGTCTTATTACCGTTTGAAGATGAGTTAGTCCAAGAAATACCACCATCTTTACTCATCTGCCACTGGTACTGTAAACCTGTTCCTGTTGCACCAACTGTAAGAGTTACTGTTGCACCAACTGCCACTGTCTGATTCTGTGGCTGTGATGTAATAGCGAATTCAGTTTCCTGTGTTGGTTCTTCTGTTGTAGGTTCTTCTGTTGTAGGCTCCTCTGTTGTAGGTTCTTCTGTTGTAGTTTCATCCTCGAAAACATCCCCCCAAGGATTTTCCAATTCCTGTTCATTGTCTTCTGTTACTTCTTCCTGTGTAACATCCTCTCCTGACTGAAATACCTCAGGCCAAGGATTTTCAAGTAATCTAGAAGTTTCATAAACATCTGTTGCATCCTGTTCCGTTCCTGCGCTAACCATTGACATAGAATTTGAACTAAATACCAATGCCATGGATAGAACAACTGCAGATAATTTCCTCATAGTTTTCTCCTTTTTTTTTAATTTTTTCTCGCTAAAATGACTTATACAGTATAACCTATTTTGACAATCTGTAAAAGTGCATTTTTTATATTCAAGGTGTCATTTTTTATAAAACTTTTTTAAATATCCAACAGCGTCAAAAGGTTTCTGAGTTGGATATTGACACAGTTATTAAACTGTATAATTTTATTCAAATCTGCATAAGTCATCCAGAAGAAATCTTTCGGTAGTTCTTTGATTTCATCTTTGTTAATTTCAATAATGACATTCTGATTTTGTTCATGATAGAACCGTCCGCCTTCTTCCGATAAAATGATTTTCTTCAACACACCTTCTTCTTTTTCCAACTTATCAAAAAACAATGTTTCAATGTCATTCAACGTGTTTTTTTCGTTGGATGGTTCCAACTGCACGATTGGTCCCAGTTCTGCGCTATCAAAACATCCCATTTCCGGTTTAACTTTTACCAGGAATTTACGGACGCCTTCATCCACGCAGGTAAATATTCCGAAGACGGCCATTCCCAACGCTTCAATCAGCGGTTGTTCCCAATACCGTACTTCTCGCCCTTCAATTTCAATACGACAATAAATCACCTTGAAATCATAAGGGGTTTTACAGGAAATCTCCTTCTTTTTCATCTTCCATCCTTTCAGGCTTTTTAATGGAAGTAATCTGGATTTTTCCAAATTGTACATTTTGTAATCATTGATTCTATTAAAAATTCTATGAAATTGTTCTGTATCATTTAATCCAAAGATAGAACGGTATAAGGCTTTGTCAGAAAACAGTTTTTCAATTTCCGTTGTTTCCTGTTCGGTCAATCCTTCTTTTTCAAAAGGCAGACAGGACAGAACGGTTCGCGTATCCATATTTACCAGGTTATCAATTTTCAGACACTCCTTAATTTGTCCCAGCGTCATCCATTTATGGCTTTCTTCTATGTAGAGGTCTTCGTCTACCATAATAATAATATTTCGGTTTCTCTTTTTATAGAATCTGGACGACTGTTCTGACTGAAGCTGATCCACAATCACTCGATGGTTCTGAGAATTTTCAAAATATTCCAAGTATGCCGGTGCCTTTCCACCGTGCTTTCTCGTAAAGTTACTTTTCGTTGCCTGGATTGTCGGTGAAAGCTGAATAACATTAACGTTCCCCGGCTCAATTTTCGTCTGCATCAGAAAATGTAAAGTCCCATGAATCATTTTACAAATAATTCCCAGGTATCCGATTTCATTCTGCAGAATAATCGGCTGTTCTCCGACAATGCGGTCTTCTTCAATTTCCTGGTATCCCGCTAACTGGAAAAAACTGTCATTCAGGTTTCTGATATAACCTTTTCGTTCATCGTAATACCAAAATCCATCATAAGAAAAATCCACTTTTTCAATGTTGACCTTCAAATTTTTGTTTCGTTCTTCAATCCACTGATTGATTTCATCCATGGAGTTTTCACAACCTTCTACGGTTTTCCAGGACTTCACGATTTCATAAGTAATATTCATATCTGCCTCCTAACGTTTCAGCAAATGATTATTACGGAAAGAATTATCTCCCCCGCATATCTTCTACCAGCTTTGCCTGAAGTACAATTTCTTTATACATTCCCATTCGTTTTTCTTCATTATGTACTTCTTCAACAAATTGTTCAATGGATTTCTTAAAATGCATATCCGCCTCCAGAACAATTTCTTTTTTTCCTTCTGCCGTTTCAACTAAGACTACCGGATTAAAGTTTTCCGGCGCCGTGAAAATCCGGTTTGTGATAATTCGTCCTTTGCTTCCCCAAAGTTCCAGACTGCATTGATATCCGTTATCCATGCCAAAGGAAGCCTGACATACCAATCCCTCTTCGTTGGAAAACTGCGCGCTACCGAACATATCAACTTCAAAATCTTCTAAGTTATTTAAGGTGGAAGCATCAACTCGAATCGTCTCTCCCAAAAACAGGGTTGCAAGTTTTGCCGTGTATCCACCTGCATCCAACAATGCTCCGCCTCCCAACGCTTTGTTATAGCGAAAATCATTTTGCGCTCTCATCGGGAATCCAAAGCTACAGCGGATATTTCTCAAATCCCCAATCACACCTTCAAGAACCATCTTTCGGATGTCCTCGATTTGTGTATGATACCGGAACATATAATTTTCGTGAAGCGCGAGTTGATTCTCCTTTGCAAGTTTAACCAGTTCTCTGCTGTCCTGTAAACGAGTGGTTGATGGTTTTTCAATCAAAACATGTTTTCCGGACTCCAATGCTTTTTTTGCCCACTGAAAATGCAGCGCCGGCGGTTGCGGAATATAAAGCGCATCAATATCTTGCCGCGCGATCAACGCATCAAAACTATCCATTCCTTCAATTCCGTATTCCTTGCAAAAAGGCTCCAGTTTGCTTTGATCATACTCTTCAGCAACTGCAACAACCTCAATTTCTTCGATTTCTTTCACTGCCGGCATAAATCGTCGAAATGCAATTTCTGAACATCCTATAATACCAAGTCTCATACGTTTCTCCTTATTGATAAAGCGATAAAATAATATCACAAATCTCGTCTACTTCCTCCGGTTTCAAATCTGAATAATCCGGTAAAGTAATCACCCTGTCTGAAATATATGTAGCAACAGGAACATCGGATACAATTCCCATATCTTTGATTACTTCAAAATCACTACACAGTGGATAGAAATATTTTCTTACAAAAATATTGTTTTCTTTCAGTTTTTCCATAACCATTTCTCTGGTAACACCAGTCTTTTCTTCTTCAATAACCAGCGGGAAATATGCATAATTGGATTTTAACGCATCCTGAACAATGCTCAGTTTTAATCCTTCCACACCGGACAGACGTTCCCGATATCGTTCAGCCACTTTCTGTCTTTTTGCAATATACTCATCAAAGTGTTTTAAATTACAAAGGCCCATTGCCGCATGCATCTCAGTCATTTTTGCATTGGTTCCGACATAAGGTGTACTCTCTGTCCCTACGATCTGCCCAAACTGGCGAAGTCCTTCCAAATGTTGCGTGAGTGTTCCATCTTTATAAACAATACATCCACCTTCTA
>JAEFAB010000020.1 GCA_016292095.1 Eubacterium sp. | reverse complement strand
GGAGGTTTAAAGAATGAAAGAATTATACACAAGCCCAAAGGCTGAAGTAGTAGAGTTTGACGCAAAAGATGTAATTACAACAAGCGGTATTCTTGATAACTTCAATGGAGTTACTGCAAATGAAGAAGCTGGTTGGACAGGTCTTTACTAAGATATGAACTATAATCCCCGGGTGGAAACACTCGGGGATTTTTTTTGTCGAGATGTACATACTAAATACATGAATAAATATGATTTAATGAAAAAATATAGTGTTGTTACTGTCGCAGCGGTTCTATATGCAGTTGGAGTTGGTATATTTTTAAATCCAAACAGGCTGGCACCAGGAGGAGTGTCCGGATTGTCTATGATTTTAAAGAGCTTGGTTCCTTTTAAAATCTCTTTGGGGACCTGGATTTTATTGTTGAACATCCCAATATTGGTAGTTGGAAAGTGGGAGTTTGGATTTCGGTTTCTGATATCGACAATATATTCCATAATATTGTCTTCAGTGTTGATTGACTGGATTCCGATAATTATGAACAATCCGAAGATATCCGAGAATTTGATGTTGAATGCAGTAATGGGGGGAGCGATTATGGGGAGTGCTATGGGGATAATGTTTCGAATGGAAACAACGACAGGTGGCTCGGATATATTGGTGAAAATAATCAGACAATATCGACCGGATGTAAAGTCGGGTCAGATCTTTTTGCTCGTTGATGGTCTTGTGCTAATTTTATCTGTGATTGCTTTTCGGAGAATCGAAATTGCTCTGTTTTCCGGCATCGCGATTTATGTGTCCTCTGTATTGCTAAACAAAACACTGTATGGTTCGGATGAATCGGTGTTGTTTTATATCATTAGTAAGAAGTCGGAAGAGCTTGTTAAAGAATTACTTGAAAAAGAAAATGCAGGTGTAACAATCCTGGATGCAAAAGGGGCTTATTTTGGGAAGAGGACTGAAATGATTTTTTGTGTCGTAAGAAAAATACATTTTGCGAAAGTGAAACAGTTAATGAAACAAATAGACCCGAAGGCTTTTGTGATTGTGATGAAAGCGGAACAGGTTTTCGGAGAAGGGTTCCAAGATCCTTTAAAACCCGAAAAATAAAGGGAAAACTGGAAAGAAATAGGGCGGTTTTATTGAAAAAAAAGTCAATTTGCATTATGATATAAAGAACGACAGATGAAAAGGAAGAGAAGAAAATGGCGGTTTTAAAAGACGTAAAAAGAATAGTAATCAAAGTAGGAACATCCACATTGGCTTATCCTACAGGAAAGGCAAACATCCGACAGATGAAAAAACTGGTAACAGTGATTTCTGATATTGTGAATTCAGGAATTGAAGTAGCATTGGTAACATCCGGTGCGATTGGTGTTGGTGTCGGCAAACTTGGATTGTCTGAAAAACCTACGGATACAGCAGGAAAACAGGCAGCAGCTACTGTTGGACAGTGCGAGCTGATGTTTATGTATGATAAATTATTTGGTGAATTTGGCCACGTAGTAGGTCAGTTCCTGTTAACAAAGAGAGATGTTGATAATGAAGAATGCAGAAAGAACATTATCAACGCCTTCGAGAAAAATTTTGAATTTGGAGCGATTCCGGTTATTAACGAAAACGACTCTATCGCAATTGATGAAATTGTATATGGGGATAATGATAATCTTTCTGCAATTGTTGCAAAACTAATTCATGCAGATGCATTAATTATTTTGACAGATATAGACGGACTATATGATAGTAATCCAAAGGAAAATGAATTTGCTAGGATTATTCCTGTAGTTGAAGAAATTACAGACGAACTATACGAAATTGCCGGTGGACGTGGTTCCACATTGGGAACCGGCGGTATGGCTACAAAGATTCAGGCCGCAGAAAATGCAACCAAAGCTGGTATTCCTACAATTATTATGCATGGAGAAAATCCGGAAAATATATATAAGGCTTTAGATGGTCATCAGGTGGGAACTTTTTTTGTGAGTAAGTAGATGAAAGATTTAATGAAGCGAAGGTGAGGGATATGATGAAAAAACTGCTCTTTGTCATAAATCCGAAAGCGGGACAAAAGAAAAGAAAAAACTATATTGATGAAGTGATTGAAATCTTTGAAGAAGCCGGATATCAGGTTGGAACAAAGTTTACAAAGAAAAGAGCGGACGGCACCAGAATTGTGGCAAAGTACGGAAACCGTGTGGATTTGATTGTTTGCATGGGTGGAGACGGAACTTTAAATGAGGTAATTGAAGGAATGCTCGCCAGCAATGTTACCACACCACTTGGGTATATCCCGGCAGGATCCACCAACGATTTTGCAAATAGTTTAGGACTTTGCAGTAAACCGGTGGAACAAGCGAAAAATATTGTATCGAAAAAAGCTCGTTTGTTGGATATGGGATGTTTTAATGGTCGTTATTTTGTTTATACTGCTTCGGCTGGAGCGTTTGTGAAAACATCTTATTCGACACCACAAAAGCTAAAGAATAAGTTAGGACATGCGGCATATGTTTTTGCCGGAGCAAAAGAAATCTTTCGATTGAAGCCATTACATCTGAAAATCGAATTGGAAAATGAAACGTTGGAAGGCGAGTACGTCTTTGTGGCGATTAATAATGCGACTAAAGTGGGTGGCATTATGAAGATAAATAAAGATTTAGTGAAATTTAATGATGGAATTTTTGAGATGATTTTAATTGATTTCCCGAAAAATCCATTGGAATTTATGAAACTTGCAAACAAGTTGTTTAATCAGGACTTCACAGGAAAAATCCAGTTGAAGAGTGTGAAATGGGCTAAGATTAGCAAGTGTGGCGGAATTGATTGGTCTTTGGACGGAGAGGAAGAAAAGGGACAGGACGTGATTGAATTCAAAGTTGTTCCGAGTGCAATTAATTTTGTTTATTAGAAGATGTAAGAGGGGTACTAGATGACGGTTACAAAAAATGAAGTAATGAATTGCATCAAGGGCTATTCAAACAAATGCGAAGAAAACGGTACGGTTGAGAAAGAACTCTTTTCAAAATATGGCGTAAAAAGAGGATTGAGAGATTTAAACGGTAAGGGGGTTCTTACCGGTGTGACGAATATCTCAAGAATTGAGTCCTCAAAGATGGTGGATGGAGAATCTGTTCCTTGCAAAGGAGAGTTGTACTATCGTGGATACAAAATTGAAGATTTGGTTGCCGGATTTAAGAACAGTAGCCGGTTTGGTTTTGAGGAAACAGCGTACCTACTTATGTTTGGTGATTTGCCGAAGAAAGAGGAACTGGATGAATTTATTCAGATTCTTTCAACCTGCAGAAGACTGCCAAAGAACTTTGTCAGAGATGTTATTATGAAAGCACCGAGTACAGATATTATGAACTCCCTGACAAGAAGCGTTCTTACCTTGGCTTCTTACGATAAAGAGGTAAGTGATACATCCATTGAAAATGTAATCAGACAATCCATTGAATTGATTGCATTATTCCCGTTGCTTGCCGTGTACGGTTATCACGCGTGCAATCATTATATTAAGGGCAATAGCTTTTACATTCATAAACCCAAGCCGGGACTTTCTGTCAGTGAGAATTTCCTGAGAATTCTTCGACCGGATAAAAATTATACAGAGCTAGAAGCAAAGGTGTTGGATATCGCGTTTGTTCTTCATATGGAACATGGTGGTGGAAATAACTCTACCTTTACAACACGCGTTGTTACGTCTTCAGGGTCGGATACATATTCCACAATCGCAGCAGCCCTTTCTTCGTTGAAGGGACCACGTCACGGTGGGGCAAATATTATGGTTGTAAAGATGTTTAAAGACATCAAGAAGAATGTGAAAGACCTTACTGATGAAGCAGAAGTGAAAGAGTATCTCAGAAAGATTTTAAATAAGCAGGCATTTGACAAGAGAGGATTGATTTATGGAATGGGACATGCCGTGTACTCGATTTCAGATCCTCGTGCGGAAATTTTCAAGGAATTTGTGGAAGAACTGGCAGTGGAAAAAGGAAGAGAAAAAGACTTTGCATTGTATTCCATGATTGAACGTCTGGCGCCGGAAGTGATTAGTGAAGAACGACATATTTACAAAGGTGTTAGCGCCAATGTAGATTTCTACAGCGGATTGGTTTACAGTATGCTGGATATTCCGGAAGAGTTATACACGCCAATGTTTGCGATTGCAAGAATTGTAGGATGGAGCGCACACCGCTTGGAAGAAATTATCAATGCGGAAAAAATTATGCGTCCGGCATATATCAGTGCTTGCAGTTACAATGATTATAAAGATATTTCAGAAAGATAAAGAAAAAATCCAGTGCAGTTTTCGTGCTGGATTTTTCAATATTTGATTGTGAAGAGGTAAAAAATGAGATTAACAGAAAGTGATATTGAAAAGATTAAGGAAGAAATAGAGCATCGAAAGTTGGTGCTTCGCCCGAGAATTTTAGAGGATGTAAAGGCAGCAAGAGCCCAGGGAGATTTGAGCGAGAACTTTGAATACAAGGCGGCAAAAAAAGAGAAGAATCAGAACGACGGACGAATTCGATACTTGGAAAGACTTCTGAAGAATGCCACCATTTTGGAAGATAATTCCGCCGAAGATGAAGTGGGACTGAACAAAACCGTTGTTGTTTATTTTGAAGAAGATGATGCGGAAGAAACCTTTAAAATTGTCAGCACAATGCGAGGAGATACTATTGCGGGTCGCATCAGCAATGAGTCCCCAATTGGAAAAGCATTGATGGGACATAAAGTCGGAGATCGTGTGGAAGTGAAAGTGAACGACAACTACAGCTACTTTGTGGAAGTTCGTTCCATTGAAAATACCGGAGAAGAAGAAACCGATACGTTAAGAACATATTAGAAAAGGAGAGGCAAATGGCAAAATCTGAGAAGCAAAAAATGAAATTGATTGCACTGTTGGAAATCCTGAAGGAATATACAGATGAAGAACATGGGATTACAATGAGCGATATTATCAGTCAATTGGAAAAGAGGGAAATCCGCGCGGAAAGAAAATCCATCTATTCAGATATTGCACTGTTGAATGATAATGGTTATGAGATTGTAAAGAACAAGGAAAAGGGAAATGTTACCTACTGCCTATTGAGTCGCGATTTCGAATTGCCGGAATTAAAACTGTTGGTGGATGCGGTTCAGGCGTCAAAGTTTATTACAGAGAAAAAATCCAATGAACTAATTAAAAAGATTGAGGCGTTGTCCAGCAAGTATCAGGCAACAGCATTGCAACGACAGGTCTATGTTGCAAACCGGATTAAGACCAATTATGAAAGCGTTTATTACAATATTGACGAAATCAATCAGGCAATTAATACCAACAGTCAGATTTCTTTTGACTATTATGAGTGGAATCTGAAAAAAGAAATGGAATTGCGCCGTAATGGAAACAAGACCAATATCAGTCCATGGGGATTGATGTGGGATGATGAGAACTATTACATGGTAGCTTTTGATGCGGAAAGCGGATTGATTAAGCACTACCGTGTGGATAAGATGAGGAAGATTCGCTCTATGGATGTTCCTCGAGACGGCAAGGATAAATTTGAAAAGTTTGATATGGCGGTTTATGCCAAAAAGGTCTTCAGTATGTTTGCCGGCAGTGAGGAAGTGGTGAAATTGGAATTTAAGAATCGCTTAATCGGTGTAGTGATGGACCGCTTCGGAAAAGATGTCATGATTATTCCAAGCGGTGAGGATACCTTTGTGGTCAATGTGAAGGTCAGCGTCAGCAATATGTTTTTTGGCTGGCTCATTGGCATGGGTTCCGATGTGAAAATTCTGGAACCGGTTTCTGTAGTTGATCAGTTTAAAGAAGAATTGGAACGGATAAGAAATCAGTATCAATAAATTTGGAGAATGGGTTATGGAGAGAAAGAGAGGAAAACTGTATATTTTTACAAGCTATGCACCGGGAGCCGGAAAGAGTTATCTGATGGTTCAAAAGGCTGTGGAACAGGCTGACGGAAGAACGGTTGTTATCGGTTTCCTCAATTCAGAACACCGGGATATGAATCAGACCATGAAGGATCATGGAGTGAAACGATTGTTCCGCAGACGATACTCCTTAAAGAAGCTGCTTAAACTGGAACCGGATGTGGTAGTTATGGATGAACTGGGGATGCCGGGGATGAACAAAGACCGAAAGAGTTTCGTCTATGAAGATGTAGATGTTTTGCTGGAACATGGAATTGACGTATATGCATCTGCCAATCTGAAACGGTTTGCAAGCCTGAACCCGAAGTTCAAGGAAATTACGGGAATTGGAATTCGTACAACCATTCCGGATCGTTTTCTGGAAGAAGCGGAGAAGATTTATTTTGTTGACAGAGAAACGGCATTGATGCGTCTGGACTTTCGTAAAGGGAAACTCTTTGAACGGGAACGAATGCAGTCCGGAATTATGCAGAAGAATTTCAAACTGGAAAATCTGAAAGTCTATCGGGAACTGTGCCTTGATATTTTGAAAAAAGGATATGGCGACCGACTGGAGATTTACAAACGAAATTAATTCAAGTGATAGAAAGAAAGCATTTTGCATACAATATATTAACGAAACTGAATATGGATTATGCTTGAAAGATTATATTGAAAAAAGAGTTCTTGAGAATGCGGGATATATTGTGGAGCATCGTTCCACGGTGAGGGATTGTGCACAGCACAGAGGAACCAGCAAGAGTACGGTACATAAAGATGTATCGGAACGGATATGGGAAGTGGACCGGAGACTTGCTGCAGCTGTTCGGAAAGTCCTCGATAAGAATAAAGAAGAGCGGCACATTCGGGGTGGAATGGCCACAAAGAAAAAGAAAAGCCTTGCTACAAAATAGCAAGGCATTGTTTACGGGGGACCTAGAGGGAATTTCACCCTCTAGGTTGAGTATGAAAAACTTAAAATACGCCAATAGGGTATGACGTATTCAACTATGTTGTACCAAATGTGATGGTACTATTAAAGAATAAGATAGAAAAGTGAAACGAATATGAACAAATTGTTAAAAAATTATTAATTGTGTCAAATTCAATCAAAAAATGTGTTTTCTTCCTTTTTTCATAATTAATAATGTACAGATTTGCAAAAAATTGTTATACTTTATAATGGTATGGATATGATAATAACATACGAAATTAGATAAGCGGTTACGCGTAAAGGAGTTTTGTGTATGTTTAATACAGACATTGGTATAGATTTAGGAACAGCTAGTATTTTAGTTTATATAAAAGGAAAAGGTGTGGTTTTAAAGGAACCGGCAGTTGTGGCAGTTGACCGGGATACTGAAAAAATCAAGGCCGTTGGTGAAGAAGCACGTTTGATGATTGGAAGAACACCGGGAAATATTCTGGCAGTTCGTCCGATGAAGCAGGGCGTTATTTCCAACTATTCGATTACAGAACAGATGATTCGTTATTTTATTCAGAAGTCTATTGGAAAACGTACCTATAAAAAACCAAGAATTTGTATCTGCATCCCAAGTGAGGCGACAGAAGTTGAAAAGAAAGCCGTTGAGGATGCTGCATATCAGGCAGGAGCAAGACAGGTATTTACAGTAGAGGAACCTTTGGCAGCAGCAATCGGTTCCGGCATTGAAATCCAGAAGCCTTGCGGAAATATGATTGTTGATATCGGTGGTGGTACAACGGATATTGCGGTAATCTCTTTGGGAGGAACTGTTGTAAGTACTTCTGTAAAGGTGGCCGGCGATGACTTTGACGAAGCGATTATTCGTCATATGAGAAAGAAACATAATCTGTTAATTGGAGAAAGAACCGCAGAAGAAATTAAAATCGGAATCGGAACCTGTTTCAAAAAGACTGAAACAGAAAAGATGGAAGTGCGAGGACGAAATCTCGTTACAGGACTTCCGAAAACGGTTGAAGTAACTTCGGATGAAACAGAAGAAGCATTAAGAGATGCTACAAACAGCATTGTTGAAGCAGTTCACAGAGTTTTGGAAAAAACTCCACCGGAATTGGCTGCGGATATTGCGGTAAGAGGAATTGTTCTTACCGGTGGCGGATGCCTTTTAAGAGGATTGGATGAATTGATTGAGTCCAAGACAGGAATCAATGTTATGACTGCGGAAGACCCGATGACTGCAGTGGCGATTGGAACGGGTCAGTATATTGATGTAATTGATGAACAGAATAAAGAATAAATTCAGATAAGATAGTCGTCCGAAGGGATGGCTTTCTTATTCTTTTAAGGAACCTGTTGATTTAGGAATGAGAAGTAGGAAAGTAATATGAAAACCATAAGCGGATATGTTGAAAATATTACATTTAGAAATGAAGATAACGGCTTCACGGTTTTGACATTGCTGTGCGGCAAAAAGAATATTACCTGTACGGGTGTCTTTGGATATGTGGGACCGGGCGAATACATGGAAATTGAAGGCGAAGAAACTTTTCATGATATTTACGGTGAACAAATTAAAGTTACCGGCTATCGGATTGTGCCGGCTACGGACGAACACTCCATTCGAAGATATTTGGGTTCCGGAGCAATTAAAGGAATCGGTGCAGTGATGGCGGACAGAATTGTGGACAAGTTTGGGGAAGATACCATCCGTGTGATCGAAGAAGAACCGGAACTGCTGGCAGACATTCGAGGAATTACGATTCATAAAGCCATGGATATTTGTCAACAGATTGAAGAAAAGAAAGATATGAGAGACGCCATGATGTTTCTTCAGGGGTACAATATTACACCGGCGTTGAGCGCAAGGCTTTTTAGTTTGTATGGTGGAAAAATCTACGAGATTATTCAGAAAAATCCCTATCAGCTGGCGGATGACGTAACGGGGATTGGCTTCAAAACAGCTGATGAGATTGCCAGACATGCGGGGGTGGCTGTAGATGCAACAATCCGAATTAAGAGCGGAATGTGTTATGCCTTGACGGATGCATCTTCTTTAGGACATACATATCTTCCGAAAGGGCAGTTGGTGGAGCAAACAGTGAATTTGTTGGGATTGCGGGATCAATATATGAATCCGGACGGAACCTACAATATGGATTTGCTGGACAATTGTTTCACGGAACTGGTGTTGGAAAAGAAATTAATTGTGAAAGAGATTGAAAACCAGGAAGCGGTTTTCCTGTCTTCTTTCTATTATACAGAACTGAATATTGCCAGAATGCTTTTGGAGTTGAATATTTCAACGCCGGAAGATGAATATATTATCGGTGTGAAAATGGACACCATTGAAAAACTGACAGGCGTTCATTTGGATGACCTGCAAAAACAGGCAGTGATTCAGACACAGAACAATGGTGTTTCCATTATTACCGGAGGACCGGGAACCGGAAAAACCACAACAATCAATGCTATTATTCAGATGTTTGAGTCGGATGGATTGAAAGTCAGTCTGGCGGCTCCGACCGGTCGTGCGGCAAAACGAATGACGGAAGCTACCGGTCATGATGCCAGAACGATTCACAGAATGCTGGAAATTTCCGGTGGGTCTGAAACAGAACAGGTGGATGCGAGATTTGGACGCAATGAAGAAAATCCATTGGAAACGGATGTGGTTATTGTGGACGAAATGTCCATGGTAGATACCTTTCTGATGCATGCATTGCTTCGTGCAGTCAGCATTGGAACAAGAATTGTCTTTGTAGGAGACGTGAATCAGTTGGCAAGTGTGGGACCGGGAAACGTATTAAAAGATATGATTGATTCCGAGTGCTTTAGCGTTGTCCGATTGACGAAGGTTTTCCGCCAGGCAGGGGAAAGCGGAATAGTTATGAATGCTCATAAAATCAATGCCGGTGAAGAAGTGGCATTGGATAACAGCACGAAAGACTTCTTATATATAGAAAGAGAAAATGCGCAGATGGCATTGAATGCCACGGTGGGATTACTTCTGAGCAAACTGCCGGATTACGTTGGTGCACCGGCAATGGATATTCAGGTGCTGACGCCAATGCGAAACGGAATTCTCGGAGTCAATTCCCTGAATCCGTATCTGCAAAAATATATGAATCCTCAATCCGCGGACAAACAGGAAAGAGAAATTGGGGGCGTAATCTTCCGAGAGGGAGATAAAGTCATGCAGATTAAAAACAATTATCAATTGGATTGGGAGCAACGAACTGATACCGGTCGTTATGTGGATTCCGGCACCGGTGTATTTAACGGAGATATGGGAGTGATTACATTAATTAACAATCACACCAATTACATAGAAGTTCGATTCGATGATAACCGTTATGTGACGTATGACACCAAACAGGCGGAAGAGTTGGAACTTGCTTATGCGGTAACCATTCATAAGTCTCAGGGTAGTGAATATCCGGCGGTAATTATACCGTTGGTTTCCGGAACATCGATGCTGATGACGAGGAATCTGCTTTACACCGGAGTGACGAGAGCAAAGTCCTGTGTGTGTATTGTGGGAAGAAAGGAAATGTTCCAGAGTATGATTCATAATGAAGACCAGCATAAACGTTATTCCGGATTGAAGTGGCAGATTGTGAATTATTAAAGAAGGGGAATCATGAAAAACTTTTTTGAAAAACTGATTGGGGTGTTCTTCCCGAAAGTCTGTCCCTGCTGTGGGGAAATTCTTCGGAAGGAAGAAGAACTCTGTGAAACCTGCAAAAGAGAAGTGGTAGTAATCAAAGCGCCGTTTTGCAATCAATGCGGAAAGAGACTGGAAAGCGGAGAAAAGATTATCTGCAAGGACTGCAAAAAAACAAACCATCAATTTGAACAGGGAGCTTCGATTTTTGTTTATGAAGGAAAACTCAGAAAGTCCCTTCATCAGTTCAAATATGAAAACGCCAGAGTCTATGCCGATTATTATGGTGAAGAAGCACTAAGGGCGTGTGGCGAACGGTTGCTGGAATGGAAGCCGGAGTGCATTGTTCCGGTTCCTATGTATCGGAAGAAGGAACAAAGGAGAGGATACAATCAGGCAGAGGTGTTTGGAAGAAGCCTTGCCAAGCGAACCGGTATTCCTTTGTGCAGGGATTTACTAATAAGAAAGAAAAATACAAAACCGCAAAAAGGATTAACGGATGAACGCCGATATAACAATTTAAAAAACGCCTTTGGCGTGAATCGGGAACAGGCAAAGCAGTTTAGGACGATTTTGTTGGTGGATGATATTTATACAACAGGAAGTACGATGAATGCCTGCGCGGGTTTGTTGAAAAAGGCGGGAGTGGAAAAGGTCTTCTTTTTGTGTATTGCATCAGGAAAAGATTAAGAGAAGAATTCGGCCGTGGAAGGCGGAAAGAAACCGCGGCCGAATTGTTGAAAAAATATTGTTGACGTGTATTGATTTTCATGTTATATTTGTTAGACAGGCGGTAAGTCTTTTTTTTATGCTGTAAAAAAATAGACTTTCATATAGAAAAAAATGCGGAGGTGAAACTCATGAGAACAAAGATTACATTAGAATGTACAGAATGTAAGCAGCGTAATTACAATACAACAAAGGATAAGAAGACTCATCCAGACAGAGTTGAAACAAAGAAGTATTGTAAATTCTGCCAGAAACATACATTACACAAGGAAACAAAGTAGTTTTAGTGAATGGAGGAATAAAGATGGCAGACAAGAAAGAAAAGAAAGGCTTCAAAGCATGGTGGGCTGGACTTAAAGGTGAGTACAGCAGAATCATCTGGCCTGAAAAGCCGACTGTAATCAGACAGACAGTTACAGTTATTATTGTTACTCTTATCATTGGTGTTCTTATTGCAATGGTTGACAGCCTTATTCAGTTAGTATTAGGTAAGATTATATAGTAATAAGAAAAATGAGGTGATTAGATGTCAGAAGCAAATTGGTACGTTGTTCATACCTATTCAGGTTATGAGAACAAGGTTAAAACTAATATTGAACAGACTATCGAAAATAGAAAATTGCAGGATCAGATCTTAGAAGTTTCAGTTCCAACACAGGAAGTTGTTGAATTGAAAAACGGTGTGAGAAAAGTTTCTGAAAAGAAATTATTCCCGGGCTATGTTCTGATTAACATGGTAATGAATGATGATACATGGTACGTTGTTCGAAATACCAGAGGTGTAACAGGGTTTGTTGGACCAGGATCAAAACCGGTTCCTTTGACAGATAGAGAAATGCTTACATTAGGCATTAAGAAGGATAAAATTGAAATTGACTTTGTTGTCGGCGATACCGTTGCAGTAATTGCAGGTGTATGGGCAGGTACAGCAGGAGTTATCAAGAGAATTGATGAAGGTCGTCAGACAGTTACGATTAATGTCGATATGTTTGGTAGAGAAACTCCGGTAGAATTAGGTTTTGCCGAAGTAAAGAAAATGAACTAAGTTCATAACAAATTTGAATTAAGACCTTAGGGTTTTAAGAGAGCAGTTTTGCTCATAGAGCTCTGCATTGCAGGGCAGTGGGAGGGATTCCCGATAATACCACAATTTTAGGAGGTGCACAAAAGTGGCAAAGAAAGTAGAAGGTTACATTAAATTGCAGATCGAAGCTGGAAAAGCAACACCAGCTCCACCAGTTGGTCCTGCACTTGGACAGTGGGGACTTAACATCGTTCAGTTCACAAAGGACTTTAACGCAAGAACAGCTGATCAGCCAGGTATGATTATTCCTGTAGTTATCACTGTTTACCAGGATAAGAGTTTTAGTTTTATTACAAAGACTCCTCCAGCAGCAGTATTATTAAAGAAAGCTTGTAAAATCCAGAAGGGTGCAGGCAACTCTTTAAAAGAACAGGTTGCTACAATTTCTAAGGCAGATTTACAGCAGATCGCTGAAACAAAGATGAAGGATTTAAATGCTGCATCTATTGAATCAGCAATGAGCATGATCGCTGGAACAGCTAGAAGTATGGGAATTAAGGTAGAAGACTAATCTACATTGTTAAAGAAAAATGAATTGAAAAGCGTGGGAGGTATATCCGTTTGTACCACGAGGAGGTTTAAATGAAGAGAGGAAAGAAATATCTTGATGCAGTAAAGGCATTCGATAAGGCTGCACAGTTTGATAAGGAAGAAGCGATTTCTTTAGTAAAGAAAAACGCAGTTGCAAAATTTGATGAAACAATAGAATGTCACATCAGAACAGGATGTGATGGACGTCACGCTGATCAGCAGATCCGTGGTGCTGTTGTATTACCAAACGGAACAGGTAAAACTGTAAGAGTTTTAGTTTTCGCTAAGGGACCAAAGGCTGATGAAGCTTTAGCAGCAGGCGCTGATTATGTTGGCGGTGAAGAATTAATTCCAAAGATCCAGAATGATGGATGGTTTGAATTCGACGTTGTAGTAGCTACACCTGATATGATGGGTGTTGTAGGTAGACTTGGTCGTGTACTCGGACCTAAGGGCTTAATGCCAAACCCAAAGGCTGGTACAGTTACTATGGATGTTACTAAGGCTATCGAAGAAATTAAAGCAGGTAAGATTGAATACAGACTTGACAAGGCAAACATCGTTCATGTTCCTGTAGGAAAAGCTTCCTTCACAGAAGAACAGTTAGCACAGAACTTTGATGCTTTGTTTGATGCAATCATGAAAGCTAAGCCGGCAGCATTAAAGGGTACTTACCTTAAGAGCATTACTCTTACATCTACAATGGGACCTGGCGTTAAGCTTAACGTAACAAAGCTTACAAACGTTCAGTAATTACCTGAATAAAAACAGAATATATTTGACAAAAATATATTACTGTGCTATGATGCACAGGATGGTTTTAAACCAATTGCCGAAGACAGTAGGTTTTTATCGTATGATAGAAGTAAATCCTACCGAGGGAAGAAGTTATAATCAGTATTTATGATGATTAATGCCTTTCTACTTCGGTGGAAAGGCTTTTCTTTTGAAATAAGTGCAATGAGGTTGCGAACCTAAAATTTAATAAGGAGGCATAAATCATGGCAAAAGTAGAGTTAAAACAGCCAATCGTTGATGAGATTTCTGAATTACTCAATGGCGCTGCTACAGCAGTAGTAGTTGATTACCGTGGCCTTACAGTTGCTGAAGATACTGATCTTCGTAGACAGCTTCGTGAAGCAAACGTAGTATACAAAGTATACAAGAACACAATGATCAAGAGAGCTATTGAAGGAACAGAATTCGAAGGACTTTCAGTTAATCTTGAAGGACCTACAGCTATCGCTGTATGTAAAGACGATGCTACTGCAGCAGCTAGAGTATTATCTAAGTTCGCTAAAGATGCAGAAGCATTAGAAATCAAAGGCGGCGTGGTAGAAGGAACTTACTATGATGCAGCAGGAATGAAGCAGATCGCTTCTATCCCATCAAGAGACGTTCTTATTTCCAAGTTACTTGGTTCTATCCAGTCACCAATTGCAAACTTCGCTCGTGTTATTAAGCAGATCGCTGATAAGAATGAGGAAGCAGCATAAACAACACAAATAATTAAAAGAAAAAATTAAAAAATGGAGGATTTAACAATGACAACAGCAGAAATCATTGAAGTAATCAAAGGATTATCAGTATTAGAATTAAATGACCTTGTAAAGGCATGTGAAGAAGAATTTGGTGTATCTGCAGCAGCAGGTGTAGTAGTAGCAGCAGCAGGAGCAGACGGAGCAGCAGGAGCTGAAGAAAAGTCTGAATTCGACGTTGAATTAACAGAAGTTGGTGATCAGAAGGTTAAGGTTATCAAGGCAGTTAAGGATGCTACAGGTTTAGGACTTAAGGAAGCTAAGGAATTAGTTGATGGAGCTCCTAAGGTAATTAAAGAAGCTGCTTCTAAGGAAGAAGCTGAAGCTCTTAAGAGCCAGTTAGAAGAAGTTGGAGCAGTTATCACTCTTAAATAATCAACTTTTTCAAAAAAGTGAATGAATAAAGAATCCCCCGAAGATGTTCTTCGTTGAAGAAGGTCTCGGGGGATTTTTGTATTGTATGAACCATATACACAGTGGAAAAAAAGACCAAACGGGTGTATGATAATAAGTAAAGAAATGAACGGTTAAATAGAATAGAAGGAAAGTGGCGTATGAAATTAAGACAAGCAACAAAACGTTCGGATATCTTAAAATGCTTGTTGTGTGAGGATGCTCCCTGTGAAGCGGCGTGTCCTTATCATTTGCCGGCAAAGACACTCCGAAGTGTATGGTTCGATAATGAAGATTGTGGCGCAGCAAATCTTCCGGAAGTGAATTATTGTAAAGATTGCGGAGGGGCGTGTGAGAAAGCGTGTATTTGTTCCGGAGAGGTTCCAATCCGTCAGACGATTATGAAACTTCAGGAGGAAGTGAAACCACAGTTGGATGTTCCGGCGCCGGAACATATGGAGCGATTAAAGACCTCATTGTGTGGAGTGCCGTTGGAAAATCCGTTCTTGCTTTCCTCTTCCGTGGTGGCAAGTAATTATGAAATGTGTGCACGGGCTTTTGAGGCTGGATGGGCTGGAGCGGCATTTAAAACAATTTGTAATTTTGATATCCATGAGGCTTCTCCGCGGTTTGCGTCGGTTACCGGAGATAACGGAAGTATGATTGGATTCAAGAATATTGAGCAATTGTCAGATCACAGCGTGGAAGAAAACATGAAGTACTTCCGACAATTAAAAGAGAAGTATCCGACTAAAGTGATTCTGGCATCTATTATGGGAAGGAATGAAGAAGAATGGGGATATCTTGCGAAGAAGTGTGAAGAAAATGGTGCCGATGCAGTGGAACTGAATTTCTCTTGTCCAAATATGGAAGAGGGCGGTTTGGGTTCGGATATCGGATTGGTGCCGGAGTTAGTGGAGCGGTTTACCAGGGCGGCGAAGCGTTCGGTTGACATTCCTGTATTGGCAAAACTGACTCCGAATGTTTCGGAAATGAGTAGTGCTGCAGAAGCCGCAAAACGAGGTAGGGCAGATGGTATTGCTGCAATTAACACGATTAAAAGTGTTATGGGAATCAATCGACATACTTATGTTTCCTCGCCGGAAGTCAAGGGATGCTCTGCGGTTGGTGGATATAGTGGAAGAGCGGTGAAGCCGATTGCGTTACGGTTCATTTCGGAAATAGGACGAAATCCGAAACTTGATGGAATGCATTTGAGTGGAATGGGTGGAATTGAAACCTGGATGGATGCTCTGGAATTCATGCTATTAGGGTGTGGTACTGTTCAGGTTACAACGGCTGTGATGCAGTATGGCTATCGAATTATTGATGAACTGAAAGCCGGATTGAATTACTATCTGGCAGAAAAAGGGGTGGAACATATTGGTGACATGGTTGGACAGGGACTGGATTCGGTTAGCGACTCCACAGATGTTCTGGAACGAGATTCTATTGTGTATCCTAAGTTTCACCGTGATGAATGTGTGGGCTGTGGACGATGTTACGTTTCCTGTAGGGATGGGGGACATCAGGCGATTATCTTTGGAGAGGATAGAAAACCATATTTGAATCCGAAGAAGTGCGTAGGGTGTCACTTGTGCGTACTTGTTTGCCCGCAAGGAGCGATTACTTCCAGTCAAAGGAGAATAAAAAAGAATGGTGATGATACATAGATGAAAGGAGTGAAGTATATGAAAAAATTATTTTCAATTGTAGTATCATTTGTGATGGTTTTCACGTTATTGACAGGGGCTGAACTGACAATAAAAGCATCTGAAAATGTTACGGTAATTCGGGTGAATAATGTTGTGGAACCTACTGTGGGTACAACTATTGGACAGTTGAATTATGCGACGGTTTCAAATGACGCAGAATACAATTTTTTTGGATCGGATTATATTTACTGGTTTGATTTGGATTCGGCAAAACCTGAAGCGGCGCTTCCGAAGGATACGAAGTGTGTCCAAGGGCATCGGTACAAGGTATCTATTCGACTGATGGTAAAAGGTGGTTATTCATTTGCAGCAAATTGTGAAGGAAAGATCAATGGAAAAGATGCTTCTACTTCAGGATATCTGGGAAGAAGTAAGTCGACAAACTTGGCGGTGGAATATACCTTCCCGGCATGTGATTATAAGCAGATTGCAGAAGTACAGTTAAGTGGAGCGGGTTTGACCAGTGGAACAGAATTAACAAATACCTGGTTTACTCCAACAACACCGGGGGTTATGAAGCAGACAGCCTGTTCTTTCACAAGAAATGGTGAAACGGTTGCATGGGGAGAGAAAGTAACTTACGGAAATTATGGAGTTAAAATTCTGATTGCACCGGAAGAAAATTATCGTTTCGGATATGGTGTTGTTGTAAAATACAATGGAAAAGTTTTCCCAAAGGTTACACGAATTGGAAATGGGATTTATGCAGAATCTGCTGATGATTTGTTCCAAGTGAATTGTACTCATGAATATGGAGAATATTCCTATGACGCTACAACCCATTGGAAAGCTTGTTCCCATTGTGGTGATAAAATGAATATACAACCACATAGTTTTGGGGCAGGAGTGAAAGTGGGAGATGTCACAACGTATACTTGCTCTAAATGCGGTTATCAAAAGATTCAAAAATATGTAGAAAATGGATTCCGTTATGGTGATGTAGAAGGAGGCGTACAGATTATTGCTTACAATGGAGATGCAACAAATGTTGTAATCCCATCGGAAATAAACGGAAAGAAAGTCGTAAGTATTGCAGATTACGCATTCACTTTTTATTCTAACAGAACGTCATTTAAAAGTATTACAGTGCCGAACACGGTTACATCCATTGGTGGTGGAGCGTTTGATGGATGTACTGCATTGACTAGTGTTAATATTCCGGAGAAAATAAAGAGAATTGAAGCAGAGACATTTTATGATTGTGAATCTCTTGAAAGTATATCGATTCCGTTTGGCGTGGAATTTATTGGTGAAAATGCATTTGCATATTGTGAGAAACTTGCTGATATTGTTATTCCGTGTAGTGTGAAGACCATCGGAGCATCTGCTTTTAGACAATGTACAACACTTGATAAGGTAGTAGTTCCGGATTCTGTTTCAAAACTTGGAACCGGAGTTTTTCTCAGTTGTTCTGGAATGAACTGGGTTGAATTGGGAAGTGGAATTAATTCAATTCCTCAGTCAACCTTTAGTGGTTGTACGGGATTGGATTATGTCGTGGTTCCGAAGAGCATTACAATGGTGGAAAATTATGCATTCTCCAAAGCTGTTCTCAATAGCGTGTATTATCGGGGAAGTAGTTCGGAATGGAATAATATCGACATAATCAGTAGTGACGATAAAAATAAAGTATTTGCGAATGCGGCAAAGATTTATGATTATGCGAATAAAACAGATGTAGGGCAGCACAAATATTCTGTATTCCAAACCGTTGAAGCTGATTGCATTCATGAAGGATATACCCTGAATGTTTGTGAAGGATGCGGTGATAGTTTTAAGACAAATGTGACGGAGTGTACGGGAATTCATTCTTATAACAGTGGAACGTTTATAATCGAGCCGACCTGTACGGAAGATGGAGTGAAATTGTATGTATGTAATGTTTGTGGACATTCCTATGAGGAAGATGTTTTCTCAACCGGACATCATTGGGATGAAGGTGTTGTTACCAAGAAGGCAACAACTACGAAAACAGGCTTGAAAAAATTCACCTGTAGTGTTTGCGGAAAGACAAAAACAGAAACGATAGAAAAAGTGAAAAAACCGAAAGCAACAAAAATTGTTTCTGTAAAAGCTACGAAAAAAGCATTAAAAGTAAAATGGAAGAAAGTTTCCGGAGTTACCGGATATAAGATTCAGTATTCTACAACGAAGAAATTTAAGAAAAAAGCGACGAAGACAAAGACGGTAAAAGGAGCAGAGAAGACAACGGTTAAATTGAAACGACTTAAGAAAAAGAAAGTTTACTATGTCAGAATTTGTACTTACAAAAAATCAGGAAAAACAGAAACAGTTTCAAAGTGGTCTAAAGCAAAGAGGAAAAAGACGAAATAAGAACTTTAAAGGAGAGGTCGGAAAATTCCGGTCTCTTTTTTATAGGAAAAATGCGGTAAGGAGATTTATATTTGACATGAATTGCCAAAAGTGGTAGAATAAACTTTGATTTGCCGTTATGACGGGGTTTTTGCGCCCTTTTGACAGGTGGAAAGAGCGTAAAAACGGTCCAAAACTTAAGAAAATTAAGCAAAAAGCGGCAATTAACTTAAATAATTAAGATGAGGAGTGTAATGTCAATGGAGAAAAACAGAATTACTCCTGTGAAAGCAGGAAAAGGCATCCGTATGAGCTATGCCAGACAGAATGAAGTTCTGGATATGCCAAATCTGATTGAAGTTCAGAGAGATTCATATGAATGGTTCCTGACCACAGGTCTTAGAGAAGTATTGGATGATATCTCTCCGATTGAAGACTACGGACAGAACCTTAGTCTTGAATTTGTAGACTTCAGACTTTGTGAAGAAGATAAGAAGTATACAATTGAAGAATGTAAGGACAGAGATGCTACTTATGCAGCACCTTTGAAAGTAAAAGTACGTCTTCATAACAAGGAAACCGGAGAATTTACTGAACACGATATCTTTATGGGTGATTTACCACTCATGACAGAAACAGGTACTTTTGTAATCAATGGTGCTGAACGTGTTATCGTAAGCCAGTTAGTTCGTTCACCGGGAATCTACTACGTAATCGCACATGATAAAGTTGGTAAAGAGCTTTATACATCACAGGTTATTCCAAACCGTGGTGCATGGTTAGAATATGAAACAGATTCTAATGACGTATTCTACGTACGTGTAGATAGAACAAGAAAGGTTCCTGTAACAGTATTGGTTCGTGCATTAGGTGTAGGAACAAATGCAGAAATTCAGGAATTGTTCGGAGAAGAATCAAAGATTCTTGCTACTTTGGAAAAGGATCCTAGTACAAATTACGAAGAAGGTTTATTGGAACTCTATAAGAAGATTCGTCCGGGTGAACCTTTAAGTGTAGATAGTGCGGAATCTATTATTGCAGGAATGTTCTTTGATGCAAGAAGATACGATCTTGCCAGAGTAGGACGTTACAAATACAATAAAAAATTAGCATTTAAGAATCGTATTAAGGGACACGTTTTAGCAGAAGACGTTGTATGCCAGAAGGACGGCGTGAACTTCGGAGAAGGTGAAGTTTTAGCAACAGCAGGAACTACTGTTACAGAAGAACTTGCAATCCAGATTCAGAACGCTGCTGTTCCTTACGTTATGATTCAGACAGACGTTAAGAATGAAAAAGTTCTTTCAAACCTTGCAGTAGATATTGCTGCATATGTTGAATTTGATTGTGAAGAATTAGGCATCAATGAAGATGTTTACTACCCTGTTTTAGAAGAAATCATAAATGAAAATAAAACAGAAGAAGAATTAAAAGAAGCAATCAAGAGAAACGTTCATGAATTGATTCCAAAGCATATCACAAAAGAAGATATCTTTGCATCTATTAACTACTGTATGAATATCGAATACGGTATTGGTACACAGGATGACATTGACCACTTAGGAAACAGACGTATCCGTGCGGTTGGTGAGTTGCTTCAGAATCAGTACAGAATCGGTCTTTCAAGAATGGAAAGAGTTGTTCGTGAAAGAATGACTACACAGGATTTGGAAGGCGTATCTCCACAGACATTGATTAATATAAAGCCGGTAACTGCAGCAGTGAAGGAATTCTTCGGAAGTTCCCAGTTGTCACAGTTCATGGATCAGAACAACCCATTGGGTGAGTTAACACATAAGAGACGTTTATCTGCCTTAGGACCGGGTGGTCTTTCAAGAGACCGTGCCGGATTCGAGGTTCGAGACGTTCACTATACACATTACGGTAGAATGTGTCCGATTGAGACACCTGAAGGACCAAACATCGGTCTGATCAACTCATTCGCATCATTCGCCAGATTAAATGAATACGGATTTGTAGAAGCTCCATACCGTGTGGTAGATAAGAGCGATCCTAAGAATCCACGTGTAACTGATGAAGTTATTTATCTTACAGCTGATGAAGAAGATAACTACACAGTAGCACAGGCTAATGAACCATTAGATGAAAACGGATACTTTGTGAACAATAATGTATCCGGACGTTATAGAGAAGAAACATCACAGTTCGATAAGAAGAGAATTGACTTAATGGACGTATCTCCTAGAATGGTATTCTCCGTAGCTACAGCCATGATTCCATTCCTTCAGAACGATGATGCGAACCGTGCCCTCATGGGATCAAACATGCAGCGTCAGGCGGTTCCTCTTATGACAACAGAAGCTCCTGTTGTTGGTACCGGTATGGAAACAAAGGCAGCAGTAGACTCAGGTGTCTGCGTTGTTGCAAAGAGAGCCGGTACAGTTATTCGTTCTTCTTCAGAAGAAATCACATTACAGTATGACGACAATGGAGAAAAGGAAACATATAAGCTTCTGAAGTTCCAGAGAAGTAACCAGTCAAACTGTTATAACCAGAGATCTATCGTATTCAAGGGTGACCACGTAGAAGCCGGTGAAGTAATTGCCGATGGTGCATCTACATCAAACGGTGAAATTGCTCTTGGTAAGAACCCATTAATTGGTTTCATGACATGGGAAGGTTACAACTACGAGGATGCGGTTCTTCTTAGTGAAAGATTAGTACAGGATGATGTTTATACATCAATCCATATTGAAGAATATGAAACAGAAGCCAGAGACACAAAACTCGGACCTGAAGAAATTACAAATGATGTACCGGGTGTTGGTGATGAGGCTAGAAAAGACCTTGACGAAAGAGGTATCATTCGTATCGGTGCAGAAGTACGTGCCGGAGATATCTTAGTAGGTAAGGTTACACCAAAGGGAGAAACAGAATTGACTCCGGAAGAAAGACTTCTTCGTGCAATCTTTGGTGAAAAGGCAAGAGAAGTAAGAGATACTTCCTTAAAGGTACCTCACGGTGAATCAGGTATCATCGTGGATGCAAAAGTATTTAAGAGAGAAAACGGCGACGAATTGGCACCGGGTGTTAACGAATCAGTACGTATCTACATTGCTCAGAAGAGAAAAATCTCTGTAGGTGATAAGATGGCTGGTCGTCACGGTAACAAGGGTGTCGTTTCCAGAGTTCTTCCGGTAGAAGATATGCCATTCTTACCAAATGGACGTCCTCTGGATATCGTATTGAACCCATTAGGTGTACCTTCACGTATGAACATCGGTCAGGTCCTTGAAATTCACTTGAGCTTGGCTGCAAAGGTATTAGGATTTAACATTTCCACACCGGTATTCGATGGCGCAAACGAAATTGACATCATGGATACATTAGAGTTGGCAAATGATTATGCTAACACTGAATGGGATGAATTCCAGGCAAAATACAAAGATACATTAAAGCCTGAAGTAATGGAATATTTAGGAAATAACTTAGACCATAGAGATGAGTGGAGAGGAGTTCCAATTCACAGAGACGGTAAGGTAAGACTTCGTGACGGTAGAACAGGTGATTACTTCGATAACCCTGTAACAATCGGTTTCATGCATTACCTGAAACTCCACCACTTAGTAGATGATAAGATTCATGCACGTTCAACAGGTCCTTACTCCCTCGTAACACAGCAGCCACTTGGTGGTAAAGCTCAGTTCGGTGGACAGAGATTTGGTGAAATGGAAGTTTGGGCACTGGAAGCATACGGTGCATCTTACACATTGCAGGAAATCTTAACAGTGAAGTCCGATGACGTTGTAGGACGTGTGAAGACTTACGAAGCAATTATCAAGGGTGAAAATATCCCTCAGCCTGGTATTCCTGAATCATTCAAGGTATTGATTAAGGAACTTCAGTCATTGGCATTAGACGTTAAGGTCTTAGATGAAAATGATGAAGAAGTTGAATTAAAAGAAAGTACTGATTATGGCGATACAAACTTTAACTCTATCTTAAATAGTGAAAAGAATTACAGCCAGAATCAGGAAGGAAGCAGAGAATTTGAACAGGCAGGCTTCCAGACACAGGAATTTGTAGGCGAAGAACTCCAGACTGTAGACGCTAGTGATGCAGGAATGGAAGAATAATTTGAGAAGGGAGATTTGATATGTCAGACATGAATGTTAGTGAACAGGTTTCATTTGACAAGATTAAAATTGGTCTTGCATCACCTGACAAAATTAGAGAATGGTCTCGCGGTGAAGTTACAAAGCCGGAAACAATCAACTACAGAACATTAAAGCCGGAAAAGGATGGTTTGTTCTGCGAAAAGATTTTCGGACCAAGCAAAGACTGGGAATGTCATTGTGGTAAATATAAAAAGATCAGATACAAAGGCGTTGTCTGTGATCGTTGTGGCGTTGAAGTTACAAAAGCAAGCGTTCGTAGAGAACGTATGGGTAGCGTAGAACTTGCTACACCGGTATCACATATCTGGTACTTTAAGGGAATCCCTTCAAGAATGGGATTAATCTTGGACATTTCACCAAGAGTCTTAGAAAAAGTATTATACTTTGCTTCTTATATCGTATTGGATCCAATGGATACAACATTAGAATATAAGCAGGTATTGTCTGAAAAAGAATTCAGAGAAGCATATGACGAATTTGAAGGAAAATTCCGTGTAGGTATGGGTGCTGAATCCATCAAGGAATTACTTCAGGCAATCGACCTTGACAAAGAAGCTGAAGAATTAAAAGAAGAATTATTCGAAGCAACAGGACAGAAGAGAGCAAAACTCGTTAAGAGATTAGAAGTATTTGAAGCTTTCAGAAACTCTGGAAACAGACCTGAATGGATGATTATGGATGTTATTCCGGTAATCCCACCGGATCTTCGTCCAATGGTTCAGTTAGATGGTGGTAGATTTGCTACTTCTGACTTGAATGACTTATACAGAAGAATTATCAACAGAAACAATCGTTTAAATAGATTGTTAGAATTAGGTGCTCCTGAAATTATCGTTCGTAATGAAAAAAGAATGCTTCAGGAAGCTGTCGATGCGTTAATCGACAATGGTAGACGTGGTAGAGCTGTAACGGGCCCTGGTAACAGAGCGTTGAAGTCCTTATCAGACATGTTGAAAGGTAAGCAGGGACGTTTCCGTCAGAACTTGCTTGGTAAGCGTGTTGACTATTCAGGACGTTCCGTTATCGTTGTAGGACCGGAACTTAAGATTTACCAGTGTGGTCTTCCAAAAGAAATGGCAATTGAATTATTCAAGCCATTCGTTATGAAAGAATTAGTGGCAAAGGGTATTTCACACAATATCAAGAACGCTAAGAAGATGGTAGAAAGATTAGAAACAGAAGTTTGGGATGTATTAGAAGATGTTATCAAAGAACATCCTGTAATGCTGAACCGTGCGCCGACACTTCACAGACTTGGTATTCAGGCATTTGAACCAATTCTTGTAGAAGATAAAGCGATTAAGCTTCACCCATTGGTATGTACCGCGTTCAACGCCGACTTTGACGGTGACCAGATGGCTGTTCACCTTCCACTTTCCGTAGAGGCTCAGGCAGAATGTAGATTCTTATTACTTTCTCCAAACAACTTATTGAAGCCTTCTGACGGTGCACCGGTAGCCGTTCCTTCACAGGATATGGTACTTGGTATTTACTACCTTACAATGGAAAAGATGATTGACCATTCTAAGGATGAAGAAATTGCAGCACAGGCATATGAAACAGTATTTGAAGATACAGACGCACTTGCAGCAGCAATTGACAACGGAGAAATCACTGCTGATTCTTATATCAGATTCCAGGATGAAGACCGTGTTGTTATCTGTAAGCCGTTAGATGTTTTCGGACACTCATTCAGTTCTGTAAACCAGGCAATTCTTGCTTACGAAAACGGTGAAATTACACTTCACCAGAAGATTCGTGTTCACAAGACTGCATTCAACGCAAACGGTGAAGAAGTTTCAGGTATTGTAGATACAACACTCGGACGTTGCCTCTTCAATGAAATCCTTCCACAGGATTTAGGATTTGTTAAGAGAGAAAACGATGAAGACTTCCTGAAGTTTGAAGTTGACTTCCATGTTGGTAAGAAGCAGTTAAAGCAGATTCTTGAAAAAGTAATTAATAACCACGGAGCTACAAAGACTGCTGAAGTATTAGATGACATTAAAGCAATGGGTTATAAGTACTCTACAAGAGCGGCTATGACTGTATCAATTTCCGATATGACAATTCCGGAATCTAAGAAACAGATTCTTGCAGATGCAGAAGAAAGAGTTGAACAGATTACAACAAACTATCGTCGTGGTTTTGTAACAGACGAAGAAAGATATAGAGAAGTTATTGGAACATGGCAGAAAGCCGATGATAAATTAACAGACGCTCTGCTTAGCGGATTGGATCGTTATAACAACATCTACATGATGGCCGATTCCGGTGCCCGTGGTTCCAACCAGCAGATTAAACAGCTTGCAGGTATGCGTGGTTTGATGGCGGATACAACAGGTAGAACAATCGAACTTCCAATCAAGTCAAACTTCCGTGAAGGTCTTGACGTATTGGAATACTTCATCTCTGCCCATGGTGCTCGTAAAGGTCTTTCCGATACAGCCCTTCGTACAGCCGATTCAGGATATTTGACAAGACGTTTGGTTGACGTATCCCAGGATTTGATTATCCGTGATGTTGACTGTTGTGAAAATAGAGATGCAATCTCTTATATGGAAATCGAATCATTGATGAATGGTAATGAAGTTGTTGAAACACTGGAAGAAAGAATTACCGGTAGAACAGCAGCTGAATCCATCTTTGATGCTGAAGGAAATATGATTGTAAAAGCAAATCATATGATTACACCAAAGCGTGCAGCAGCAATTGTTGCAACAGGTGTTGAAAAAGTTAAGATTCGTACAATTCTTACATGTCGTTCTCATATCGGTGTTTGTGCGAAGTGTTATGGTGCAAACATGGCTACCGGACAGAGAGTTCAGGTTGGTGAAGCAGTAGGTATTATCGCAGCTCAGTCTATCGGTGAACCTGGTACACAGCTTACCATGAGAACATTCCATACCGGTGGTGTAGCCGGTGACGATATTACTCAGGGTCTTCCTAGAGTAGAAGAATTGTTTGAAGCAAGAAAACCTAAGGGTCTTGCTATTCTTGCAGAATTTGGTGGAAAGACAGAAATCAAAGAAAACAAGAAGAAACGTGAAATTATCGTAACAAATCCGGAAACAGGAGAAGAAAAGGCATACTTGATTCCTTACGGATCTCGTATGAATCCGAAGATTACAGATGGTGGAATGATTGAAGCCGGTGATGAACTTACCGAAGGTAGTATCAATCCACACGACTTACTTCGTATCAAAGGACTTCGTGCCGTACAGGATTACATGATCCGTGAAGTACAGAAGGTTTACCGTCTTCAGGGTGTAGACATCAATGACAAACATATCGAAGTTATTGTTCGTCAGATGCTTAAGAAGATTCGTGTAGACGCAGCCGGAGATTCTGAATTCCTTCCGGGAACAACTGTTGACGTATTAGACTTCAATGAAGTTAATGAAGAATTAGAGAAGGAAGGCAAGGAATTGGCAGAAGGTACACAGATTATGCTGGGTATCACAAAGTCATCTCTTGCTACAAACTCATTCCTTTCAGCTGCATCCTTCCAGGAAACAACAAGAGTCCTTACAGATGCTGCTATCAAGGGTAAGGTTGATCCACTCCTTGGTATTAAAGAAAACGTTCTGATTGGTAAGTTAATTCCAGCCGGAACAGGAATGAAGCGTTATAATGGTGTAAAACTTGATACTACAAGTTCTATCCCAACATTAGAAGGGGAAGATGAAATCTCTTTTGATGAAGGAGAAACATTAGAATTTGAAGAAGTATTAGAAGTTGAAGAATCATCAGAAGTAACAGAATAAGACAAAATTTAAGGGAGTATCCGTATGGATACTCCCTTTTTTTAGAACTGATAAAATGCCGGTTTTGTTTTTTCTGTAATGGTGTCAGGATTGACGACATATATTCCGCTGGAACTGTCAACAATATAAATGTAATTGTCGATATAGAAACCGCGAACAATTTGTTCTTCAGTGGCTTTCTGATTGTCTCCTTCGGTTAAGTCAATGTGAAGAAGTTGTTTGAATTCATTGTTCTTGTAAGTGTAAAGGTCGTAGAATGTTTTCGTTCCGTATTCCGGATAACGGAGGGAATCTTCTTCCTCCTCATAATAATCGTAATAATTATTTTCCCTTGTATAAGAAAAACCAATTAGATTTTTCTTACCGTCAATGAGCAGCGCCTTATAGTTATTCACTGCTTCACAGGTATAGTAACAATAATTATCTGGATTGTCGGAATCGACGAAAAGTTTTCCTTGTTGTTTGGCATCTTTTTCGGAAATATCATACATTTCCATTTTCAGTCGGGTCAGACCTCTTTCATTTTCTTCACCCAATCCAAAGAGAAGATTGTCTCTATAAAAGTGCAGATAACTGGAATATCCAGGCATCTTCAATTCGGAAGTAACCTTTGGATTTTTCATGTCTGTAAAATCAACCGTGAACAATGGGTCAGTTTGTTGGAAGGTTACAAAGTAACCGTAATTACCCATATATCTGGCGGCGTAAAGATCTTCGTTGTATGCCAGTCCGTCAATGGAAGCAACCTTATTGAGGGAAGCATCCAACACGATTACGGAAGTGGACAAATCAATATCTTCCGCAGTGGTGTAAGAAACTGGGCTGTAATAGTGATAGAGTTCTTTGCCGTCTTCGTCGTAAAACGTGTAATTGTATCCCACAGAACTTGTAGAGGTATTGGTTGCAACAAATCGCAGATATTCATCTTTCTCATCAAAGAACAGATTACTGTCGGCAGTTCCGTTTGTCTCGGTAGCTGCAACAAATTCCAAAATGCCTTTGTCATAAGAATATTTTACGATATCCAGAGTTGCCGTTTCGTTACAATGCTTTTTGCTTCTCTTTCGAACAACTTCGTCCAAGTTCACGTCAGGATAATTTTTTTCGATAAAATCATAAGCCTGACCGTCGGCTCTGTCGTAAGAATCTTTTGGAAAATATTCGTTTTTGCCTAAATCGGAAATCTCCTGCTTTTCATAATTGTTGATTACATAAAGATTATCATAGCTTGCATAAACCTGTTCCGTATTTCCTAACACAGACTGTACGGAAGAGAAGTTCGAAGAATTTGTAACATCCAGCCCGGTGATGACGGTGAAACCATCGGCAGTATCATTATCTGAGAGATAAATATCGGAAGTTGGAACCTTTTTTTTGTTAGTTTCAGGAATAAAATGTTTCTCGCTAAAAACAGTACCTGTAAATACTTTTTTAGAAGTAATGGTATAAAGGTAATTATCTTTCATACGGGAAGAAATGTAATATCCATCCTGAATGTTTGTGTTTTCCAACGACGGTTTCTTAACATTGGAAATGTTATAAGTGTATACTGTGGTCTGTCCGTCGATGGACTTCTTTGCAGTGTCGTAATACTCAGAAGCAGTGGTGCCGATGGTAATCAGATAATCTTCGTATACATATAATCCGCAAAAAGTTTCAATATTTTCAATCGGAAGATTGATGGTGGAAACGGTGGAAACTTTTTCACCGTCAACTTTTGAAATGGTAATGGTGTATTTTTGTGTAACAACCATCAGTGGAGACTGATGTAGTGTAAAAATATAATCACCGTTGGTGCGAATGATATCTTCTTCATCAATGTTTTCCGTTTGCACATTAGTCTGGCTGTAATCCTTTTCGACGTTATCGGAACTGTCGAGACTTTCGTCGGATTGTATCGCCTCGTCTTTTATGGCCTTTGAATTACCAAAATCATTGGTTTCGTCCATTTTCATTGTCGGGGTGTTACCGGAATAAGTTGATTGTTTATACGAAGCGGCTAAATAATTTGATTTCAAAATAGCGTAAATTTGGTCATAATCAGATGCTGCTACAGGAGCACCGTTTTCCGCAAGCAAGGTTCTTCTTTGATTCTTCTGGTTGTTTGTAAAGAACACAGCGGAACCAACACCGATGGCAACTACGAAGCAAGCTGCAATGGCGGCAAGTTTCCGGAAGTTTACCGTTTTTTTATTTGGCTGTTCCTTTTCGGCTTTCTTTAATAATTCCTCAAAGGCAGCCGGTTCTTTCACAGGAATCTGTTCGCTTTCTTTTTTCAGCTTCCTTGCGATATCTAAATTTTCTTGATCAATATCTTTATAAGAATTTGTTTTATTCATAACCGTTTTCCTCCAATTCTTTTTTCAGTTTTTTCAAACTTCGATTTAATCGGGAACGAAGGGAAGAAGCATTCATGGAAAGAATTTCCGCTGCTTCTCCGCTGGTATATTCCTGGACGACGCAAAGGGAAATAATCATACGGTCAATGGCCTTCAAAGAAGACATAGCATTCAATAAATCAGTGCGATGAATCCCTTCTTCAGACAGGTCCGGTGAAGTGAGTTCCGTCTCGTCCACAGACCGTGCCATTGGATTATGAATAGAAAAGCTATTGTAGTTTTTCTTAAAGGACCGTTTTACCTTTGCAGACAGAATCTTTAAAATCCATGGTTCAAAGTTCTCTGCTGATTTTAAATTGTGAATTCCTTTATAAGCGTCTAAAATAGTTTCGCTAACAATATCTTCGGCGAATCCGGTATTTCCACACATATAAAGCGCCAACCGATACAAATCGGAATAGATTGCTTCATAGATTTTGGAAAAAGCGTTTTGGTCACCGGTAATTGCCTTCGCTAGATTTTCCTTATCGTACGTCATAATGTTCTCCTTATATAAAATAGGGTTTCTGTTAGTTTCGGTAATAAAGCTTTAACACCTTCATAAAAGTAGTGTATAATATTATTCAAACTGTTGCACTAAGAAAAAATATTTTTGAAATAAAAATATGAAGAGTATCGTTTATATTATAAAGAACCTAATTGGAGGAAAAGAAATGAAAAAATTTATTGCAGTAATAATTGCAACCGTAATGACAGTTTCTACCATCGCAGTTTCGGCAGCGGGGGAAACACATAATTATGCAATGAGAGATGGATATGAATATTTTGGATTGTGGTGGGATTCGACAGAACCGACCGAAAGTGGTGAGTATTGGGTGGTTGACAGAAAAAACGGAACATTTGAGTATTCGGCATTTGGGAAAAAGAGTCTTTGCCTTGAGGGAGAGGAATATAAAGATTCCGTTAAAGAGGGAGATGCTATCTATTCCAAGGACAAAAAGACGTTGTTGTTGTTTAATCCCGGAGCGGAAACAAAAACTTTTACAATACCTAAAACGGTTAGTAAAATCGGACCATATGCATTTGCTAATAACAAGTACTTACAAAAAGTCATCATTGGGGATTCGGTAAAAGAAATCGGCGAAGGAGCTTTTGAAGTGTGCCATGATTTAAAAAGTGTATCAATTGGAAACGGTGTAACAGAAATTGAAAAATATACTTTTAGTAATTGCCACAAATTGCTGAGTGTTTCCCTTGGAAGCAATGTTGAGGTGATTCGAAAACATGCTTTTACATATTCTACTGAGAAACTCGAAGACGGGATTGTAATTCCGGATTCTGTGAAAACAATTGAAACGGGCGCCTTTTTTTGCATCGACGGAGAAGATGATTCGATATATACCTACAATACAATCAAAAAAGTTAAAATTGGTAAGGGATTGAAACAGGGACTTGAAGAACTGTGTTTTGGAAAACCGAAAACAGTAGAAATTAGCAAAAGCAATAAGAATTATAAAGTGACAAAAGGGCTGGTAATGTCTAAGAACGGAAAAACAATTTTACGTTATGTAGGCAAATCAACGACAGTGAAAATCGACGGTAAAGCACGAACTATTGGGAAAGCAGCATTTAGCCAGACAAAGGTTAAAAGAATCAAGGGGGCAAAAAATGTCAAAACAATTGACAGAGAGGCTTTTTATGAGTGCCCGTTAAAAGAAATCGATGGATTAAAGAAATTGAAAACAATTGGAGAGTATGCATTTGGCAATACAAGACTTAAGAAGATTTACCTATCGAATAGTGTGAAAACGATTAAAAAAGCGGCATTTTCAGTAAGTACATTAAAAAGTGTTCGCTTACCGAAAGGATTGAAACGAATTGAAGCAGAAACTTTTTCTTATACAGATCTGAAAACAATTAAATTGCCAAAGAAATTAAAAGAGATTGGGAAAGGGGCATTTAGCCATACAAAATTGAAACAGATTGAAATCCCAAAATCCACAAAGTTAGACGAGTATGCGTTAGAAGATATTAATGCAAAAGTAGTACTAAACAAAAATGTGCAATGCAATTATATTTTTGCAACGAATGAAAAATACAACAGAGCTAAGATGTTAAAGACATGGTTGCCGAAGATTAAATACAATATGAGTTTTAAAAAGATTGTTCCGGCAAACGTTTCTGAATGGACATGGAGTCCGGTAGAAGGCGCAACCGGATATCAGGTGGAATTAATGGAGGATAATGTTCGGAAAAAAATCACAACAAAGAGTGTCGGAATTCCTTTGGAATCTTTGAAATCTTATAATTCGACTCGTATGAAATATCGTGTCAGAGCATACAAAAAGAATAAGAAAGGAAAAAAGGTTTATACAAAGTGGTCAGCATGGGGAGCATATGAAGAGCGTTTTATAGAGGCTGCCTATTTCAAAGAATGGATGGCCGGTGAAGATGATCCGGGAGCATAAACGTAAAGGAAGAAAACTATGGAGAAAGTCAGAAAACACATATTTTTCTCGGGAAGAGTGCAAGGTGTAGGATTTCGTTATAAAGCCTACTACATTGCCCAATCATTGGGGCTGACCGGATGGGTGCGAAACTGCTATGACGGTAGAGTGGAAATGGAAGTACAAGGCACGGAAGTGGACATCGATCAGATGATTTTGCAATTGGAAAAGCAACGTTACATCTGGATTGAAGATCTTAGCGTGAAAACAATGGATGTTGTTCCGGAGAACAGCTTTTCAATTCGAGGATATTAAAAATGAATTTTTTGAAATAATATTGCGATAATTTCCGTTTAACTAGTATAAGAGACAAGACATAGAAGGAGGAAATAAGTATGAAATTAATTCAACAGAAAAGAAGAGCAATTACCAGTCTGGTATTAGTGCTTATAATGTGTTCACTTGCAGCGTGTGACTCAACCCCTAAAAAAGAACAGGGAACAGAGAAGAATGTCACCACTGAAGCGGATGTGAGTATGGAAACCACAAGTGAGGAAGCGACAAAAAAAGGAAAGAGTGAAGAGAAGAATACAGAAGAAGAGTCTTCCAAAAAACATAAAAAGCATAAGAAGTCTTCAATCTCTTCCAATTCCGGAACAAGCAACTCAGGTTCTTCTAAATCAGCAAAGAAGAGCGGAAACACATCGGAAGATGATTATATTGGAATGGATAAAGCAAAATCCATCGCATTAAACAAATCAGGAATTAACCGAAAAGGTATTGTATTCACATCCGCTTATTTCTCAAAAGGAAAATATTATATTTCCTATGAAGGCAGCGGTATGGAGTATTCCTATATTATTGACGGAAAGTCCGGAAAAGTTTTAGGTCATTATTCTTATGATGATGAAAGCTATGATGATGATGATTGGGATGAGTACGACGACGATGATGATTGGGATGACTGGGGCGAATATGATGACGATGATGATTGTTAAATAGAAGTGATTTAGGAAACAGGATCTGCGATGCAGATCCTGTTTTTTGTTATCTACGACGAGCCAAGCGAAAATCTGTGCTTGCACAGAGATTTTCACTTGGCGACCGTGTAATCACTGAGAAGTAGCGAAGTGGATTCGAAGTGATTACACAGAGTGGGTATCGAGTAGGAATCAGCCTACTCG